>CAKTGQ010000070.1 GCA_934561555.1 uncultured Faecalibacterium sp. | reverse complement strand
GCAGATGACGCCCAGTGCCACGCCCTTTGCCATGACAAGGCCGATATCGCGGCCCAGCGTCAGGCGCATGGCGCACAAAGCAAGGAAGCCTGCAATGGTGGTCAGGCTGGAAGCGGAGATGGAGGTCATGGTCTTGCAGATGGCGCTGGACATTGCCTCCTCGTTGGAGGAGCGCAGTTCCTTTTCTTCCTCATAGCGGTGCAGCAGGAAGATGGAGAAGTCCATCGTAACGCCCAGCTGCAGCACGGTGGCCAGCGCCTCGGTGATGTAGCTGATCTGCCCCAGCAGGATGTTGGAGCCGAAGTTGTACGCAATGGGGAACAGCAGACCCAGCATGAACAGCAGCGGGGTGAGGGTGCTTTCCAGCGAGAGGAACAGCACCAGCAGGCTGGCGCCCACGGCGATCAGGATGTACAGGGGCATTTCCTGATTGACCAGCGCCTTGGTGTCCTGCAAAATAACGCTGATGCCGCCAAAGAAGCAGTCCTTGCGCAGCAGCTTTTCGATCTGCGCGACCGCATCCATGGTCTCGTCGCTGGCGCTGGGAGCGTCAAAGCGGACGATCAGCATGGTGGAATCGTTTTTGCCGAACATGAACTGCTGCACATCGGCAGGCAGCATGGCGGTGGGAATGTTGGGGTCGATCACATCGCTGAGCCAGAAGGTCTGGGTAACGCCGGGCACGGCGTCGATCTCCTTTTTCATGGCGATGAGTTCATTGGTTGGCAGGCCCTCTACCGTGATCATACCGGTGGAGGCCAGATGGAAATCGTCCTCAAGGGCTACCTCGCCGATCATGGAGTCCAGATCCTGCGGCAGGTAGGTGAGGATGTCATAATTGATGCGGGTGGCAATGGCGCCGATCGCGGAAGGGATCAACAGCAGCACGGCCACTGTTAAGATCAGCTTGCGCAGACGCACGATGCCTTGTGCGATCTTTTTCATGAGAACCCTCCAGAATAGAAAGTTGATTGGGAATGCCCACAAAACTGACTGTTGGTCATCTTCCGGGCAAACACTATTATATCCACCCCGGGCAGAGTGTCAAGCGGAAAAAGTGACTGAAAGTTAGTTTTTTTATCACCTGCAAAACATTGTATAACAAATCGGGCTTGCACAAACGGCAAAGGACTGCTAAACTAAGGTACACAGACCGGACGCGGCACATACCTGCGTCCAAATTCAGAGAAAAGAGGAATCTACCCAGAGCATGAGCACCGTGGAAGGGAAGAAACAGGAAAAGCGCCGCGCCCTGCTGGATGCAGCCTACGAGCTGTTTCTGGAGCGGGGCACCGCCAAGACCAGCGTGGAGGATATCACCAGTCGTGCCAAGGTGGGCAAGGGAACGTTTTATCTGTATTTTCAGGATAAGGGCGCGGTGATGCAGGCGCTGCTGGGGCGGGTGAGCTACCAGCTGCTGAGTGATGCCTGCCTTGCAGTCGAGCAGCACACCGAGCTGCCCGATTTTACCGCACAGGTGGTGTTCGTCATCGACCATATCATCGAGGCGCTGCGGCAGGATGTGCTGGTGCTGCGGTTTCTGGAGCGCAACTTCGTCTGGCCCGGGCTGGATCAGATCGAAGCCAGCAGGGAAGCTGAGCCGCTGATGCGCAAGCTGCTGGCCATTGTGCTTTCCAGCCCGGAGATGGCGGGCCGCACCGAACGGGAGGTCTACCAGCGCATCACGGCCCTTGGCAGTATGTGTATGTCGGTGTGCTATTCCAGCATTCTGGAGGGCAAGCCGGACAACATCGACGCCATGAAGCCGGTGCTGTACGATATCATCCGCCGGGCGCTTTCGCCGGAAAAGTAAAAAAGAACGCATAAAAAGCACAAAAGGTCTTGCTTTTTGTAAAAAGCTGTGGTAAACTATCTAAGTCGATATGACATGGACGGTTAGCTCAGCTGGTAGAGCATCTGCTTGACGTGCAGGAGGTCACAGGTTCGAGTCCTGTACCGTCCACC
>CAKTGQ010000069.1 GCA_934561555.1 uncultured Faecalibacterium sp. | reverse complement strand
CTATACCCCGAAAAATCCTGTGGAAAATATGCCGCTGATCGTTTATCTGCACGGGAGCAGCGGAAAGGGCGATGATCTGAACATTCTGATGGAAGAGGACGGTTTTCCGCAATATCTGAAAAACAGTCAGTTAGGGGATGTTCCGGCTTACATCCTCATTCCGCAGCTGCCTACCGAGAAAAGAGGGTGGGCCAGCGTCAGCCAGAGCGTATATCAGCTGATTTCCGAAACGGTTTCTACTTACCAAATTGATTCAGACAACATTTCTCTGACCGGGCACAGCATGGGCGGCACCGGAACATGGAATCTGGCGGCGCAGTATCCGCAGATGTTTGCCCGTATTGCGCCACTTTCTGGCAGCGCACGAGGACAGGCAGCACAACTGGAAGCACTCAAAGATATCCCCGTGTGGGCTTTTGTCGGAAGTGATGACACAGTGATTCTGCCAGAATACTCGGAGAATGCTGTTTCCGAACTGAATGCGCTCGGTGGAAATGCCCAAATCACCATTTTTGAAGATGCTGACCATTTTGCAGTACCATCCCAAACATATCTTGATCCTTCCATCAGTCTTGTAAACTGGCTGATTGGAAACGATGCAGAAAAGGAGAACGACAATGAAACTGTCCTGTAAAATCACAAGTTTTGTTCTAGTGGCTACCCTATCGCTATCTGTTCTGCCTACGGTGGCTTTGGCTACCGGAGCGACCACAGATGAAATGGCAATGTACAAAAACAGTGATTTTATCGAAAAAGAGCAGCCAGAACTGACAGAAGAAACCAAGCAGCTTATCGCTGCTTACCAGAAATCGCACACACAGGAAGACTACCTTGCCCTGCGTGATATGGTCATCGAAAATTACAATGCAGTACTGGATAAAAAGGAAGCCAAACTTGCTGAGTTGAAAGTGGAAACGGCAGGCAAACCTGGCAGCGATGAAAAAGTAGCCGAGATGGAGGAAATCGTGCAGGAAATGTACGTTTCCTACTGGAACCGCATCAATAGCAGTATGCTGCGCTTTACAGACTCCCGGCTGCTGAAATGGCGCATCGCAGATGCGGCCAAGTATGATTATATCCCCGTCATGGGTGCGGGCAACAGCATCTATGTCAGCCGCACGCCAGTGACCAATGCCCAGTATGCCGCCTATCTGAACGCCACTGGCGCAAAGGCTCCGGCAAACTGGGAGAACGGAACCTATCCGGCCGGGCAGGGAGACTACCCGGTAAATGATGTTTCTTATGCGGATGCTGCGGCCTATTGTGCATGGCTGACCGCAAAAGATGGCGTGAACACCTACCGTCTGCCCAGCGAAAGCGAGTGGGAATTAGCAGCAGGCCATATGCCTAAAGATGCTGATTTCAACTGCGGGGTCAACGACGGACGCACCCCGGTAGAGCAGTATGCAGATGTGACCCGTGGTGCCCATGGTGCGGTGGATTTCTGGGGCAATGTGTGGGAGTGGACCTCCACCGTTCGCTCGGATGCAAACGGCATCACCACACTTGGTGTCAAGGGCGGTGCATGGAACACCCCGCGCACGGATTGCCGTACCGAGTACCGTAAAGAGGGCAGAGACGCCGCACAAGGCTATGAAGATGTGGGCTTCCGGGTCATTCAGGTGAAGAATGGCGTGGAGCCGGAGCAGAAAGTAGAACTTGCCACACTTGCGGCACCAGTGGTGACGGCTGTTTCCAACCAAAAAGGAACGATTACACTTTCTTGGAATCCGGTAGAGAGTGCAACGGAATACCAGCTGTTCTCCTGCGATGAAAAGGGACTGGTGACCATGCTGAATCGCGTGAACGGTACAACGGCAACGCTCTCTGGTTTGACCTCTGGAAAAACTTATCGGTACATTGTTCAGCCGATTTCCTATGTTGCCATTGCTGATAATGTATCACCGGAGAGCAGTGTAGCTGTTCTCTGTAAATAAATCGCAGTAAAACAAAAACAGGGTGCGCCCTGCGGACGCACCCTGCCAAAAGCCACAAATAATAGCGATATGTACAACAGGGCGTTCCCCGTCGGGAACGCTCTGTTTCTCTTTGTTGGTGGTGTGATGAGCCTGTTCCGC
>CAKTGQ010000068.1 GCA_934561555.1 uncultured Faecalibacterium sp. | reverse complement strand
TCGTCATCGCCGATCAGCAGACGCTTGGGATCGGTGGACAGGGTGGTCTTGCCGGTGCCGGACAGACCGAAGAAGATGGCGGTGTTCTCGCCGTTCTTGTCGGTGTTGGCAGAGCAGTGCATGGAAGCAATGCCCTTCAGCGGCAGGAAGTAGTTCATCATAGAGAACATACCCTTCTTCATCTCGCCGCCGTACCAGGTGTTGACGATGACCTGCTCCTTGCTGGTGATGTTGAACAGCACAGCAGTCTCGGAGTTCAGGCCCAGCTCCTTGTAGTTCTCGACCTTAGCCTTGGAAGCGTTGTAAACAACGAAATCAGGCTCGAAGTTCTCCAGCTCCTCAGCGGTGGGACGGATGAACATATTGGTAACGAAGTGTGCCTGCCAGGCCACCTCCACGATGAAACGCACTGCCATGCGGGTATCCTTGTTGGCGCCGCAGAAAGCATCCACGACGTACAGGCGCTTGTTGGACAGCTCCTTCTGAGCGATCTCCTTGACAGCCTTCCAAGCCTCCTGGGAAGCGGGGTGGTTGTCGTTCTTGTACTCATCGCTGGTCCACCACACGGTGTCCTTGGAGTTCTCGTCCATCACGATGAACTTATCCTTGGGAGAACGGCCGGTATAGATGCCGGTCATCACGTTCACAGCACCCAGCTCGCTGACGTGACCCTTCTCGTAGCCTTCCAGCTCGGGCTTGGTCTCCTCTGCGAACAGCTGCTCGTAGGAGGGGTTGTGCACGACTTCAGTCGTGCCGTTGATGCCATACTTGGTAAGATCCAACTTTGCCATATTTGCGTACCTCTACTTTCGTTTGATCCTTACATAACTCTGTGTAGGAGATGCAGCGCCATTTATGGTACGGACACCGCACAAGGGGGAGACTGCACAGAACGATGCAATGCAAATTCTCCTGTCTATCATTATACACAAAAGCTTTCCAAAAGCAATAAATGGAAGGTTCTGTTTGCAAAAAAGAAACAAATTTCATAAACAAGCTTTCCCACATTAAGTAATTTCACGAAGCCCGGCAGGGATGCAGACTGTGAAAAATAAGGCGGGACGGGAGAAAAACGACATTTTGATAAAAGTTTGACAAGCAGGGATACATGGAAAAACAGGTCAGTTTATGCCCCGATTTGCCGCCCGCTTTGTTCCAATGTGCAATTTTTGCGTTGTCTCAACCGTTTTTCTGGTAAAAGAACTTTACTTGTGTTATACTTATTTTAAATAGAAACACTTTTCCGCCCGCTGCGGCGGCCCACATATAAAGGAACTGCCATGAAAACCATCTACATCCTGCTCACCCGCTCCGGCACGCTGCTGTCCAAACTGGTCTATGCCGCCACCGGTGCCAGCTATACCCACGCCTCCATGGCGTTTGATGCAGAGCTGAGCTGTCTGTACAGCTCCACCCGCAAAAACGGCTACACCATGTTCCCCGCAGGCCCCAGCAAAGAATATCTGAACAAGGGCGTTTTCCGCCTGCGGGACGACGCCCCTTGTGCGCTGTACACGCTGGAGGTATCCGACGAGGCTTATTTCCGTGCCATGCACCGCGCCGAGGAGTTCATGCGCCACAGCGAGGAGTACAGCTTCAACACGCTGGGGCTGATCTTGTGCGGGCTGCATATCCGCTGGCAGCGCCGCCACCATTATTTCTGCTCCCAGTTCGTCAGCGAGGTGCTGGAGCAAAGCGGTGCTCTGGCGCTGCCCAAGGATAGCACCCTGATGCACCCCAACGACTACACCCTGCTGCCCCAGCTGAAGTGCCTGTACAAAGGACGCTTGGCCGACCTGCCCCAGCGCAAGGCGATGGATCTGGGCGAAGCACCATCGATGGTCAGCATCTATACCGGCCTGCTGGTGGAGCTGCTGCAGCGCCGGGCGCAAAGGCTTTTTAAATGATTTTTTGTATAATACTGAAATTTCTGCTTTTTTGAGCGTTGCTCTTGCATTTTGCAGCCAATTGTGGTAATATTATTCGGCGGTATTGTTTTGCCGCAGAATATGCGCTCGTAGCTCAGCCGGTAGAGCATCTGACTTTTAATCAGAGGGCCAGGGATTCGAGTTCCCTCGAGCGC
>CAKTGQ010000067.1 GCA_934561555.1 uncultured Faecalibacterium sp. | reverse complement strand
TCCATGAAGTCCACCAGCTTGTCCACGCCCTCGGCAGGCATGGCGTTGTAGATGGAAGCGCGCATACCGCCTACCAGACGGTGCCCCTTCAGGTTCACAAAGCCCGCCTCGGCGGCCTCGGCGCAGAACTTTTTGTCCATGTCCGGGTTGGGGCTGGTGAAGGTGACGTTCATGGTGCTGCGGTAGCGGTGCTCCACAGGGTTCGTGAAGAACTCCTGCCCGTCCAGATAGTCGTACAGCACCTTGGCCTTGGCTTCGTTGATCTTTTGCATATTGGCCAGACCGCCGATGTCGTTTTCCAGATACTTGAGCACCAGACCGGTCATGTAGATGCACCAGCACGGCGGGGTGTTGTACATGCTGTCCTTCGCCAGCAGGGTGGTGTAGTTCATCATGGTGGGCACGTTATCTGCGGCGTGACCCAGCAGGTCGTCCCGGATGATGGCAATGGCCATGCCGGCGGGGGCTACGTTCTTCTGCACGCCAAAGTAGATGCAGCCGTACTTGCTGACATCCACGGGCTTGGAAAGGATCATGGAGCTCATATCTGCTACCAGCGGCACGCCCTCCACCTGCGGCAGCTCCACATACTGAGTGCCGAAGATGGTGTTGTTCTGGCAGATGTGGATGTAGCTGGCGTCCTTATCGTAGTCAATAGCGTTTACATCCGGGATATAAGTGAAGTTCTTATCCTTACTGGAAGCTACGATCTTGGCTTCACCGAACTTGGCGGCCTCCTTGGCAGCCAGACCCGAGAAGTTGCCGGACACGATGTAGTCCGCCTTGCCGGTGGTCATAAAGTTCAGCGGCACCATGGCAAACTGCTGGGTGGCACCGCCCTGAAAGAAGCCCACCTTGTAGTTATCCGGGATGTTCATCACCCGGCGCAGGGAAGCCTCGGTGTCCTTGATGATGGCATCGAACCACTTGCTGCGGTGGCTCATCTCCATGACGCTCTGACCGCTGTCGCCGTATTCCAGCAGCTCGGCCTGTGCCTGCCGCAGCACCTTTTCGGGCAGCATGCTGGGGCCTGCGCTGAAGTTATATACTCGTGCCATAATGAACCTCTCCTTTTCCTGTGATGCACCTATCACGCAGCACCGCCTGTTTTGCGGTGCGTCTGTTACTTTCCGTAGCCGTAGTATACCGGTTTTTCCATGCCGAAAACAAGAGCATCTTTGCACAAAGATATGGCCCCTGTACCCGGCCTGATGGCACAAAGCATACAAATGTGCGCCGCGCAGAGACAAAACGTAAGACATTTGTAAAAGATACGCACTATCCCCTGATTCTATGCGGATTTTTCACCCTTGCGCCTTTGATAGAAACGCGGTATACTGGGAGAGCTGAGACAAATGTAAAAGAAAACTCCCTCAGTCAAATCCTGACGGTTTGCCAGCTCCCCCAAGGGGACGGCTTTAGCAGTGGCGGGAAACTTTCTTATTACATCCGAACTTCAACGGTGGGGCAACGGCGTGCGCCCTCTCAGTCACCTACGGTGACAGATTCCCCCTTTTGTCACTGCGCGACATCTTCCCCCGGAGCGGGGGAAGTCTTTCCTCAAAGGGAGAGCCAAGAGCACTGCCGGAAACTTTCGCATTACACCTAACGCTTTAGCAACGGGCTTTAAACCTTGGCTCCCCCCTTGGGGGAGCTGGCGCGGGAGCGCCTGAGAGGGCTTGCCCGCTAAGAAAATCTATGGAGGTACAACAGATGTACGGATTACCGGATACCCTGCGGCCGCTTTCGGCGGCGGAAGAACAGGTGATGCTTGCGGTGTGGGCGTGCCCGGGCGCGGCGGCGCGGCGGGATATCAGCCAGAAGCTCAAGGCTACCGGCTGGGCGGCAGCTACGGTGCTGAATTTTCTCTACCGGCTGGAGGAAAAAGGCTGGGTCAGGTCGGCAAAGCAGGGCAACTGCAACGTGTATGTGCCGCTGGTCACCCGGCGGGCGTACGGTGTGTACTGTATGCGGCAGCGGCTGGACACCCTGTTTGACGGCGACCTTGCCGCCGCTGTGCATGCGCTGGTAAGCGAGAGCGGCTGCTCCCAGAGCGCCTTGGAGCAGGCCATCCGGGTGCTGGAAGAGAAGCATCAGGAGACCGAGGAGTACGACCTGTACGACCCCTACGGCTGAATTGTTTCATATTTTTTTACAAAATGTTGGTTGACAGCGAAATATCCGTTCTGTAATATAAAAGCTATTGAAAAATGAGAAACTGATATGGACGAACAGGAAAGGAGCAGCCAGACATGGACCATTTGCAGAACGTATTAAGCTACTTCGACCAGCAGCAGCCCCTTTGTGCAGAGCACGACCGCATCCCCAAGGACCTCTACCGGGAGTTCGGGGTCAAGGCGGGCTTGCGCGATGAGACCGGCAAGGGCGTGCTGGCAGGTCTGACCAACATCTCGGACATCCGGGCGTTCCAGTATGTGGACGGGGTAAAGCACCCGGCAGACGGTCAGCTGCTGTACCGCGGCTATGACGTAAAAGACCTCATCAACGGCAGCCGCGGCAGCCGCTTTGCCTTTGAGGAGGCGGGCTATCTGCTGCTGTTTGGCCAGCTGCCCACCCCGGAGCAGCTGGAGCAGTTCTGCGCGGTGCTGGGCGAGTGCCGCACCATGCCCACCAACTTTACCCGCGATGTCATTATGAAGGCGCCCAGCCATGATATCATGAACAGCATGGCGCGCAGCGTGCTGACGCTGGCCTCCTACGACCCCAAGGCGGCGGATTTGGACACCGCCAACGTGCTGCGCCAAAGCATCCAGCTGGCGGGCATCTTCCCCATGCTGGCGGTGTACAGCTACCACGCCTATAACCACTACGAAAAAGACGCCAGTATGTATATCCACCGCCCGGACCCCAGCCTTTCCACCGCAGAGAACTTCTTGCGGATGCTGCGGCCGGATATGCAGTACACCCCGCTGGAAGCCCGCGTGCTGGACGTGGCGCTGCTGCTGCACGCTGAGCACGGCGGCGGCAACAACTCCACCTTTACCACCCGCGTGGTCACTTCCTCCGGCACCGACACCTACTCGGCCATGGCGGCGGCGCTGTGCTCCCTCAAGGGTCCGCGCCACGGCGGTGCCAACCTGATGGTCATGCACATGATGCAGAACATCCGGGACAACCTCCACGACCTCGAGGACGATGAGGAGCTGGAAGCCTACCTGAAAAAGCTGCTCCACGGCGAGGCCTTCGACCGCAAGGGTCTGATTTACGGCATGGGGCACGCCGTCTACTCCCTCAGCGACCCGCGCGAGGTGGTGTTCAAGGGCTATGTGGAGCAGCTGGCCCACGAAAAGGG
>CAKTGQ010000066.1 GCA_934561555.1 uncultured Faecalibacterium sp. | reverse complement strand
CAATCTTTTCTGATTGTCTAGGGTATGGAAGCTGACCATTGCCGGGCAGCACCTTTTCTGTTTTCAGTATAATCATTCCGGGCGTATTTGTCAAGCAGATACGTCCTTTTTTATGCTTACTCCAGATTCCCGGTCAGGGTCATGACGGCGGAGAGCACCGCCAGCGGGGCGGTCTCGCACCGGAGGATGCGGGGGCCAAGGCCCACCGTTTTTGCCCCGGCCTTGGCGGCCATTTCGGCCTCCTCGGCGGCAAAGCCGCCCTCTGCGCCGGTCACGATGGCAAGGCGCAGCTTCTGCCCATCGGCGGGCTTTGCATCAGCCAGCAGCTGGCGCAGGGGTGCGCCGCCGCACTCGTAGCAGAACAGCACAAGGTCGTACTGGTCAAAGCTGCGGCACACCGCCCCGAAGTTCGGCAGCGGCAGAGCTACGTCTGGCAGAACACCCCGGCCGCACTGCTTGGCGGCTTCCAGCGCAATGCGGTTGTAGCGCTCGTTCTTCTGCTCCTCTTTTTTGGGGGCGGCTACGCAGTAGCGGCTGAAGAAGGGCACGATATGGGCAGCGCCCAGCTCCACCCCGTGTTTGATGATCTGTTCCAGCTTGTCCTGCTTGGGATAGCCCGCCAGCAAAGTCACCTCCACGGTGGGCTCGGCGGCGCTGGGATAGCCCGGCTCTACGGCAAAATCTACCCTGTCCTCCCCAAATCCGGTGATGGTGGCGGTGTACTCCACGGCGTTGCCGTCGCAGAGGATGACGGTATCCCCCGGCTTTGCCCGCATCACCCGGGCAAGGTGATGGGCGTCCGCACCCCGCAGGGTGGCGGTGCCGTCAGAGATCTCGGTGGTAAAGTAGCGGTGCGGCATACTGTGCGCTCCTTCTTATAATATTCAGATATCAGGCCTTTTTGCAGACGATGCACTCCCAGCCGCGCTTTTCCTTGACTTCCACAATGGCAAGGCCGGCCTTTTCCAGCCCGGCGATCACCTCATCCTTGCGGCTGTCGATGATGCCGCTGGCAATAAAGGTGGCACCCTCGGCCATCAGGCCGGGCACGGCGGGGGCAAGGCTCAGGATAGCGTTGGCCACGATGTTGGCGGTGATGATATCATAAGTGCCGCTGGCCTTGTCGGACAGATCGCCCACCAGCACAGTGAGCTTATCCTGCACGCCGTTCAGGGCTGCATTCTCCCCGGCGGTGCGCACCGCCACGGGGTCGATGTCCACGCCCTCGGCGCTGGCAGCGCCCAGCTTGAGGGCGGCAATGGCAAGGATGCCGCTGCCGGTGCCGATATCCAGCACCCGCTCGCCGCCGCGCACCTGCTCGTCCAGCGCTTCAAGGCAGAGACTGGTGGTCTCGTGACCACCGGTGCCGAAGGCAAGGCCGGGGTCAAGGATCAGCTTGACCCGGTCGGTGTCGTACTGCTGCCACGAGGGCACCACAGCCAGACGGCTGCCGATCTCCATGGGGTGGTAGTATTTGCGCCAGCCGTTCTGCCAGTCCTCCTGCTCCACGCCCTCGGTCTCCACGGTGTAGGGGATGCCGGCGGCTTCCATGCGGGCGGCGATAAGCGCCAGCGTCTCCACCTGAGAAGCGCCCGGCTCCAGATACAGATGGATGATCACGGTATCCCGGGGCTTGTCCAGCAGCTCCTGCTCGATCAGATCCACATGGGCGATCTCGGCCACCTGCTGCTCGATGTCGCTGTAATCCTCGATGTAGATGCCGCCCTCGGCGATCAGGGTAGCAACGGCTTCGGCGTTTTCGGCATCAGCCTTGGCCACGGTCAGGCGGATATCGGTCCATTCCATAGTACAAGTCTCCTTTTTATATGCTTGCCCTTCCGGCAGCGCCGGAGGGAAAAATTCTGTCACCTGTATAGTACCCGATTCTGCGCCCGGATGCAAGCCCCCCGGCAAAACCGGCGGCGCTGCCGCCCGAAAGGGTGCACAGATTGACTTTCGGCAGAACATCCGGTATGCTATACGGGACAGGACAAAAAACGTGATGCTGCGCAAAGGAGCATCGGAAAGGGATCTTTATCGTATGTGTACCAAAACCTTCACATGGCGGCTGCTCTCCGGCCCCGAGCTGACCGGGGTGTATCTGAACGAGATGCGCCGGGACTTCCCCGCCGGGGAGCTGAAGCCTTTGAGTATGATCCTGAACAGCGAAGCGGACGGCACCGCCCACACATGGGGCGTGTATGACGGCGACACGCTGGCGGCTTATCTTTTGATGGTGCGACCGGAGGGCTGCCGGGTGAGCCAGCTGGATTATTTTGCCGTGGTGCCCGCCTACCGCGCCCACGGCATCGGGGCGCAGCTGCTGGCGCAGCTGCCCGCGCAGGAGGGCGACGCCGAAGCCATCCTGATTGAAGCCGAGATGCCGGAAAAGGCCGAGGATGCCGCCATGGCGGTGCGGCGGCTGGGCTTTTACGCCCGCTGCGGCGCATGGGACACCCACTACACCGAGCATCTTTTTGACGCATGGTTCCGCATTCTGGTGCTGGACTGCCCGGGCTGCGCACCCCTTGCCCCGGAGGCTGTGGTAGAGGCGCTGGCCGACTGCTACCGCCGCACCATCAGTCCTACCCAGTGGCAAAAGCATGTTCAGTTCTTTGCCCCCGACGGCAGTGTGTGCGGGTAACAAGACCATCAAATGCGCAAGGACGCGGAGGGAGCTGCCATGAGTGAATTTTCACACCTGAAAAACAAGCTGCTGGCCGAGCAGGTGGAGGACCAGATCTACCACTATATTCTGGACGAAGCGCTGGAGCCGGGCACAAAGCTGCCCAACGAGTTTGCACTGGGCGAAAAGTTTCGGGTGGGGCGCAGCACCATCCGCGAGGCGGTCAAGCTGCTTTCCAGCAAGGGCATCGTGGAGGTGCGGCAGGGCTCCGGCACCTATGTGGTGACCACGGTCAAGGGGCTTTCCGACCCGCTGAACCTGCGCAGCGTGCAGGACAAGAATGCACTGGCCTTTGATCTGGTAAACGTGCGTCTGCTGCTGGAGCCGGGCATTGCGGAGATGGCGGCGCAGAACGCCACCCCGGAGGACATCGAGCGGCTGCGGCGGCTCTGCGAGCGGGTGGAGGCCAAGATCCACGAGGGCGACCGCTACATCGAGGACGATATCGCCTTCCACACCTGCATCGCCGAGAGCAGCAAGAATCTGGTGGTGGGGCAGCTGATCCCGGTCATCGACACGGCGGTGATGATGTTCGTGAACGTCACCCACAAAAAGCTCATTGATGAAACCATCATGACCCACCGCATGATCACCGAAGCCATTGCCAACCACGACCCCCTCGGCGCAAAAGCCGCTATGGTGATGCACCTGAACTTCAACCGCAGCTATATCAAAAAAGTCTACGATGGCGAGGACCCGGACGACGGCACCATCGGCATGGCGGCGTATGTCAATGGATAAGAAAGAGGACTAGCCCCTCTCAGTCATCGCTGCGCGATGCCAGCTCCCCCGAAAGGGGGAGCTTTTTTATGTGGTGGCAAGGTTTTTCATTGCGCCTAAAGCTTTAGCAATGGGCTTTAAATCTTGGCTCTCCCTGAGAGGAAAGACTTCCCCCGCTCCGGGGGAAGATGTCACCGTAGGTGACAAAAGGGGGAATCTGGCGCGGGAGCGCCTG
>CAKTGQ010000065.1 GCA_934561555.1 uncultured Faecalibacterium sp. | reverse complement strand
TGGAGCGCAACGGCGCGGCAGCGGTGCCCGGCGGGCAGCTGCTGCTGGGGTACGCGGGCAACCGGGGCAACTATCGGCTGCGTATCGAGCAGCGGGGCGAGTGGAAGGGGCTGACCGTGTGCGCCCACTGGCACACCCCCGGTGCAAGCGCGGCCACGCTGGTGGAAAACGGCTTTCTGACCGTTCCGGCGGCGGTGACGGCGGTGCCCGGCACGGGCTGCATCACCTTTGAAGGCACGGACGGCAGCCGCACCGTGACCAGCGCCGATGTGCGGTGCAAAGTATGCGCCAACAGCGGCACGGCAGAGGGCACGATGCCTGCACAGGACACCCCGGCGTGGGAGGCACTGGTAGGACTGCTGGGCACAGGCGGCATTTCCGCAGAGGAGAAACAGGCATTGCTGGCAGTGCTGCAGCTTCTGGCGGCGGGCAATGACGCGGCCATGGCCGCCTATGACCGCTTGGCGGCGCTATGGAGCACCACGCAGCCGGAAAAGCCGGATCAGCCGACAGACATGGTTTTCGCCGTGCTGGGACGGGCGATCCTTGGAAAAATGATCTTAGGGAGGAACGAATGAGCTACGAAAAACAGAATTTTGCGGACGGCCAGACCCTGACGGCTGCCCATCTGAACCACATGGAGGCGGGCATTGCAGCTGCCGCCACAGGCGTCAAGGGCGATAAAGGCGACAAAGGTGACACCGGCCCGCAGGGCCCAAAAGGCGTTAAGGGCGACAAAGGCGAAAAAGGTGACACCGGCCCGAAAGGCGACAAGGGCGACCCCGGTGATCTGGGCACGGCGACCGCAGCACCTGTTTACACGCCCAGCCGCATGGGCTGCGTGAACTATGCAGACGTGGCAGGCTGCGACTATGCGCAGATCATTATTTATGGCCAGAGTTTGGCCTCCGGTACCGAGAGCCAGATCGCACTGACCGATACGGCACTGGATGGCGTATACATGGTGGGCAGCAGCGCGCATTGGTATCAGGCTGCCACTACCACCGGTCTGAATCCCTGCAAAAACGCGGGCTTTGAATCCCCCATCGTGGCGGCGGTGAACCACTTCGCCACCATGTACCGCAGACACCGGAACGCGGGACAGAAGTTTATCGCAAACTCTACCGGTCTGGGCGGACGTTCTATCGAGCGGCTCTCCAAGGGCTGCACCAGTTACGGCTACGAGTATCTGTACAAGGACGCCTTTCTGGACTATCTGGACAACACCAAGGCTGCTGTCACCGCGCAGAACAAGACCGTGAAGTGTGTGGCGATCGTGTTTATGCAGGGTGAGTATAATTACGATGGCTTCAACAAAGAGCAGGGCTTTACCAACGGCACGGACGGCACTACTGACAAGGCTGAGTACAAGGCGCGGCTGCTCCAGCTGAAGAAGGATATGCAGGCCGACATCATGGCCAAGTACGGCCAGACCGAGCCGCCGCTGTTCTTCGTGTACCAGCCCGGCGGTGCGTTCATCACCAACGCCACCAGCAGCATCAATATGGCGCAGCAGGAGGCCGCAGCCGAGTGCGAGGACATGATCCTGCTGGGCAGTGCTATGCCCTGTCAGCGCTTTGCAGGCGGCCACATGACCTCCAACGGTTACCGCTGGCAGGGCGAGATGATCGGCAAGCAGCTGGCCGAGATCTTCCTGTGGGGCTTGGCAGACCGGACGGTCATCGACCGCGCCATCACCGTGGAGGGCAGCAAGGTCTGCATCGACTACGAGGTGCCGGTGCCGCCTCTGGTGGCAGATACCTACACGGTACAGGCGCAGCCCAACTACGGCTTTTCCGTCTATATGGACGGCGTGGGCGTGACCGTGGAAAAGGCCGAGGTACAGAACACCCGGGTGGTGCTGACCTGCGGGCAGGAGCTGCATGGCAAGGTGGCAGTAAAGTATGCGGGCAACGCCGTGGGAGATCGAGATCATCGCGGCATCGGCAACATCCGCGACAGCGACCGCTACACCAGCCTGTACCTGTACGCAGACGATACCAACGAGACCTCCTCGGCGGGCAACACCGTGGACTACCGCCCCAAAACGGCAGATGGCGAGAGCCTGAGCGGCAAGCACTATCCCCTGTGCAACTGGGCAAGCCATGCGTACCGAGAGATCATCGTGAGCGCTATCCCCGCCACTGACTTTACCCCCAAGCTTTCCGGCAGTAAGGCAAGCGTGGGCGATATCCTGACCCTGAACGTCAGCTATACCCCCGCCAACGCAAACAGCGGTCTGGGCGTCACATGGAAGGTATCGGACAGCACCAAGGCCAAGCTGGAAAACGGAAAGCTGACCATTCTGGGTGGTAGCAACAACGACACGGTCACTGTGACCGGCACGCTGGCAAACGGCGTGGAGCGGAGCGTAAGCGTGACCATTGTGGTAAGCGATAACCCCTATGCCGCCTATTACGGTTACTGGGACTTTACCGGCGGCAGCGCAGCCAACAAGACCACCGCAAAGAATCTTGCGACCAAAAAGGATGACAGCATTCTGGTGAACGTGAATGGCACCGAAAGCGGCTATCTGACCGGGGACGGCCTGACGCTGGCTGCAAACAGTGCCGTGAAGATCCCTGTGGTAAGCGGTATGCCGGACGGCATCGAGATCTATATGGACTTTACGATCCCCGCAAGTCTGTACGGAACCAAGCTGAATAATAAGGGGTTTGTCTCTCTGGCAAAAGGCACCGCGAACAGGCTCTCCTTCGGCAGTGAGATGTGGGGCTTCGCATGGCCCTCCATCGTTGGCGTTGCAGAGGGAAAAACGGCAGAAGCAGAATGCGCATGGCGCTACGCAACAGATGCCGGTGGCACCTCGCTGGGAAATACCTATATGTGGTGGGGCGACCAGTCTCTGCACCAGCATCTGCGGCTGCGGCTGAACACCTCCGGCGGCGGTGAGTTTGCCATGCAGGCAAATACAGACGGCGACAACTGGCACACATGGACGCTGCCTGCCTATGCAGGCGCACAGAACAAGCACCCCGGCTTCAAGGCCTTTAAGAGCGCCTGTGACGCGATCCTGCTGGGCAACCGTGCGACCCTCAACTTTGGCCCGGAAGGTCTCATCCTCCATAGTGCCTACATCAAGGAATACAATGGCTGAGAAAGGAAGTGAAACATGGCGATCAGACAATATAGTCTTGCAAGGGACGGCAGCACCGCCCTCTCGCCGCACTTCCATGTGCGGGAGTTCCGCTGCAAGGATGGCACCGACACCGTTATGGTGGACGAGGCACTGACCGTGGTGCTGCAGTGCATCCGGGAGCACTTTGGCAAGGCGGTGACCATTACCAGCGGCTACCGGACGGCAGCGCACAACGCAGCCGTGGGAGGCGCAAAGAGTAGCCAGCACCTGCTGGGCCGGGCGGCAGATATCCGGGTGCAGGGCGTGAGCGTGGAGGACGTGGCCGCCTACGCCGAAAGCCTGATGCCGGACTGGGGCGGCGTGGGGAGATACCCGGTGAAGGCGGGCAGAACTACCGGTTGGGTGCACGTGGATACCCGGGCAGACAAAGCCCGGTGGAGGGGGTGAACGCGATGACAAGCATCATCTCGGCTATTATTGCAGGCGCAGTGACCCTGATCGGCGTGCTGATCGCCAACGGCAAAAGCCAAGCGGTGACCGACACCAAGCTGGAGGAACTGACCCG
>CAKTGQ010000064.1 GCA_934561555.1 uncultured Faecalibacterium sp. | reverse complement strand
CGGCAGATCTTTGCAAAGCCGGAGCCGACTCCGGTGGAAAGCATCCGTATCAGCGCCAAAAAACGGTACAGCGCAGGCTGCACCCTGCTGGCGGTGGGCATCACGTTCGCCGTGATCTTCGGGCTGGGGACGCTGGGCTGCCTCATCGGGCTGGGCGTTATTTCGCCGACGGCTCTGGGCGATGTTGTGGTGTCGACTGCTGAGGGCGGCGGCATTCTGATGACGGGCACGGACTACGTTATGAACACCGCCTACAATGCGCTGGGCATCGTCGGCAGCGTGCTGGCCCTTGCCACGGCGGGCTTTGGCTGGATGACGGCCTGCGGTTCCGCCTGGGTGAAAGCCGGAAAGCAGCTGGGGCAGTTTGCCGACTTTGCGGACACCACCGACTACCACAAGGGCCTTTCGGTCCAGATACTGGCTGACCTCGTCCACCAGAACCGGAAAAAAATGCTGAAGAAGCTGCAAAAATACATCCGCAAAGGCTGGCTGAACGGCTGGCTGGACGATGAGACCGAAACGCTCTACCTGACGGCGGAGGACTACCGCGCCGCCAAGGAGAAAGCCGCCGCTGCTGCCGTGCAGCCGCAGCCGGAAAAACCGGAAACTGGCGATGCTCCGCTTAATCTCGATACTGCCCGCCGCTTTGCCGCCGTGCTGGAAAAAGAGCAGCAGCTCATGCAGGACGCACAGGCGCGGGAAGAGCTGGCGGCGATGTACAAGACCACCACCGCCATCTGCGACTGGCTGGAAGCACACCCGGAAAGCCAGCCCAAGACCCGCCGCTTTGCGGAATATTATATCCCCACCACCCTCAAGCTGCTGCACACCTATAACGATGTGCAGGGGCAGCAGGGCGAAAATGCCGAGACCATCCGCCGGGATATCGCGGGCATTCTGCATACCTTGAATCAGGCGTATGAGAACCTGTATAACAATCTGCTTTCGGACGTAGCCATGGATATTTCTTCCGAGATCGCCGCTTTGCAGGGAATGCTGGCCAACGACGGCCTGACCGGGAGGGAATTTGAATGACCTACCGCGCTTGGGAACAAAAACCGCTGGACCGCACCGCTGTGCGGGAGCTGACCGCCGCCATTGCCGAGCAGGCAGCGGCACAGCTGGAAGAGCAGGCCACGGACGAAGCGCCGTGGTCAGACGAAAAATATAAGGCCGTGCTGGCTGCGCAGCAGAAGGAAAACGCTCTGCTGGCGGGTATCCTTGCCGCCCGGGGCATCACCGACCCCGCCGAAGCGCTGACCCTGCTGGCAGGGGAGGAGGAACTTTCCGACCCCGCGCTGCTGACGGATATGGACGCCGCCTGTCAGCGCATCTGGCAGGCTATTGACAACGGCGAGACCATCGCGGTTTTCGGCGATTACGATGTGGACGGTGTGACCGCCACCGCCCTGCTGTACCAGCACCTCAAGGGCATGGGCGCGACCGTCAAGTGTATGCTGCCCAGCCGCGAGGGGGACGGCTACGGCCTTTCTAAAAACGCCATCCAGTCCATGCACAACAAGGGCTGCACCCTCATCGTGACGGTGGATAACGGCATCTCTGCCGTGGAGGAAGCCGAGTTTGCGGCTTCGTTGGGTATGGACCTGATCATTACCGACCACCATCTGCCGCCGGAGACTTTGCCCAAGGCCGTGGCCGTGGTGGACCCCCGCCGGGAGGACGACCACAGCCCCTTCAAGGGTCTGTGCGGTGCGGGCGTGGCGTTCAAGCTCTGCGCCGCGCTGGACGGCTGTCCGCCGGAGGAAATGCTGGATTACTGCGGCGACCTTGCCGCAGTGGGCACGGTAGCGGACGTGATGCCGCTGGTAGGGGAGAACCGCACCCTTGTCAAGGCCGGGCTGCGGCAGCTGCAACAGACCGACCGCCCCGGCTTTGGGGCGCTTTTAGAGGAAGTCGGCCTTGCGGGCAAGCCCATCACCGCCGAGAATATCAGCTACGCCATCGCACCCCGCATCAATGCGGCAGGCCGGATGGATAACGCCGTTACCGCTTTGCAGCTGGTGCTCTGCGAGGACCCGGACAGGGCCGAAGAACTAGCGCACAAGCTTGGCGAGATCAACGCCCACCGGCAGGAGACCGAGCAGCAGATCTTCAAAGCTGCCGAGGAGCTGCTGGAGCAGCAGCCGGAGCGGCTGGACGACCGCATCATGCTGCTGTGGGGGCGGGACTGGCACCCCGGTGTCATCGGCATCGTGGCATCCCGGCTGGTGGAACGCACCGGCCGCCCGGTCATTGTGGTCACCATTGATGAACACGGCGAGGGCAAGGGCAGCGGACGCAGCGTGCAGGGCTTTAACCTGCACACCTGCATCGGCTCCTGTGCCGACCTTCTGGTGCGCTACGGCGGTCACGCCATGGCGGCGGGACTTTCCGTCCGGGAAGAAAACCTGCCCGAACTGCGCCGCCGCCTGAACGAGTGGGCTGCCCGGGAGTGCCCGGTGCTGCACACCCCGCCCCTTACCTGTGATGTGACCATCCATCTGGATCGCATCACCGTGGAAAGCGTGCGCCATCTGGATCAGCTGGCACCCTACGGGGCGGAGAACCCTACCCCGGTGTTCCTGCTGCAAAGCGCCGTGGTGGACGGCGTATACCCGGTATCGGAGGGGCGGCACAGCCGCCTGCGGCTGCGGCAGGGCAATAGCTGCCTGTACGCCGTCTGGTTCGGGATGCCCGCCGAGCAGCTGCCCTACGCGCTGGGCGATGTGGTGGATGCGGCGCTGAACCTTTCGGTCTACGAGTCTGCCCGGGGCGCGCAGCTCTCCGGCCGCATCATCGACCTGCACCCGGCAGGGCTGGGCGCAGAGCTGGCGCGGCAGGCTGCACTGGTGCAGGCACTGCGCCGGGGCACCCCCCTGACCGAAGAACAAAAGAAACAGATCGCCCCCGCCCGCACGGATATCATTGCCGTGTACCGGGAGTTGCAGTCCCGCCGCTGGCACGCCGAGGATCTGCAGCCCTTGTGCGCAAAGCTGGGCGAGGAGCAGACCGGCAAAACGCTGGTGGCAGTTACTGCCTTAGAGCAGGTGGGGCTGATCACCGCAGCGGAAAAAGGCGGGGCAAAGTTCTGGGAGCTGGTGCCGACAGCAGGCAAAAAGAACCTTGCCGATGCCCCCATCCTGAAATGTCTGGAGGAACTATAAATGCCTGAGGGAAAGAAAAATACTGTCCCGGCTCCGGTACGGGACGAGGACGGCTACTCTGCCAAGACCCATCTGCACCAGCCGGTGCAGGAGACCGCCACCGTAGCCGCTACGGCACTGCTGGCAGACGCACCGGAGGGGGCACTGCCCTCTGAGGTGCGCCCGGAGATCGTAACGTGGGATAAGCTGTGCGAGGCCATTCAGGCCAGCGGCAAGGCCTACAATATGGAGATGATCCAAAAAGCCTACGAGCTGGCCAATAACGCCCACAACGGCGTGTGCCGCCGCAGCGGCGAACCCTATATCTGCCACCCGCTGGCAGTCGCCCGGCTGGTGCTGGATCTGGGCATGGACTCCGAGAGCATTGCCGCCGCCCTGCTGCATGACGTAGTGGAGGATACCCCCACCACGCTGGACGACCTGAAAGCCTCCTTTGGCGAGGAAGTGGCGCTGCTGGTGGACGGCGTGACCAAGCTGACCAAGATCCAGTTCTCCAATATTGAGGAG
>CAKTGQ010000063.1 GCA_934561555.1 uncultured Faecalibacterium sp. | reverse complement strand
TCGGGCGCTTTTGCGCTTCGCAGACTTTACTGCCGGTCAGGGATTTCACCTTGCCCCGAAGATGTTGAATTGAGAGTGCTGCTTAGAACTCGTAGGGAGGGTTGCCGGAGAAGTCTGCAATGATGCCGTGGGCATCCTCCAGATAGAACACCTCAAAGATGGGGTTGGTGGCCTCGCCGTACTGACCCTTCACGATGGGGTTTGCGATGCACATCTCCTTGGCAGCCATGTTGTTCTCAAACACAGCCTTGCCGTGGAGACGGAGCCATGCGTACTCCGGGCTGGAAACGGAGATCTCGATGTTGGGGTTTGCCTGCAGGTCCTTGTAAACATCCTTCTGGTTGTTGGTGCAGAACCACAGCTTGCCATCCAGCTCACCGGCAAACATGAAGGGGCGGCACTTTGCCTTGCCGTCACGGCCGACGGTGGCCAGATACTGCACCGGGTTTGCGTTCAGAAATTCTACGACATTCTTCATGAGATGTACCTCCATACATTGTTTTTTCTTGACAGCTTTATTGTAATGCGCTTTGTGCGGCTTGTGAAGTACGCACAAGATTGTGGCATAGTTACCTGCCGGTAACCATCAGAACTTGCCGTTATCGTTTGCCCAAGTAGACTGGTCTGCGATGGTCTCCATCACATCCCAATGCTCGGCGATCTTGCCGTTCTCCACACGCCACAGGTCATAGTAAGCGGTGGGAACATCGCCATAGGTGCCCTCGCTGACAGCCAGCACATAGTTGCCATCGGCCAGCACCTGATGGGTGGTGGTGTAGACCATCTGGATGTTCTGCTCTGCAAGTGCAGCCAGAGCGTCCGTCAGACCGGAAACGCCATCCGCAATGTTGGAGTTGTGCTGAATGTAGGTGTCGCCGTCAAAGTAATCGGCCATCTTGTCGAGGTTGTGTCCCTGCATGACATCGTACAGGAAGTTGTTCACCAGTTCGCGGTTCTCCTCGGTCTTGTCCAGATCGGTCACCTCCATGGTGCCATCCGTCTGGGTATGACCGGAAGGATTCGCTGCTGTCACGGCGGCGAGGTTGTCCCAGTGCTCTGCGATCTTGCCGTTTTCATCAAAGCGGAAGATGTCGAACGCCACCTGCTCACCGGCACCGGCAAAGTTGTAGATGGTCTGAAGGAACACCTTGTCGCCATCCTCAAATGCACGGATGTTCTGCACCGTGGTCTTGACCGGAGCCGAAGCCAGATACTCCACCGAGCCGACAAAGGCATCTGCGCCGGTGCCATAGGCGAGATTGTGCTGGATGTAACCGTCTGCCAGCAGGCTGCGGGCGGTCTTGGTGTCGCCCGTTGCAAAGGTGTTGATGAGAGCCAGTGCCTTTTCGGTCTGGCTCTGCTCGGCCTGCTGGGACTGGCAGAACAGATTCTTCCAGCTGAATTCCTTCAGGAAGTCCAGCGGGGAGGCTGCACTGGCCGAACCGGCAAGGATCGTGGCAGCGAGGGTGAGAGAGGCGGCACTTGCAATCAACTTTTTCATAATGGATTCTCCTTTGGATGTTGCGATGAGGTGTTGATTTCTTTGGAACTTTCGTCCCTGTGATTGCATGATACCACGCCTGTGTCGATTATGGAAGTACGCACAATATTGTGGTGTAGTTACCGGAAAGATACCATTGCGATGCTGCTTGCTTTTTTTGCTGTTGAAAGCTATAATGATGCCGTAAAGCTGTGTGTGGTATCCGTGCATCCGGCACAATGACCACTTGAAATTTCCTTGGAGGTAATTATGGAAAAGGAGATCCTCAAAGAACTCCCGGCTTGCCCGGTGGAGACCACCCTGACCCTCATCAGCGATAAATGGAAGGTGCTGATCCTCCGGGACCTGATGCCGGGCACAAAGCGTTTTGGAGAGCTGAAAAAGTCCATCGGTCATGTGACCCAGAAGGTTCTGACCGCTCAGCTGCGGCAGATGGAGGAAACCGGGTTGCTGACCCGGAAAGTCTACGCTGAAGTGCCGCCCCGGGTGGAATATACGCTGACGGAACTGGGATATAGCCTGAAACCGATCCTGGATGCCATGTGGGCATGGGGCGAAGGGTATAAAAACAGACTGGAAGGGAAGGCAGAATAAGCGTATTTGCCTGCGCAGTTGTGATGTGCATGACTTTCCTGTCTCCTTCCGGCAGCGTTTTGCCTCCTCCGTTTTAGATATACAAAAAGAGGGCTGGCAGTGCCAGCTCTCTTGACATACCCGGCTATCAAAAGCCCGGGGTTTAAAACAAAGCTAAAATTCAGGTTCGGGGTAACGGTTCGATCACATTGAAGGTCTTTTCAAATTTGGAGGTATACGCCAGCAGGCGCTTCAGGGCGGTGGCGTCGCCGCTGATCTGTACCTGACCGACCTGCTGACCCTGCATCAGGGCAAGGAGCTGCAGCCGTTTGCAGGTAACGGACGCCTGTGCATCCGGGCGATACCCTGTAACCAGTACCACCGGAGCTTCTCTCAACGACATACAATAATCCTTTCTTTGCTGTGAAAAAATGAAAACAGGATCATTCTAATCGCAGAGGAACCTCAAATCAACTGGAGAATGCGATTCTTCGGATTTCTTTAGAGGGTCGGTTACAGGATGTTTTTGAGATAGAAAAAATTTTACTTGCAATCTTCTGCAAGATGTGGTATATCCATTATACGAAACATTGCTTTGAAAGAACGTTCCACCGTTCAATGATGTAGAATGAGAGGTGTCCGTCATGACCGCTGTGATCTACGCCCGCTATTCCAGTGACAATCAGCGCGAAGAATCTATCGAAGGCCAGATTCGCGAGTGTACGGCCTACGCCGAAAAGAACGGCATCACGGTCATCAAGCACTATATTGACCGCGCCCTTTCCGCAAAAACCGACAACCGCCCGGAGTTTCAGCAGATGATCAAGGACAGCGAAAAACGGCTGTTTGACATCGTGCTGGTCTGGAAACTTGACCGCTTTGCCCGAAACCGTTATGATTCAGCACACTATGAGTACCAGTTAGAGAGGAATCATGTCAAGCTGGTGTCCGCTACTGAACCAATTTCAGATGGCCCAGCAGGTATTATGGTCAAAAGTATGCTCACCGGCATGGCTGAATACTATTCCGCAGAACTTTCTGAAAAGGTCGTGCGCGGCATGACCGAGAATGTTCTGAAGGGCAAATATAATGGTGGAACGATTCCCATCGGCTATACAGTGGACGAGGAGAAGTTCTTTCAAATCGACCCGCTGAAAGCTCCCTTTGTGGTAGAAGCCTTCCAGCGTTACAACGATGGCGCGACTATGAAGGAACTGATGAACTGGCTGAACGACAGTGGCGTGACCACCAACCGCAACCAGAAGTTCACCTATAACAGTATTCAAACTTTGTTGACGAATCGACGCTATATCGGAGAAAACCGTTTTAAGGACATTGTGATGCCGGACAGCATCCCGGTTATCATTGAGAAAGAACTGTTCGACAGTGTGCAGGACAAAATTGCCAAGAACCGCCGCGCTCCGGCTCGGCACAAAGCGGAGGACGATTATTTGTTGACGACCAAGCTGTTCTGTGGAATGTGCGGTGCGATGATGTTCGGGGAGTGCGGAACGAGCCGGAATAAGAATGTCCACCACTATTATAAGTGTGCCAATGCCAAACGCACCAAGACCTGCAAGAAAAAGACCGTCCGCAAAGAGTGGCTGGAGGATTTGGTAGTCAACGAGACCATGAAGATGATTCGTGACGA
>CAKTGQ010000062.1 GCA_934561555.1 uncultured Faecalibacterium sp. | reverse complement strand
TGAACAAGGAAAAGGCCAAGGCTGAAAAGGAAATGGCCATGTTCGGCAACCAGCTGAACAACCCCAAGTTCGTGGAGCGTGCCCCGGCGGCTCTGGTGGAGGAGATCCGCACAAAGTTCGCCAAGAGTCAGGACAAGCTGGCCAACATTGAGCAGAGCATCAAGGCTCTGGGTTAAAATAGTGGAATACAATAATAAAGAACGCACCTCGCTGTGGGTCATTGCGGGGCGGGTGGCCTTTACCGTTGCCCTCATCGCCTGCATTTGGTTCATCTTTTCCAACTCCATGGCGGTGGCGACGGTCTCCTCCGGCTCCAGCGGCCGGGTGCTGGCGTGGATGCGCATCATCCTGCGCCGTCTGGGCCACCCGGGGCTGGCCGACCGCCTGACCATGCACATCGTGCGCAAGCTGGCACACTTTTGCGAGTATATGCTGGAAGGCTTTCTGCTCATGCTCTGTATGCGGGTGTACAGCCGTCACCCGCTGCGGCATATCACCGTGCCCATGCTGGGCGGTGTGCTGACAGCGCTGACCGATGAGACCATTCAGCTCTTCTCGGAGGGGCGCAGCAGTCAGGTCACCGATGTGTGGCTGGACTCTGCCGGTGTTCTGGCTGGCATCCTTGTCGCCATCGTGCTGCTGCTGGCCTGCGAGGGGCTGTATTATCACATGAAAAGGAGACACGAATGACCATCCAACAGGCAAATCAGTATTTTGCAGCCCTGCCGGACGGCTTTGCCGACCCGGCGCAGCTGGGTGCACTGCTGCCCGTCTCGGCGCAGCAGGTGCAGTTCGTGGGCGTGGCAGGCACTGCCGGTAAAACGGCGGTGGCGCGCCTGCTGACGGCCATCCTGCACGCGCAGGGCATTCGTGCCGGTGTCTACCATGCCGGGTGTGAGCCCCTTGCGGCCCGTATCCGGGTGGCAGGCGAGCCGGTGGACGAGGCACTGCTATGCCGCGCCGCCGATGCCCTTGCCGCCCATGAGGAGCTGCCCATGCAGGCGGCGGAACTTGCCGCTGCGGTATACTGCTTTGGCGAGGCGGGCTGCACGCTGGCGGTAGTAGAGCTGCCGGACGCAGGTCTGGCTGCGGCGCTGCCCCAAATGCCGGTGTGCGCCGTTACAGCGGTGGGACCGGACGGCGTGAGCCGCTCGGTGGAGCGTCTGGCTGCGCTGGCAGGCGGCGTGATGCGCAAGGACAGCATCTGCGTCACCGCGCCGGAGCAGCCCAAGGCGGTGCTCAGTGAGCTGATTGTTGCTGCGGGCAAGTGCGGCTGTGAGCTGGTAGTGCCCGACCCGGAGGATATCACCTTTTTGGAGGCGGAACAGTTCGCCAGCCGGGTGGACTACGGCGGCTACACAGTGCCGCTGGCCTTTCTGGGGCGTCACGCCGCAGGCAACGCCGCCATGGCGGTGGAGCTGGCACTGGCGCTCTGCCGCAAGGAGGTGGACATCTCCGACGAGGCGATTCTGGATGGCATCGCTGCCGTGGATAACCGCTGCAGCATCCGGGTGCTTTCCCAGCGCCCGCTGGTCATTCTGGATGCCTGCCGCACCCCACAGCAGGCTGCTGCGCTGCTGCGCGTGCTGAACATGGCTAAGGTGCGCCACATGAGCGCCATCATCGGTCTGACAGAGGAGGAGGGCGCCGAGGCCTTCTTCTCCGCACTGGAAACCGGCCTGAGCCCCGAGGAGCAGAAAAAGGATAAATCCACCATGCCCGGCATGAGCGAGAGCCCCTTTGATAAGGTGTATCTCGTCACGCCCGCCGGTGTGGAGGAGCAGCTGACCCGGCGTCTGACCGAGAAGGCAAAATATCACTTTGACGCGCAGCTCTGCACCAGTCTGGACGAGGCAGTGCAGCTGGCGCACGCCAACACCCGCCGCGGATTGCTGGTCTGCGGCAGCGAGGCGGCAGCGCTGGAGGCGGCCGCTCTGCTGGCAAAGGCGTAAGCCGCCGACAGCTTTTTCTAAAAAATAACTCGAAGATCCCGTACACTGAAGCTATGTGTACGGGATCTTTTATTTTGCAAAAAAAGGAGATGGACAAGCAATGGCAACGGTGACCTTCAGCGCGGCAGGGGAGACCCTGTACGCCTATCTGGCGGGCGAGATCGACCACGATGCCGCCCAGAGCCTGCGGATGCAGCTGGACGATGCACTGGTCAGCCGCAGCCCCCGCACCTTAATTATAGACCTTGGCGGGGTGGGGTTCATGGATTCCTCCGGTGTCGGACTCATCCTTGGGCGGCAGCGCTGCGCCCGCGTTCTGGGCACGACCCTGCGGCTGCAGCACGCCCCCACACAGCTGCAAAAAGTTCTGCGGCTGGCGGGCATCCCCTGTACGGAGAACATAGAAAAGGAGAATGCGCAATGAAAGCAGAGAACAGTACCCGCATCCAGTTCGATTCCCTCAGCAGCAACGAGGCCTACGCCCGCGGCGTCACGGCGGCCTTTCTGGCACGGTACGACCCCACCGTGCCACAGCTTGCCGACCTGAAAACGGCAGTGTCCGAGGCGGTGACCAACTGCATCGTCCACGCCTACCCGGAGCGTATCGGGCCGGTGTGCATGACCATTGCGGTCTACCCCGACCGGGAGGTGCACATCACCATTACAGATAAGGGCATCGGCATCCCCAATGTAGAACAGGCCATGCAGCCCTTGTTCACCACCGGCAACCCGGAAGAACGCTCCGGTCTGGGTTTTGCGGTGATGCAAAGCTTTATGGACAGGGTAAAGGTCATCTCAAAGCCCGGCAAGGGCACAAAGGTGCTGCTGGTCAAGCGCCTGTCCCGGCGGGAGCCTACATAAAAAGGAAAGGCGGTCCGGTATATGGTAACGGATAAGACCCGGCGAGAAGCATTCATCACGCAGAATCTGGGGCTGGTGCACGCCTGTGCGGGCAGATTCCGTGGCCGCGGCATGGAGTATGACGACCTGTACAGCGCAGGCTGCGTGGGGCTCATCAAAGCCTATGATAATTTTGACGAGAGCCGGGGCGTGTGCTTTTCCACCTATGCTGTACCAGTGATTCTTGGCGAAATCAAAAAGCTGTTCCGGGATGGGGGCACGGTCAAGGTGAGCCGTTCCCTGAAAGAGCTGGGAATGCGGGTGCAGGCGGCACGGGAGCATACCATGAAGCTGTGCGGCTCAGAGCCTACCTTGCAGCAGCTGGCAGAACAACTGGATGAACCGATAGAGAATGTGGCTCTAGCTATACAGGCTGCGCAGCCCGCCATGAGCCTGACCCCGGAGGGCGGCGAGGATGGAGACCGACAACTGGATATCCCGGTGGAATCCCCGGAGGAGGAATTGGCAGACCGGATCAGTCTGGCAGAGGTGATCGAAGCGCTGCCGGAACAGGACAAGCAGCTGATCCGCCTGCGCTTTTATGGCAACCGCACCCAGAGCGAGACGGCAAAGGCACTGCACACGACTCAGGTACAGATCTCCCGTCGGGAACGCAAGATCTTGATCCGTCTGCGCGCCCGGCTTTTGGAGGAATAAGGGAAGAAGTGCCTATAAAAAATGTAAAAAACTGGGCAAAAAGTCAAAAGAATGATTTTGGTGTAAAAATTGTAAAAAAGAACTTGCTTTTTGAAGGAAGCTGTGCTAAAATACATTACTGTCAGGCGGACGTCCGACAGAATGAAAAACTTCAAAATGGACGTCAAATAGAAAGATTCGACAGAATCGAAAATGAATCTCAAAAATCTTTCAAAAAAGTGCTTGACAACTTATCACGAAAGTGATAAAATAAATAAGCTGTCAGCCGCAAGGCTGCGGCGCACAGGACCTTGAAAATTGAACAATATCGAAAGAACTTGTAACGGAACCTATTTTC
>CAKTGQ010000061.1 GCA_934561555.1 uncultured Faecalibacterium sp. | reverse complement strand
CCAGACAGCGGGCAACACTATTCTGCGCGTTGTACACAGGCACGATAATGCTGACGAGCGGGTTTGTCATGACAGGGATCTCCTTTTGACGATAAGGTTTGGTTTTTTCGCTTCACCAAAGCACGTCCTTGTAAAAAAGACGTAATTATTTATATTATCATACTCCTATGGCACGCAAAATGCAAGGGGATGGGCGTTTTATCCATCCGGGAGCAGGCAGTTTATACTTGCGCCCAGTCCAGCGCGGTCCAGTCTGGCAGGAACTGATTGCACACCCGGCGCAGGGCGGGGGCATCTGCGGCGCTGGTGGTGTCCTGAATGCCTACCAGATAGAAACCGGCGTCATGGGCAGTCTGGGCGGCGTAAAGAGCATCCTCGCACACGGCGCACCCGGCAGGGCTTGTGCCGCCAAGGCGGTGCAGCGCCTCCATAAAGGGCGCGGGGCTGCTTTTGCTCATGGCGCCCCGTGCTTCGATGTAAAAATCAAAGTATTCGTCGATGCCAAGGCGGGTCAGCACGGCGCGGCACTGGCTGCTCCATGTGTTGGAGCACACGCACATCCGCGCGCCCTCTGCCCGCAGCCGGGCAAGGGTGTCCCGTACGCCGGGCTTCAGCTCCACCTTCTCGTACAGCTGGGCGATCACCTCCCGCATCACGTCCAGATAACCGTTTATATCCAGCGGCAGTGCATATTCCCGGATCAGGTACTGTGCGCCGTCCTCCATGCCCATGGTCAGCAGGGTCTTGTGCAGGTCTGCCTTCGGGGTGCGGCCAAAGCGCGCCAGCAGTGCCTCCGGGGCACCCTCCCACACCACCACCATGCTGTCGGTCAGGGTTCCGTCCATATCAAAGATCCATTGTTTGCAGTGCATACGTTCCTCCTGTTGTGCGCCCTTCGGGCTGCTGCTTTACACATCTCCTGCGATAGTATAGCACGAAACTTTCACAGGAAAAAGGCGTGATCTCCGAAAATTCGGGAGAATTTTCCGCAAAAGTATGGTATAATTATAACAATCCTAGAAAATACCGGGAACGTGCACGGGAGGGTTTGATATGGAACGCAGAGATCCCACACAAAAAGCACTGGTGCTGGCAGGCGGCGGCGCGCGGGGCAGCTATCAGGTGGGCGTCTGGCGGGCTTTGATGGAGCTGGACTGGCACCCGCAGATCATCACCGGCACCAGCGTGGGCGGGCTGAACGGTGCCATGTTCGTGCTGGACCTGTACGAGACTGCCCGGGATATGTGGCTGACCATCCGCAGCCGGGATGTAATGGAGCTGCCGGAGGAAAACGCCGACCTTTCCGCCCTGCACCAGTTTCTGCGCCGGGTGGTAAAGGAAGGCGGCATGGACGTGACCCCGCTGGAGGAGATCGTGGAGCGGGTGCTGGACGAGGACGCGCTGCGGGCAGCGCCCATCCGGTTCGGCATCGTGACGGTGGAGCAGCGCGGGCTGCGCCCCCGGGAGCTGACGCTGGAGGATATCCCCGCCGGGCAGGTGCGGGACTACCTGATGGCTTCGGCGGCCTGTTTCCCCGCCCTGCGGGCGCGGCAGATCGACGGGGTAAAGTTTCTGGACGGCGGGTACAGCGATAATATGCCCACCGGCCTTGCCAAGACCATGGGCGCAGAGGAGCTGGTCTGTGTGGACCTCGAGGGCGTGGGCATCACCCGCCCCAACCTGACCGGTCTGCCCACCACCATGATCCGCAGCTACTGGGAGCTGGGCGATATCCTCCACTTCGACCCCGACACCGCCAAGCGCAACATGGAGCTGGGCTACTACGACACCCTGCGCGCCTTTGGCCGCATCCGGGGCTGTGCCTACGCGGTGGACAGCGGCACGGACAGCAGCGCCGACGCCGAAGCCTTCCGCACAGCCTTTGACGCAGTGCAGAAGGAGGTGCGGGAGAAGTACCCCGTCACCCTGACCGCAGACGCCGCCTTGCTGCTGGCACGGATGAGGGACGCGCAGCTTGCCCCGCTGGAAGCCGCCGCCGAGGCTGCCGGGGTGGACCCCACCCATTTCTACACCACCCGGACGCTGGCGGAGGCGTTTCTGGCGGCGTGCGATAAAGACCGCATGGAAAGCTTTGCCCCGCTGTTTACGGGCAGCAGCACCGCCGGGCAGGCAGCGCTGGCCGCGTTGCTGCCCAATACATTCTTACAGGCGCTGGTGTGGCGCACCTTGACCACAGCGACCACAGCAGCTTTGCCGGAGGTGACAGAAGATGAAGGTTTATAAAGGTGTATCCGCTTCCCCGGGGCTGGTGCTGGGACAGGTGAGCCGACTGGAACACCATGTGGAGACCTTCAGCCACGGGCCTTTCAACCCGGAGCGGGAGCTGCGGCTGCTGGCAAACGCCGTGCACACGGCGCAGAACGAGCTGGACTCCATGGCAGAGCGCGCCGCCCCCACCGAGCAGGCCATCTTTTTGTTCCAGAGCATGATGCTGGATGACGAGGGCATGATGAACGAGGTGCGCTTTTGCATCAATGCGGGCATCAGCGCATCTGCGGCGATGCATCAGGTGGGGCAGCGCTACGCCGACCAGCTGGCAAACATGAAGGATAACCCCTATATGCAGCTGCGCAGCGTGGATATTCTGGACGCCACCCGCCGGGTGATCAATATCCTGACTAACCGCCCCCGGGTGTGGCTGGCGCTGGATCATCCGGTGATCCTTGCCGCCGACCGGCTGATGCCCACCGACCTGTTCAGCGTGCCCTCGGGCATGATCTTAGGCGTCATCACCGCCGAGGGCAGCGGCCAGAGCCATGCCGCCATCATTGCCCGGGCAATGAACATCCCGGGCATCGTGCAGGTGGGCAAGGATTTTCTGGACGACTGCGACGGCCGCACCGTCATTCTGGACGCAACCAACGGCAACTGCATCCTTGACCCGGACGCCGTCGCCCGCCAGCAGGCGGAGGCCAGCATCTGCCAGCTCCAGCGCGAGGACGCGGAGATGAAGCAGCTGCACAGCCTGCCGGACGAGACGCGGGACGGCGTGCCCTTTGAGCTGCTGGCCAACTGCTTCGGCCCGGAGGACATCGACACCGCCATGCAGTCCGGTGCAAAGGGCGTTGGGCTGCTGCGCAGCGGCTACATGATGCTGCCCGGACGCATTCTGGACGAGCAGGAGCAGTATTTCTTCTACTGCTCCTGTCTGGCGGCGGCAAACGGCTGCCCCGTGACCGTGCGCACCTTCGACTTTGGCTCCGACCGCACCGTGGCCGATGCCAATCAGGGGCCGCAGTCCTCCAAGCTCGGCCTGCGCGGCATCCGCAACAGCCTGCGCCAGCCCCAGCAGTTTCAGACCCAGATCTGCGCCTTGCTGCGCGCCGCCGCCCGGGGGCCGCTGCGGGTGATGTTCCCCATGGTGACCGAGGTGGAGGACTGGGACGCCGCCATGAGCATCGTGGAGCACTGCCGCCAGAACCTGCGGGAGCGGGGCGTGCCCTTTAACGAGAACACTCAGTTCGGCGTAATGCTGAGCATCCCCGCCGCCTGCCTGACCGTGGAGGACTTTGTAGCCCACGGCTGCGATTTTCTGGTCATCGGCACCAACGACCTGACCCAGTACACCCACGCCGCCGACCGGGAGCTTGCCAGCGCAGAGCACTACTACCGCCCCGCCAGCCCTGCCATGAAAAAGCTGATCTCCATGGTGATGGATGCCGCGGGTGCGCACCACATCCCGGTGACCATCTGCGGCCTTGCCGTGGGCAACCCCGCCAACACGGCGCAGTATCTGCACCTTGGTCTGCGCAGCTTCTCGGTAAGCCCCCAGAATCTGCTCAAGGTAAAGCAGGCCCTGCTGGACACCGATACCCACCCGGATGCAGGGGAAAACGGCTGAAAGCATTTACAGAACGTAATATAACACAAAGTAATAAAAGGCTGCTGCACAAATCCCTGTGCAGCAGCCTCTTTGATGTTGTGTTTTTACTTTAGCGGGCTCGCCCTCTCCGTCATCGCTGCGCGATGCCACCTCTCCCAAAGGGAGAGGCAAGAGCACTGCCAGAAACTTTCTCATCGCACCTAATACTTCAGTAATGAACCTTACGGCTTGGCTCTCCCCTTGGGAGAGCTGGCGCGGGAGCGCCTGAGAGGGCGAATGCTTGTTACAGTACATCGAGAGCAAGCAAAACAAAAAAGATTGACCGCCACAGTTGCCAGACTCAAACGGTCAATCTTTTCTGATTGTCTAGGGTATGGAAGCTGACCATTGCCGGGCAGCACCTTTTCTGTTTTCAGTATAATCATT
>CAKTGQ010000060.1 GCA_934561555.1 uncultured Faecalibacterium sp. | reverse complement strand
AGCAGTTCCTTCTCCACCGTGATCTTGCGCTCCTGCGCTTCGGCCTTGGTCTTGAAGGTTTCCCAGCCCTTGCAGGGTTTGCCAGCATGATCTTTGTAGTTGTATCGGACGGAATACGTGTTGCCACGTTTCATAATAGATGCCATAGATATTCCCTCCCTCAGACCGCTGCAAACCAATCATCGAAGCTCTGCTTGCTTACCCGGATGCTGGTACCGAGGCGGATCACCTTGAAGTCTTTCGTGGTGTTGCACAGATTGTACGCAGCACGGTTGGAGATCGCCAAAAGCTGGGCAATCTCCTCCACCCGGTAAACGAGCGGGGCATGTCGGACGGTTTTGCTGGTCTGGTCAGAAGGTTCTACGGCAGGGGTTTCGGACAATTCCATTGTAGGGGATTCGGGCGCGATTTTCAAGTCCTCACGGGTCAGTTTAGCGGAATTTTTGCGGACATTCGTCATAGGCATGTCTCCTTTGCACTTCTCCAGACCCGGCGCAGCTCCGGTTGAGTTGCACCCTTGTGGGCTGGCTAATATGTAAGGGCCTGCCGCTCCTGACCTGAAGCAGCAGACCAAAAAAGTGCGAGAACTTGAATTTACGCGCCCCACGCGCCCTAAACCACACAAAAGTACTTTCCTGTGTTGATTTTATGGGGCGCATGGCTGGATTGTACGCGCCCTTTTGGGGCGCATCTTTTTTTCTCCCGCCCCGAAGGGCGTTTTGCCGCCCTGCATCCGCCCGGAAAGGGCAGATACGCGCCCGGAGAAAACAGCGATAACAGGTCAAAACAGTCGATTTGGGGCGCGTAGGGCGGGAGATTTTCACTTTTCGTGTGTTTTATGCCGCAGCAAAGGCGGGGTGGACGCAAACACCCCGGAAGCCGCGATACTTTCCCTCGATGTGCTTGGAGAAGGTCAGGCCATACTTCCCCGCATTTTTCAGCAGGAACTGGCTGAACTTCTTTTGCGGAACAGGACTTTCCAGATTATCCTCGCACCACTTGGTGTAGGCACGGTAGAGATAGGTGGAGCGTTCCTCGGTGTCGGGCTTGAAGCGGACATACGCCGTTGCCTGCATGAACTGGGTCAGGTTGTCGCTGTCCGCCATGGCTGCTTCGAGGTTCTGGATGGAGCGTTCGCTGATGGTGAACTGATAGCGGTTCGCCAGCAGACGGTGCAGACCCTCCAGCATCCACAGCAGGATGCCGGGACGCTCCTCGGACAACTCTTCGATGAGGAAGGGGTTATCCACCCGGGCAGGGTCACGGTCTTTTACCGTGATCAGGATCTGCCTGCGCCAGAAGCCGTCGCTGTCATCGTGAGCGGCCACAAGGTTGCCATTGCCGAAGCAGATGAAACGAACGTACAGCAGACCTTGGACAGCCTGCTTGTTCTTCCGCTCGATGCACAAACGGTCCTCGGCGGTGACGATGGACTTGATGTTCCGTGTTTCGGGCAAAGCCACCATGTTCAGGTCGTCATCGACCATGACCAGCTTATACTCCAGATTTGCACTGGCAAAGCGGTTCGTTTCGATGCGGAGGATGGATTCGGAGTGAGAGGCTTCCCCGAACAGCTTCTTCAGCAGCAAGCCGATGCGGGACTTCCCCTCGCCGCCCTTGCCGGTCATGACCAGCATCTTCTGCGCCTTGGTAGACGGGATCAGAAGATAACCAAGGTATTCCTGCAAGGTCAGAATATCCTCCGGGATCAGCAGACCGTCCAGAAATTCCAGCCACTTGGTCGGTGCGGGGGCATCGGGCTGGTATTCCACGGGGAGCCGGTTCAGACAGAGTTCCTTTTCTGGCACAAAGCCCCGCTCGTCCAGAAAGTAGGTTCCGTTCTGGAGATGGATGCGGTCAAGCTGGGGTTTCCATTCAGGGGTATAGGTTTCGATACGGAGTGCGTCCAGAACCTGCTTCTCCTTCTTGGCAAGGTTGTCGGGCACAAAGTCACGGAGGTCGCTGTGGACTTCGTAGAGCAGTGCGTCCTCGTCCACCTCGCCGTTCTGGTCGAACAGCTTCTGTTTCAGGCACATCATGGGGTGCTTCTCTAAAAGGTACTGGCAGTAAGCGGTTTCACGCACTTTGCCCTTGCTGTCTACCCAAGGGCATTCGCATTCTTCCTCTTCTTCCAGTTCGTCCTCATCACGCCAATCTTCGTTCCTCTTTTTCCAGTCGCTCATGCAATCCCTCCCAATACTTCCGTAGTTCGTTTTCGGTCTGCGGGTCCGGGAGCACCGAACAGTCCAGATAATATTCAACGATGTCAAGGTTCTTTATCGCTTCAAGAAAGCAGGGGTGAAGTTCTTCTGTGGGTGACTGCGGTGCATATCGAACCCGCCAACGCTGCAGACAGCGGTAATAGTCCAGCAGCTGCTGCCGGACGGTGGGCGGTCTGCGGGGAGCAAGCCGCACCTTGCCGTCGGCAAGTGCCATGCCGAAGTCCTCCTTCAACTTTTCCACAGCCTTGTAGGGAGAAAGTTGAAAAAGTCTGCCGACAAAATCGATCACATCGCCATCCGCCTGACAGGCGAAACAGTGGAAACGGCTGTCCACCTTCATGCTGGGGTGTTTATCCCCGTGGAAGGGACAGCACATCATACCGTTCCGGTTTACGGCGAAGCCGTACAGCTCCGCTGCCTGCCGGGTCGAGATGGCGTTCTTTACGTCCGAAAAGACAGAGGTGCTACCCTCCGTCCCAATGGGTGGGGTACAGGCGAAAGGACGAAGCCCGGTGAAGGGCGTGGGTGAGGTTGGGTTTATTCACACATCGATCCGTCAGAGTGTTGTTCATTTGACCTCCTGCTGCGGTACGGCGTGGCTGCGCTCTTCCTTGCGGAAGAAGGTTTCCACGTTCTGTTGTGCGGTGCGGAGTTCACGCAGTTCGATCTGCGCTTTCTTGTAGCGGGTGTAGAACCCGTTTTTCTCCGAGGAAAGGGTCTGGTATTCGACATCCAGTTTTTTGAGGTCCGGCAGAGTCCTGAGCCCATTGGCCTTGAAATAGGCGCAAGCGGCCTCGTACACAGCAAACTCTGCACGGTGCTGCTCCTTGAACTTGGCGGGATTCCGCACAGTCTGGAGCTTCTGTGCAAGGGGCTTGTACTGCCGATAGACCACAAGATGCCCGCGCAGCTCCTTGAGGGAGACCATGCGGGCATCCATATCTTTGACCACCGCCAGTGCATCGTCGTGCTGGGTTTGCAGTTCGGCAATGCGCTGGTGCAGGGCATCTTCGCTGAGCAGCTTTTTCTCCTGCAAGAGACACAGGGTCTGCGACCAGCGTTTGAGGTTGAACTTTTTCGCCCAACGCTCATAGCCGATGCCCTTGCCCGCAGCAACGTTCGCCTGAATGTCAACCAGTTTCCTGATCTTATCCGGCTTCTTTTCGCTGCTGGGCTGGATGATGGCGGCAAGCTGGATATTCTGGGAGAGGGCGGTCAGCACCTGCTCCTTTTCCAGCTTCTTGCTCAGTTTCTTGGCGGTGATGAACTTTGTCCGGCCGGGTGGGCAGTAGCTCAACCGGCCTCGGCTCTCCTTCACGGCGATGCCGTGTTCCTGCATAAGCAATGCAGAAAATTCCTCGAAGGTGGTGGTCTTGTTCAGCACGGAGTAGATCTGCTTTCGCAGCTTGTCCAGCTCGGTCTGATAGACGGTCTGGGTGGGCTGCTGCCCTTCGGCGGCAAGCTTGGCGTTTGCATGGTCGAGGCGGCGTTGTCCGCGCCGCTGCGCCCAATACTCGCGCTCCGAAACATGGTCACCTTGGGCTTCCAGCAGATTGATTTGGTTCAGATCGGCTTGCTCGCACATCTCCATGACAGCGACACGAAGGTGCCGGAGCATGGCAGAAGTGCAGCGGTGCTTCTTGCCCGCTTCCCAGTCGCAGGGCTTGTCCATGAAGGGCTGCCGTTCCACGGTGCGGACACGCAAGCTGCCAATGACGATGTGGACGTGAATGTTCCCTGCACTGTTGTGACCGTCCGGGTGGGTGCAGACGATGGCGGGATGACCGGGAAAGTTGTCCTTGCAGAACTGCAAGCCAAAGGCTTGCGCCCGCTCCATGGTCAGGCCGTTGTCGGCTGCATCGCGTGGGTCGAAGCTGATGATATACTTCGTATGGCCAGCGGTGCGTGCTGCGCACGAATATATTAGCATCCGCTTTGGCGGATGTCGCCATATATGGTGGGTCTTCACGTCCTCCCGCCTGCCATTCTTACCGTACTTGCGATTGGCGATCAGGCAGGCCATAGCAAACGAAGATTCGCCGCACTCAAGGGTGTCGAGCAGGTACGAATCCCGCAGCTTGGGTCTGCCCTTCTCGTCCAGAATGGGCAGACCGGTGTACTTGTTGTGCTGAAAGGTGAGATAGCTTTCGGCGGCGGCATAGTTAGAGTTCTTCGAGGTCATGCTGATTGCAGCCGCAGGCTGCTTACATTAGAAAAAATCGCGGAAGTGATTTTTTACAGCCAATTCGGCGCAGCCGGATTATTGCTTGATGGTTGCCATACAGTTCACCAACCGTTTCTTCGGCTTTCAGCCGAAAGTTCGTGAGTGCGGACAGTTCCT
>CAKTGQ010000059.1 GCA_934561555.1 uncultured Faecalibacterium sp. | reverse complement strand
GAACACAGAAGTTAAGCTTACTTGTGCCGAAGATAGTTAGCTGGAAACGGCTTGTGAAAATAGGTAGTCGCCGACTTGACGAAGAGCTCTGAGATGAAAGTCTCAGGGCTTTTTTGTTGCATGAACATATAAAAATACATAGCCGCCAATTTGCAGGAAAAAGCGCTTTTGTCTCGTGTTAAGAGGTGAAAGCGCTTTAAATTTGAAAAAAGGATGCGATTGATCATGAAACGATTCCACCGCCGCTGTCGGAGGCTTTGTATTCTAGCGGCACTGCTTGTGTTGCTGGTTCTTTTTCTGCGGCAGAATGTCCTGCTGGATACAGCCAGCCGACACGCGATCTTACTGGACGCACAAAGCGGGCGAGTGCTGGCGCAAAAACGTGCTGATGAGCGTACGGCACCGGCGTCCCTGACAAAAATGATGACTGTACTGCTGGCTATTGAGGCAGAGCCCGATTTGGATAAGCAGGTAACACTGCCGGAGGATATTTTTCCACCCTTACAGACCGAAAAAGCATCTATGGCGGGTTTTGTACCCGGAGAGACGGTCACGGTGCGGGACTTGCTCTATGGTGCGATGCTGCCTTCCGGCGCAGAATGCTGTGAGGCGTTGGCGCGGCTAGTGAGCGGCAGCGAAGAAAACTTTGTCGCGCTGATGAACCAAAAGGCCGCAGAGCTCGGCATGAAGAACACCCATTTTACGAACGCTACCGGTCTGACAGATACCGATCACTATTCCAGCGCGGCGGATATGGCAAAGCTGTTGCAGGCAGCGCTGCACAATGCGACCTTTCGCACCATTTTTACAGCGGAGCACTACACCACCACAGCGACTGCGCAGCACCCGGAAGGTGTTTCACTGACCAGCACGCTCTTGGGCAAGCTGGACGGAACAGAGCTTCCGGCGGGAACACAGATCGAGGGCGGCAAAACAGGATATACCGCCGCCGCAGGGCTGTGTCTGGCCAGCCTTGCCACCGTGAACGGAAAAGAGTACATCCTTGTTACGCTGGCCGCGCCCGGAGACCATGGAACGGAGCAATACAATATCCGCGATGCAGTGCAGGTGTACCGGAAACTGGCAGATAAAAAATAACTGTGCTGTATAGGAATCGCCTTGCAAACCGGGTGCTCCGGCGGTACAATAGGGACATTCTATCACGGAAAAGGATGTTTGACTATGCGAGACGAAGCCATTGACCTGTGCGGACAGGTGGATTTTACCCGTACCGATGCCATGCCGCTGCTGGAACGGGATGCACAGTTCCACTTTGCCTGTGCGGGCTGTGGCAACTGCTGCCGCGGGCGGGAGGATATCGTGCTGTCCGGTTATGACCTGTGGCGCATTGCCGCCCGGCTGCGCCTGCCGCCGCAGATCGTGGCCCGGGGCTACTGCCGCCGCAGCATTGGCAGGGTGAGCCATCTGCCGGTGCTGCGGCTTGCCCCGGTGAAGGAAAACCGCAATAACTGCCCCTTTCTGACCGAAAACCACTGCGCCATCCATGAGGCTGAGCCGCTGGTTTGTGCGCTGTATCCGCTGGCGCAGGAGATCAGCCGGGCAGGGGAGGTGCACTACTTTTTACAGCCCACCGGCTGCGGCGGGCAGGTGATCGAAGCAAGGGTGCAGGATTACCTTGCCCGCTACGATGTGCCCGCCCGGGAAGCCATTGATGTGCGCTGGGCGCAGACCTGCATGGCGCTGGAAGATACGGTGGAACAGCTGGAGGCAGTGTTGAGCCCGGTGCTGGTGCGCCGGATGCAGGCAAAGCTCTGGCAGGCACTGTATTTTGGTTACGATTACGCGCAGGACTATCTGCCGCAGCTGGAAGCAAACCTGCAAACGCTGGACACAGAGCTGCGTAAACTGACGGAGTATCAGAAAAAACGAAATAATCGTTCAAAATAATTGATTGATAGCTTTACTTGAATCGATAATAAAGGCCGTTTTCAGGGAAAAGTGGATTGTTTTGCCAGTGATTCTGTGATATACTTCACGAGTGTAAAGCGAACCTTGTTTGATCCGCTTACAATATCGGCCCGGAGTGCGGCGTCCTGTTGGCTGCAAGGGCTGAAGATAGAGGAGATCATCAATATGCGTAAAATCACTCGTCGTTCCTTCCTGACTGCTGCCGCTGCCTGCGGCGCAGCAGCTGCTCTTTCTGCCTGCGGCGGTTCTTCCTCCGCATCTTCTGCGGCAGCATCCTCCACGGCTGCTTCCGCATCGGTCGCTGCCGCTTCCAACGGCGAAAAGTTCACCGTTGGTATCTGCCAGCTGGTGCAGCACGCTGCACTGGATGCCGCTACGCAGGGCTTTGAGGATGCCCTGACCGCTTCCTTTGGCGAGAACGTCACCTTCGACTTCCAGAATGCACAGGGCGATTCCGCTACCTGCGCCACCATTGCCAACGGTTTTGTTTCCTCCGGTGTGGCACTGATCATGGCAAACGCTACCCCTGCTCTGCAGGCTGCACAGGCTGCTACCAACACCATCCCCATTCTGGGTACCTCCGTTACCGAGTACGGCGTGGCGCTGGGTCTGGATAACTTCTCCGGCACCGTGGGCGGCAACGTCTCCGGCACCTCTGATCTGGCACCGCTGGATCAGCAGGCGGATATGATCGTGGAGTGGATGCCCGAGGTCAAGAAGGTCGGTTTGCTGTACTGCTCTGCCGAGGCCAACAGCCAGTATCAGGTTGATGAAGTGCAGAAGTATCTGGAGGCTAAGGGCGTGACTGCTACCCAGTACGCTTTCTCGGATTCCAACGATCTGTCCTCCGTCTGCCAGAAGGCTGCGGACGAGAACGACGCACTGTATGTGCCCACCGATAACACCGTTGCCGCCAACACCGGCATCGTGGACGGCATCTGCCGCCCGGCTAAGAAACCTGTGTTCGCCGGTGAGGAGGGCATCTGCTCCGGCTGCGGCGTGGCCACTCTGTCCATCAGCTACTACGATCTGGGCTACACCACCGGTGAGATGGCAGTCAAGATCCTGAACGGCGAGAGCGATATCTCCACCATGCCCATTGAGTACACCGATGTGACCAAGAAGTACAATAAGGCTGTGTGTGATGACCTTGGCCTGACCGCACCGGAAGGCTATGTCGAGATCGAAGCCTGATAACAGCAAAACCGGAACAATATAAAAATAGCGGAGAAGAGTGGATTCTTGCTCTTCTCCGCTTTCCCGTATCAAAGCGGGAGATAAAAAAGTGTAACGTTTAGGAGGAAATTGTTTTGGAGATCATTGCAAGACTTGCAAACCTGCCGGGCGCTTTACCGGGTGCCTGTGCGCAGGGACTTATCTGGGGTATCATGGCCATTGGCGTGTACCTGACCTACCGTATTCTGGATGTAGCCGACCTGACCGTGGACGGCAGCTTTGGCACCGGCGGCGCGGTGTGCGTCATGTGCCTGCTTTCCGGCATGAATGTTTGGGCAGCACTGCTGGTGGCTGTGCTGGCCGGTCTTGCTACCGGCCTTGTTACTGGCCTGCTGCACACCTTTATGGGTATTCCCGCCATTCTGGCAGGTATCCTGACCCAGCTGGCGCTGTATTCCATCAACCTCAAGATCATGGGCAAGGCCAACCAGTCCATCAACGTGGACAAATACGGCCTGCTCATCTCCCTGCGCTGGGTCAAGGAGGTTGCCCTGCATAACCCCATCATCATGGTCATCCTTGTTACGGCGGTGGTCATCGGGGTGCTGTACTGGTTCTTTGGTACGGAGCTGGGCTGCGGCATCCGCGCTACCGGCTCTAACCCTGCCATGTCCCGCGCACAGGGCATCAACACCAATTTCAACATCGTGCTGGGTCTGGCTGTCTCCAATGCGCTGGTGGCACTGTCCGGTGCGCTGCTCAGCCAGTATCAGGGCTTTGCAGATGTGGGTATGGGACGCGGCGCTATCGTCATCGGTCTGGCTGCCGTCATCATTGGCGAGGCCGTGTTTGGCCGCATCTTCCACAACTTTGCCCTCAAGCTGGCCTCTGTTTCCATCGGCGCCATCATCTACTATATCGTCATTCAGCTGGTGCTGACGCTGGGCTTTGACGCGAACCTGCTCAAGCTGCTCAGCGCTTCCGTGGTGGCGGTGTTCCTTGCCGTGCCGTACTGGAAGGGCAAATACTTCTCGAAGCCGGTCAAAAAGGCAAAGGAGGATGCAAAAAATGCTTGAGATCCAAAATGTTTCCAAAACCTTCAATGCAGGCACGGTGAACCAGAAGACCGCCCTGAACGGCCTGAACCTGAAGCTGAACGAGGGTGATTTTGTCACCGTCATCGGCGGCAACGGCGCGGGTAAATCCACTATGCTGAATGCCGTGGCCGGTGTGTGGCCGGTGGACGAGGGCAAGATTTTGATCGACGGTGTGGACGTTACCCGCCTGAGCGAGCATCAGCGCGCCGCCTACATTGGCCGCGTGTTCCAGGACCCCATGACCGGCACTGCCGCTACCATGCAGATCGAGGAAAACTTGGCGCTGGCAGCCCGGCGCGGTAAGCGCCGCACCCTGCGCATCGGCATCACCAAGGCGGAGCGGGAGCAGTACCGTGAGCTGCTCAAGACCCTTGATCTGGGCCTTGAGGATCGCCTGACCGCCCGCGTGGGGCTGCTTTCCGGCGGTCAGCGGCAGGCGCTGACCCTGCTGATGGC
>CAKTGQ010000058.1 GCA_934561555.1 uncultured Faecalibacterium sp. | reverse complement strand
CTGATGGGCTATGCCGGGAACTACCGATATTTTACCTATGCCTCGTGGGTGCTGTCTGCGGTCAGTGCGCTGGTGGCGCTGGTGCCTTTTGTGTACATCTGGAAGATCCTGCGGGACGTGCTGAACGCCGCGCCGGACTATGCGCAGGCGGTGAACATCCCCCATTACGGCTGGATGGCAGTGTTGTTTGCAGTGCTGTCTTACCTTATTTACATTGCAGCGCTGATGTGCTCCCACCTGTCGGCGTTCCGGGTGGCGACCAATCTGCGGCTGGCGGTGTCGGAGCATTTGGCGGTGCTGCCGCTGGGCTTTGCCGAAACTTTTGGCAGCGGCAAGCTGCGCAAGATCATCCACGAGAGCACCGGAGCCGCCGAGACCTATCTTGCCCACCAGCTGCCCGACCAGTACAACGCCATCGCCACCCCGGTGGGGCTGCTGGTTTTGCTGCTGGCGTTCGACTGGCGGTTGGGTCTGCTGAGCCTTGCGCCGGTGGTGCTGGCTTTCCTCATCATGGCGACCATGACCGGCAAGCGGATGGCTGAAAAAATGCGGCAGTACGGCAACGCCTTGGAGGCTATGTCCAACGAGGCAGTGGAATACGTCCGGGGCATCCCGGTGGTCAAGACCTTCGGGCAGTCGGTATTTTCCTTCAAAAAGTTCAAGACCACCATTGATGAGTATGAAAAATGGGTCATCTCCTACACCAAAGACCTGCGCCTGCCCATGATGTTCTATACCGCCGCCGTCAACGGCGTGTTCGCCTTTTTGATCGCGGGCGGGCTGCTGTTCACGACCCACGGCGTCACCCCGGAATTTCTGCTGAACCTGCTGTTCTATATCATCATCACGCCGGTGATCTCCCTGACTTTGACCCGCATGATGTACATGAGCGAGAGCAAGATGGTGGTAGCGGATGCGCTGGCACGCATCGACTCGGTGCTGGAGGCGGCGCCCATGCAGGTGCAGGCTGTTCCGCAGCACTCGAAGGATTCCTCTGTCACGTTGCAGGATGTGCATTTCAGCTACGACGGAAAAACCGAGGTCATCAAGGGCGTTTCGCTGGAGATTCAGCCGGGACAGACCGTGGCTTTTGTAGGCCCCTCCGGCGGCGGCAAATCCACGCTGGCAAACCTTGTCTGCCGGTTCTTTGATGTGCAGAGCGGCAGCGTCCGGGTGGGCGGAGCGGATGTGCGGGATATCCCCAAGGAAGAGCTGATGGACACCATCTCCTTTGTGTTCCAGAACAGCCGCCTGCTCAAGGGCAGCATTCTGGACAACGTCCGGCTGGGCAGAGCGCAGGCCACCGAAGCCGAGGTGCTGGCGGCGCTGAAAGCTGCACAGTGCATGGATATCGTGGAAAAGTTCCCGGAGGGCATCCACACGGTCATCGGCACCAAGGGCGTGTATCTTTCCGGCGGCGAGCAGCAGCGCATTGCCATTGCCCGCGCCATGCTGAAAAATGCGCCCATCCTGATTCTGGACGAAGCTACCGCCTTTGCCGACCCGGACAATGAAGCAAAGGTGCAGGCAGCCTTTGCCCGGCTTGCCAAGGGCAAAACGGTGCTGATGATCGCACACCGCCTGTCCACTGTCGCCAACGCCGACTGCATCTATGTGGTGCAGGATGGGCAGATTGTGGAATCCGGCACAAAGGACGAACTGTGCGCGCAGAACGGCCTGTTTGCCCGGATGTGGCAGGAGTATCAGGCGTCGGTGCAGTGGAAGGTCGCAAAGGAGGGGTAAGAGATGATTGAAAAAATTCAACACGCCACAGCCAGCTCCCCGGAGGGCGCAAAGGGGCTTGTAAAGGGCGTTTTGGCGTGTGCGTTCCAGAATATGGCGTTCATGCTGCCCACCGGGCTGCTGTACCTCTTGGTAAAAGACCTGCTGGCAGGCTCCACGAGCGGGAGAAGCACCTTTTATCTGCTGGGGTGCGTTGCCTGCTTTGCACTGATTTTACTGACCACATGGTTCCAGTACAACGGCACCTATTTTACCACCTATAAGGAGAGCGGCACCCGCCGCCTGACCCTTGCGGAGCGGCTGCGGAAGCTGCCCCTGTCCTTTTTTGGCAAGCGCGACCTTGCCGACCTGACCAGCACCATCATGGCGGACTGCGAGGTTCTGGAAAAGGACTGCTCTCACTTCATTCCCGGTCTGTTCGGTTCCCTCATTTCCACGGTGCTCATTGCCCTGAGCCTGTTCACCTTTGACGGACGGATGGCGCTGGCGGCGCTGTGGGTCATCCCGGTGTCCATCGCCATCGTGCTTGGCAGCTATCGGGTGCAAGATCGCATTCAGGCCAGAACGATGGCGGTCAAGATGGATTGCGCCGATGGGATCCAAGAGTACATTGAAACGCTCCGGGATCTGAAAGCGAGCAATGCGGAACAAGGCTATCTTTCCGGCCTTTCCAAAAAGATTCGTGCGGTGGAAAAACAATCCGTTGCGGCAGAACTGGAAACCGCCCTGTTTGTATCTTCGGCAAGCATGGTTCTGAAACTTGGCATTTCTTCGGTTGCGCTGACTGGATCGGTCTTGCTGGTCAATGGTAGCATTGATGTACTAACGCTGTTTCTTTTCCTGATGGCAGCTTCCCGGATGTACGATCCTATGCAGGGCGCTTTGCAGAATCTGGCAGCCGTCATTGCCATGCGCACCAACGTGGGCCGGATGAATGAGATTCTGGAATACCCAGTCCAGACCGGCAGCGAAACGATGACCAATCAGGGCTGCGATATCGTATTCGACCATGTGGGCTTTGCCTATAGCTCCGGCGAGACGGTGCTGCGGGATGTTTCCTTTACCGCAAAGCAGGGCGAGGTCACGGCACTGGTGGGTCCCTCCGGCGGCGGCAAGACCACCGTTTCCCGGCTGGCGGCACGGTTCTGGGATTACCAGAAAGGCAGCATCACCGTGGGCGGCATGGAGGTTTCCCAAATCGACCCGGAAAAGCTCATGAGCCTGTATTCCATCGTGTTTCAGGATGTGACCCTGTTTGACAACACGATCCTCGAAAATATCCGTCTGGGGCGCAAGGGAGCGACCGACGAGGAGGTTCTGGCAGCAGCAAAGCTGGCAAACTGCGAGGAATTTGCCGAGAAACTGCCGGACAAGTGGAACACCAACATCGGCGAGAACGGCTGTGCCCTTTCCGGCGGCGAGCGTCAGCGTATTTCCATCGCACGCGCCTTCCTGAAGGATGCGCCCATCATCCTGCTGGACGAAGCCACCGCCAGCTTGGATGTGGAAAACGAAACTGCCATTCAGGAGGCTCTATCCCGGCTCATAAAAAACAAAACCGTCCTCATCATCGCCCACCGGATGCGCACCGTAGCCGGTGCGGATCAGGTGGTGGTGCTGTCGGGCGGCATCGTGGCCGAGCAGGGCAGCCCGGCAGAGCTGTACGCCCGGAAGGGACTGTACACCCACATGGTGAATCTGCAGTCGGCAAGCCAGAACTGGACGATCTGAGAAGGTGCAGGAAAAGCTGGCGAAAAATAAAAAGGCCCCTGCCCGTCATAAGGCAGAGGAAAGCTATCTGCTCACCACCAAGCTGTACTGCGGCAAGTGCGGTGCGCTGATGTTCGGGGAAAGCGGTGTCAGCCACACCGGGAAGATGTATACTTATTATCAGGGACTCCGTCTTTTTGGCTGCGTAAAGGCAATTTTAATCTTGCATGACACTAGAAAGAATGCTATACTTGGTAAGCCGAAACTAACCATGGCGTATTTTCGTCAGATTCAGGAGATTGCAAAAGAAGATGGAACTCAAACAGCTGGAATACTTTACCATTGTATGTGAAAAAGGCAGCTTCAGCCAAGCGGCAGAATGCCTTTATACGTCGCAGCCCAATGTCAGCAAGGTGATTTCCTCGCTGGAAAAAGAGCTGGGGCGAAAACTGGTGGAGCGGAGCAGTCGGGGACTGCGGATCACGCCCTACGGTGAGACTGTGCGTGACTATGCAAGAGTCATTTTGAAACACGCATCCCTGATCAGCTCGATGGCGACACATCACAACGGCAAAAAGTTCACGCTGGCAACATACCCCAGCAACATGATCACAAATCTTCTGGTGGATTTTTACCGGCACTGGGGCAAAGAGTATATTGTCGAACATCAGGAAGGCAGTGTGGAGGAGGTCAGCAACTGGGTGGCCAGTGGACAGACAGAAATCGGCATCGTCTACATTGCGCAGCGTCAGTTGACGGCATTCCGGCACATCCTTGGACATAAGAATCTGGTGTTTGAGCCGCTTGATATGAAGGAAGCCTGCGTCTATGTAGGCCCGAATCACCCCTACTATGAGAGAGACAGCGTGGATTTTTCAGAGCTGTCCAGCCTGCGGTTTATCGGAGCGGTGCGGGACTACTTTTCCATGGAGCATCATCTGGACCGGGTCTCACTGGGGGCCATCAGTACCAAAGACCTGAACTATGCTATTTACTCGAATAGTGACCACATGACCATCAATGCGCTGACGCAGACCGACCTGTGCAGCCTTGGCATCAATTTTATGCACCAGCCGTATAAACACTACGACATTAAAAATCTGAAAATAAACGGATGCGAGCCTTTTTTGCTGATTGGAACCGTTCGTCCAGAAGGCGATGAGCTGAGTGAAGCAGCACAATGGTTCATCGAAAATTTCAAAAAGCTGCTCTAAGAAAGGCTTGGCCTGCTATAACGATTTGTTATGGATAGCTATGCCGATTTCATCACTGGTCAGGCAAGACAAACTGTGGTATCCTATGGGA
>CAKTGQ010000057.1 GCA_934561555.1 uncultured Faecalibacterium sp. | reverse complement strand
GCACAGTGCCTGACCCCGGACGCCTTTGCACAGGCCATGGCAAAGTGCCGTCAGGTGGCTTGGGCCATCGGCCGGGATATGTAAAAACGCCTTCCTGTTCAGGGAAAGCGCCAGCTACCAGCGCCCTCATCCGTCTGCTCCCTGCGTTCGCAGCCACCTTCCCCCGACCGGGGGAAGGCTTTGGTGCAGTACCGATGCACGGGCGAGAAAAAGGATAACACCGCTATGCTAGTAACCATCAGACCTGCCCCCGGCGGCATCGGGGGCGTGATCGCCGCGCCGCCCAGCAAAAGCATGGCGCACCGCGCCGTGCTGTGCGCCGCGCTGGCCGTGGGGCGCTCCCACATCACCCATCTGGAATTCAGCAAGGACATCTCCGCCACCCTGTCCGCTGCCGCGCAGCTGTGCGCCGCCGTGGATACCGGCGCGGACGATGCCCGTGTAGAGGGGCTTGGGCATTTTCTGCCCCTGACCGCCCCGGTGGACTGCTGCGAAAGCGGCAGCACCCTGCGGTTTTTGATCCCCATCGCCAGCCTGACCGGCCAGCAGGTCATCTTTACCGGACGCGGGCGGCTGATGGAGCGCCCGCAATCCGTATACGAGACGCTATATCGTGAGCAGAATCTACGTTTCGAGCAATCCTCTGCCGGACTGACCGTGGAGGGCGCACTGACTCCCGGGGACTACCGGCTGGCGGGCAACGTGTCCAGCCAGTTCATCAGCGGGCTGCTGTTCGCGCTGCCGCTGCTGCCCGGGGACAGCACCCTGCACCTCATCCCCCCGGTGGAGAGCCGCAGCTACATCGACATGACCCGCGCCGTGCAGGCCGCTTTTGGGGTGCACAGCCGCTGGCTGGATGAAACCACCCTGCTGCTGCCGGGCGGGCAGCAGTACCGCCCCTGTGACTACACCGTGGAGGGCGATTACAGTCAGGCCGCGTTTCCGGCGGTGCTGGGCGCGGTGTGCGGCGGGGTGACCATCACCGGCCTTGCACCGGATACTTTGCAGGGCGATGCCGCCATTCTGGACATCCTGCGCCGGTGCGGCGCGGCGTTCACCCGCACGGGTGACAGCGTCACCTTTGCCAAAGCGCCCCTGCATGGGGTGGACATCGACCTTGCGGACTGCCCCGACCTTGGCCCTGTGCTGATGGTGCTGGGCTTGCTGTGCGATGGCACCACCGTCATCCGCAACGCCGAGCGGCTGCGCCTGAAGGAAAGCGACCGCATCGCGGCCATGGAAGCCGAGCTGCGCGCCTGCGGCGGCGTGCTGGAAAGTGACGGCGGCACCATCACGGTGCACGGCTGTGCTAAGCGTCTGCACGCCCCCGCCGCTCCCCTGCACGGCCACAACGACCACCGGGTGGTCATGAGCCTTGCGGTGCTGGCTGCTGCCGCCGGGCTGCCCCTGACCGTGGACGATGCCGAAGCCATCCAGAAGAGCTGGCCCGGCTTTTTTGCAGATGCAGCGCCGCTTGGCGTGGAGGTAGAAGATGCTTGATAAAACGAAACGTTATCTCGTAGTGGGTCTGGGTCTGCTGGGCGGCAAGTACGCGCTGGAGCTGACCCGCGCCGGCTTCCATGTGGACGGCATCAACCGCAGCGAGGGACATTTGCAGTACGCGTTGGAGCACGGCTATATCGCCGGCGGCAAGACCCATGATTTTGAGGACCTTGTCCAGCAGGCCGACCACATTATTTTTGGTCTGTACCCCACTGCTCTGCTGGACTGGTTCCGTACCTACGGCCACCTGCTCAAGCCCGGGTGCATCTTTACGGATGTTTCCGGCGTCAAGACCGGCCTTGTGGAGCCGGTGCAGGCGCTGTGCCCGGCGGGGGTGGAGTTCATTGCCAGCCACCCCATGGCAGGCCGCGAGACTTCCAGCGTGGAGCACGCCGCCGAGGTGAATTTTGCCCCGGCAAACTTCATCATCACCCCCACCGAGAAAAACACCCCGGCGGGCATCCAGTGGGCAAAGGAGCTGGCGGAGGTGCTGGGCTTTAAGCATATCTGCACCCTGACGGTGCAGGAGCACGACCGGATGATCGGCTATGTCAGCCAGCTGTGCCACGCCATTGCCGTAAGCCTGATGTGCGCAAACGACAACTCCTCGCTGTGCGAGTACACCGGCGACTCCTTCCGGGATTTGACCCGCATTGCACGCATCAACGACAAAATGTGGGCAGAGCTGTTTTTGTGGAACAAGCAGAACCTGATCAGCGAGATCGACCAGTTCGATTCTGCTTTACAGGAGATGCGCGCCGCCCTTGTGGCAGACGACCGGGACAAGCTGGAACAGATGTTCCGCCTTTCCACCCAGCGCCGCGCCGCCTTTGACAAAAAGCTGCCGGAATAAACCGTGACGGAGGTATTGCCCCATGCCCAAGCAGGAAGGACAGAAATCCAAGCTGGTAACGCTGCTGCGCATCCTTGAGCAGCGCACCGACGAGAACCACCGCCTGAACGTGCCCCAGCTGGTGCAGCTGCTGGAAAATCAGGGCATTCTGGCCGAGCGCAAGAGCATTTACAGCGACATTGACACCCTGCGCAGTCTGGGCTACGACATCCAGCTGCAACGGGGGCGCGGCGGCGGGTACTGGATGGCCAGCCGTGCGTTCGAGCTTTCGGAGCTGAAGCTGCTGGTGGATGCGGTACAGTCCAGCAGCGTCATCTCGGCGCGCACCAGCAAGCGCATCATCCACAAACTGGAAGCCCTCTGCTCCGACTACGAGGGTACCCAATTGCAGCGTCAGGTGTATGTGGACGGACGTCCCAAGACCGACAGCCAGACCCTTTTGTACAGCATCGACGCGCTGCACACCGCCATCAACCGGGGGTGTCTGGTGCAGTTCCGCTACAAGGGCAGCAGTGCCGTGCGCACTGTAAGCCCGTGGCAGCTTGCGTGGGAAAACGGCTGCTATTACCTGATCGCCTATCAGGACGAAAAAGCGCCCCCGGTGCGCCACTACCGGGTGGACCGGATGGCCGGGGTGCTGGTACTGGACGAACCGCGCCGGGGCAAAGAGTTCTTCCGCACCTTCGACCTGCCCGCCTACCTGCGCAAGCACTTCAATATGTTCGGCGGCACCGAGTACCGGGTCACCCTGCGGTGCGCTGCCGACCTTGAGCCGGTCATGCGGGAGCGTTTTGGCCGCGAGCCGGTGTTCTGCCCGGAGGACGCGGAGCACTTCCACTTTGACGTGCCCATCTGCGTCAGCGAGCAGTTTTTTGGCTGGGTGTGCGGCTTTGGCGGCAAGGTAGAGGTCATCGCACCCGAAAAAGTCCGCACCGGGATGCGGGCACTGGCCGAACGGCTGGCGAAAGAACATCGCTAAACAAGAAAAAACGGACCGTTTCGGCGGTCCGTTTTTTGCTGCGATGGATTCAGCTCTCCGGGCGGAGAGTCACGGTATTGGTGTTGAGGTCATAGAGAACGAGGTTGTCCCAGTCCCGCCGAAGAACAAACTGCGCGGTGCGCTGGGTATCGTTGTAAACGAGCGACCATTGGGTGTTGCTGGTCACATCGTTGGGGTTTGGGTTCTGTGCCGAAGCCTTCAGGGCGTTCCATGCGGTGTCTACGGTGTAGGTGTCCGTCTCGTTCAGAACGGCTTCGATGCTGTCATAGCGCTCCCGACCGTGGCCGTAGATACCGTTTCTCTGGTTGGGCAGAACGCGGTCTGCATACAGGCCGTAGAAATTCGTAATGGCGCGGATGGGGGTCGCCACAAGGGGGCGGGCGGGGTCGTCGCAGTCATATTCCACGACACGTCCATCACCGCTCGCATCCGTGATATAAAAATGGTAGTCCCGACCGCTGGTGGCGAACATGTCGTAGCTGTCCAGCAGGTCTACGGCTTCCTGTGTGGTAGCCGCACGATCCAGCACCAGACGAATAGCCAGCGTCGTAAAGATGGTCTGTTTGCCGGTCTGCTGGACGGTCGGCTCACTGTCCAACGTCAGCACAGCGATGGAAACGCCCTTTTCGTTCATGCCGTCCAGACAGATGAACGGAGCCGTCAGCGTAGCGATCTTCTTGGTCAGACTGGCGTCTGGCTGATTGGCCGAAATGTTGCTCAGGGCGGCAAAGGCCACCGACTCATAGCCGTCTTTTGGGGTGCAGTGGACCAGAAGCGAAGAGGTGTCGATCTTGAAATCGTAGTTCCGCCCCATCAGGATATTCTGGCTGCTGTCCGCAATGCTGAAAGCGCTGCATCCGTAATTCGGAGCCTTCATGTGGATGGGCAGAAGCGGGATGGACTCCTTCAGGATGGCGTCCAGCATATCCTGATTGCTGGAGATACCATAGGAAATGAGGCGATCGAGGTCGTATGAATACCGGACATCCATCCGGTAAAGGTTGTAGTCTTCGTAGTCGGTCACTTTTTTCAGGCTCTGGATGGTGCGGATGCGGGAAAAATAAAATGCCGCAAAGCCGAAGATCGCAACGAGTACCAGAACCAGAAGCGTCAGCAAAATGCCCTTGAAGATTTTTTTCATGCAGATCCCTCCTTTGGTTTAATTATATCATGCCGAACGGGAGGAGCGCAATTTGGAAAAACAGACAGAGATTTCCAGCTGTTTTTATAAAATCCAACGACAATGGATAAGAAATTTTACTCATTCAGTTCCAGATCGCTGGGCTGGATGAGGTCAAGGGGTGCGGCGGGCTCGGCGATAAGGCGGCGGCTCTGGTTGAAAATGGCCTTTTCCAGCGTGTTGCGCGCCAGACGGCCATTGCCGGCGGTGCGGCTGTCCAGCGCCTGACGGCGCTTGTAGTAGCCCAGCAGCGGGAAGGTGCAGCCCTCGGCAAGGCGGTAGCCCTTGCCCTTTGCCAGCACGGCGGTGATGTCCAGCAGCTCGTCCGCGGTGTAGTCCGGGAACTCGATCTTGTTGGGGAAGCGGCTGGCAAGGCCGCTGTTGGCGGTAAGAAACACTTCCATCTCCTTGGTGTAGCCCGCAAGGATGACCACCAACTCGTCCCGGTGATCCTCCATGCCCTTTACAAGGGTGTCGATGGCTTCCAGCCCGAAGCTGTCCTGCTCGCCGCGGTACAGGCTATACGCCTCGTCAATGAACAGCACGCCGCCCAGCGCACTCTCGATGACGCTGTTGGTCAGCGGGGCGGTGTGGCCGGTGTAGCGTCCCACTAAGTCAGCGCGGGTCACCTCCACCAGCTGCCCGCCCTTGAGCGCACCGATGGCCTTGAGGTACTTTGCCACCAGCCGGGCAATGGTGGTCTTGCCGGTGCCGGGGTTGCCGGTAAA
>CAKTGQ010000056.1 GCA_934561555.1 uncultured Faecalibacterium sp. | reverse complement strand
TCGCATCCATGGCCAGCCTTATCTCCTACCGGCAGATTGCACGGGAGCTGCCACAGGGGAAGAAGCAGTATTTTGGGCTGTTCACCCTGTCCAACCTGATCTTCCTTGCGATTCTGCTGGGCGTGTGGTATTTGCTCCGCTGAGCGCGGCAGCAGGCAGCTCGATGAACGTCTATTTTCCTGCTGCCCGGCAAACGCCACCCACTTCGCACTGAGGTTTATGAAGCAAAAAAGGGAGCTCTGTCACGGACGAATGTCCGGGCAGAGCTCCCTTTGCGTTTATTATATGATGCCTTACTCGCCTTCCGGCTCCTTGCAGACATCCACCCAGCCCTCGGCTCCGGCGGCGGCTTCCAACTCCTGCAAGGTCAGCTTGACAGCGGTGTGACCGTTGCCCGCTGCCGGGTAGACGGTATCAAACTTGCGCAGGCTCTTGTCTAGATAGACCGCCACGCCCTCGTTCACTCCAAAGGGGCAAACGCCGCCGGGGGCATGACCCACATAGGCTTCCACCTCATCGTAGGGGATCATTTTTGCCTTCATGTGGAACAGGCTCTTGTACTTGTGGTTGTCCAGCTTTGCCGTGCCCTCGGTGACAATGAGCACCGGCTTTTCGCCCTGCAAAACCGACAGCGTTTTGGCGATGCTGGCAGGCTCCACGCCCAGTGCGTGAGCCGCTTCCGCCACGGTTGCCGAGGACTCGTTCAGCACAATGACATGGTCTCCCAGACCTTTTTCTTCCAGGTCTGCTTTTGCTTTTTCAAAGGACATTTTCCCACTTCTCCGCTCTTATTCGGTAATGGCCCAGACCCATATATTTCATGGGTCTGGTGTTGGGGATAGTATAAGCCCATTTTCGCACCATGTCAATAGGTTTATTCTTTCAAAGACAAATCTGCCTTTTCATCACCCCATTGCCCGCCGCTTTACTCTTTCTTCAGCAGCTTTTTATAGCTCAGATCCATGGCAAAGGCACCAAGGGGAGCCGTCAGTACGATTGCCAGCACCGCCACGGTAAGCACGGTATCGCCGCAGGCAAAGCCCAGTGCCAGCGGGATGCCGCCAATGGCAGCCTGTACGGTCGCCTTGGGGGTGTACGCCATCATGGCGAAGAGCCGCTCCTTTTTGCGCAGGCTCGTGCCCAGAAGGCACACAAAAACGCCCAGCATCCGAAATACCAGCGCACCCACGATCAAAAGCAGTGCCTTTGCGCCCACCTTGCCCAGATAACCGATATTCACCGTTGCACCCACCAGCACAAACAGGAACACCTCGGCCGCCACCCAGAGCTTGCCGTATTTTACCGAGAGCCTTTTTGCCACTACCGCCCTCTTTTTCTGCAGACCAATGCCGATAAACATAATGGCGATCAGCGCCGAGAAGGTGATGGCGGTGGTCAAAGCGTCCTCCGCTGCCACCAGCAGGAAGGAGATGCTCAAAATGATCAGCACCTTTGCGGTATCCCGGATGTGGATCTTTGCAAAGAAGTACGCCAACAGAGACCCCACCGCCAGACCCACTGCCATGCCTAGCAGGATGGACACCGGAATGTTGACAAAACTGAGCAGAGAGGCACTTTTGCCCTGCATCATACCCACAAAGGTGGAAAACAGCACAATGACGTATACGTCATCCACCGACGCCCCTGCAAGGATCAGCTGCGGGATGCCCTGTTTTACGCCGTAGCCCTCGTCCATGAGCCGGACCATCCGCGGCACCACCACCGCCGGGGAAACTGCTGCCAGTACAGCGCCAAGAATTGCCGCCTCCAACACCGTCAGCCCCATGAGCTTCGGTGCCAGCAAAAGCACCCCCAGCAGCTCAAAGGAGGCCGGAATAAAGCACATTAAAACGGCAGGCCGCCCCAGCTTTTTCAGCCCGGAAGTATCCAGTCCCAGCCCTGCACGGGTAAGAATAATAATCAGGGCAATCTTCCGCAGCTCCGGGGAGATGCCCAGAATGCTGCCGTCCAGCAGGTTCAGGACGTAGGGCCCCAATACCATGCCGGTTGCCAGCATCCCCAGCAGGCTCGGCAGCCTGCACTTCTGACAAAGCCACCCCATGAACATACCAACGATCAAAATCAGCGAAATACTCAGTAACATAAAAGTTCCTCCTTACCCACAACACGCAAAAAAGCTGACACCTTCTGCGTGATTTTCGTCGCAGAAGTCATCAGCTTTCAAAGCGGTTCAAGTAATCTGGTTACTTCGGGAGAACTTCATTCCCGTTTATTCTGTTGGCAGTATAGCACACCTGTCTCTCAAAAGCAACTCCAGTCTGTGCAGCGCCGGGGTTTACTCTGTCTCATAGGTCCTGCTGCTTTTCCAGTGCTTCAAAGTGATACCGGGGCTTCCCTTTGCTCTTTTTGCCGTACTCGACGGCCTCTTTGGAGCAGTAGCAGATGCAGGCCATGCAGTGGGTGCAGTTTTTGCCCCAGACCGGTTTGCCCTTTTCCAGACGGATGTTGTTCAAGGGGCACAGCTCCACGCATCTGCCGCAACCGATGCAGGCATCCGTCGCCCGGAAGGCCTCCGCTTTTACAAAAAAGCGATAGAACACCGGGTTCACCGGGCCGCTCATAAAGCGGTCGTAGAGGTTGTCTCTCGGCGGGGGAAATTCCTGCCCGGCTTTGAGCTGGGTCAGTACCTTCTGAAGTGCAGGCTCTGCCTGCTCCACAATGCTCCGCGCCTGCTCCTTCTGGGGTGCATTGAACATGGCAATGTAATTTTCCGGCATGATAATCTGGGCTGTGCCCATGTACTGCAGCTGCTTTTGCGCTGCAAGCTGCCGGTTGTATTTTGCCGCATTTCCGATCTCGCTGCCGCAGTCCATCACAAACCAGATACGCTCTGCCCCGGTCAGCGCGGTCTTGCCCAGCCACTCCGACACCACCCGGGGGATGCGCCATGCGTAGGTAGGCGTGACCAGCACCACATCCCGCCCGGTCTGCACCGGGGCGGTATTCCCTGCCTTGATGCAGGCGTTCAGGTCGTAAAGCGGCATCTCCAGCCCTTCGGCAATGCGCCGCGCCAGATACCGGCTGTTGCCGGTTCCCGTAAAATAAAGTACCATGGCTGCTCCTTCGTTTTTTGTGTGGTTTTCAGTTGCCTGTCTGCCCGGCAAACTGGAAATTGTCAAATTCTTTGTAATAGGGTAATCCTAATCTATAAATTACCATTTAGTCATTGCATTTTTTATAAAGAAAAACAGCTACGATCCATGCAAAAATAATAGTAAATATACCTGTTTCACTCACAAAAAACATTTTGTTATTAGCAACGGTTACTGTTCCAAAAATCAACTGGTCAAAAGTATTATGAGCTGCATGCAAAAAGATAGCAGGCCAAATACTTTTTGTTTTTATCGTTATTATTCCGTAAATCATTCCAACAGGTATAATCATAAAAAGAAAAGCCGGAACAGAATACCATGCGGGAGTTCCCGGCATATACAGACCTGATATAAGAATAGGCAAGTGCCATACACCCCAAAATATAGAAGTATATATTAGTGCCTTTTTTATTCCTACTCTTTCTAAGGTAGCTGGAACTAAATAACCTCTCCACCCAATTTCCTCACCGATAGCTGTAATCAAGCCTATGAAAATCCCAACAACAGACATAAGAACCAACTGAATGACGGATGCTTTACTCATATCTAAACTATTGGGAAAAGCAATCCAAAAAAGCACATATGGTATTCCTATGTAAACTGCCGGAATTAAACAAGATAATAGTATCCATTTAATTGATGTCTTCTGAAATCCAATACTCTGAAGTAATTTTTTGAATGATATTTTTCCGTTACTTTCTTTCTGCGATATACATCCTGCAATTATTGCCGCTATTGTGGGAACCCACATTAAAAAAACAGCTAACCCCATAGCTCTTAGTGCAATAACTATCGTTTCGAATATTGCACTAACTGAAATGACTATTACTAAAAAAAGTGTAACTGATTTATTCGTAAACATTTTTTTCTGTTCATCCATTACTTTTTCCTTCTTTCATAATTCCAAGTTGTCGTTCTTAGTGTCCCATGGTTTCCGCACGCAAAAGCCCCCTGTGCAAGGTGTGTGCTTACACCTCGCCTGCAAACTTCATGCTCCAGCTCATGCGGGTGTCGTACATCAGGCGGGTCAGGGCAAGGCTGTCCTGCGGGGTGTAACGGTCGCTGCCGGTACGCCCCAGCTTGACGCAGCGACTTGCTTCCCGGATCTCGTACTCAAAGCCGTTGATGTCCACCGGGCAGCGGATGACCTCCGGCTCTTTGCCCTCCACTTCCAGCGTCATGGTCTCGGCGTGCTGGAAATCCGGCAGGAAAATACTGCCCTTGGTGCCAAGGATGCGGGCGTTGCGCTCCAGCTCCTGCCCGATGGTCTGGACAGACTCTGCCTTGCAGCCGCCGGGGTAGGTCAGCACAAGGCAGCTGTAATCATCGGTGCCGTACTCGTTGATGTGCACTTCTTTGGTCTCCACCTTCTCCGGGTCCTGTCCGGTGAGGATACGCAGAAAGCCCAGATTGTAGATGCCGATATCCAGCAGCGCACCGCCGCCCAGACCGGAATCAAACTTGCGGTCCTTCCGTGCCCCGGATGCCACAAAGCCGTACTGACAGGTGATCTGCTTCAGTTCCCCGATGGTGCCAGTCGCAAGGATCTGGCGCAGGCGGTCGTACAGCGGCAGCAGCCAGATTCAGAACGCCTCCATGAGAAAGAGGTGCTTTTCCTCTGCCAGACGGTACAGCTTCTGCGACTGTTCCGGGTCGATGGTAAAGGGCTTTTCGCACAAAACGTGCTTGCCCTGCTCCAGACAGAGCTTGCAGTTTTCATAGTGCAGGGTGTTGGGGGTGGCAACATAGATAGCCTCCACCTCCGGGTCGGCGGCAAGAGCTTCGTAGGAATCATAGCAGCGAGGGATGCCATACTGCTGTGCAAACGCCTGTGCGCTTTCCAGATGCCGTGACCCCACGGCAACAAGCTGCTCCCCTTCCGCGCCCATCTGTTCCACCGTGGATGCAAACTTTTTGGCAATGGTGCCGGTCGCTAAAATTCCCCACTTCATAATTGTACCTCCCGGTTTATTACTTTGGATTCGTTGCGTTCAGTATACCATGGTTTTCCCTTGCGGAAAAGATTCCGCACCTGAGAAGCCCTGTTTTTCCGCCAAAAACCACCGCCGCCAAACAAAACCCTTGCATTTTTTGCTTCATCCGTTATACTGAAAGAAAAAGGTGTCTTGACACATCAGTTTGGGAGGTACCCCGTATGAAATTTCTGATCGTTGTGGATATGCAAAACGACTTTATCACCGGCTCTCTGGGCACGAAGGAGGCCGAAGCCATCCTGCCGAAGGTGCTGGAAAAGATCCGCACCTACCGCCCGGAGCAGATCTTTGTCACCCAAGATACCCACCCGGACAACTATCTGGAGACCAACGAGGGTCGTCATCTCCCGGTAGCCCACTGCATCGCCGGCAGCGAGGG
>CAKTGQ010000055.1 GCA_934561555.1 uncultured Faecalibacterium sp. | reverse complement strand
AACCCTCATCCACCAGTTCAAATCTGGTCGTCACCTCCAAAAGATTCCCGGAAGCTTCGGCTTCCGGGATTTTTTTGTTTTGTACTGTCCCCTGCCGGCCGCAAGGTCATTTTGCCGCATAACCCCCCAGCACACCAAAAAGATTTTCTGCTCCCAGTATGCTGTGCCGGAAAGCGGCGGTCAGCTGCCGGTCTGTGGGTTTTCAGGGTGCGTCCGCAAGGCGCACCCTGTTTTTTATTGAGCTTTATTCTTGAGAGGCACTCTTCAGCGCACTTTTGCGGTATTGCAGGGGGCTTTGCCCGGTGGCTTTTGCAAACCGGGTGGAAAAATTGCTGGCATCCCCAAAGCCAACTTCCTGTGCGATCTCGCTGACGCTGTGGTCGGTAAGGACCAGTAATTCCTTTGCCTGTGTGATGCGGAAGTTGACGAGGTAATTATACGGTGTTGTACCCATATACCGCCGGAACAGACGCAGAAAATAGCTTTTGCTCATGTGCGCCTCTGCCAGCAGGTCGGCAAGGCAAAGCTCCTTCTGGTAATTTTTGCGCAGTGTCTCCGCAGCCTGCAAAATGACCTGCCGTGCGCTGGTGGCTTCGGCCTGTGCAAGAATGCTCCGGGCGCACAGCGCCAGCATCTCGTGCAGTGCCAGCCCCATGGTCACCATACTGTCCACGGTGCTGCGCTCCATCTGCCCTAAAAGCGTTTCAAACAATTCCTGCATCTTGACCCCGGTGAGCTGCACCGGGGTCAGTTTTTTGCTCGGCAGCAGCAGCGGTTCCAGGGCTGCCACCCCTGCGCCGTCCAGATGCACCCAGTAATGGTGCCAGCAGCTTTGCCCCGGAGCGGTGCAGTAGCTTTGGGGAGTGCGGCAGTTCAGCAGCAGTGCCTGCCCGGTGCGGAGCTCCACATGGCTTTCTCCCTGCTCGATGAGCCCTGCCCCCCGGAGGGTGTAGAACAGCAGATAGCTTTCTTTATCGGTCCGGGCGGTGGAAAAATGCTGCTGGGCATAAAACACCCCTGCCTCGGTGCAGTAATAGGGCTGTGCCAGTTCTGCCTCGCTGGGGGTAGTGCGCTTCCACAGGCTCTCCGGGGTCACATCCATATTGTAGGTCAGCATTCTTCGATTCCTCTCTTTCTGTACCCAGTATAGCGCACCAGCCTTTGCGATGCAAGAGTAGACTTTTCACAAAAAATGCGTCACCTTTGCGGATGGAAACGCCGGCATCCTGGGGCTATACTGGTAGCAGTCAAAGCCACACAGGAGGCCCATTATGCACAAAAACTATCTTGCCATCGACATTGGTGCGTCCAGCGGACGGCACATTGTGGGATGGATGGAGAACGGTGTTCTCCACACCGAGGAAGTGTACCGTTTTCCCAATAGTGTCCGGCGGGTGGACGGTCATCTGGAATGGGACATCGACAGCCTGTTTGCCAACGTGAAGCAGGGCATCCGGGAAGCCTTTGCAAAGTACCCGGTCATCGAGAGCCTTTCTATCGACACATGGGCGGTGGACTATGTGCTGCTGAAAGACGGTCAGCCCCTCTCCCCTGTCTACGCCTACCGGGACGACCGGACGCAGGCAGTGATCCCCGAAGTCCACAGCATTCTGCCCTTTGCGCAGCTTTACCAGCGCACCGGCATCCAGTTCCAGCCCTTCAACAGCATTTATCAGCTGTATGCCGACAAAAAAGCCGGTCGGCTGGCCGAAGCCGAGGACTTTCTGATGATCCCGGAGTACCTGCTGTGGCGGCTCTGCGGCGTGAAGGCGCGGGAGTACACCAACGCCACCTCCACCGGCCTTGTGAATGCCCAGACCGGGGAATACGACCCGGAGATTTTGCGGGCGCTGGGCTTACCGGAAACGATGTTTCCCAAGCTGACCGCACCCGGCACGGTGCTGGGTGCGCTGCTACCCGACATTGCCGCCGAGGTGGGCGGGCGGACCAGGGTGGTGCTGTGCGCTACCCACGACACCGCCAGCGCGGTGGAGGGCATCCCCATGGAGCAGGGGGATGCACCGTTCCTCTCCTCCGGCACATGGAGCCTGCTGGGGGTCAAACTGGCAAAGCCCATCACCAGCCCGGAGAGCTGCCGTGCCAACTTTACCAACGAGGGCGGCGTGGGGTACATCCGCTACCTGAAAAACATCATGGGTCTGTGGATCATCCAGTGCGTGCAAAAACAGCTGGGCATCTCCTTTGCCGAGATGGTGGAGCTGGCCAAGACCAGCACCTACACCCGCATTTTTGATGTGAACGCAGCCCGCTTCTCTGCCCCGCAGGATATGCGCGCGGAGATTCGCACAGCTCTCGCCGAGACCGGCGAAGCCCCTGCCACGGATGCGGACCTCATCAACAGCATCTATCATTCGCTGGCGTACTGCTACGGGGAAGCCTATCGTGAGATGGAGGCTGTCACCGGGCAGCACTGGGATAAACTGTACATCGCAGGCGGCGGCGCAAAGAACGCTACCCTGAACGAGCTGACCGCCCACTATACCGGAAAACAGGTGGTGGCGCTGCCCATCGAGGCCACCGCTATCGGCAATTTGAAGATTCAGATGAACATTCAATAAGGAGGATTTCCCATGCTCGTTGAAACCAAAGCCCGTGTTGGCGTGTTCGCCATCGCTCTGGGTGCGTATCTGCCCCAGTTCCCGACCCTCGTGCCTGAATTTGAGCAGCAGTACGCCGACTTCAAAAAGACCATCCCCGACACCGTGGAAGTCGTGGACGGCGGCATCGTCACCACCAAGGAACTGTCCATGGCCGCTGGCGACAAGTTCCGCGCCGCAGATGTGGATCTGGTCATTTTGCAGCTGCTGACCTACGCCACTTCTTACAATATGCTGCCTGCTGTGCGCGACCTGAATGTGCCCGTGGTGCTGGTGAATGTCCAGAAGAAGAAAGCCCCGGACTACGCCAACACCGACACTCCCACTTGGCTGGGTGAGCTGTACGCCTGTGGTGCAGTCGGCGAAATGGTGGCCGACTTGGAGCGCGCTGGCAAGCGTCACGCCGTTATTACCGGTGTGGTCGAGGGCGGCGACCCGCAGGTGCAGGCCGAGATCGAGGACTGGTGCCGTGCCGCACAGGTGCGCCGCCGCTTCCGCGACACCAATCTGGCACAGATCGGCCGTCCGTATCCCGGCATGATGGACTTGTACATCGACGAAACCAATCTGTACAACCGGATGTTCCTCTACACCAAGCAGTTCGACTGGGAGAAGATGTGGGCCATCGCCGACAACATCACCGATGAAGCTTCCATCCGCGCCAAGGCACAGGACATTCTGGACACCTTCGACATCGAGGGCGGCGGCACCATTGAAAAGGTCTGGGACATGGCAAAGTATGTGGTGGCCTTTGAGCGGTGGGTCAAGGACGAGAAGATCGCGTTTATCGCATCCCACTACGATGGTTTTGCACAGGGCAAGGCCGGAGTTCTGGACAGTATGCTGATCCCAGCGTTCTCCATGCTCATCAAGCAGGGCGTGGCCTGCGCCGTGGAAGGCGACATCAAGGTGTCCATGGCCATGAGCATCCTCAAGACCATTGCAGGCTGCGGCCAGCTGAGCGAGATGTACTCCATCGACTTCGATGAGGACATCTGCATCATCGGCCACTCCGGTTCTGGCGACGCTGACATTTCCGAGAAGAAGCCCACCATGAAGATCGTGCCCGTGTTCCACGGCAAGACCGGCGGCGGTTACCTGACCCAGTTCTATCCCCACCTTGGCCCTGTGACCTATCTGGGCATCACGCAGGACAAGGACGGTCACTTCAAGTTCGTGGTAGCCGAAGGTGTCAACGAACCCGGCCCCATCTTCACCTTTGGCGACACCAATATGCGCACCCGCTTTACCTGCGGCGCACGAGAGTTCTGCAACCGCTGGAGCGAGGCCGGCCCCACCCACCACATGGCTGCGGCTACCGGCCGTCACATCGACACTATTCTGAAAGTGGCAAAAATCTTCGATGTTCCTGTGGACATCATTACGCGATAAAATAACTGAAACAAGCGAAAAAGAGAGGTATTTATCATGGGAATTCTGGATGTTGAGATCGTAAAAGGCTTTATGCGGATGTGCAACGATGGCTGGCTGCAGGGCTGGCACGAGCGCAACGGCGGCAACCTGACCTATCGCATGAAGGACGAGGAAGTGGCGCAGTGCCGCCCCTTCTTTGACGAGCAGCCTCGGCAGTGGGTGAACATGGGGGTGCAGGCGGATAATCTGGCGGGCGAGTATTTCATCACCACCGGCTCCGGCAAATTCTTCCGCAATGTGGAGCTGGACCCCATCCACAGCATCGGCATCGTGGAGATCAACGACAAGGGCGACAGCTGGCGCATCGTCTGGGGCTTGGAGGACGGCGCAAAGCCCACCAGTGAGTTCCCCAGCCACTTTATGAACCACAGCGTCCGCAAGGCAGCCACCAATGGCGCAAACCGTGTCATCTACCACTGCCACGCCACCAACGTGATTGCCCTGACCTACATTCTGTCCCTGACCGACCGGGACTTCACCCGTGCGTTGTGGCAGAGCGCTACCGAGTGCCCGGTGGTGTTCCCGGAGGGCGTGGGTGTCTGTCCGTGGATGGTGCCCGGCGGTGCGGATATCGCTATGGCAACCAGCGAGCTGATGAAGACTTATCAGGCAGCCATCTGGGCGCAGCACGGTCTGTTTGCCTCTGGCCCGGACTTTGACATCACCTTCGGTCTGGCGCACACCATTGAAAAGAGCGCTGAAATTTACGTCAAGGTGCTCTCCATGGGCGGCGGCATCATCCGGCAGACCATCACCGACGATGACCTGCGCGCCATTGCCCATGACTTTGGTGTGACCCTGAACGAGAAGTTCCTCGACTAAGGAGCAGAACATGGAACACATAGCATGGAAGGGCCGCATCCAGCCCGGCTGCAAGGCCGAATATCAGAAGCGTCATGCAGAGATCTGGCCGGAAATGGTCAAAGTCCTGAAAGATGCCGGCATCTGCAATTACAGCATTTTCTACTGCAACGATGAACTGTTCGGCTACTACGAGTGCGAAAAGGGCGTAGCCTACGCCGAGAAGGTGCAGGCCGAAAGCCCGGTCGTTGACCGCTGGAACGAGTACATGAAGGACATTCTGGAACTGGAAATGGATCCCGTGACCGGCGCACAACCTAAGCTGGAACAGGTGTTCCGACTGGATTGAGTAATCCATAATTTCATACAACAACAGCCCGTCTGCTTTTGATTCAGACGGGCTGTTGTATTTTTAGCGCTCCCGGAACTCCATAGGCGTTTTTCCGGTGACCTGCTGAAAGACTGCACTGAAATAATTGCGGGTGGCAAAACCAAGCTGTTCGGAAATTTCCCGGACACTGAGCGGCGTGCTTTTCAGCAGAACTTTCGCGCGTTCTACCTTTGCAAACTTTACATAGTTCGTCACACTCAGACCGGTTTCTTCCTTGAATTTGTGGGTGAGGTAATATTCCGTATAGCCCACCAAAGCAGCAAGATCTTCCGCTACGATCTTTTTATCCAGATGTATAAACATTGCCGCCGCACTGGACAAGCTCGGAAAACAGCATCATATTCTGGAGAACATCCATGTGTAATCCCTCCGGCTCATTGAT
>CAKTGQ010000054.1 GCA_934561555.1 uncultured Faecalibacterium sp. | reverse complement strand
TTTTCATGTCTTTGCCGCTCTTGCCTTTGCTTGTCTGATTATCTCTAATAAATATTTCTACTATTGATTCGCATCGAGGGGGGAGCTTTTTGAGGTGGCGGTAAGGTTTCTCATGGCACCTAATACTTTAGTAATGAACGTAACGGCTTGGCTCTCCCTTCGGGAGAGCTGGCGCGGGAGCGCCTGAGAGGGTTCTTTCCGCGTCTGTCAACAAAAAACTCCCCCGGCAGCTGCCGGAGGAGCATTCATTTTTCTATTCTAAATACGGATGCGCCGCCCTGACATGGTGCGCAGCCGGGCTTACTTCAGGAACTTTGCCACGGCGCGGGCGACGATGCCGCCCAGAATGCCGGACACCAGAAATTCGGCTACGCCCTGCACGCCAACCAGCAGCACTACGAACATGAGGGGGTTGGCAGCGCCCTTGACGGACACCAGATTCTGCACATAGTCGCAGCCGTAGAAGGCCAGCACAATGTAGCCCATGAAGAACAGGGTGTTCAGGGCGGGTGCGGTCATGGCGCTGAGGATGTAGCTCCAGGTGCGGGACTTGTCCAGCTTCTGCAGAGCCTTGAAGATCAGGCCGCAGCACAGACCCATGAGCATACGCATGCCCACGCACAGGATAAAGGTATTCAGCGGGCTGACCTGGAACAGTGCGCCGGTCATGGCAGATGCGCCGGTGATGGCATCGTAGAAGCTCACAGCGCCGAACACGCCGCCCAGCAGCGCACCCACGGCGGGGCCCATGGTGATGGCGCCCACGGCGATGGGCAGGGTGAGGAAGCTCATGTACAGCGGGCCCATGGGCACACTGCCCAGACCGACAAGCTTCATCACCAGTTCAATGGCCACAAGCAGGGCCACACGAGTCAGCGTCTTCGTATTGGTATTCTTCATAATTCAGTTTTCCTCCTGCTGCCGTTCCGCCCTTTTTGTCGGATACGGCGCAAACCTGCCCGCTCTGTGCGGGTTTTAGGTGAATATTCAAATCTTTGGAAGCGCGTGGTTGTCAGGGCGTGTTCCAGAGAAAAATGCGTTAGAACCGGTCACCGGGGAAGCGCACCCCGGCGCTGCGGCGCGCCACCGTGAGCACCCGGCTCACCGCGATGCTGGTATCCAGCATCCGAGCGCACAGCTCCTGGTCTCCGGTGGTCATGGCGCGGTAAAAGGCCTCGAACTCTGCCGCCTGCCGGGGACGGTCCCCGTTCAGGTTGTAGTGTTCTTCCTTGCCCTCGTTGGGATGGAAGGTCACGCCGCCGCAGTAGTTCGGGGTGGATTTTTGCAAAATGTAGCCCTTTGTGCCCTGAATGATGCAGCGGGCAGGGGCTGCGCAGTCCTTGGCGGCAAGGCTTACCGCCTTGAAGCCGCTGTAATCCATCATCAGCACGCCGCTGGTGTCGATGTTGCGCTCCATGTTGGCGGCATATACCGCCTTGTTCGGCTCGCCGAACAGACCCACGATGTAGCTGACGTTGTACACGCCCAGGTCCATCAGTGCGCCGCCCGCGCACAGCGGGTCGAACACCGGCGGGGTCTGCCCGGCGCAAAAGGCGTCGTACCGGCTGGAATACTGGCTGAAGTTGCACTGCACCATGCGCACCGTGCCCACCCGGGGCAGCAGCTCCCGGAGCTTTGCGTAGTTGGGCTGGTACTGGGTGGTGATCGCCTCAAAGAGGAACAGCCGCTTGCGCTGTGCCAGCGCAGCCAGTTCCTCGGTCTCGGCGGCGGTCACCGCCATGGGCTTTTCCACAATGACGTGCTTGCCCGCTTCCAGTGCCACCCGGGCGTAGCGGGCGTGCTGCAAGTTGGGCACAGCGATATAGACTACGTCCACCCATTGCAGCAACTCGAAGTAATTGGTGGTGTGCTGCGGGATCTGATATTGCGCACACAGCTCTGCGGCCTTTGCCGCCGAGCGCGGGGTGCTGCACACCGCCTGCACAGTAAACGGCGTGTGTTCCACAAGCCATGGCAAAAATTCCTGCACGATCTTACCCGTGCCAAGAATGCCCAGTTTCATAATGCTCTCCCTTATCCTCTTGTTCCCTCAGCCTACCAGCGCCTCCGGCTCGCGGCGGGTGCGGCGGTTGGGGTACGGGTGCTTTGCCCGGGGGCGTCCCTGCTGACCGTAGTGCCTGCCGCCGCCATGGCTGCGGCCGTGCTCCTGCGGGGCGTTCAGCTGGTACAGCAGTGCCAGCCCCTTCATCAGCAGCTCCGGGTCATAGGTCAGGGGGTGGCGGCACAGCGGGGTGACGTACTTTGCCAGCCCGCCGGTGACCACCAGCGTAACCGGGCTGCCCAGCTCTTCCTCAATGCGCTGCACCATGCCGTCAATGAGCACGGCGGTGCCCAGCACCGAGCCGGACAGCATACAGCTTTCGGTATTGGTGCCGACGGCTTTTTTCGGGGAGCCCAGATGCACCTGCGGCAGCTGGGCGCAGCGCTCGCCCAGAGCGCGCAGCCCGGTGGAAAGGCCGGGGCAGATCACGCCGCCCCGGAACACCCGGTCTTTGTCCACCACATTAAAGGTGGTGGCGGTGCCAAGGTCTACCGTGACGACCGGCAGCGGAAAGTTTGCCGCCGCGTAGGCGGCATCCACCAGCCGGTCCTTGCCCACGGCACGGGGCTCGTCCACCCCCATGGTCAGTCCGGTGCGGATATCCGGCGAAACGATGACCGGCTTTTTGCCGGTGTAGTGACGGGCGCACTCGGCCAGTGCCCCGGTGATCTGGGGCACTACGCTGGTAAGCACCGCACCCTCAAAGCGCATGGGGCGCTCCGGGTGACGGCGGTGCGCAAAAATTTTATCCATCTCGGCACGATATTCCGCAGCCGTGCGGGTGCGCACCGTGTCCATGCGCGCCACAAAGCATACACGTCCGTCCCGGATGCCCCCAAGGGCGACGGTGGTGTTGCCTATATCAATGGCTAAGATCATAATTCTGTTTTCCTTTTCAAAGTAAAAGAAAAGAACCGGTTTGCTCTTTGTCAAGCGTATTTTACCGCATTTTTGCTCCGGATACAAGTTCCCGGCAAAGATTTTGTTGTGCTGGTGGAAGTTTTGCATTATACTAAGGTAAGATATGTGGAAAAGAACTGTTTTTCCGGGAGGTAAACGAACCATGGATCTGAACGGCAAGTGCGTCCTGCTGGGCGTGAGCGGCGGCATTGCCGCCTATAAGATGGCCAATGTGGCCAGTGCACTGCGCAAGCTGGGTGCGGATGTGGAGGTCATCATGACCCAAAACGCCACCCAGTTCATCACCCCTCTCACCTTTGAGACCCTGACCGGCCACAAGTGCATGGTGGACACCTTTGACCGGGATTTCAAGTTTGAGGTCACCCACATCTCGCTGGCAAAAAAGGCGGATGTGATCCTTGTAGCCCCCGCTACCGCCAACGTCATTGCCAAAATGGCGCACGGCATTGCGGATGATATGCTTACCACCGTGGTGCTGGCCGCAAAGTGCCCGAAGCTGGTAGCCCCCGCCATGAACACCGGAATGCTGGAAAACCCCATCACGCAGGATAACCTTGCCACGCTGGAGCGGTACGGCTTTACCGTCATCCCCTCGGAGAGCGGCGTGCTGGCCTGCAAGGACGTGGGCAGCGGACGCCTGCCCAAGGAAGAGGTGCTGGTGGAGCACATTCTGCACACCATTGCCCGCCCGAAGAATCTGGCAGGGATGCGCATCGCAGTGACCGCCGGCCCCACGCAGGAGGCGCTGGACCCGGTGCGCTACCTGACCAACCACTCCACCGGCAAGATGGGCTACGCCCTTGCTCGCGCCGCCGCCATGCGGGGCGCCGAAGTGACCCTGATCCACGGGCAGACCGCGCTGCCGCCGGTCAAGTTCACCACCGATGTGCCGGTGACCACCGCCCGGCAGATGTACGAGGCTGTGACCAGCCGCTTTGACACCACCGATGTGCTTATCATGGCCGCCGCCGTGGCGGATTACCGCCCCGCCACCGTGGCCGATGACAAGATCAAAAAGAAGGAGGGCGACCTCTCCATCCCGGTGGAGCGCACCGAGGACATCCTTGGCACCATCGGCCCCCGCAAGACCCACCAGTTCCTGTGCGGCTTTTCCATGGAGACCCGGGATCTTGTGGAAAACTCTTCCGCGAAGCTTGCCAAGAAAAATCTGGACATGGTGGTGGCAAACAACCTCAAGGTGGCCGGTGCAGGTTTTGGGGTGGATACCAACGTGGTCACCTTCATCACCCCGGACGGCACCCGGGAACTGCCCCTGATGAGCAAGGCAGACGTGGCCGATGCCATTCTGGACGAGATCCTGCGGCGGCGGGCAAAAAAGTAATACTGCCGGGATTTTGTTGTACACATATCACAAAATTCACTAAAACTTTATGGTTCTTTCCGAAAATTCGGCCTTACCTGTTTATTTTATGCTGCAAAAATTATATAATAAGGGTGTGTCCCCATATTTGGAAGGAACCGGTCTGCGTTGCAGCCGTTAATATTTGGAGGAGAGTCTTACTATGTTCATGTTCTCGGATTATAGCCAGCATCTGCTGGACAATGTAAAGAAGATCCACTTTATCGGCTGCGGCGGCAGCGGAATGTATCCGCTGATCCAGATTTTGGCCGCCAAGGGCTACGAGCTGTCCGGCAGCGATGTGCTGGACGGCAGCATCATCCGCTACGAGCGGGAAATGGGCGTGAAGGTCAGCCTTGGCCACAATGCGGATAACGTTGTCGGTGTGGACATGGTGGTGTACTCTGCCGCCATCTCCAAGGACAATGTGGAGCTGAACGCAGCCGCCTCCTACGGTATCCCCACCGTGGAGCGCAGTGTGCTGCTGGGCTATGTGAGCCGCCTGTACAAGCAGAGCATCTGCGTGTCCGGTACCCACGGCAAGACCACTACCACCTCCATGATCACCACCGCGCTGGAACTGGCAGGGCGCGATCCCTCTGCGGTCATCGGCGGCAAGCTGCCCCTCATCAACGGCTACGGCAAGGCTGGCAAGGGCGATGATATCGTCATCGAAGCCTGCGAGTTCGCCGAGACCTTCCTGAAGCTGACCCCCTATCTGTCCGTGGTGCTGAACATCGACAACGACCATCTGGACTACTACGGCAGCATGGGCGAGCTGAAGTTCGCCTTCAAGCGCTTTGCCCTGATGACCCAGTTCATGATCTTTGCCAACGCCGACGACAAGAACACCATGGACGTGATGTACACGCTGGACCGCCGGGTGCGCACCTTTGCCATCGACAACCACGGCGACTACCGTGCAGTCAACGTCAACGAGTATAAGCCCGGCTTCTTTGAGTTCGACCTGAAGGAGTGGAACACGACCGACACCACCCGCATCCGCCTGTCCGTGCCCGGTCGCCACAATATTTATAATGCACTGGCCATGTGCGCCGTGTGCCGCTTTGTGGGCCTGAACGCAGAGCAGTGCGCCGAGGCTGCCCTGAACTTCAAGGGCGCAGGCCGCCGCTTTGAGGTGTACGGCGAGTGCAACGGTGCACTGGTCATTGACGACTACGCCCACCACCCCACCGAGCTGCGCGCCACCCTGAACACTGCTAAGGAAATGGGCTATAAGCGCCTGATCGCCGTCCACCAGCCGTTTACATACAGCCGCACCAAGATGCTGTTCAACGACTTTGTGGATGTGCTCAAGATCCC
>CAKTGQ010000053.1 GCA_934561555.1 uncultured Faecalibacterium sp. | reverse complement strand
TTTTTCATGTCTTTGCCGCTCTTGCCTTTGCTTGTCTGATTATCTCTAATAAATATTTCTACTATTGATTCGCATCAAAGGGAGAGGCAAGAGCACTACCGGAAACTTTCTCATTGCACCTAACACTTTAGTGTTAAACTTTACGGCTTGGCTCTCCCTTCGGGAGAGCTGGCGCGGGAGCGCCTGAGAGGGTTCGTCTTTTCTGTTTTCTATTTTCGTCTTTTTACCCGAGGCTTATTTGAAATTTTCTCCACCCTCAAATAAAGTGCGGTTTGTTGTTTCCCTGTCCCGGTTATGGTATACTTACTAGGTATCCCCGCAAAAACCGACCAAAAAGGATGTGACCCCCATGGACGCACTGGAACAAGCCCGTGCCGAGATCGACACGGTGGATGCGCAGCTGGCTGCGCTGTTCGAGCGCCGGATGGCTGCCGTTTTGCAGGTAGCCGAATATAAGCGGGCGCACGGTCTGCCCATCTACGATGCCGCCCGGGAGGCCGCCGTGCTGGAAAAGGCCGCAGCCCGCATCCAGCAGCCCGCGCTGCGCCCTTACTATAAAGACCATGTCCAGCACATGATGGACCTTGCCAAGCAGTACGAAGCCGCCGTGCTGGGGTGCAACCGCGCCGCCTATCAGGGGGTGGAAGGGGCGTTTGCCCACATCGCCCTCAAGGCGCTGTTCCCCCACGCCGAGGCCGTGAGCTACTCCACGTGGGACGAGGTTTTCGAGGCTGTCGCCTCCGGCGAAGCCGCCCACGGCGTAGTACCCTTTGAAAACAGCCACGCCGGGGACGTTTCCGCCGTGCTGGACCTGTGCTATAACCACCCGGAGCTGTGGGTGGTGGACGTGTACGACCTGCCCATCTCCCAGAACCTTCTGGTGCTGCCGGGTACCCAGCTTTCCCAGCTGCGCACCGTGTACAGCCACCAGCAGGCCATTGCCCAGAGCGAGACCTTTTTAAAGCAGTTCCGTCTGCCCGCCACCGCCATGGCCAACACCGCCATGGCTGCAAAGTTCGTGGCAGAAAGCGGCGATGCCTCCAAGGCCGCCATTGCCAGCGCCGAGACCGCCGCCCTGTACGGGCTGGAGATTCTGGTGCCCAACATCAATACCGACGGCGACAACACCACCCGGTTCATCGTGCTCAGCCGCAAAAAGCCCACGGCGGGCAACCGGTTCTCCCTGCTGTTCACGGTGGACAACAAGCCCGGCAAGCTGGCCGAGGTCATTCAGGTCATCGGTGCCAGCGGCTTCAATATGGAGTCCATCAAAAGCCGTCCCATGCCGCACGTCCCCTTTGAATATTATTTTTATGTAGAGCTGGTGGGCGATGCCGCCGCCGGCGAGACCGCCGCGCTGCTGCGCGAGCTTGACCGCACCTGCCGGACGGTGCGGCTGTTAGGAGTGTATACAAAATGAGTGATTTTATCGGAACCAAGCTGACCATGAATCTGGGCGAGCGCAGCTATGACATCATCGTCAAGCGCGGCTCGCTGGAAAACCTGTACCAGTTCGCCCGGCTGGACCGCCGGGTGGCGGTGGTCACCGACAGCGGTGTGCCCGCACAGTACGCCCAGATGGTAGCCGACCAGTGCAAGGACGCCACCATCATCACCGTGCCGCAGGGCGAGGCCAGCAAAAGCTTTAAAATTCTGGAGACCGTGCTGCGGCAGATGCTGGACTTCGGCATGGGCCGGGGCGACCTTGTGGTAGCCGTGGGCGGCGGCGTGGTGGGCGACCTTGCCGGTTTTGCCGCTTCCATCTATATGCGCGGCATCGACTTTATCAACTGCCCCACCACCACCCTTTCCATGATCGATTCCTCCATCGGCGGCAAGACCGCCGTGGACCTTGGCGACACCAAAAACATCGTGGGTGCTTTCTGGCAGCCCAAGCTGGTCATCGTGGACCCGGACACCCTGTCCACCCTGCCCCGCCGCCACTTCATCAACGGTCTGGCTGAGGCGGTCAAGGCCGGTCTTTTAGCCGACCCGGAGCTGTTCTCCATCTTTGAGAAAGAGGACGTGGACGATCGCATCGGCGAGATCATCTGCCGCAGCCTGCGCTTTAAAAAGAGCATCGTGGAGCAGGACGAGACCGAGCAGGGCATGCGCAAGGCGCTGAACTTCGGCCACACCATCGGCCACGGCATCGAGGCCGTGAAGGGCATCAAGGGACGCCGCACCACCGGCCTGTTCCACGGCGAGTGCGTGGCGCTGGGTATGCTGCCCATGATCGAATCCAAGGCGCTGCAAAAGCGGGTGCGCGGCGTGTACCGCCGTTTAGGGTTACCCACCCGCACCGCCTACGATAAAGAAAAGGTGCTGGCCGAGATGCTGCACGACAAAAAGGCACAGGGCGGACAGATCACCATCATCAAGGTGCCCGGCCTTGGCTGCTGGCGCGCCGAGACCATCCCTGTGGAGGGGCTGCGCCCGCTGCTGGGCATGGAGGACTGACCCATGAAAAACACCTTTGGCAGCGACCTTTCGCTGACCATCTTCGGCGAGAGCCACGGCCGCGCCGTGGGCGCGGTGCTGGACGGCATGGCCGCCGGTGTGCCGGTGGACGAGAGCTTCCTCGCCGCCTGCATGGATAAGCGCCGCGCCCGGGGCGACGGTCTTTCCACCCCCCGGGTGGAAGCAGACGCGGTGCAGCTGCTGTCCGGTGTGGTGAACGGCCACACCACCGGCACCGCCATCGCCCTGATGATCGAAAACCAGAACACCCGCAGCGGCGATTACGCCAAGACCGCCGACCTTCTGCGCCCCGGCCACGCGGACTTTACCGCCTACGCCAAGTACCACGGCTTTCAGGACGCCCGGGGCGGCGGGCACTTTTCCGGCCGGGTGACCGCCGCTTTGGTGGCAGGCGGCAGCATCGTGCTTGCCGCATTGCAGCGGGCGGGCATTGATATCACCACCCACATCGCCCGGTGCGCAGGGCTTGCCGATACCCCCTTTGCGCTGGACGATCCCGCCGCCCTTGCGGCACAGGTGGGGACGCTTACCGCCAAGACCGAGGGCTTTGCGGTGCTGGACGCCGCCGTGGAAGAGCCTATGAAAGCCGCCATCCGCGCCGCCGGTGCCGAGGGCGACAGCGTAGGCGGCGTGCTGGAGACTGCCATCCTCGGCCTGCCCGCCGGAGTCGGCGAGCCCTACTTTGACAGCGTGGAGAGCGAAATTGCCCATCTGGCCTTTTCCATCCCGGCGGTCAAGGGCATCGAGTTCGGCACCGGCTTCGGCTTTGCCGGGCTGCGCGGCTCGGAGGCGAACGACGCCTTCCGCATGACGGCAGAGGGCGCGGTGGTCACCGCCACCAACCACAACGCGGGTATCAACGGCGGCATCGCCAACGGTATGCCGGTGGTGTTCCGCACCGCCGTCAAGCCCACCCCCAGCATCTACAAGCAGCAGGATACGGTGGACTATCTTGCCAAAAAGGACGCACAGCTGTCCATTCAGGGACGGCACGACCCCTGCATCGTGCCCCGGGCCGCCATTGTGCAGACCTGCGCCGCCGCCCTTGCGGTGGGCGACCTGCTCACCGCCCGGTACGGTGCCCGGTGGATGACCGACCCCACCGGCTACCGGAAGGAGGACTGAGATGGAATACGGACTGATTGGCGGCAAGCTGGGACATTCCTACTCCAAGACCATCCATGAGCTGCTCTGCGGGTACAGCTACGAGCTGTGCCCCCTGCCCACCGAAGCAGACGCCCGCGCCTTTTTGCAGCGGCGGCAGTTCAAGGCCATCAATGTGACCATCCCCTATAAAAAACTGGTGATGGAGTACTGCTCCTTCATCGACCCCCGCGCCCGCGCCATCGGCGCGGTGAACACGGTGGTGAATAAAAACGGTCTGCTCTACGGCTACAATACGGATTATCTGGGCTTTGCCCACCTGTGCGAAGCCCACGGCGTAGAGCTTGCGGGCAAGACCGTGCTCATCTTAGGCACCGGCGGCACCCACAACACCACCCGCGCGGTGGCGCTGGACAAAGGTGCTGCCAAGGTGCTGACGGTCAGCCGCACCCCCGACCCGGAAAAGGGCGAACTGAGCTACGCCGAAGCCGTGTGCAGCGGCGCACAGGTGGTGTTCAACACCACCCCCGCCGGGATGTACCCCAACGTGGGCGTGTGCAGTCTGGACGTTGCCGCCATGCCCGGGCTGGAAGCCGTGGTGGACGTGGTATATAACCCCAACAAGACGGAGCTCATCCTCCGCGCCGAGGAAGCCGGTGTGCCGGTAGCCGTAGGCGGGCTGGAGATGCTGGTGGCACAGGCGGTGTACGCCGCCGAGTATTTCCTTGGCCGCAAATTTGAGGATGCCCCGGGCGAGGTGCGGCGCATCACCGCCGCGCTGCGCCGGGAGACGCTGAATATCGCCCTTGTGGGAATGCCCTCCTGCGGCAAATCCACCCTTGGCCGCCTGCTGGCAAAGCAGCTGGGCAGACCCCTTGTGGATCTGGACGAGGAGATCGTCAAGGCAGACGGGCGCAGCATCCCGGATATCTTTGCCGCCGAGGGCGAAGCGGGCTTCCGCGCAAAGGAAGCCGCGCAGATCGCCCGCTTTGGCAAGGAAAAGGGGCTTGTGCTCTCCTGCGGCGGCGGCGCGGTGAAGCGGGCAGAGAATGTCCGCGCCCTGCGCCAGAACGGCGTGGTGCTGTTCATCGACCGGCCGGTGGAAGCGCTGGCTGTGGGCGGCGACCGCCCGCTTTCCTCCAGCGCCGAGGCGCTGCGCACCATGGAAGCCCAGCGCCGCCCGCTGTACCTTGCCGCCGCAGATGCGGTGGTTCCCAACACCGGCACACTGGCCGAGACGCTGGCAGCTGCACAGGAGGCACTGGATGAAATTTTTGATTCTTAACGGGCCAAACATCAATCTGGCACGCTGGTCTGAGCCCGGCGTGCCCGGCGAAGTGGACTACACCGGCCTGATGGACTATGTGCAGGCGGGCTGCGACCAGCTTGGCATCGAGACGGACATCTGCCAGTCCAACCACGAGGGCGATTTGATCGACGAGATCCAGTCCGCCCCCGGGCGGGTGGACGGCATCGTGCTGAACCCCGGCGGCTACGCCCATTACAGCGTGGCCATTCTGGACGCGCTGCGGCTGTGCAGCGTGCCCGCCGTAGAGGTGATGCTGGACGCCCCGGACGAGCGCGAGCCCTTCCGCAAGACGGACGTGGTGTCCTTTGGCTGTCAGGGACATTTTATCGGCGAAGGCCCGCAGGGCTACCTGCACGCCTGCATCTGGCTGGCGCAGCTGCTGCGCACCGACGGCTCCAGTAAGGCGCATATCGTGATGTAAAGAACGAACCCTCTCAGTCGCCTGCGGCGACAGATTCCCCTTTTTGTCGCTGCGCGACATCTTCCCCCGGCCGGGGGAAGTCTTTCCTCTCGGGGAGAGCTTTTCTGCCCGGACGCACCATAAAAGCTCCCCCTTTCGGGGGAGGTGGCATCGCGCAGCGATGACGGAGAGGGTTTTATAAAACAGGAAAGGAACGACCTCCCATGATCATCTCCACCAAAAAAGGCACTCCCAAAGAGGAGCTGGAAAAGATCGTTGATAAATTCGAAAAGCAGGGTCTGGACGTGACCCTGATCACCGGCAAGGACTACAACGTGTTCGGTCTGGTGGGCGACACCACCAAGATCGACGAGCGGGACGTGCTGGCAAACCCGTGGATCGACAACGTTACCCGCGTGTCCGCGCCCTATAAGCGCGCAAACCGCCTGTTCCACCC
>CAKTGQ010000052.1 GCA_934561555.1 uncultured Faecalibacterium sp. | reverse complement strand
CCCCAGATGATCGACCCCAGCGTGCCCATCGGCCCGGACGATACCTATAACGTGGAAGCCCAGCGCTTCGGCGAGCCCGTTGTGCCGGATTTCCCCATCCCGTACCACACCGAGATCATGGAGAGTTTTGACGGCATCGATATGGACGCCGCAGGCCGCGTGGCCGGCAATGGCTTCTACTACCTGCTGGGCAACATTGCACGCCTGCACGAGGCTGTGCTGGCCTACGCCCGCGACTTCATGATCAACAAGGGCTTCACCTACGTCATCCCGCCCTTCATGATGCATGGCAATGTGGTGCAGGGCGTCATGTCCTTCCCCGAGATGGACGCCATGATGTACAAGATCGAGGGTGAGGATCTGTACCTGATCGGCACCAGCGAGCACACCATGATCGGCCGCTTCATCGACCAGACGCTGGATGAGAGCAAGATGCCCCTGACCCTGACCTCTTACAGCCCCTGCTTCCGCAAGGAGAAGGGCGCACACGGCATCGAGGAGCGCGGCATCTACCGCATCCACCAGTTCGAGAAGCAGGAGATGATCGTGGTCTGCCGCCCCGAGGAGAGCGCCGACTGGTACGAGAAGCTGTGGCAGATGTCTGTGGAACTGTTCCGCAGCATGGAGATCCCCGTGCGCCAGCTGAACTGCTGCTCCGGCGATCTGGCTGACCTGAAGGTCAAGAGCTGCGATATCGAGGCTTGGAGCCCCCGCCAGCAGAAGTACTTCGAAGTCTGCTCCTGCTCCAATCTGGGTGACGCACAGGCACGCCGCCTGCGCATCCGCATCAAGGGCAAGGACGGCAAGACCTATCTGGCCCACACCCTGAACAACACCTGCGTGGCACCCCCGCGTATGCTGATCGCCTTCCTGGAGAACCACCTGCAGGCCGACGGCAGCGTGACCATTCCCGAAGTGCTGCAGCCGTATATGGGCGGCCTGAAGGTCATGGTCCCCACCAATAAGAAGAACTAAAACTGCACCGGGTTTTCCACATCCGGGCAGAAAAAGGTTGAAAAAAGCACCGCTTTCCGTAGAGGGAGGCGGTGCTTTTTGCGTGGGAAGCGGGAGCTTAACTCCCTCAGTCAAAACCTGACGGTTTTGCCAGCTCCCTCTGGGAGGGAGCCTCTGGCGCGCCCGCAAGCTTTGCACTTTAGCCGGAAACTGTACCGCTATGCCAAAGGCCCCATCCTAGAGGGGGCTGTCGAGCGCAGCGAGACTGGGGGAGTTTTACCCGCAAAAGCGGCAAGAAAATCCATATTTCAACGTATCTATGTAAATAAATCAAGAACATCAAAAAACTGCAAATTTTTTTGAAAATATGTGTTGACAAAAGGGGCATCTATGGATATAATAATAAAGCACCGTTCAAGTGCAAGCTAAATATGTGGCGGTATAGCTCAGTTGGCTAGAGCATTCGGTTCATACCCGAAGTGTCACCGGTTCAAATCCAGTTACCGCTACCACGTTACAGAGTTTCGCTAAGATAAGGGGGACGGTCGTCCGCAGTAGTGGATGATGAAAGTCGGAGGTTTTAGCGAAGCTCTGTATTTCTAAGGCCCGTTGGTCAAGCGGTTAAGACACGGCCCTTTCACGGCTGTAACATGGGTTCGATTCCCGTACGGGTCATAAAAACGCCTTTGCGCAATGCGCAAAGGCGTTTTTACTTTTTCAGACAGCTGCCGCTTGGCCTTTAAGCCCCTCTCTGTGAAAATGCGTTTGGAGCGGCCCGCAGGCCGCGACAAACGCGAATTATTATAAAATGCTTTTCCGCTAAAAATGGTCAGAGCGAAGCGGAGACCATTTCAAATCGTCCCATACACAAGAGGCCGCTGCACAAAATGCTGTGCAACGGCCTCTTGATTATTTACCGGTTCCTTTCCTGCACATACCGCAGGATATCCTCCGGCACCTCTGCCAGCGCATCGGCACCGGCGGCTGTCAACTCGGCACGGCCGCGGAAGCCCCACAGCGCGCCCATGGCGGGCAGCTGGGCGTTGTGCCCGGTGAGGATGTCCACATCGCTGTCGCCCACAAAAAGGGTGGCGGCGGGGTCTGCACCCAGCTCGGTCATCAGGGCGTACAGCCCGGTGGGGTCGGGCTTGGTGGGCACGCCCGGGCGGCTGCCCCGCACGGCGTCAAAGCGGCCGGTGCCAAAGTAGTGGGCAATGATGCTGCCGCACAGCGCATCGGCCTTGTTGGAGAACACCGCGCACTGGATGCCCTCGGCCTTCAGTGCATCCAGCAGCGCCGGAATGCCGGGGTAGGGCGCGGTCTTGTCCTCCTTGTGGGCATCGTACCGGGCGGTGAACTGCGCCAGCGTTGCCGCCAGCTGCGCCGGGGTGCGGGCGTCAGCGGGGGAGAACCGCTCCACCAGCTTGGGGATGCCATTGCCCACCATCAGCTTGAACTGCTCCACCGTAAAGGTGGGCCAGCCGTTTTGTGCGCACACCCAGTTTCCGGCATCGGCAAGGTCGTCGATGGTGTTCAGCAGGGTGCCGTCCAAGTCAAATAATACAGTCTTTATCATAAAAATAGTCTCCGTTGGTCTGTGTTACAAAAAATGCCCCGCCGACCGTAGGTTCAGCGGGGCATCGCAAGTATACTTCTATATTTCCAGAAAATCAAGAGCCGCCAGCGGCACGCTGCGCACCGTGACCTTTTCTTTGCCGGGGAATACAAGGGTCAGGTTGGCGCGCTGCACCGTCACCGCCCAAGGGGATTGCAGCGCGGTAAAGCCGGTGTCCGGGTGGAACACGCACAGCTGGTGCAGATGGAACCGGTGCTGTCGGCAGAGCAGCAGCTGTCCCTGCTGCTGCCATACGCCCTCCCGATGCCAGCCCACGGCGGCAGCGCCCAGCAGGGCGGCGAACACCCCGGTGGGGATGAGCAGCGGCAGGGTAAGGGCAGGCAGGGTGGTGCGGGATACCGCCGTCAGCAGCAGACAGAGCGCCAGCGGGATGCCCGCCGGCAAAAAGAACACCAAGCTGCGGTCGGTGGTGTCGGCGCGGGTGTCCGGGGGCAGCTGCGCCATCTCGGGCAGCAGCTCCCGCAGCAGCGGAGTGCCCTCCCGCCAGACGAACAACGGCAGCTCCGGGCGGCACGCCCCTGCCGAGACGAACACCGGGCAGTAATGCAGCGCCCATGTGGCAGGGGAGCGGCGCAGGTCGGCGTAGTTCAGCTGGCTGAGCCGCAGCCGCATCTCGTACCGGCGGATAAGCCCGCCCCGGCTGCCCAGCTGGGTGTCGGTGCGCCAGACCGTGTAATGCACCGCCTGCAAAGCGCTGCGCACCAGACTGATGCAGAACAGAGTGCCCGCCAGCACCAGCAGCCACGCCGTGCCCAGCGGCAGCCAGCGGGCGGCAAGCGCTGCCAGCTGTCCCAGCTGCGCAAGGGCAGCGGTCTGGGCGTCCGGGGCATAGCTTTGGGTCTGGTGGATGGCCAGCCACCATAAAATCAGGGTGGACACACCGTTGGCGCCCAGCACCGTAAAGGCCAGCTTTTCGCCGCCCTTGGGCGCGTGCCACAGCGGGTTTGTCGCCGGCAGCAGCAGGTCGGCAAGCTCCTCGGCCTGCTGCCGGGTAAGATACAAAGTAATGGTCTGTTTCTGCCCCACAGGGTACAGCACCACCCGGCAGGCTCCGGCCAGCCGGTAGACCAGCGGCTGCTCCAACACCAGCGCCGCCAAGCCTTCGGCACGCAGGGCGCGGTCCAGCCGCACCCCCAGCCGCCAGCTGACGTGTACCGTGCCCTCGGCATCCACCTGCCAGCGACCGCCATAGTATACCGCCCAGCACACGGCGCTGATAAAGAAGAGCAGCACAAGATCCTGCCGCAGCGCCGCACGCAAAGCGTCCCAGTTGCGGTCAAAAAGCACCTGTACCAGCGGCAGAAGGTAGACCAGCAACGTTTTGCGCAGCAGATGCAGCGCCGCCAGCGGGTGAAAGTGCTTATCCCGGTTCATACACTGCCCTCCATCAGTACCGCCGCCAGCGCAGTGGCCTGTGCGGCGGGGATGCCGGGCAGCACCAATTGCAGCCCCGGGCTGCGCACAAGGAGCACGGTGCACCCTGCCGCCCACAGCAGCGGGGTGCGCAGCAACTGCACCCCGGTGACCGCGCGGCGCGGGATGCGGCGCAGCACAGGGACAGCTACCCCGGACTGCACCGTGACGCTGTCCACCGTCAGGGCGGCGACAAAGCTGCAGCAGCGCACCCGGACCAGCGCCACCAGCGCTGCCCATACAACGCAAAAGACCGCCCCCGCCCACAGGCTCTGCCAGAAGGCAAAGGGCGCACAGACCAGTCCGGGCACGGCTGCCCAGACGCAGAGCACCCGGCGGGCGCGGGGCGGCAGCACCAGTGCGGTGCGCAGCAGCTCCTGCTCGCTCATTTGTGGGAGGAAAGACCCCACGCATCCATCAGCAGATGCAGGGTGTCGTCCTGTGTCAGGCACAGCAGCCGGTCCCACGGCAGCAGCACCGTGCTGCCGTGGGGGATGATGAACTCGGTATCGCGGGTGATGCTGACCAGAATGGCGTCGCCCGGGATGGGGATCTCCTTGATCTCCTTGCCTGCGAACTGGAAGTCCTCCGGCAGCAGGATCTCGTTCAGGCTGGCAGTGCCGCCGCCCAAAGACAGCAGCTGCCGGATGGTGTCGGTCTCGATCTCCCGCTCCAGAATGTGGCTCAGGTTGTCGGTGCCGCACACCACAGTGTCCACACCCAGCGTGTGCAGGATGTCCCGGTTCTTGGGGTTGGAGGCGCGCGCCACGGTGCGGTTCACGCCGAACTCCCGCTTGGCGATCTGGCAGGCCACCAGATTGGTCTCGTCGGTGTTGGTCACCGCCACAAAGGCGTCGCAGCTGGAAACATCGGCGGTGCGCAGGGTGTCAAAGCTCAGAGAGTCGCCGCAGATGACCGGGATATCCAGCGTGTCGGCAAGGGTGCGGCACAGCGACTCCTGCGGCTCGATGATGGTCACCTTATGGCGGTGGGACAGCAGGCTCTGGGCAAGATACATCCCCACCCGGCCGCCGCCGGCAATACAAACTTTCATATTACTACCTCGTTTTACAGTTTGTAAAGTGAAAACAGGCTGTATTACTTGGAAAGCGCCCGGAAAACCGCCTGCTCGGTGAGCACGGTGGGGCAGATGGTCTCCAGCTCGTAGGACTTGTGGTACAAGATCTGCAGATGCGGGTCGGACACCCGGCAGATGACCTTGTCCCGGCGGAAGATGTTCTTCGCCAGCTGCGCCGCCATCAGGTTTACCGAGTCCTCCTCAGTCACCGCCGCCACGGCGTCGCAGTTCTCCACGCCGCCCCGGCGCAGGGTGTCCGGATCGGTAGGGTCGCCCACAAGGGCAGTGCCGTGAAAGGTATAATCGTCAAAGGCATCCAGACGCTTGAGCTGCTCGGGGTCTTTTTCCACCACCGAGATATCATGGCCGATGCGTTCCAGATCGCGGATCAGCGCCGCACCCACCTGATCGCAGCCGATCACCAGTATGTTCATGAAGGTTCACCTCGTTGTTCTCAGTGCTTCTGCGCCCGGCGCAGAAAGCGGACAGACTTCTTATTTTTATAGTATAGCACATTTCCCGGGGCAGATAAATACAGCGCCCGCCGGAAACGCGGAAATAAATTTGCATAGGTTGCTTGCGTCCGCGCCCTCTCAGTCACCTTCGGGAGCGCCTGAGAGGGCGCTCCCGCTTGCAGAAAAGTGCGCTCTCCCCGGTAAAATTTTTATTATAATCTATATGCACAAGGGCTCATAGTATGGTATACTGGAACTGCTTTTGAAAAAACTACGCACCCAGCGGGTGCTGCAGGAGGGATTTATTACGTTTTTCGAGATCATTAAAGCGATCCTGATGGGTATCGTGGAGGGCATTAC
>CAKTGQ010000051.1 GCA_934561555.1 uncultured Faecalibacterium sp. | reverse complement strand
TTCCGGGTTCTCTTCTTATAAAATCTTTATCGCAGCACCGAGAGTTCCTCGATGCCGTAGCGCTGCATCAGGGCGATAGCCGCCGGGGTGATCTCCTCGCCGCTGACCGCCACAGGGATGGCGGGCGGGCAGGATACCGTAGGCATCGCGCACACCCGCCCCAGCGCCTTGTGCACCGGGACGCGCACCTGTGCGCCCAGCACCGCCTGCCGGATGGTGCAGCGCTGCACCGCCTGCTGCTGCAAGGCGGCAAACTCCCCTGCCCGGTTCTCGGGGCGGAGCAGCCCGGCGGGCACCGCAGCCAGAAGTTGCTCCAGCGCGGTTTGCAGGCGTTCAAAGTCCTGCGGCGGGTTTTCCGGGGTGAACATCAGTACCACATAGCGGGGGTCGGCGTACTCGCACTCCATCTGAGCGCGGCGCAAAGCATCTGCCAGCGCCGTACCGGTGCAGCCAAGGGCGGCGGCGTCCAGTGTGAGCTTCATCGGCTCCTGCTGCGCCCCGGCGACTGCCAGCGGCACCGGGCACTGCCGCGCCGCTGCGGTCTTGTTCAGGCTGCGGCGCACCCCTTCCAGCGCGGCGCAGCACTGTGCCAGCCGCCGGGGGTAGTCCCCTGCCAGCACAGCGTTGCACACATCCAGCGATTGCAAAATAAGGTAAGAAGGGCTGGTAGAGCCGAACAGCGCCAGCGCACCCCGCACAGCCGCTTCGTCCTGCACGGGGGCATCGTGCGCCAGATGCAGATACGCGCCGCCGGTGACCACCGGCAGGGTCTTGTGGGCAGAGTCACAGCACATGGCCGCGCCCTGCGCGATGGGGTGGCAGTTCTGCGGCAGAAAACGCAGATAAGCACCGTGGGCGTTATCCACCAGTAAAGGCACGCCCTGCGCCCGGCAGACCGCCGCCAGCGCCGGGATGTCCTGCACACCGCCCAGATAATCCGGGCTGGTGACGTACACGCCAAAGGGCTCTATCCCCTGCTGCGCCAGCGCGTGCAAAGCCCCGCTCAGCACTTCGGCTGTGACGGGGCAGCTGCACAGTGCGCCCTCTGCCTGCGCAGACGGCCAGAGCCAGCGGATGTCAAAGTCCAGCAGTGCCGCCGCATACAGCAGCGCCTTGTGGGCGTTGCGGGCAGCCAGCAGCACCGGGCGCTTGCCGTTTTGCGGTGCGCTTTGCAGCGCCAGAAACAGCATGGCGCGGATGCACTGGGATGAGCCCTCAGTGCTGTAATAGCTGTGCGCCGTACCAAACAGCTGGGTGGCGTTGGCTTCGCTTTCGGCAATGATGCCCTCCGGCGCGTAAAGTTCGTCTGCGCCGCAGATCTCGGTGATATCCAGCGGCTCAAAGCCCAATAGGCTCTGCCCCTTGTGGCCGGGCATATGCAGCCGGGCAGTGCCGGACTGTGCATAGCTGCGCACAAAATCCACGATAGGGGTGGTCATGCTCATTCGCAGGCTTCGCCGTCGGCGCAGGCGTTGCAGGTGGAGCCCAGCTCAATGGGCACTTCGATGCCCTTGGCAGCCAGCTCCTGATTCTCGGCGACCTTGATCATGATGGCGCACTCCATGCGCTTTTTGAACAGTTCGCAGCCGTACTCGTACACGCCGGTAATGCTGCCGGTTGCATGGTAGGAGTTGGCAGCGCAGCCGCCGGAGCAATACAGCTTTGCCCAGCAGTCCTGACACTCCTTGCGGGCGTAGGCGTTGCAGTGCTTGAACTCGTCCCGCACTGCGGTGTTGGTAACGCCCTTCCAGATATCGCCCAGCAGGTACTTGGGGTCGCCCACGAACTGGTGGCAGGGGTACAGGTCGCCCCAGGGGGTAACCGCCATGTACTCGGTGCCGGAGCCGCAGCCGGAGATGCGCTTATAGATGCAGGGGCCGCCGGTCAGGTCGATCATGTAGTGGTAGAAGGTAAAGCCTCTGCCCTCGCGGTCGCGCTTGATCATCTCCTTGGCAAGGATCTCGTACTGCTCCTTCAAGATGGGCAGATCCGCCTCGGTCAGGGCGCTGGGGTCGCTGGGATCGCAGACCACCGGCTCCATGCTCAGCTCGGTAAAGCCGAGGTCTGCCATGTGGAAGATATCGTTGGTGAAGTCGGTGTTAAAGTGGGTATAGGTGCCGCGCATATAGTAGTTCTTGTCGCCGCGCTTCTTGACGAACTCCTGGAACTTGGGCACGATGCGGTCGTAGCTGCCGTTGCCTGCGCAGTCCACGCGGAAACGGTCGTTGACCTCCTTGCGGCCGTCCAGACTCAGCACCACGTTGTGGCACTCCTTGTTGCAGAAATCAATGACGTCATCATCGATCAGCACACCGTTGGTGGTCATGGTAAAGCGGAAGTTCTTGTTATGGATCTTTTCCTGCTCGCGGCAGTAGGCCACCAGCTTTTTGACCATGTCAAAGTTCATCAGCGGCTCGCCGCCAAAGAAGTCCACTTCCAGATTGCGGCGGGTGCCGCTATTCTCAATGAGGAAGTCCATGGCGCGCTTGCCCACCTCAAAGCTCATCAGAGCGCGGTCGCCGTGGTAGCGGCCCTGCGAGGCAAAGCAGTAAGAGCAGCTCAGGTTGCAGCTGTGGGCAACGTGCAGGCACAGCGCCTTTACCACGGTGTTGCGGTTCTTGAAGTCAAAGGCCATGTCCTTATAGACATCCGGGCTCCACAGCTTGCCGTTTTCCTTCAGGCTGGTCACGTCATCGATGCACTGGCGCAGATCCTCCTCGGTCACATCCGGGCGGCTGCCGTACTTTGCCAGCATGGCGGCAACGATCTCGTCTGCGGTATGCTCCGGGTACATGGCGATGACATCGTAGGCCACCTCGTCCACAACGTGCACCGAGCCGCTGCAGGTGTCCAGCACGATGTTATAACCGTTTAATTGATACTGATGTACCATTTTACACTCCATTCCAGATTACACAAAAAAATGCCGCCCGGCAAAGGCGGCATAAGGTTTGCAAAAATTACTTGTTGCTGTTCTCGCACTGCTGGTTAGCCACGCCGCAGGAGGTCTTGCAGGCGGACTGGCAGGAAGTCTGGCACTCGCCGCAGCCACCGGTCTTAACGCTCTTGGTCAGGTCACGAGTAGCAATAGTCTTGATACGCTCCATGATAGAAACCTCTCTAACTCTCAAAAATTTATCGCGCCGGGCATAGTTCCGGTACGCTTTTATCTTGTAATAGGATATCACGCAGCGCGGCTTTTGTCAAGATTTTTTCGCTAAGCCAATTCACCCGCTCATGGGCTGGTAGCGGGTAAGCACCGTATGCAGCCCCAGTTCCCGGGCGCGCGCCAGTAAGTACCGGTAGCGGCACAAAAGCGCCTGCCGCTCGTAGATGCGCTGCTCGATGAGGTCAGTATCCACCTCCATGTCAAACATCATCTCGTTGCGCTTCAGGCAGAACAGGCACTCTTTCAGTTCCTCTTCCAGTTCCGGGTGGTAGCGCTCGTGCTCGGTATCCCGCGGGACGCGGGGCGAAAGCAGGGTCTGGGCGTTTTGTGTGGTTCGTTCCGGCATAGGCATCCTCCTTCTGGTACTCTGCAAGGTTTTGTACCTTCCAGTATAGGCGGTGCGGTGCGCAGAACCTGCCGAAGCGCGGCAACGCTCCGGCACAGATTATCCGGCGCTGCTGCGGCATTTTCCAAAAAAGAACAACTTTTTTCAAAAATATGCTTGACAACTCTGGGCTTTTCCCGTATAATAGCACACGTTGAGCGGCTCATCCCGCAAAACACAACAGAATATTGGGGATTTGCATAGTGGTAGTGCGGTAGACTCTGACTCTACTTGTGGGAGTTCGATTCTCTCATCCCCAACCAGCTAAAAGCCATCTGAGGAAACTCAGGTGGCTTTTCTGTTTGCATGATTCCGCGCGGCGCAACGATTCAGAATGCCCTCCGCTTTGCTCTGGGCATTTTCAGCGGAAAATTATTTAAACATTTCGCGTTTGTCGCACTCTGCGGAGTGCTCCAAACGCTATTTTCACAGGAGGGGGCGTGACCGGGAGCGGCATTCGCAATCCTCCGCACTTCACAAAAAATCGGGTAGCCCGCAGACTACCCGATTTTGTACTATACCGGTGATTTTACCTTAATAAGGTTTTCTTTACAGAATGGTAATACGGCCTGCGCCGTAGGGCTGCTCGTAGTTGAGCAGGTAGCCGGGGTAAGCGGCCAGCGGGCTGTTGGCGCTGGACAGATGCGGCAGACCCGCAGCATCCACGCCGTCAAAGGTCATGGCGTAGGTAGCCATCACCAGATAATCCTCGGACACATAGTCCTTGATCAGCTCTGCGCCGTCAAACATAGCAAAGCCATCGCCCAGATTGCGCAGGGTGTAGTTCATGCCGGCCAGTGCGTAGGTAGCGCCCGGGTCCAGCGGCAGATAGCTGCCGGAAGCCTTATCGTAGATCTTCACGTTCTGCACGCGCGGGGTGCCGGTGGCGCTGCCGATCCAGACGTTCTTTTCGTCGGTCTGCACGGTGTTGGGGATATCGGTGTGGATCTCGTAGGTAGCACCGGCCACCTGCAGGAAGCCGCCGTTCTCCTTGCCGCCCTCGCCTGCAAAGCGGGCTGCAAACTCCAGTGCGTCCTGGATCTGCTTGCCGGTGACCGACATCAGGCAGGCCACGTTGCCAAAGGGGCTGACCTGCTTGCAGGTCTTGAAGGTCCAGTCGCCTGCGGGCACGTCGGCGCGGATGCCGCCGCCGTTCATGATGGCCAGATCGCAGTGCAGCTTTTCCACCTCGTTGAAGTAGGCGTAGATGCCGTCTGCCACAAAGTCGCCGAGGTTGGTCTCGGCAGAGCGGATGCGGCGCTTGCCGGTGGCGGGGTCAGAGACGTAGAAATCGCTGTCGCCCACAGCGATCTTCTCGCCCAGCATATCGTCCACGGTATTCACCCAGCCGGTCTGCATGGCGGCGATCGTTGCATCCATGCCCTCGTGGGTGGGGATGAGCTTGGTGGTGATGGTGCCGTCCGCAGCGATGGTCATCTCGCCTACGTTGGCAAAGTAAGAGCCGGTCTGGGTCAGGGTGACAGCCTTGCCGGAGGCATCCTGCACCTGCTTGTTCTCCATTACGGTATGGGAGTGGCCGTCGATAAAGGCATCGAAGCCGCTGGTGTGGGCAATAACTTCCTCGCTGGTCCACGGAGAGGAAGAGGGATCTACGCCCAGATGGCCCAGACCGATGACCACATCTGCTAAAAGCTTTGCCTTGTCAATGGCCTTCTGCACGGCATCGTAGAGCTTTTTTCCGTCCTCGCCGCCCTGAATGTCGTAGATGTACTTGCGCTGTGCCTTGTCCATAAAGTAGGCGGGGGTAGACTTGGTAAAGGTCTCGGGGGTGGTCACGCCCACAAAGGCAATGCGTCTGCCGCCGCGCACGAACACCTTGACGGAAGGCAGCACCCGCAGCGTAGTGCGCAGGTCTACCCAGTTGCAGGACAGGTACGGGAAGTCCGCTTCCTTCATGATGGCCTTGGCGCGGTCCATGCCGTAGTCAAACTCGTGGTTGCCGGGGGTGGCAACATCGTAACCGGCAGCGTTCATCAGCTTGATGATGGAAGCGCCCTCGTCCATGGAGCCGTAGGCAGTGCCCTGCACATGGTCGCCTGCGTCCACCAGCAGCACGTCCTTGCCAGCGTTCTGATAGCTCTGCTTCAGGTCGGCAATGGCGGCGTAGGTCAGCTTGGGGCTCTGCTTATCGATGTAAGTATGAACATCGTTGGTGTACAGGATGGTGACGTCAGACTTATCACCAAACCAGCAGGCCGATGCGGCAGGCGCACCGATGGCCATGGATGCAGCGGCAGCGGTCACACCAGCAGCCTTTAAAAAGCTGCGACGGGAAATAAGTTGTTTCACAGGAAAACGACCTCCTTTTATTTTTGGCGTATCGCATTTGAGGCAGGCTCTTCCCTCCTGCCCTTTCAATAGCTCTAGCATAGCACAGAACGCCGCCGCAGACAAGCCAAAATCATTCTTTTGGCACAAATAATTTTCAC
>CAKTGQ010000050.1 GCA_934561555.1 uncultured Faecalibacterium sp. | reverse complement strand
TTCCTTGGCATCGGCAACGCACTGGGCTTCATCAACTACACCGTCATCTGGCGTTACTTCAGCTGGACCAACCAGACGCTGGCTATGATCGTCCTGTGGGCTGCTTCCATGTACCTGTTCAAGGAGAAGAAGAACTTCTGGATCACCGCCGTGCCTGCAACCTTCATGAGCGCTGTGTCCTGCACCTACTTCGTGCTGGCTCCCGAGTGCCTGGGCAAGATGATCAACACCTATGCGGACGGCAAGCTGGTGGCTTACAACACCGCCGTTGCTTACCCCATCGGCATCGTCTTTGCCATCGCAATGCTGGCTCTGTTCCTCCATGCTACCAAGAAGCATACCGCTTCCAAGGCATAAGGAACTGACGGCTTCATTTCTCCATAAGGTTCCTGCGCCCGCCGCTGCCTGACCGTACAGCGGCGGGCGCTGTTTTTTAAAAATCAAGGCTTGCAATTGCCCCCGTCCCGTGGGAAAATAGGGGCGTAGAATTTAAAGCAAAGAAGGGAACTACCCATGATTTTCAAACCCGCACAGCTGGGCATGGCAAAGCTTGACCCGCAGGAGCTGGAGGCAGACAAAAAAGCCTGCCGGAAGATCGGCCCCTGTGGCGTGGGCAAAAAGGCGCTGTACCTGAACAGCTTTTACATCGACCGCCGCTATTATCTGCCTTACAGCAGCATCACCCGGGTGTTCAAGCGGGTGGCTATGAGTTCCGGCGGTTTTTCCGGCAAGGGCGTGTTTGCCTCCATGGCGTATCTTGTGGTGGAGTATGACGGCGGCAAGCAGAAGCAGTGCAACTTCAAGGACGAGCGGGACGTGGACGCCCTGCTGGAGGTGCTTGCCAAGGAGCAGCCGCAGCTGCATCTGCTCAGCGCCGCCGGTGAGCAGGCACTGGAGAAAAAGGCCGCCGAAAAGGCCGCCCGCAAGCTGCCGGAGCTTTCCGCAGAGGCACAGCACAGCCTTACCGTGCTGCGCCGGGCAAAGGAGTATCTGGATGCAAAGCCGGAGCTTTCCGCTGAGCTGAGCGCTGCCGAGCGCCGCAAGCGTGCGCAGCTGCAAAGCAAGCCGGTGTACCGCTATGTGGCGCTGGCTATCTTTGTGCTGGGCGTTGCAGCGGCAGCCTACGGCCTGTATTCCGTGTTCAGCCACACCGGCAGCTACGGCGTGTACTTTGCGCTGTTCGGCTTTGCCGCCATCTTCCTGTTTTCCAGCTACAATATGCTGCCCACCGCCCACAATAACCACGCTGCCATCATGAAGCGTGCAGACAAAGCCGAAGCCGCCATGGCAGAGTATGTCAAGCACTACCCCCACGGGGCTTTCCCGGTGGCAAGCTGGTACGCCCACCCCATCGTGCTCAAGCGGATGATGGACGCTATCGAGGAAGGCCACGCCGTTACCGTGCCGGAAGCACTGGAAGCGGTCAAGGCGCGCCTGAAGAGCCTGAACGCAGACGTGCAGGTGGAGCAGGAGGAATACGACGAGGTGGTGGTCATCAAGGCCATGTTCCTCAATCACGATTATCAGTAAAACCTTGTGATAGCACAAAACCGGACAGCCCGCAGACTGTCCGGTTTTGTGCTTTTTTAGGAACGTTACGCACACCCGCCTTCGGATAGTACGGTATAGAATGTTGCACAATAGAAGGGGAGGTTGAATTGTGCAATCTATACAATAAAAAATGATACCATTTTGAAACTTTTGCAGATTGTGCGGCGAAAACGACAGATTGTGAAAAAAATGATATTTTTCTCTGGAATATGCTATCCTAGCATCAGAATATGGAGCTTCGGGCTCCGCAGCAGGAAGAACACCGAAAAAAGGAGACTATCATGAACAAAATTTCTCGTCGTCAGTTTCTTCGCACCGGCACAGCTGCCGGTATGCTGGGTGCAGCAGTGGTAAGCGGCGCTACCTCTGCCAGCGCTTGTTTTGAGCCGGAGTTGGCTCTTACCTGCACGCAGACCGCTGTGGTGGAGGGTTACGATTGGGGCCCCGGCGTCAAGGCGACCATTCTTACCTTCGACCGTTTACTGGATCCTCGCAGCGTCCGGGCAGAGGATATCGCCTCTGTGGTGGAGCACAAGGAGTCCATGGATGGGGGCAACTTTGGCGGCCCCCACATCGTGGCCAGCGCGCCCCGCACGGTAACAGCGGCCTATACCTGCACTAAAAACGGTAAAAAGCTGGAGGTCCCCTCCAAGTATGTCTGTCTGGAGATGTCCTGCGACCCCAACACCGGCAGTCCCTTCTGCTACGACTTTCTGGTGGGCATGAATACATGGTGCAAGCCCTATGAGCTGGAGATCAACATGAAGGAAAACTCCGCTCTGGCTACCATTTTTGGGCAGAAGGTCACCGCTGCTGTGGACCCGGTAGTGGACCACGAGGATGCCCTGATCCCTCAGATGAAGCAGTTTGTCACCGACGGAGTGTTCCGCGGCACCGATGGCAAAGAGCTGACCTATGGTTACTATGCACCTAAGGGTCAGAAGCTGCCTCTGGTCATCTGGCTCCACGGTGCAGGAGAGGGCGGCAAGGATCCTTCTATTGCTTTTCTGGGCAACAAAGCCTCTGCGCTCCTCAGTGACGAGTTCCAGCAGGCCATGGGCGGGGCTGCCTATGTGCTGCTGCCTCAGACCCCCACGTTCTGGCTGCAATATAACGAGGCCGGGGACTGGGGCAACAACCCGGGCGTGCCCTCGGTGTACACCCAGACCCTGAAGGAGCTCATTGATGCCTTTGTGGCAGAGCATCCCCAGATCGACACGAACCGCATCCTCATTGGTGGCTGCTCCAACGGCGGTTATATGACCGTGAACATGGCGATCCAGTATCCCGAGTACTTTGCGGCAGCTTATCCCATCTGCGAGGCCTATAAGGACAGCGGCATTACCGAGGAGCAGCTGGCCGCTCTGAAGGACCTGCCCATGTGGTTCGTCTATGCAGAGAACGACACGATTGTGGACCCGACGATCTACGAGGTACCCACGCTGGCACGTTTGAAAGCGGTGGATGCCAAGGTACACACCAGCATTTTTGCTGATGTTCATGATACCACCGGTCTGTACAAAGGCACTGATGGTGAACCCTACCAGTATATGGGTCACTTGAGCTGGCTGTATTTCTTCAACCGGGAATGCAAGGATGATATCACCGGCGAGGATCTGTGGACCTGGCTGGGCAAACAGAGCAAGTAATCACTAAAAAGTAAGAGGGCTGCTGCACGGTTTGTGCAGCAGCCCTTTTGTGTGCGGGAACGCCCCCTTTCGTAAAAAGTCCCCCCGGGAAAATCTGCGGATTTTCCCGGGGGACAATTTTTATATCGTATTTCCTCTTACGCCGCCGCCTGCTTGCGGAAGATGGCCATTGCACGCTTGTAACAACTGGCAAAATAGGCGATCTCTGCCAGCGCGGTCAGCGTCCAGCTGCAGGGGTACAGCAGGTACAGCGCCGGGATGGTGTGGAAGTGGGCAAAGATGGTGTACACCCAGACCACCCGGAACACGCAGGAGCCCAGCACCACAATGACGGTGGGCACCACCGTCTTGCCCAGCCCGCGGGAGGCGGCGATGGTGCAGTCCATAAAGGCCGAGATGCAGTAGGCAAAGGCCATCACGGCCACCCGCTTCATGCCGGCGTCGATGACCGCCGCTTCGGTGGTGAACAGCGCTAAGAAGGACGGCCCGCAGAAGAACAGCGCCGCGCCCAGCACAAGCCCCACGCCGAAGGAGTAGCCCAGACTGATGAAGTAGCTCTTCTTCACCCGGTCAGGCCGTCCCGCACCGTAGTTCTGGCTCATAAAGCTGGCGCAGGCCATGTAGAAGGCCGCCATGCAGTCGTAAATCAGCGCATCCGCGTTGGCGGCGGCGCTGTTGCCCTTGACCATCAAAGAGTCGAAGGAGTTGACGCCTGCCTGAATGAACAGGTTGGCAATGGCAAAAATGGCGTTCTGCAGCCCGGCGGGCACGCCCAGCGCAAGGATGCTCTTGGCCTGCGCCGGGTCCAGCTGTAATTTGTGCAGGTCCAGCGCGTAGCAGTCCTGCACCCGGGTCAGCGCCCGCAGGATCAGAAAGGCGGAAACGCACTGACTGATGGCACTTGCCAGTGCCACGCCCACCACGCTCAGATCGCACGCGATGACAAAGAACAAGTTCAGCAGAATGTTCAGCGCACCGGCAATGGAAAGATACATCAGCGGCTTTTTGGTGTCGCCGATGGAGCTGAACACCGCGTTGCCGAAGTTGTACAGCGCCAGTGCCGGCATACCCAGAAAATACACCCGCAGATACAGGATCGCGCCGGGCAGCAGATCCTCCTTGGTGTTCAGCAGCCGCAGCATGGCGGGGGAGCCCAGCAGGCCGATGAGCAGCAACACCACACCGGCAACGGCGCTGATAATGGCCGCCGAGTGGACGGTCTTTTCCACGTCCTTGGGGTGGCGCGCACCGTAAAAACGCGCCACCAGCACGTTGATGCCGTTGCTCAGGCCGATGAGAAAGCCGGTGAACAGGGTCACCAGCGTGCTGGTGGAGCCCACAGCGCCCAGCGCCGTAGACCCGGCAAAACGCCCCACCACCGCCACGTCCGACATGTTGAACAGCACCTGCAGCAGGTTGGAAAGCGCCAGCGGCAGACTGACCAGAAAGATCTGCTTGGCCAGAGGGCCTTCCGTCAGCGTATTCGTTTGAGAAGCCATACTCTTTTTTCCTTTATCCTATATATCCCTAAACTGTGCCCGCGCACACCGGGGCACAGCCTCTATTATAAGGCACTGCGGTACTTTTGCAAGATGGATTCGATAAAATAAATAAAAAGGACTGCTGCACAAAACCTGTGCAGCAGTCCTTGGTGCGACCGGGAGGATTCGAACCTCTGGCCTTCCGGGTCGGAGCCGAACGCTCTATCCAGCTGAGCTACGATCGCAAATGCCGTACCCCTTTGGTGGGTACAACACAGTATAACACATCAGGATGCAAAATGCAAACGAAAATCGTCAACCCTTCCGGTTTCGCAGCCAGATGCGGTGCAGACCGTCGGTAATCAGGGTCTCGCGGTAGTGGATGGGGGTGCGGCAGGCCTCCCGGATGGAGCGGGGCAGGTCGCCGGTGGCGTAAAAGGCGGTCTGTGCGCCCAGCTCGGCGCAGAAGCGGTCGGCCAGACCGTCCAGCATACTGGCCGTGCCCAGCACGAAGCCGTTTTGCAAACAGGCCGAGGTGCTTTTGCCCAGCACTGAGTCCGAGGCTTTGGCGGCGGGGTCGATCTGGGGCAGCTGGGCCGTTTTCTGTACCAGCGCATTCATGGAAAGCTGCGGCCCGGGCAGGATCACGCCGCCCACAAGCTCCTGCTTGGCGTTCACCGCCATCAGGGAGATAGCCGTGTCTGCCGAGATGACCACCAGCGGCCCGGGGCACTCTGCCAGTGCTGCCACCGCGCCGCACAGCAGCTCTGCACCCAGCTGCGCGGGGTTGTCCAGCCGCAGCTTGATGCCGCTTTTCAGCCCCGGCCCCACAGTCAGAATGCGTGCCTTGCACAGAAGCTGTAAAGCCGCCAGCACCCGCCCGCTGAGCATGGGCACCACGCTGCCCAGAATGCCGCCCTCGATCTGCGCAGGGGATGCCCCGTACAGCTGTAACAGATTCAACAGCCGGATGGCGTATTCCTCCACCGTGGCAGCGGGGTCGGAGTGCAGCCGCCCGCAGAAGATAAGGGTGTCTTGTTCGTAGCCGCCCACGGTGATGTGGGTGTTGCCGATATTGACGGTGAGGATCATGGGTCAGGGCTCCTTTCGCAGCGCTTTATAATGTATATAATATATAATAGCGCACCCGCCGTCGATGCGCAAGGCTTTTACTTTCAGCTGGAAAGCTTACAGCCTCCGCTGAAGTCACCCCCTCAGGCTCACTACGTTCGCCAGCTCTCCCGATAGCTTTCTCACAGCGCTTAATACTTTAGTGCCGAGGCTAACGGCGTGCGCCCTCTCCGTCTTTGCTTCGCAAATCCACCTCTCCCAAAGGGAGAGGCAAGAGCACTGCCGGAAACTTTCTCATTACACTTAAAACTTTAGCAATGAGCCTTACGGCTTGGCTCTCCCCTTGGGAGAGCTGGCGCGGGAGCGCCTGAGAGGGCGTTCACCCCTCCGCAAAGAAAATAGAAAAAAGATGTCAAAAAGTGTTGACAAGTGCACCGGGGTGTGGTATTATACTTGAGCGCCAAGCGCTGAGACAAAAGA
>CAKTGQ010000049.1 GCA_934561555.1 uncultured Faecalibacterium sp. | reverse complement strand
GTTCTTTGCCTGCTTCTTCCTGATCCCGGCCTATTTTGTGGTGTTCCGTAAACTGCAAAAGGAAAAGCAGCAGGAAGTCGCCGCAAAGGCGCAGTAAGGGTTCATAAAAAGTGCTTTTTCTTTTCGCCTTTTCATGCTATAATAACAGGTAAATACGGCTTTGCCGTAATAGGGCAGGGGTTATAAGTCTTTGAAAAGCTGGTTGGCTTAAAGGCTTCCCTCGGTCGGGGGAAGCTGTCGCCGCAGGCGACTGATGAGGGCGCTGTTACCAAGAAATACCCCTCATCCGGCGCTGCGCGCCACCTTCCCCCCAAGGGGTGAAGGCTAAGAGGACAGCTTTTTTCAGGATGAATAGCTGCACTGCCGGGGCAATGCCCGCAATTGCGGCGGGCGGGAAAATACAAAAAGAGAGGCGAATCGAGATGTTGGATATGATCAAATGCAGCACCGGCGGTGCGTACTATGCGCGCGGAGAGTGGGTGCCCGCAGACGGCAATGCACCCGCAGCACTGGCAGCAAAGGGCTTTGATGCCGCTGCCGTTGCCACGGCTAAGACCGGTACCATGGCCTACAATATCATGCAGGCACACAATACCAGCGGCGATGCCGAGAACCTGAAGATCAAGTTTGATGCCATGGCAAGCCATGACATCACCTTTGTGGGCATTATCCAGACCGCCCGTGCTTCCGGGCTGGAAAAATTCCCCATCCCTTATGTGCTCACCAACTGCCACAACAGCCTGTGCGCTGTGGGCGGCACCATCAACGAGGACGACCACCGCTTTGGCCTGTCCGCTGCCAAAAAGTACGGCGGCATCTTTGTGCCCCCGCACATGGCAGTCATCCACCAGTATATGCGCGAGCGTTTTGCCGGCTGCGGCAAAATGATCCTTGGCTCGGACTCTCACACACGCTACGGCGCACTGGGCACCATGGCCATCGGTGAGGGCGGCGGCGAGCTGGCAAAGCAGCTGCTGGGCCGCACCTACGATGTTGCCCGCCCGGGCGTGGTGGCCATCTACCTGACCGGCAGTCTGCCGGCGGGCTGCGGCCCCCACGATGTAGCCATTGCCCTTGTGGGCAAGCTGTTCAAGAGCGGCTACGTCAAGAACAAGGTCATGGAGTTCGTTGGCCCCGGCATTGCTTCCCTGCGGCAGGATACCCGCAACGCCATTGATGCCATGACCACCGAGACCACCTGCCTGTCCTCCATCTGGGAGACCGACGAAGTCACCCAGCGTTTTCTGGCAGTGCACGGCCGTGCAGCAGACTACAAAAAGCTGGCACCGGCTGACCTTGCCTACTATGACGGCGTGGTGGAGGTGGATCTTTCTGCCATCCGTCCCATGATCGCCCTGCCCATGCACCCCTCCAACGCCTTTACCATTGAGGAGCTGAACGCAAATCTGGAGGACATCCTCCACGCCTGCGAGCAGGATGTGCAGAAGCTGATCGGCCGCAAGGATGTGCAGCTGGATCTGTGCAGCAAGATCGAGAACGGCAAGCTGCGTGTGGATCAGGGCGTGATTGCAGGCTGCGCAGGCGGTCTGTACGACAGCATCTACGAGGCTGCTTCCATCCTCAAGGGTCACACCGGCGGCTGCGGCGACTACGCCCTGAGCGTTTACCCCGGCAGCCAGCCCATCATGATGGAACTGGTGCGCACCGGCGTCATCGGCGAGCTGATGGCCAGCGGCGCTACCATCCGCACCGCCTTCTGCGGCCCCTGCTTCGGCGCAGGCGATGTGCCCGCCAACGGGGCACTGTCCATCCGTCACACCACCCGCAACTTCCCCAGCCGCGAGGGCTCCAAGCCCGGCAGCGGCCAGCTGTCCGGTGTGGCACTGATGGATGCCCGCAGCATTGCAGCCACCACCGCAAACGGCGGCATCCTGACCCCCGCCACCGACATTGATTACGATCCCACCGTGCCGGAGTACCAGTACGATGCTTCCAGCTATGACACCCGCGTGTATCAGGGCTTTGGCAAGGGCGATTACGACGCCCTGCTCAAGTTCGGCCCCAACATCAAGGACTGGCCGGAGATCGCACCGCTGGGCGGCAACCTGCTGCTGAAGGTGGCTTCTTATATCACCGACCCCGTCACCACCACCGACGAGCTGATCCCCTCCGGCGAGACCTCTTCTTACCGTTCTAACCCCTTGGGTCTGGCCGAGTTCACCCTCAGCCGCAAGGATCCGGAGTATGTGGGCCGCGCCAAGGCTGTGCAGGCCGAGGAAGCTGCCCGCCGCGCCGGTGCAGGGGACGCCGCCCTGCTGGCAAAGGTGAACGCCGTGCCCGGCTGCGAGAAGCTGGGCTGGAACGATATCCAGATCGCCTCCACCATCTTTGCGGTCAAGCCCGGCGACGGCTCTGCCCGTGAGCAGGCCGCCAGCTGCCAGCGTGTTCTGGGTGCCGGTGCCAATATCGTTACCGAGTACGCCACCAAGCGCTACCGCTCCAACCTCATCAACTGGGGTATGCTGCCCCTGCAGCTGGCAGGTGCCACCCCCTTTGGTCTGGGCGATTATGTGCTCATCCCCAATGTGCGGGAAGCGCTCAAGGGCGATCTGCAGAACATCAAAGCCTACGTTCTGGGCGATACCGTCAAGGAATTTGAACTGTATATGGCTCCGCTCACCACCGACGAGCGCCAGATCCTTGCTGACGGCTGCCTGATCAATTTCTATAAGCACTGAGGAAGTAACCCGCTATGTCCTGTGACCTGCATATCCATTCCACCTGCTCGGACGGTGCTGTGCCCATCGAGCGGCTGGCGTCCATCGCCGCCCGCACCGGGCTGCACGCCATTGCCCTTTCGGATCACGACACCCTGCTCAGCGCACAGTATGCCTATGCCCACACTGGGCAGGACGGGGTAGAGCTGATCCCTGCCGTGGAGCTGACCGGCTACGACTTTGAGCGCCAGCACCGGGTGCACCTGCTGTGCTACTACCCGGACGTGGACTGCCCGGCGCTGCGGGAGCATTGCGCCATCATGAAGGAGCGCCGCAACGCCTGCGCTTTGCAGAGCGCAAAGGAGCTGGAGCAGCTGTACCCGCAGTTTACCGCCGACCTTGCGTGGGAGACCACCAAGGCCAGCGGGGTGCTGTTCAAAAGCGGGCTGATGCAGGCGCTGGAGCTGCTGGGTCTGACCGATGGCAGCATCTACGGCGAGACCTACCACAAGCTGTTCGGGTGGAACCCCCGGGGCATCGTGCTGCACTCGCCGGAGTACCTGCCGGTGCGGCAGGTGCTGGCTACCGCTAAAGCCAGCGGCGGTGCAGTGGTGTTTGCCCACCCCACGGTGTATAAAAGTATGCCCCTGCTGCGCGAACTGGCGGCAGAGGGCGCGGTGGACGGCATTGAGGTGTACCACCCCAGCAACAGTGCGGAGGACAGTGCCGAGTGCCTTGCTTTGTGCAAACAGTACGGCCTTGTGGCCACTGCGGGCACAGACTTCCATGGCCGCAACCACAAGCACCCCCACCCCATTGGCACCTGTACCGCACCGGACGAAGCCGCAGCGCAGCTGCGTGCCATCGCCGAAAAACGTAAAAGAGAGAGGACGTAAAGACTATGAGCAAGGAATTTTCCTTCCCGAACAAGGGCACCTGCTCCAAGCAGACCAACTTTGTGCTGAACGATGACCACACCATTGCTTCCATCGAGGTCATCGGCGGCTGCAACGGCAACCTGAAGGGCATCTGCCGGCTGCTTACCGGTATGAAGGCAGAGGACGCCATTGCCCGTTTGGACGGTACGCTGTGCGGCTTCCGCGGCACCAGCTGCCCGGACCAGATCGCAAAGAACCTGAAAAAGGCTCTGGAAGAGATGAACTAAAATCCACCGGAGAGCCGCTGCACAGAACCTTGTGCGGCGGCTCTCTTTTTGCGCGGGACGGTTTTTAGAGAAACCCTCTCAGTCAAAGCCTTGCGGCTTTGCCAGATTTCCCCTTTTGTCGCTGCGCGACATCTTCCCCCGGCCGGGGGAAGTCTTTCCTCTCGGGGGGAGCTTTTAATATACGGTCGACGCAGATAAAGCTCTCCCTTCGGGAGAGCTGGCGCGCAGCGCCTGAGAGGGTTCAGGCGGCTTTTTTTGCGCGGGACGATTTTGAATGCCCGCCGCTATGCTCTGGGCATGAATAGCGGAAAATTATTTTGAATTAGAGCAATGCCGGACAGCCTGCGGGCTGTCCGGCATTGCGTTTTCCCGGGGGAGGCTTTAAATGATTTTGTGCTTCGCTCTTTGTCACAATTTGTACGCAATTCCAGCAAATGAGGGCGGATGTAAAAAATCTATACACAGGGCAAAGTTTGTTTGTTGTTCAAGTTCACTTTGCGGGGTATACTGTTGCCATAGAGAACAGCACGATGAAGGCTGTGAAAAACAAAATGCTGAAGCAGGGAGGCTTTTTTATGTACTATTCCAGTGGCAACTACGAAGCTTTTGCAACCCCCAAAAAGCCGGAGGGCGTGGATCATAAATCCGCTTATATCATTGGCTCCGGTCTGGCAGCCCTGACCGCTGCCTGCTATCTGGTGCGCGACGGTCAGATGAAGGGCGAGCACGTCCATGTGTTTGAAAAGAACGCACTGGCCGGCGGTGCCTGCGATGGCTACAAGTACGATATCGGCTATGTGATGCGCGGCGGCCGCGAGATGGACAACCACTTCGAGGTCATGTGGGATCTGCTGCACTCCATCCCCTCTCTGGAGACCGAGGGCGTCAGCGTGCTGGATGAGTACTACTGGCTGAACAAGGAGGACCCCAACTTCTCCTTGTGCCGTGCCACCGTCAACCGCGGCGAGGATGCCCACACCGATGGCAAGTTCGGCCTGTCCGATAAGGGCGCTATGGAGATCATGAAGCTGTTCTTCACCCCGGACGAGCAGCTGCAGGATAAAAAGATCACCGATTTCTTTGATGATGAGGTGCTCAACTCCAACTTCTGGATGTATTGGCGCACCATGTTCGCCTTCGAGAACTGGCACAGCGCACTGGAGATGAAGCTGTACCTCAAGCGCTATATCCACCACATTGGCGGTCTGCCGGACTTTACCGCTCTGCGCTTTACCCGCTATAACCAGTACGAGTCCATCATCCTGCCCATGGTGCGCTATCTGGAAGGCTTTGGTGTGCAGTTCCACTACAACACCAAGGTCACGGATGTGAAGTTCGATATCCAGAAGGGCCGCAAGCTGGCAAGTTCCGTCACCGTGGAGCACGAGGGCGAGACCTCCAACATCGACCTGACCGAGAACGATCTGCTGTTCATCACCAACGGCGGCTGCGTGGAAAGCTGCACCGTAGGCGCACAGGATAAGGCCACCGGCTTCGACCCCACCATCCAGCCCGGCAACGGCTGGGATCTGTGGAAGAAGATCGCCGCACAAGATCCCTCCTTCGGTCACCCGGAAAAGTTCTGCTCTGAGCCGGAGCTGAGCAACTGGGAGAGCGCCACCATCACCACGCTGGACGACAAGATCCCCCAGTATATCCGCAAGATCTGCAAGCGCGACCCCTTCAGCGGCCACACCGTCACCGGCGGCATCGTCACCGTCAAGGACTCCAGCTGGCTGCTCAGCTGGACGCTGAACCGTCAGCAGCAGTTCAAGGATCAGCCCAAGAACCAGCTGTGCGTCTGGGTGTACGGCCTGTTCAGCGATAAGCCCGGCGATTACGTCAAGAAGCCCATGCGTGACTGCACCGGCCGCGAGATCTGCATGGAGTGGCTGTACCACATCGGCGTGCCCGAGGATCAGATCGCTGAGCTGGCAGAGCACAGCGCCAACACCGTGCCTGTGATGATGCCCTATATCGACGCTTTCTTCATGCCCCGTGCCATGGGCGACCGTCCCGATGTTGTGCCCGAGGGTGCTGTGAACTTTGCCTTCCTTGGCCAGTTTGCCGAGACCGCCCGCGACACCATCTTTACCACCGAGTACTCCATGCGCACCGGTATGGAGGCTGTGTACACCCTGCTGAACATTGACCGCGGCGTGCCCGAGGTCTGGGGCAGCACCTACGATGTGCGCGCCCTGATCGATGCCACCGTAAAGCTGCGCGACGGCAAGAAGATCACCGATATGGATCTGCCGCTGATCCCGCGTCTGGCTTTGAAGGAAGCTTTGAAGAAGATCGAGGGCACCGACCTTGAGAAGTTCCTCAAGGAGTATAACGCCATCTGATATTTTCCTCTCCTCCGATAGACCCGGCAACGGGTCAACACCCCCTAAAAAGGACCTCTCCACTGCTCTGCGACAGGGCACGGGGAGGTCTTTTTTGTGTAAAAATGGTACAATGTGTGTCAAAATAAAGCGGAACGTGAAAATTATTTGTGCCAAAAGAATGATTTTGGCTTGTCTGCGGCGGCGTTCTGTGCTATGCTAGAGCTATTGAAA
>CAKTGQ010000048.1 GCA_934561555.1 uncultured Faecalibacterium sp. | reverse complement strand
GCTAGGGTGTATCTGAAAAGTCGAAAATTTAGTCTATTTCTACAAGCACAGCTGGCTTTTGCGTTAAACAGCCTTGAAATCCACAAAGGATTCCTGCGGCTGTTTGCCTTAAATCCCGCTTGTGCTTGCGAAATATTCGTCATTTTCTTTGTTTTCAGATACACCTTAACACGGGAAGGGGAGATGGTATGCTGTTCCGGTTGCCGATCGTCAAGTTTTTCAACCGCATCCTCAACCGCATCACGGTCACGGTGGTGCTGGTGGCGCTGCAGCTTGCATGGCTGGCGTGGGTGTTTTTCGCCCTTACCACCGGTACGGCGCGGGTGTGGGTCACCGGGCTGCTCAACGGGCTGAGCCTGCTGATCATTCTGTATCTGGTGCGCAAGGACGAAAACAGCGCCTATAAGGTGGGCTGGATCGCCCTCATCGGGCTGCTGCCGCTGCTGGGCGGGGCGCTGTATCTGGCCTTTGGCAACAAGCGCCCCTCCCGCCGTCTGCGCAGCAAAATGCAGGCGGTGGAGCAGTCGCACCGGGCAGACCGCGCCCAGCAGCCCGGGCAGACCGCCGGGCTGTGCGATGAAAACCGGGGCGTGAGCCGCTACCTGACCCAATACGGCTGCTACCCCGCATGGCAGAACACCACCGCCCGGTATTTCTCCTGCGGCGAAGCCATGTATCCGGCATTGCTGGCTGACCTTGAAAAAGCGGAAAAGAGCATCTTTCTGGAGTTTTTCATCGTCAGTCAGGGCAAGATGTGGCAGGGCGTGGAGGATATTCTGCGGCGCAAGGCCGCGCAGGGGGTGGACGTGCGGCTGATCTACGATGACTTCGGCAGCCTGCTGGGTCTGCCCAAGGACTTTGTGGTGCGCATGGAGCGGGCGCATATCCGCTGCATCCCCTTTAACCCGGTGGTGCCGCTGCTCTCGCTGGTGATGAACCACCGCGACCACCGCAAGATCGTGGTGATAGACGGCAAAGTTGCCTACACCGGCGGCATCAATCTGGCGGACGAATATATCAACGCGATCACCCGCTTCGGCTACTGGAAGGACGCGGGTCTGCGCGTCGAGGGCGCTGCGGTGTGGAACTTTACCGTAATGTTTCTGGATTTCTGGAACGCCTTCCGCCCCTTCGAGCAGGATTACAGCGCCTTCCGTCCGCAGCTTGCGGTGCTGCCCGCCAGCGATGGGGTGGTGCAGCCCTACGCGGACAGCCCGCTGGACGAAGAGCCGGTGGCGGAAACGGTCTATCTGGATATTCTGGCACAAGCACAGCAGTACGTTTATTTTTATACGCCCTATCTCGCCATCGGCGAGGAAATGCTGGACGCGCTGCGCAACGCCGCCAAGCGCGGGGTGGATGTGCGGCTGGTGCTGCCGGGCATCCCGGACAAAAAGCTGGTGTTCCGGCTGAGCCGCTCGTACTATCTGCCCCTGCTGCGGGCGGGGGTACACATCTATGAGTACACCCCGGGCTTCCTCCACGCCAAGTGCTGCGTCTGCGATGACCGCGCGGCGGTGGTGGGCAGTATCAATATGGACTACCGCAGTATGTTTCTGCACTTCGAGTGCGGGGTGCTGCTGCTGCAAAACAGTCAGGTGCTGGCTTTGCGGGACGATGTGCGCCGCACCCTGTCCCAGTGCAGGGAGGTGCAGTGCGCCGACTGCCGCACCGGGCTGGCGGGTACGGTGCTGGACAGCGTGCTGCGGCTGCTCAGTCCTTTAATGTAAGCACCTGCTCATAAATCCCGCGCGGCGGGGCACACTAGCTCCAAAGCCTGCGTCTGCAATGCAGGCACGGAAAGGGAGCGTATGTGACGATATGAAACAGGCATCGCGTTGGTTTTTGTGCTGCACACTGGCGGCAGCACTGGCATTGACCGGCTGCGGCGGGGGAAACTCCGGCAACAGCTCCGGTCCTATGAGCGGCAGCACCTCAGCGGGCAGCAGCGCGGCGCAAGGCGCGGCGTGGCGCACCGGGCTGGGGGTTCTGACCGAAGCGACCGGCACAGACCGTGCGGGCAGCATCCACACCGTGGCGGCTGCCGTGCTGCTGGATGCAGACGGCAAGCTGGCCGGGGTGACGCTGGACGAGTTGGAGCTTTCGGTCAGTGCGGACGGCACCGGCAAGGTGACCACCCCCACCGACACCCGCACCAAGCGCCAGAAGGGAAAGGACTACCCGCTGGCAGAGGTATCCGGCCTGAAAAAAGGCTGGGCAGAGCAGGCCGATGCCTTTGGCAGTTGGCTTGAGGGCAAGACCCCGGAGGAGGTAAAAAAACTGAAAACGGATGCAGACGGCAAGCCCACAGATGCAGACCTTTTGTCTGGCTGCACCATCGCAGTGGACCGCTACCGGGATGCCGTTGTCCGTGCCTGTGAAAATGCGCAGGTGCTGGGCGCTGCCCGAGATGATACGGTCAAACTGGGCGTAGAAGTGGCCGAAATGCCGCAGGGGCTTGTGGGCACCGATGACAAGGACGCGCAGGTGCAGGCTAAGATCACGCTGGCCGTGGTGACTATGGATGAGAACGCCCGGGTGACCAGCGCCATCGGCGATATGACCGAGCCGGAGCTGACCGTCAGCGCGGACGGCACCGTGTCTGCCCCGCGGGAGCCGGTCTACACCAAAAACGAACTGGGTGACCGCTACGGGATGCGCAGTGCAAGCGCCTTGGGCAAGGAGTGGTACGAGCACAGCGCAGGCTGGTGCAGCTACCTGAAGGGCAAAAATGCCGTGGAGATCGGCAAACTCTCCGCAGACGGCACAGACGCCGACCTGAAGGCGCTGTGCACCATCTCAGTCACCGACCTGCAAAAGGCAGCGCTGAAAGCCATGGCGGAGCAGTAGGGGACGATTGAAAATACTATTATAATTTGTGGTTCAGAAACGCCCGCGGGCGTTTCTGAACCACTTTTTCATGCGCACTTTCCCACAAAAAGCGGGCTTGTGGGCGGGGCAAAGCAGTGCATTGTGCAAAAAATGAAGGTTTCCTCTTGCCAAACGGCGGCAAACGCGCTATTCTATAACCACAGTTTACCGCTTTAGCATGGTAAAATGGTAAATCAAGAGGGAAGCGGGACGCAGAACGTCCCCTATGGGAGGAAAAAGATATGAAACTCAAGCGTATTGCAAGTGCATTTCTGGCCGGTGCTCTGGCACTGAGCCTTGCAGCCTGCGGCGGCAGTGCATCCACCTCTGCGGCGGCATCTGCTTCCGGCAGTGCAGCCGGTTCGGCTTCTGCCGCAGCGGGCAGCGATCTGGACTACATCAAGGACAAGGGCAAAATGGTCATCGGCTACACCGTGTACGAGCCCATGAACTACACCGATGCCGACGGCAACTTTACCGGCTTTGATACCGAGCTTGCCACCGATGTGTGCGCAAAGCTGGGCGTAGAGCCGGAGTTTGTGGAGATCAACTGGGACACCAAGGTGGTGGAGCTGGACGCCAAGAGCATTGACTGCATCTGGAACGGCATGACCCTGACCGAGGATATCATGGCCAACACCGCCACCACCAAGGCCTACGCCAAGAACGCACAGGTCGTGGTGGTAAAGGAGGGCACTGCCTACACCTCCACCGCTGACCTTGCCGGTAAGACTGTGGTGGCCGAGGCTGGTTCTGCCGGTGAAGCTGCCATTCAGGGCGACGAGAACCTTGCCAAGGCCGATTATGTTTCCAAGAGCGTGCAGACCGACTGCCTGATGGAAGTAGCTGCCGGTACGGCAGATGCCGCTGTGCTGGACCTGACCCTTGCCAACGCCATGATCGGGGAAGGCACCGACTACGCCGGTTTGAAGATCGTGGACGAGCTGAACGCCGAGGAATACGGCGTGGCTTTCCGCAAGGGCAGCGATGCAGCCGCCGCAGTGGACGCCGCCTTTGATGAGCTGAAGGCCGACGGCACCATGCAGGCACTGGCTGAAAAGTACGAGCTGACGCTGGCCGACTGAGCCGGGCGTAAAACAAAACGATAGATGGGTGTGCTTTTGTGTCTGTGATCCTTGGGCGCCTTTCCGGCGCGTTCCTGCTCAACTGTGAGCTGTTTGCCCTTACGCTGCTGTTTGCGCTGCCGCTGGGGCTGGTGGTGGCCTTTGGCTCCATGAGCCGGTGCAGGCTGCTGTCCGGTGCGGTAAAGACCTTTGTCTGGGTCATCCGCGGTACGCCGCTGATGCTGCAGATCATCGTCATTTATCTTGGCCCCGGTCTGCTGGGCATGAATAACCCGTGGCCCTCCGGCTCCGGCGGGCGCATGGTGGCGGCGGTGGTGGCATTTGCCATCAACTACGCCTGCTATTTTTCCGAGATCTACCGCGGCGGCATCGAGGCCGTGCCCAAGGGGCAGACCGAGGCCGGGCAGGTGCTGGGCATGACCCGCACGCAGATCTTTTTCAAGGTCACCCTTTTGCAGGTGGTCAAGCGCATTCTGCCGCCCATGGGCAACGAGATCATCACCCTTGTCAAGGACACCTCGCTGGCGAACACCATCGCCAACAAGGAGATCATCATGATGGCCAAGGAGTACAGCGCAAAAGGCCTGATCTGGCCGCTGTTCTCCACGGCGCTGTTCTTCCTTGTGTTCGTGGGGGCGCTCACCCTGTTGTTCGGCTGGGCTGAAAAGAAACTGGATTATTTCCGCTGCTGAGGAGGTTTTTAAGAATATGGCATTACTGGAAGCCTCCGGCATTGGCAAAAATTTCGGAGATACAAAGGTCTTGAAGGACATTTCCCTTACCTTGGAGCAGGGCGAGGCGCTGGCCATCATCGGCTCGTCCGGTTCCGGCAAGACCACCCTGCTGCGCTGCCTGAACTTTCTGGAGCGGCCGGACACCGGCTGCATCCGGGTGAACGGCGAGACCATGTGGGACGCCGCCGACCCCGCCACCCAGCGGGAGAGCGAGATCCGCAAAAAGCGGCTGCACTTCGGGCTGGTGTTCCAGAACTTCAACCTCTTCCCGCAGTATACGGCGCTGCAAAACGTGATGCTGGCAGGGGAGCTGCTGGCAAAGGAACGCCCGGACTACCGCGCCAACAAAAAGGCGGTGCACGCCCAGCTGGAACAGCAGGCGCGGGAGCTGCTGGCGCAGATGGGGCTTTCGGAGCGGGCAGACCACTACCCGCACCAGCTTTCCGGCGGGCAGCAACAGCGGGTAGCCATTGCCCGGGCGCTGGCACTACACCCGGACATCCTCTGCTTCGACGAGCCTACCAGCGCCCTTGACCCGGAGCTGACCGGTGAGGTGCTGCGGGTGCTGCGGGAGCTGGCTGACCGCAAGACCACCATGATCATCGTGACCCACGAGATGCACTTTGCCCGGGATGTGGCTGACCGCATCCTGTTCATGGACGGCGGCGTGGTGGTGGAAGAAGGCCCTGCAAAGCAGCTGATCGACCACCCGCGCGAACAGCGCACCAAACAGTTCCTGGCACACTACGCGGAGTGAGCAAAATCACCAATTCTTTGGGCAAAAAAATGGAAATGTTGATGCAAACCAAGTCTTGTAAAACCGGCGCTGCTCCGCTATAATACCACTCATGAATCCTTAACAACGTCCTGCCGCTTTTCCGGCAGGGCGTTTTTCACGGCAAAAATGCGAACATCCATCCTTTTTATGTGGGCAGGAGGTATATTTCCATGACCAAAGACATGACGCAGGGCAGCCCGCTGAAGCTGATCCTTGCCTTTGCTGTGCCGCTGATGCTGGGCAGCCTGTTCCAGCAGTTCTACAATCTGGCCGATACCATCATCGTGGGCCGGTTCGTGGGCGTGGAGGCACTGGCGGCGGTAGGCAGCGTGGGCGGTCTGAACTATCTGGTGCTGGGCTTTGTCAACGGCATTGCCTGCGGCTTTTCCATCCCCATCTCATGGACCTTCGGCGCCCGCGACCACCACGAGATGCGCCGTTACACCGCCAATACCGTGTGGCTGTCCATCGCCTTTGCCACGGTGCTTACCATCGTTACGGTGGCTATGACCCGGCTGGTGCTGGTGTGGACGAACACTCCGGCCAACATCATCGACCTTGCGGATGTGTATATCCGCACCATTTTTGCGGGCATCCCTTTCACCCTACTTTATAATGTGACCAGCGCTTTGATGCGTGCACTGGGCGACAGCAAGCGCCCGCTGTATTTCCTGCTGGTGGCCAGTGTGCTGAACATCGGGCTGGATCTTGCCTGCATCATTGTGTTCAACATGGGCGTGTTCGGTGCCGCCTTTGCCACCGTGTTCAGTCAGGCTGTGGCGGGCATCGGCAGCCTTATTTACATCATGCGCCACTACCCGGAGCTGCGCTGGAATAAGGAAGAAGGGCGCATCAGCGCACCGCACTGCGCAAAGCTTTGCGCCATGGGCCTTCCCATGGGTCTGCAGTGCAGCATTACCGCCATTGGCAGCGTGGTGCTGCAGGGCGCGGTGAACGGCCTGGGCAGCGATATCGTGGCGGCGCAGACCGCCGGCGGCAAGGCAGCGCAGTTCCTCAGTGTGCCGCTGGAGAGCATCGGCACGGCCATGACCACCTACACCAGCCAGAATATGGGCGCGAAGGATCTTGGCCGTGTGAACCGCGGCGTGAACACCGCACTGGGCATCGGCTGCGTGTACAGCGTGGCTTCCTTCCTCATCCTGCGCGTGCTGGATAAACCCCTGATCGGCCTGTTTCTGGACGCAGGCGAGACCGCCATTATGGCCAATGCACAGGACTTCATCTTCTGGAACAGCGTGTTCTACATCCCGCTGGCGGTGCTTATCATCTACCGCTACACCATTCAGGGTCTGGGGCACTCCGGCCTTGCCATGTTTGCCGGTGTGGCTGAGATGATCGCCCGCGCCATGGTAGGCTTCTGGTTCGTGCCGCTGTGGGGCTACTTTGCCGCCTGCATCGCAAACCCGGTGGCATGGTTCTTTGCCTGCTTCTTCCTGATCCCGGCCTATTTTGTGGTGTTCCGTAAACTGCAAAAGGAAAAGCAGCAGGAAG
>CAKTGQ010000047.1 GCA_934561555.1 uncultured Faecalibacterium sp. | reverse complement strand
TTGGTGCGATGGAAGGGACTCGAACCCCCGGCCTACTGATTCGTAGCGCACGCCGGGCGATTCCCTCAATTTTTGGAAGTTACGTTTTAACGTCATTTCTTTGCGATACATCGCAAGTTTTGAGCTTTGAGTTTCTGCACCCTTTGTCCGATTTTGCAACGATTTGCACCCTTTGCACGTTTTGAAACCGTGCAAAAACCGTGCAGAAACCGTGCACTTACTCCCAGACAAACTAAAAACCACTTCATCCGACAACGACTTGACGGCATTGGTTCGAGTGACCGCACACCAAAAATCAAGTCTTGAAGGATACGACTATGACGAAATTGCTTTCCTGCCGCTACAACATGGACACCAACCGGGTAGAAGCCCGGTTCGAGGATGGCACCACCCTTGCCATTGACTGCATCGCCGTGGAGGACGAGTATGGGGATACCCCGGCACAGCGGGCAGAACTGGATTGGCTGCTCTACAACAAGCCCTTTGAGTATGCACAGATGGTACTGAGAGGGGAGATGGAGCACTACCTGTCGCTGGGATGTGACCACGGCAGGCTGGAGGATTGAGCCACAGAAAACGCGCGGCAAAACTGTTAATCGCGCGGCGCGCGTTTTTATCGCCGACTTTTATTCAGGCAACATTGCACGCGTGCATTCCAGCGTGTGATTCCATTTTTCCGAAATTTAATCGTATTACGGTTTATTTTTACAAATTCTCACTTTCGCATCGCACCTTCCCACGCATGAAGAATGCACGCCCGTGCGATTTTTGTTCGCGGTTTATTCGCGGTCAGCCGGATTTATTCGCGCTTTGTTCGCGCGATTGCGCGTTTTCAGCGTAAATTCAGCGCAAGCCATGCCAAGTCAGCGTATTTTCAGCGTAAATCCCGGAAAGTCAGCGTAAATTCAGCGCAAATAACTATTTACCATATAAATGATGCCCGCCCAGCTGTGGAGAAGCCACAGTGGGCGGGCATTCCGCGTTTTCAGATCGACTGGAACCCCTTGCCGATGATCTCGCTGGAGTTGACGATGGTCAAAAAGGCTTCCGGGTCCTCCCGACGCAGGAAGTCCCGCAGCAGCCCTGCCTGCCGCCGGGTCAGTGCTACCATGATCATGGTGCGGTGCTCGCCGGTATACACGCCGGTGGCGTCCTGCTGGGTCGCCGTGCGTCCCAGTGTTTCCGTGACGAAACGCCGGATGGGCTCCGGCCTTGAGGTGATGACCGTACACACCTTGCGGAGGTTCAGGCTCTCGATGGCGGTATCCACAATGGTGCTGCGCCCGATAAGCCCCAGCACGCAGTACATCCCGGTCTGCGGGCCGTAGAGGTAAGCCGCAAACAGCACCGTGCCGATATCGCTGAGCAGCAGCGCCCTGCCGATCTCTACCTTGGTATATTTGTGCAGGATCATCGCTACGATCTCGGTGCCGCCGGTGGATGCCCCGATATTGAACACGATGCCGCTGGCAATGGCAGGCAATGCCACCGCAAAAAACAATTCCAGCAGAGTGTCATCCGTCAAAGGCTGCGACATGGGGAACAGCTTTTCGCACACACTGGAATAAAAGCTGAGCATGAAAGATGAGTACAGTGTCCACCCCATGGTCTTTATGCCCAGAAAGATGCAGCCCAGCACATCCAGCACCGCATTGGTGATCCACATAAAGGTGCTGACGCTCAGAGCCGGAAAGCAGGTGGCTAGAACGATGGAAAGGCCGGTGGTGCCGCCAAATACAAAGTGGTTGGGGGCGCAGTAAAAGTTCAGTGCTACTGCATAGATGATAAGTCCCAGATTCAGCAGCAGAAAAAAGCGTGCGCCGCTCCACAACTGCGCCGGGGTCAGGTTTTTGCGCAGGCCGTTCTTGAGCGTTTCCATCTCAGTCCAGATACTCCTTTACATCCATCAGCCGGGTGATGATGCAGTCTGCGGCGGACTGGTCCAGCGGCTCGCCGTGGCGGGGCTTCAGTGCCAGCACCTTTAATCCTGCCGCCTTTGCAGAGGCAATGCCGGTGGGAGAATCCTCCACCGCAATGGCCTTGTCTGCCGTCAGCCCCAGTGCCTTCAGTGCCTTGAGATAGATGTCCGGTGCAGGCTTATGCGCGGCACAGTCCTCGCCGCTGAAGGCAAAATCCACCATCGCTTTCAGGCCGCCCTCTGTGAGCATCTTCATGATATCCGGTGCTGCGCTGGAGGACGCCACCGCTACCTTCAGCCCACGGCTGCGCAGCGCATTCATCAATGGCTCTGCCTGCGGGTCGGTGAGCTTGCCGTAGGGGGTGGGGCGAGCCTTGCGGTATTCCCGGTAAGCCATCAGCATTTCCTGACGGCGCACAGGGTCGTTGGGAACAATGGCTTCCCAGATGGCTTTTTCGTTGGAGCCGATGAAGTTGCCCTCCGGGATGGGGATGCCGTTTTCCAGCAGAAAGTTTTTGCGGCGGTTCTCGTAGTAATATTCCGTATCCGCCAGCACCCCATCCATATCAAAAATCACTGCTTCAATCATTCTTCATTTCCCTCTTTATCAAAAAAAGGGGGAGGGGCAAGCCCCTCCCCCCAAGCATGGGTCTATTGATTCCGGTTAACCGCTTAGTACTCCAGCTTCCACATATAGCGGCGCAGGGTCAGCGGATGCTGACGAACGTAGGACAGCTCCTCAGCATAGACGCGGAACACAGCGGTGTGCATCAGCGGGTTGAAGTAGGTGATGACGCTGCTGTCCACAGCATTGCCCAGACCGTAATCCTTTGCATCCACAACGGTGGTCAGAGCATCGAAGCGGTGCAGGAAGGTCAGTGCGCGGGCATCCACGGGACGGGTCTTGCCGTCGTTCATCAGCAGGATGAAGGGCACGTCCTTGTCAACGATCTCGAAGGGGCCGTGGAAGAACTCGCCGCTGTGGAAGGAGCCGGAGTTGACCCACTGCATCTCCATCATCAGGCAGATGGAGGTGGAGTAAGCGACCTCCATGGAAGCGCCGCTGGACATGACGTAGACGACGGGAGCGTCCTTGTACTTCTCAGCGAACTCCTTGGCAGACTTGCGGGCAGAGTTGGCAGCGTTCTCGGCAGCCTCGAACACGTTGGTCAGGCCCTCGATCATCTTGTCGTACTTGTCGAAGCCTTCCACCTGCTGCAGGATCTCCACAGCCAGTGCCAGAACGTAGCCCATCTTTTCCAGCTTGGCGGCGTAGTTTGCCTCAAAGCCGTGAACGATGGTGTAGTCAGCTTCCTTGGTCAGGGCAGAACCGGCAGCGTGGGTAACGCTGACAACGGTTGCACCGGCGGCCTTTGCCACGCTGTTGGCCTTGACGGTCTCAGGGGTGCTGCCACCCAGAGAAGCGGTGATGACCACGGTGGTGTCGCCCAGCCAATCGGGGGTATCGTAGTTGAACTCGTTGGCGGTGTAGTGTGCCACACGCAGCTTCTTGCTGCAGTTTGCCAGGAAGTACTTTGCGGGGTACAGCTCTGCCTTGGAAGCGCCGCAGCCAACAAAGGCCACGTTCTCCACGTTGTGCTTTGCCACGATGTCTGCCACGATGGACTTGACGTTTGCCAGATCGATGTTATACATAATGCAATCCTCCAAATCTTTTTTCTTCAAATCTTTTTTCGATGAATCACAAATTACAGGCGTACGGATATCTATGTAAGCCGGAAACCCGGTTACACCAACAGACCAAGGGCGTTGATGGCAACACCGCCCACGATGCAGATGCCCAGCAGCCAGCCGGTCTTGACCTTTTTGCGGATCATGGTGTACATCAGCATCACGATGACAAGGTTCAGAAGGTTCGGCAGAATGGTGTTCAGCACATCCTGCAGCACCAGACCGGTGCTTGCGAAGGTGATAGGAGTGGTCAGACCCACCATGCTTGCCACCATGGCACCGATGACCATCAGGCCTACGATGCCGCAGACGTACATCAGCTTGTCCATCATGCCGCCGTTGAGCTTGGTCAGGTACTTGCTGCCCATGGTGTAGCCCAGCTTACCGGCAAACCATGTGACCAGCACAGAGGGGACGATGGAGATGATCATGGCCAGAATGGGGCCCAGAACGCTGCCCTGCTGTGCCAGAGAGATGCCCAGACCAAAAGCGATCAGGCGGACAGTGCCTTGGAAGAAGGAGTCGCCCACACCGGACAGGGGACCCATCAGCGAGGTCTTGACGGCGTTGATGGTCTCCGGGTTGAAGTTTTCACGGTCAGCGGCGTACTGCTCCTCCATGGAAGCAGCCAGACCCAGCGTAAAGGCACTGGTCTGCGGGGTGCAGTTGTAGAACGCCATCTCGCGCTCGTAGGCTTCCTTTTTGTGCGCCAGCTGCTCGGGGTCGTTCTCGTTGGGGTACAGCTCGTCCAGCGTGGGAGCGATGCCGTACAAAAAGCCCATGTTCATCTGACGTTCGTAGTTCCAGGAGGCCTGAATGTTCAGGGAGCGCCACATGAACTGGAAGTATTTCTTGAAGTCGCTGCGCTTTGCAGTCTTGGTTGCGTTGCTCATTTCAGCTTCCTCCTATCAAAGATCATCGTCATCTTCCAGCGGGTCGTAGTCCGGGTTGGCAGCGGCTGCACCGGCAGCGGCTGCGGCGGGTGCGCCCTTGCCATACTTCAGGCCAGTCAGGATCACAGCCAGAATTGCGGCGAAGATGGCCACAGCGGTGACGTCCAGACCCAGATAGCCCACAAAGAAGAAGCCCAGCAGGAAGTAGACGGTCAGATCGCGGTTGAGCATGGTGGACAGCAGCAGGGCAATACCGTAAGCGGTAAGGAACTTACTGCCGAGGTTCAGGCCATCGGTCAGCCATGCGGGGATGAAAGCCACGATCTTCTGCACCAGATCCGTGCCGAAGTAGACGGACAGGAAAATGGGGATGAAGTACATCAGGCTGTACAGCAGCGTGCCCCAGACGATGTGCATGCTCCATGCCTTGCGGAACTTGCCTTCTGCAATGGCGTGGTCGGCAACGTGGGTCAGGTTGGACAGGATGGTGCGCATCAGCACACCCAGCATCTGGCCCAGAACGGCGATGGGAATGGCCAGTGCCAGTGCAGTCTCGGCAGACGCATCGGTCAGGATGGCAAAGGCTGCGCAGATGATGGCAGCCATGTTCATGTCCGGGGGGGCGGCTGCGCCGATGTTCACGATGCCAAGGCTCATCAGCTCGATGGATGCGCCAAGGGTCAGACCGGTCTGCAGATCACCCAGCAGCGCACCGACGATGGTGCAGGTGATGAGCGGACGCTCGAAGTTCATGCGGCCCAGAATGCGCGAGTCCAGAATGCAGAACACGCCAACCAGACCCAGAAGCAATGCGGTAACAAACATGGGTCAATTCCTCCTTTTTATTTCCTTTCGATCAGGTGTGATCGATGGGTACTACCTTAAAGGTTGGGGTCTGCTGGCTGTAGATCTTAATGCCCATATCCAGCAGCTTCTGGGTGTCGGCCTGCTCCTCCGGGGTCAGGAACACCGACTGATCAAAGGCCTTGGAGCCGGGCTTGTTTGCCACAGCACCGTAGTTGATCTCTTTGATCTTGGGGTATGCCTGACAGAACTTGAGCAGGGCAGCGGTGTTGCCGAAGATCATCATGATCTTCTCGTCCAGCTGCTCCACCTTGGGCATCTTGGCGATGGCTTTGTCCACCGTGAAGATGTTCACCCGGACACCGGCAGGCTTGCTCAGCAGCAGGGCGGACTTTTTCATCTCGTCGTTGGCGGCGTCATCATCCACCACGATGATGCGCTGTGCGCCCACATGGCCGGTCCACGAGAATACCACCTGACCGTGCAGCAGGCGGTAGTCCAGACGTACTAATTTGATCATAGGTCATCCTCCTCATCTTGGGCTGCGTTTTTCAGCAGCAGGTTGCAATCAATGATCTGCGCCTTGGCATCTGCAATGCACTCGGCCAGTTCGTCCTGTGTCAGGGCTTCGTCGTTGGAAGCAAGGGTCAGCACCAGAGAAGCGTTCATACCGCAGATCAGGTGCACGGCCGGATACTCCGGCAGCAGGGTCAGCATCTCGTTGTTCACGCTGCCGCCCATCACATCGGTCACGATGTACACAGCATCCTCTGCTGCAAAGCCATCCAGCAGCCGGCGTGCTGCTACCGTAATAGGCTCGGTCTCATCCCGCAGGGTAGCAAGGGCATAAAGGTTCGGCAACTCGCCAAGGATCATCTGCACGGTGTCCTTCATTCCGGCGGACAGCCCTCCGTGCGAAGCAAGAATGATTCGGTTCATACGCATCCACGACCTTTCTTGTGTTTCCTTCATCTCTTCGGCGTCTGTATCGTTCTATTCGTTATAGACGTCATAATCGTCATGTACATAGTACCACATTTCACGCAGACGTCAAGAGGTTTTTCCAAAAAAATCTTTACTTTGGTAAAGTGCACAAAGCATTTCCTCTATATTTTAGCAGTTTCACCAACAATTCTCCTTGGAACGACAAAAAGAGCGTCTTTTCCGGGTGGAAAAGACGCTCTTGGGGGACAGAATGCTGCCCTTAAAACTCAAACATATACCGGCTTCCAATGTAATACTGCCGCCCGATGCACAGGGGGTGGTCATATTGGTCATGGAAGTAGGCGTTCAGATACAGCAGCGGCTCGCCCAGCGAAAGGTTGAGCAGCTGTGCCTGTTCTGCTGTGGCTCGCACTGCCTCAATGCGCTGACGGGCGGTGGTTGCAGGGCGCAGCCCGGAGATGTGCTCAATGGCGTCAAATATGGAAACATCATTGAGGTTCTCACTCATCAGGCTCTTATAAGGCTCGTAAGGCAGGAACAGGTTCTCCAGAAATACCGGCTGACCATCGGCGGTGCGCAGACGCTGGATGTAGATGAGCAGCGCATCCGACCCCACATGGAAGAAGGCTTCTTCATCCTTACGCACCGGCACGATCTGACGGTTCAGCAGCCGGGCACCCGGCACCATGCCGTTTTCTTTACAGGTCTCCGTAAAGCTGGCAGTCCCTCTGCCGCTGGTAAACTTGCGATGGATGCGGGGCTTGCTGACAAAGGTGCCCCGCCCCTGCATTTTGACCAGATACCCTTCGGCGCACAGCTCCTCCACCGCACGGCGCACCGTGATGCGGCTGACCGAGTACTCTGAGCTCAGTTCCGGCTCCGGAGGGATCTTCTCGTTGGTTTTGTACTTGCCGCTCTCGATCGCGGCACGAATGTCATCCTTTACCTGCTGGTAAAGCGGGACGACAGCACTATCATTGATCGCCATGAAATACCTCACCCTCAAATTGAGTATATCGTTATAAACATTATATTCATCTCATGGTTATGATAGTGCATATTCCGCGAATTGTCAAGTAAAACCTGTGGTCAATTTTTTGTGCGAGGTGACGGATGGTGTTGTACAATAAAAGTTGACATAGAGAACTCAAAGAGCCAATACATAGCAAAGGACAAACAGGAGGCAAGAAA
>CAKTGQ010000046.1 GCA_934561555.1 uncultured Faecalibacterium sp. | reverse complement strand
GCCTTTGCCACGCCGGGGTTCTCCTCAAAGAACTCCATCAGCTTGGAGTAGACCATGTTGGAAACGAGGGTGCGGATCTCGGTATTGCCCAGTTTTGCCTTGGTCTGGCCTTCAAATTCGGCCTCCTGCAGCTTGACAGAGATGACGCAGATCAGGCCCTCGCGCACGTCTGCGCCGGACAGGTTCTCGTCCTTGTCCTTCAGCAGGCCGTGGCTGCGGCCGTAATCGTTGAACACGCGGGTCAGGCTGGCTTTGAAGCCCTCTTCATGGGTGCCGCCGTCCGGGGTGTTGACGTTGTTGGCAAAGCTCAGCAGCAGCTCGTTGTAGCTGGAATTGTACTGCAAGGCGATCTCTGCCACGCCGCGGTCGGTCTGCCCCTTGAGGTAGATAACGTTGGGGTGCAGCACTTCCAGCTTGCGCTTTTCGCCCAGATAGGTGACAAAGCTCTTGATGCCGCCCTCGTAGCACATGACCTCGGAGCGGTAGCAGGGGTCGCCCTCCTGACCGTCCTCCAGCACGGGGGTGTACAGCTGACGCTCATCGGTCAGGGTGATCTTGACACCGGCGTTCAGGAAGCTTTCCTCCCGCAGGCGCTTTTCCAGTGTGTCGAAGTCGTAGACGGTGGTGTCCTTGAACATTTCCGGGTCGGGTTTGAAGGTGACCCGGGTGCCGGTGACGCCCTCGGCTACCGTGCCGATGCACTTCAGTGCGCCGTCCGGGTCGCCCCGACGGAAGGTCTGCTCGTACTCCTTGCCGTCGCGGCGCACGTTGACGGTAAGCCACTCGGAGCAGGCGTTGACCACCGAAGCGCCCACGCCGTGCAGACCGCCGGCCACCTTGTAGCCGGAGTTCTCGCCGCCGAACTTGCCGCCGGCGTGCAGGATGGTGTACACCACGGTGACGGCGGGCAGACCGGTATCGGCCTGAATGTCCACGGGGATGCCGCGGCCGTTATCGGTGACCTGAATGATGTTGTCCTTCAGGATCTTGACCTCGATGTGGTCGCAGTAACCGGCCAGCGCCTCATCAATGGCGTTGTCCACGATCTCGTACACCAGATGATGCAGACCGCGCTCACCGGTGGAGCCGATATACATACCCGGGCGCTTGCGCACCGCCTCCAGACCCTTCAGCACCTGAATCTCGCTGGCGTTATACTCGTGGTCGGTTACGGTATCGGCATTTGTACTGGTAATGATTTCTTCTGCCATATCCTTTCTCCCTTTTGTTCGTTTTTGCGTTTGTTTTTTCAAATTATAGCAAAGCGGGAACCGGTACACCATGGTGTACTTTTTTCTCGCCGTTTTGTTGTGTTTTCACACGCTGCCCGCAGAGGGCGTTCCGGCTGGCACGGTGCGGCTTTCCGGGTAGTTCCAGGGCTTTCCCATCCCTCTTTTTTCTGTGGATCTTCCGCCCGTTTTCCGCAAATTTCACTCCACCATCTTTTGCGCTCTGCGGCGCATGGCGGCGCTGGACAGCTCCGAAAGATACACCGCATCCACCAGCCCTCCGTCTGCCAGCACATAGCACTGGGGCAGCTCGTCCGAAAGGCTGACCACCGCCCCGTTCTTCTGGGCGTAGTTCAAAAACTCCCGCCCCCGGGGGGAGGTGGTGGTAGTCTCAAGATCAAAAATGCCAATGATGTCACGGTCGTTCAGGACATAGTCCCGCCCCAGATGAATATACATACTGTATTTTCCTTTTGACTGTACCGGAAAGATGTGTCGTTTGTGTGCGTACAGTTTTATGCATATATTCAGACTGCGATAAAGTAGACTTCCACGCTGTCCGAAGATGCATAATCCAGTTTGTAGATCTTACCGGCTTCCACGGTCAGGCTTTCACCGCTCCAGATCTCCTCCCCGGAAAGATCCTCTGCACGGAATGTCGTGTAGTTTTTGGCACGGCTCTTCCCGCTCTGGAAGATCTGCTCCATGGTCAGGGCAGTACCGGCCGGGACAAAATATGCCACTGCGCCGTTTTCGCTTTCTTCCATTCCCATTGCATAAACCAACGCGAACGTTTCCTCTATTTTGCGGGTCATCTTGCGAACCGGCTGGGAGAGATGGAAGGTCGTGTTGCAGGTGGTATCCAGACCATCTTCAGACCAGGATTCGTTGATCTGGATGGCGGTATCGCCCACACTGCCGGTCACATTGGCGTGCTCCGTCTGAAAGCTCCGTGCCGGATGGCCATTGTTATACCAGCTGCGCAGTTCGTTCATCTGTGCAGTGATCTTTGCCAGCTCCTCCCGGACTGTCTGTGCATCCTCACCAGTATAATACAGCCCAATCTGCCCCATGATCTGGTTCGTATAGTCCATATTGGTCTGCATATCTGCCAGATACTGTGCCTGATCTCCCAGCAGAAAATCCACACCGGCACGCACAGAGTAGCCGAACAGGAAGATCTCAGGGTTAGCTTCAAAGTTTGTTCCCGCCTGACCTATGGCATAGTCACAGTCCTGCCGGGCACCGGCGATATCTCCGGCAGCCCGCCGCAGCTGTGCACGCACCAGATAGGCGGTCAGATCGCTGGGATCCTGCTGGATCTGCTGGTCAAAATAACGCATTCCTGCGTCTTTATCGCCCAGCATCTGGTACAGTAAAGCCTTTTGCATATATTCGACATAGCTGTTGCTCTCCTCCGGCACTGCGGCAACGGCAGGCAGCACGCTGCCCACGACCAGCACAGCCGCAAGTACCAGTGCTGCTGCACGCCGCAGCAGCTTTTTCTTGAAAAGTTCCTTCCGCATTGTTCAACACCTCATTTTTATTATTCTGCCCGGACATTGTACGCATCCCGCAAAAGACACATCCTTCCGGTGCAGTCAAAAGCTTATACCCTGCGCAGCACCCCGCCGTCCATGCGGTACACCTCGCCGTCGGTCTTTAAAAAGTCCGTGTCATCGCAGCTGGTCACAAAGGTCTGCTTTTCCTTCATGCAGGTGAGCAGATACTGCTTGCGCCCCTCGTCCAGCTCGCTCAGCACATCATCCAGCAGCAGTACCGGGTGCTCTCCGGTGATCTGCGCCGCCGCCGCGGCTTCCGCCATTTTCAGGCTCAGCACCACGCTGCGCTGCTGTCCCTGACTGGCATACACTCGGGCAGGCTGGTCGTCCAGTAAAAGCTCCAAGTCCTCGCGGTGGATGCCGCACAGGCTCTGCCCGGCGCGCAGTTCCTCCTCCTGCCGCTGGCGCAGCAGTGCGGCAAGCCCGCCCGGCGCAAATTGGGCGGCATAGCGGATGCTCATCCGCTCCGCCCCGTGGGAAAGCTCTGCATAGTTGGCACAGGCGCGGGGAGCAAGCAGCTCCAGATACTCCCGCCGCCGCTGCTGCAAAGCCTCGCCCTGCGCGGCAAGCTCGGTGTTGAGCACCTCCAGCAGGGTGCGCTTTTCCGCATAGGGGCGCTCCTGCCCGTTTGCGGAGTGGCGCAGCAGCGCATTTTTTTGCTGCAACACCCGCACATAGCGGCGGTAGCTGGCCAGATACCCGGGGTACAGCTGGCACAGTGCAGCATCCAGAAACTTGCGCCGCCCTTCCGGTGCGCCCTTGACAAGGCTCAGGTGCCCGGGGTCGAACACCACCGCCGGAAAGCTGCCCGCCAGCGCCGCCGCCCGCTTGGGCGCTGCGCCGTTTACCGCCGCATAGCGGCCGGGCTTTGCGGCTTCCGGGGTGCCCACGGTCATGCGGATATGGGCAGGCTCGGCGGGCTCACAGCCTTCCGGCCGGTCCCGCTGGGTGTCGGCTTCCAGTACCGCGAATGCTTCTCCCCGGCGCACAAGTTCGGCATCCTTGCCGCCCCGGAAGCTTTTGCCGCCGGTCAGCAGCCAGATGGCCTCCAAAAGATTGGTCTTGCCTTGGCCGTTGTTGCCGCAGATGACAGTAAGCTCCCGCCCGGGTTCCAGCCGCGCGGCGCGGATATTGCGATAGTTCTGTACTTCCAGCGAAAGCAGACGCATTTACTGACCCTGCCCGATCTCTACGCTCTGCCCGTCCAGCTCGATGACGTCCCCGGCGCGGCACTTTTTGCCCCGCATGGTGCACACCTCGCCGTTCACCTTCACAGCACCGCCCTGCACCAGTTCCTTGGCTTCGCCGCCGGTCTCGCACAGACCGGCAAATTTGAGCAGGGCATCCAGCTTGATAAACTCGGTATGAATGAGAATCTTCTGCATAAAACGCGCTCCTTAGTCGTTTTTAAACCGTACCGGCAATACCAGATACAAAAAGTCGTTGCCATCCACCGGCAGCACCTTGACCGGACTCAAGGGGCCGCTGATCTCCATGCGCACCTGCTCGGTGCGGGCGTTGCGCAAAGCATCCAGCAGATAGCGGTTGTTGAAACCGATCTCCACCTCGTCGCCCTCGCAGGCAGCGCTGAACTCGTCCACCACGCGGCCGAGGTTGGTCTGGCAGCGCACCACGACTTTACCCTCTGTAAAGGAAATGCGGAGGGGATTTTTTAAACGCTCTGTAATAATCAGGGAGGCGCGCTCGATGGTGGAGATGAAGTCCTTGGTGTCGATGGTCACCCGGGTGCGGTTTCCGGCAGGGATGACATTGCGGTAATTCAAAAACTCGCCCTCGATCAGGCGGCTCATGATGGTGTAACCGGCGGTGGTGAACACTACATAGCGGCGGTTGGCGCTGATGTGCACGTCCTCTTCGTCATCATTGGCCAGCAGGTGGGACACCTCGGTCATAGTCTTGCTGGGCACGATGATGCGGATATCCTTCACGGCGGTGATGGGCCGCTCCACGATGGCAAGGCGGTAGCCGTCCAGCGCCACCATGGTCAGCTTGTCCAGCTCGATCTCGAACAGCTCGCCGGTGTGGGCGGGTTTTTTCTCGTCCTGACTGACGGCGTACAGGGTGCGGTCGATCATGTCCCGCAGTACGCCGGTCTTGATGGTCAGGGTCTGCTCCGCGCCGGTGTTGGGCAGATCCGGGAAATCCGTCGCCGGCATGGACTGGATCTCGAACTGTGCCACGCCGCTCTGGATGGTGGTTTTGCCGTTATCCGCCGCCACGATGCTGATCTGACCTGCCGGCATCCGGCTGATCATGCTGCTGAGCAGTTTTGCATTCAGTACGATCTCACCCGGCTCCTTGATGTTGGCTTCGATGGTGGTCACGATGCCCATTTCCAGATCGTAGCCGGTCAGGGTGAGCTGAAAACCCTCGGCCTTCAGCAGAATGCCCTCCAGCACCGGGATGGACGAGCGCATGGTGACAGCTTTGGAAACGCCGTCGATGGCTGCACTGAGCAGCGTTTTATCGCAGACGATGTTCAAAACAGTATCTCTCCTTTTTTCACACTTCCGGCTTGATCCCTGCCCTTTGGGCTGCTGCCGGAAGGCAGTAATATATTGAACTTGTTGTAGTAACCGTAGTAGGGGGTGGGGAAGATGTTGAAAACCCGGAAATGTCTTGCCGGGATGCGGGGCTTTGGCTTTCCACCGGGTTGTGGAAGGCTCGTGAAGGAAATGTTGAAAGGTGGGGAACGGTGTTTCTTTCCACAGCCGATGTGAAGAACTGATGTTAAATGTTGAAAACTAAGTGGAAAGTGTGGAAAGCTTCGCCTTTTTGCCACAAGATATAGGCGTATTTTCCCCCTTTTGTTCCGTTTTCTCCCCATATTTTGGGGTTACACCCTGAAATGAGTATGACTTTTGCCCGGTTTTCCCCGGTTTAGGCCTTCACGTTCTTGATGATATCGCTCACGGTCTCCCGCAGGTGCTGGTCGTTCTTCATGTCCCGCTCCATGGTCTTGAGGGAGTAGACGATGGTGGAGTGGTCGCGGCCGGAGAATTCCCGCCCGATCTCCTCCATGCTCATGCCGGTGACCTCCCGCAGGATATAGATGGCCACGCGCCGGGCAGAGGCCACATTGGCGTTGCGCTTGGTGCCCCGGATGTCGGCAGGGGACACGTTGAAGGTGCGGGACACCTCGCCGATGATCTTTTCGATGGTCACCGGCACCGGCTGGGTCTCGTTGAGGATATCCTTGATGGCGTTCTGCGCCACGCTGATCACCGGCTGGATGCCCTCCAGCATATAATAGGCGTTCAGCTTTTTCACCGCGCCTTCCAGCTGGCGGATGTTGTTTTTCAGGTGGTTGGCAATGAACTCTGCCACGTCCTCGGGCAGGTCCAGATGCAGCAGCTCTGCCTTGCGCTTCACGATGGCAACGCGGGTCTCAAAATCCGGCGGCTGCACATCGGCGGTCAGACCCCACTCAAAGCGGGTGCGCAGACGCTCTTCCAGGCTCTTGATCTCCTTGGCGGGGCGGTCGGAGGCGATGACGATCTGCTTGTGGGCATCATGCAGGGAGTTGAAGGTGTGGAAAAACTCCTCCTGCGTGGACTCCTTGCCCGCGATGAACTGGATATCGTCCACCAGCAGCAGGTCTGCCACACGGTACTTCATGCGGAAGTCCTCGGTGCTGCCGGCGCGGATGGCGGCGATCAGCTCGTTGGTGAACTGCTCGCAGGTGACATACATGATGACGAAATCGGGGTGGGTGCGCTTGATCTCGGTCTGAATGGCGGTCAGCAGATGGGTCTTGCCCAGGCCGGAGCCGCCGTAGATGAACAGGGGGTTATAGGCCCCGGAGGGGTTTGCCGCCACAGCCTGCGCAGCAGCAAACGCAAACTGGTTGGACGGTCCCTTGATGAAGTTTTCAAAAGTGAACTCGTAGTTGCCCTGCGGGGAGGCGGGGTTTGCCTCGTACTGCTGGGCCAGCACTACCTCATGGGGCGGGGTGCTGGGCACCACAAGGGTGATGTCCACATCAAAGCCCAGCACGGACTTGAAGGCCTCCTTGAGCAGGCCGAGGTACCGGTCGGTGACGATCTTGCAGATAAAATCGTTGCGCACCGACAGGGTGATATGGCTGGAGTCCTCAAAGCTGATGGGCTCCAACCCGTCGATATAGAGATTGTACGTTGGCTCGGCCATCTGCGCCTTGCAGTACATCTGGGCCGCTTCTAAAACGTCCTTGAAAGAATCCATAAAACATCCACTCCATTGAATCGGTCGAAGTTTTCAACAATGCTGCTGATACCACGTTAGTATACCACAAAAATCTCCCTGCGTCTATATTACTATAATGTAATTTATAATACATAAGATAAGCCTGTACAGCAGCCTTGTGGAAAAGCGCAAAAAAGACCACAATATCTGGTAGAAAAAAGTTTTCCACAGCAAAATGGTGAAAAAGTTGAAAAGCTTTTAACAGAAAAATCAGAAAAAAGTTTGCAGAAAACTGCAAAAAATGCTTGACAGAACGTCATACTATGCGATATACTGTTGAATTGCAAGCCTGTCCCCAATCTGGGACCGATCAAGACCCCATACCGGGGATAAGTTTTTACGGAGGATACAACCATGAAGAGAACTTTTCAGCCCAAGAAGCGTCAGCGCAAGGAAGTTCATGGCTTTCTGACCCGCATGAGCACCAAGAACGGCCG
>CAKTGQ010000045.1 GCA_934561555.1 uncultured Faecalibacterium sp. | reverse complement strand
CAACAATACAGCAGCTCCTGCCCGAATCCATTTTGATTTCATCGCGATCTTACCTCGATTCTTTTCTTTATTTCAGCAGTGCTGTGATGCGGATGCGGTCTGCTTCCGGCAGTTCTATGAGCAGCTTTCCCTTATGGGATTCCGCCACCGCCTTGGCGATAGATAAGCCGATGCCAAATCCTTTTATCTTACCAGAGGCATCTGCCCGGTAAAAACGGTCTGTGAAATTTTCCAACTGCTTCGAGTCAATGTCAGAAATGCTGTTATCCACGGCAAAGCGAATGCCTTTTCCTTCGGCTGACAGGGCTGCGGAAATACTGCCGCCCTCTGTGCCGTACTTGAAGGCGTTGTCCAGCAGCACTGTCATCAATTCCCGGATGGCTTTTTCATCTCCACGGTAGGAGAGCCCCTGTTGAATGCCTGTTTCAAAATTTTTGCCGCTGCTCTGAGCAACAGACCGATAAGAAGCAGTCATATCTTCTGCTACATCCGAGATTGGGAACTCAATTTTTACTGCGTTCTCATCCTGCTCCTCGGTACGGGCAAGATAGACCAGACGGTTCATCATCTCTGTCATATAAGAGGTCTGCTTGAGGATATCTTTGAGCCACTCGTTTTCGCCAAGGTCCACTTCCAGCAGTTGGGCATCCGCCTGAATGACCGTCAGCGGCGTTTTTAATCCGTGGCTGGCCGAGGTGATGAACTCTTTCTGCTTTTGTCGATTTTTCACCAGAGGTGCAACAATAACGCCGGACACTGCTGACAGGATCACAACCATCACAGCAATTCCACCAATGGAGATGAATACCAGCGTTTTGGTGTTGGTCTTCCACGCTTCCAAGGCCGTTGTCCGGGAGAGAAAGGTGATTTTGAGTTGTCCCTTTCCTCGGCGGACAAGGTATCGGTATCCATCCAGATAACCACGGTCTTTTTTTGCAGAAATGATCTGTTTGGCATATGTCTCTGCCTGCTCTTGCTGGATCAAAGCGGTATGGGTCAGATCCGTGTGAAGAGATTTATCAGAGAAGTGGTATTCCGCATCGAACCAATGAGCTTCTGCAAGTTCCGGCGCATCCGACTGCATTCCGGCCAACTGAATCAAATGATCTGCCCGCAGCGTCATCTGCCGGTAACTGCGCATGGTACTGAATCCGATGATCATCGTTTGCAGGATGACCAGCGCAGCCACAGCCAGTAGAACAAAGCGAATCTGAAGTTTTCGCTTCAGACAATCCCCAGCTTTTTTCATCATGAAACCTCCAGCAGATAACCCGCACCACGCACTGTACGGATCTGTACATTTGCGTCGATTGCTTCCAGCTTCCGCCGCAGGTAAGAGATGTAGGTCCAGACAGTGTTATCCTCTGCACGGCCATCCGGGTCCCAGATATTTTCCAGAAACTGCCCGGCAGAAAGTACCTGTCCCGGATTCTGCATCAGAAGCAGCATGCTCTGGTACTCTTTATTCGCCAGCTTGTAGCTGCCGCCCGGTGCGGACAAGGTGAAAGAACGCGTGTCCAGTGTGGTGTTGCCGCAGGTCAGCAAATGTGTCTGCTGGATTTCCGCTTTGCGGGTCAATACCCGTACACGAGCCAGAAGTTCCCGCAAATCAAAAGGCTTGGTCAGGTAGTCGTTTGCTCCTGCGTCTAGTCCAACTACTTTGTCGTCGATTTCGGATTTAGCTGTCAAAAGAAGAACCGGTGTCGTGCAATGCTCCCGCCGTGCATGGGTCAGCACGGAAATGCCATCCATGACCGGCATCATAATATCGAGTATGGCTGCATCATAAAGACCGGTGCGCATAGCATCCAGCGCATCTCCGCCGTTGTCCACAGCATCCACGGAATAGTTGTTCTTTTGCAGAATCGTCACCAGCACCTTGCGCAGAGAAGCATCGTCTTCGGCAATCAGCAGTTTCATGGTCGCTCCTTTCCACTGTGTTTTAGCTTTCCTGCTGTGATTTTATCCTATCACAGGAACCTCAACACAACCTCAAAAATCCGAATCTATTTTATCACAATTCTATACGATGAAAAAGAGAATAGGCTTATTGCCCATTTGAAACAAAAAGCGCAGTACCATTTCGCAAAGAGAAAGGCACTGCGCTCAATTTGTGTTTTTAATCTTCTAGCCCATGGCTCCCGACTGCATTTTTCAAATATTCCTCCGGGTCGCCGTTCAGAATCAAATCCGCGTAGTCCAGCGGGTCGTTGTAGATGAGGTAGTCCAGTTCTGACCTCTGCTCCATGGTAACATCCAGAGCATCCTCGACCCCGGTACAGTCAATGGAGATTTTTCTCCCATCCCGGAGCAGCAGTTCCACGCAGCCAGTGTCCATATTAAACTTGCAGGCTCTTTCATCGTACTTCATAATCATACCCTCCAAATCTTGTTATCGGCGGCTTACGGTCTATGACAAGGCATCGGAGTTTTGCGCCGTCCACGGGAGCCTTCGTTGTTGTACCCGAAGAAAACGAAAAATCCGAACCCTTCTCCAATCGGAAACAGGTTCGGATTTTTCTTGTTTGGTGGGCGCGGGTGGATTCGAACCACCGAAGCTGAAAGCAGCAGATTTACAGTCTGTCCCCATTGGCCACTCGGGAACACGCCCATATTCATTTTTTCACAACCACGCGGGCTGCCTGTATATGTTACCACTGAAAGCGCGGTTTGTCAACCCATAATTTGGGCTGAGGGCAAAAAATATATACAGCAATCACAAAAGCCCTCCCGTCCGGGTGTGCTTTACAGCGTCCGGGCGGGAGGGCTTTTCAGCCTGACAAAAACAGGTCAGGAGAAAATCACTTCTGGTTCTTCATGTAGATGTGGTGCGGCAGACCGGCAATGTACAGCGGGGTCAGCTCAGCCTGAATCAGCGGACGGGCGTAGTCCAAAAAGTCCTCGGTCATCTGGGTGTGGTTGTTGTTCATCCAGCTCAGGGGGACCTTCTTTTCCAAGTTGGCGACCTCGCTGATGGGATGCAGCTCGGTGGTGCACTGGTAGGGGTTGTTGGAGATGCGCTTCAGGGCAACCATCTGACCGGTAACGCCCTCAAAGGCTGCCTTGGCAGCAGCACCGCCTACCTGATAGGCTTCGGTGATGTCGGTGCGGCTGGTCAGGTGACCGGCGCAGCGCTGCAGGGTGGAAAGCTCGATGCAGCGGGTCTTGGTGTCCAGATTGCGTGCCACCACGTTGGCCAGATACCGTGCGGTACCGGTCAGTGCCTTGTGGCCGAAAGCGTCCACTGCGTGCACGTCGTCAGCCAGCTCACAGACATAGCGGCCATCCTCCAGCTTTACGCCCTCGGAAACAGCAATGACGATGCTGGGCTTCTTTTCCTGCATCACGCGCACCTTTTCCACAAAGCGCTCCACGTTGAAGGGAACCTCGGGCAGACAGATCATGTCCACGCCCTCGCAATCGTCGCTCTTGGCCAGTGCGGCAGCGGCGGTCAGCCAGCCGGCGTTGCGGCCCATGATCTCCACCACGGTGACGTACTTGGTGCCGTACACGGTGGCGTCGCGGATGATCTCCTTCATCACAACGCCGATGTACTTGGCCGCAGAGCCGTAACCGGGGGTGTGGTCGGTGACCATCAGGTCGTTGTCGATGGTCTTGGGCACGCCCATAAAGCGGATGTCGCTGCCGATGCGGTCGCCGTAGTCAGCCAGCTTGCCGATGGTGTCCATGGAGTCGTTGCCGCCAATGTAGAAGAAGTAACCGATGTTCAGCTTTTCCAGAATGGCGAACAGCTTTTTGTACACTGCCTCGTCATCCCGCCAGTCGGGCAGCTTGTAGCGGCAGCTGCCCAGAAAGCTGGACGGAGTGCGCTTGAGCAGCTCGATGTCCAAGTCATCGGTCAGCAGGGTGGAAAGATCCACCACACGCTCCTCCAGCAGACCGGCAACACCGTTGCACATACCGTACACGACGTCTGCGCCGCGGTTCTTGCAGCTTTCAAAGACACCCGCCAGACTGGCATTGATGACAGAGGTGGGGCCGCCGGACTGACCGACAATTGCGTTTTTTCCCATGATGATTTCTCCTTTTTTGTTTTTTCTGTTTCGGCTATAATAACGTGCAGTTGCACGAAAACAGACGCGGAAGGGAAAGGCGGATCACAGACGGATGTGGCGGGGGGTACCGTTCACATACACAGGGGTCACCTCGTCCAGGATCAACGGACGGGCGTACTCCTCAAAGGCTTCGGTCACCTGCATCCCGTCCGGGGTGATCCATTCCAGCGGGACCTTCTTTTCCAGATTTGCCACCTGCTGCACATCCACAGACTCGGTGATGCACTGGTACGGGTAGTTGGAGACTCGCTTGAGGGCGATCATGCGGCCGCTCTCGCCCGCAAAGGCAGCAGCGGCGGCGGCACCGCCTACGGCGTAGGCCTCGTTCACATCCGTGCGGCTGGCCAGATGGCTGGCGCAGCGCTGCAGGGTGGAAAACTCGATGGCGCGGCTCTTGCACTGCAGCTTGTCGTGGATGAGCTCCGAAAGGTAACGGCTGGTGCCGCTAAGGATGGCCTTGTGGCCAAAAGCGTCCAGCTGCCCGGCGGTGGACACCAGATCGCACAGATAAGTGCCGTCTGCGGTCTTTACGCCCTCGCTGGCTGCGATGATAACGTTAGACTTCACCCGCTGCAGCTCGTCTACCCGGGCAAGGAACTTATCCTGATCGAAGGGCACTTCCGGCAGCAGGATCAGGTCGGGGCCCTCGCAGTCCTCGCCGCCTGCCAGACAGGCCGCACCGGCCAGCCAGCCTGCGTGGCGGCCCATGATCTCGGCCACCGTCACGCTGCGGATGTTGTACACCGAGGAGTCACGGATGACCTCTTTCAGAATGGTAGCAATGTACTTTGCGGCAGAGCCGTAGCCGGGGGTGTGGTCGGTAAGGCACAGATCGTTGTCGATGGTCTTAGGCACACCGATGAACCGCACGCTGCTGCCCACCCGCTGCCCGTAGCGGGACAGCTTTGCGATGGTATCCATCGAGTCGTTGCCGCCGATGTAGAACACCGCGCAGATGTCGTACTTGTCAAACAGGGTGAACAGCTTGACGAACGGGGTGGCATCGGTGTCCGGGTCGGGCAGCTTGAAGCGGCAGCTGCCCAGATAGCTGGACGGGGTGCGCTTGAGCAGCTCGATGCTCATACGGTCATCCAGCAGGATGTTGAGCTCCAGCAGCTCTTCCTTGAGCAGACCCTCGATGCCGTACTTCATGCCGTACACCTTGTCTGCCCCCAGACTGCGGGCGGCTTTGTATACGCCCGCAAGGCTGGAGTTGATCACGGCGGTAGGGCCGCCGCTCTGACCAATGATGATATTCTTGGCCATGGAAACCTCCTTCAGATCATATAAAATGTGTCCGCTGCCGGGCAAACGGCTTTCCGCACCGTCCGGTAACGTGGTCTGTCGGCCCTGCACTGCCAACGGACCGGGACGGCAAAACAGCCGCCTGCCGCAACTGACACAAAAATATTTGCAGCTTGTGTATTCGCTTTTTGTAAAATGTGCAAAATAAGCTGCAATCCTATTGTACCCGTTTTGCCTGTTGTATGCAAGACCCAATTGGTTGCACAGGCAAAAAAAATATGATAAAATGGGTGCGCACTCCAAAAATACCGGGCAGAAGTACCTGCCTGTCGGGATAAATGCAGAAAGCTGGACAGAGATTATGGGCATTTCACACGAATATCATTCGGCACCCCGGCGGCGCACACGCGGGGGCATCGGCGGCAAGCTGCGGCTTGCGGGGGTCATTGTGGCCATCCTGCTGGTCGCCTATGCGGTGACCGCCATCTTGGAAAAAGGGACTGTGGAGGAAGAAAGCACCCCGCAGACCGGCACAGGCGGCATTGCACAGAACATTCTGGCACCGCTGCCCATGCAGGGCGAGGCGGCTTCCGGCAGCGGCAGCGAGGGTACAGCCGATAGCAGCGGCACGGCGCAGGCGGTGCAGCTGGAGAGCTTCGGCCCCGCCCGGCAGACCGACGGTGCCTATACCATTAAGGCTTACGACGCCAGTGTCATCCGGCAGCCGGCCTGCGGTCAGGTAGACCTGAGCTACTTTTCGGATGCCGCTTTTCTGGGCGACAGCCTGACGGTGGGCTTCTCGGATTATCAAATCAATCTGAGCGGCGCGCTCATCTGCGGCTATACGGGTGTGGGGCCGGACGCCATCGTCAACCGCGCCGCCGTCAAGAGCCCCACCCGCGGGCAGGAGGTGGCACTGGATGTGCTGGCAGCGGCGCAGCCCAAGAAGCTGTATATCCTGCTGGGCACCAATACTCTAACCACCTTGGGCGCCTCTGACCGTTTTCTGGCCTACTACGGCCAGATGCTGGACGAACTGCGCCAGACGCTGGGGGACGACTGCATTATTTATGTTCAGTCCATTCCGCCGGTACGGCCTGCGGCAGCGGAAAAGAAGCCGGGTCTTGCCTCGGATGTGCTGCGCGGCGTGAACGAGCAGCTGGCACAGCTGGCCGCCAGCAAGGGCTGCGTTTATCTGGACCTGTGGGAGGCGCTGGCTGACGGCGAGGGCAACCTGAAAGAGATGATCGCCGCACCGGACGGCGTGCATCTTTCGGCCGGCAACGGTTACGGCGCATGGGTCACCTACCTGCGCAACCACGCAAAATATTCCGCAAGTAACCCGTGGATCATGGGTAGCGCGTACAGCGCAGAATAAAGAAGCAAAAAACAGGTGTACCGCCTTATCAAAAGCCAACGCTTTTGATAAAGATGCGGTGCACCTGTTTTTTGTATTATTTTTTATCTGGCGGATCATCCAGCCCTTCGAACATCACCATGCCCAGACTTGCAAAACTGGCTCCCAGCGCAAAACCCACTGTCCCCATCGACACGCTGAACAAAACGCCCATAGCAACGCCGAACAGGATGCCCGCGATTTGGCTTTTCTTCATTTTACTGCTCTGCCTTTCCGTACCATGCAACGGACAGCCGCCACGAGGCGGCGTACAGCGCCAGAACCGCCGCCAGCACGACCACCAGCATCAGCAGCGAGCCCTGCGCGGGCAGGATGCTGTTCAGCAGAATCCCACCGGAGGACACCGTAATGCCCATCAAGCCTCCCAGCATGCCAATGCAAAGATAATACACATATTTTGCCTTCTCGTAGCCAAAGCGGTAGGTCAGGGGCAGCAGGATAATGTTACCCAGCAGGGTCAGCATCGCCACCTGAAACAGGGTCGCCACGGTGAGCCGCACCGTTACTGTACCCCAGAGCAACTGTGCTGCTGCCAGCGCCGCCATACTCAGCAGCTCCGCCAGCGCCATACCACACAGACCAATGATATATTTGCCGCCCACGATCTGCTCTTTTGTCACCGGCAGAGCAGCGCAGTAAGCGCTGAACCGGCTGTTCTGGTCGTACGCCAGCAAGGTCATGGGCAGCATCCCCAGCATAATCCCGCTGTACTGCATAAAGAAATTAGAGCCTTCCTTCATGCAAAACACTCCCACCAGCATCATAGCAATCGACACCAGAATGATCCATCTGATATAGCACCACGTCTGATAGGCATCCTTCAATAGCAGACCTTTCATTGCACATCTTCCCCTTTCACCATCAGTACAAACAATTCCTCAATGCTTACCGGGGTAAGCTCTACCCCGGCGGGCATTGTATCCCGGCGCACAAGCGCCTCGGCGCCGTAGGGGCTGACCCGCTTGCCGTACACCCGCGTATCCAGTGCCGCCAGCTGCGCCGCCGTGCCGTGCCACAGGGCGTATTCCTCCCGCAGGGCGTCCTTTTCCTCACAGAGCAGCAGCCTGCCCTTGTGCAGGAAGGCGATGGTGTCGCACAGCTTTTCCAAGTCGCTGACGATGTGGGAGGAGATGAGGATGGAGTGCTCCTCGTCCCGGGCAAAGTCCAGCAGCAGGTCGGTCACCTCGTCCCGCACCACCGGGTCCAGCCCGTTGGTGGCTTCGTCCAACAGCAGCAGCTTCGGGTGGTGCGCCAGCGCCACGGCGATGCACAGCTTCATCTTCATGCCGGTGGAGTAGTCCTTGTACTGCTTTTTGTCCGGCAGACCGAATTTTTGGCACAGTTCCGCATAAGCGGCAGCGTCCCAGTTGTGGTAGATGCCTGCCATCACCTTGCCCGCCTGCACCGCGTTCAGGCACAGGGGAATGCCCTCGCTGCCCAGCACCACGCCGATCTCCTCCTTGGTGCGGACAGAAGCGGTGCGGCTATCCTTACCAAGGATGGTCACGGTGCCGCCGTCCCGCTGCACCATGTCCAAGATCAGCCGGATGGTGGTGCTTTTGCCCGCTCCGTTTTCACCGATCAGGCCGCAGATTGTGCCGCCGGGCAGTGTCAAGTCCAGCGGCCCGAGGGTAAAGTCCTTATAGTGCTTTGTAAGCCCCTGCAATTCCAGTGCGTTCATATTCAGCCCTCCCACAGCAATTCCAGCATCTCCCCCAGCTCTTCCCTGCTCAGTCCGCAGGACGCGGACAGGCGGACGGCCTCGGTAAGATGCGCTTCAATTTTTTTCAGGTTTTCTTCCCGCAGCAGCTCGGTGTTTTTCGGGGCTACAAAAAAGCCCTTTGCCGGTACTGCGTAAAGAAAGCCCTCTTTTTCCAGTTCATCGTAGGCGCGCTTGGTGGTAATGACGCTGATGCGCAGATCCCGCGCCAGCCCCCGGATGGAGGGCATGGCCTCGTCCGGCTGCAAAGCCCCGCTGATGATCTGCTGCTTGATCTGGTTGTAGATCTGGTCATAGAT
>CAKTGQ010000044.1 GCA_934561555.1 uncultured Faecalibacterium sp. | reverse complement strand
CACGCCGTCTACTCCCTCAGCGACCCGCGCGAGGTGGTGTTCAAGGGCTATGTGGAGCAGCTGGCCCACGAAAAGGGCCGGGACAAGGATCTTTCCCTCTACACCCGCATCGAGCGCATGGCACCCCAGCTGATCGCGCAGGAGCGCAAGATCTTCAAGGGCGTCAGCCCCAACGTGGACTTTTACAGCGGCTTTGTGTACGAGATGCTGGGCATCCCCATGGAGCTGTACACCCCGCTGTTTGCCGTGGCACGCGTCATGGGCTGGAGCGCCCACCGCATCGAGGAGCTGCTCAGCGCCAACAAGATCATCCGCCCGGCCTACAAGAGCCTTGGCGGCACCCACGATTATATTCCGCGCAGCCAGCGGGCATAAAAGGAACTCCCCGCTGCACAGTAACGATTAAGAAAGAAAGACACCGGACAGCCTTGCAGGCCGCCGGTGTCTTTCTTTTTATAAAAATATTTTTATTTGATGCAGCTTGCGCAGGGGGTATAGCCTGCGGCAATGGCTTCGTCATAGCTGGAAAAGAGGATCTGGTTCTTTTCCGCAGGCAGGTTGGCGCAGGTGGGCAGGTGGAACTTTTTGCTGTTCACATTGCCGATGTAGGCCTGCTGCGCCGTGCTGGAGGACGACGGGTCGGTGGGGTTCAGCTGGCTGTCCGGCACAAAGTGCTCGGTGCCAACGGTGAAGTTCTGGCCGTCGCTGCCAATGGTGATGGTGCCCTGCAGGTCGGTGCGGTAGACGTCCACCTTTGCGTCCCGCAGGATGCTCAACGTCTCCTCGTGGGGGTGGCCGTACTTGTTGCCCGTGCCGCAGGAGATGACGCCCATTTCCGGCAGCACAGCGTTCAGAAACAGGTAGCCGGTGCTGGTGCTGGAGCCGTGGTGCCCTACCTGCAAAACATCGGCTTTCAGGTTGGCGCCGCTGTTCACAAGGTCGGTCTCGGCGGTCTTTTCCATGTCGCCGGTCAGCAGAAAGCTGGTGTTGCCGTAGTCGATGCGCAGCACCAGCGAGGTGTTGTTGGTGTCGCTATACCCGGTCACCGGGCCCAGCAGGGTAACGGTGGCGCTGCCCAGCGGCCAGACGGTGCCCACGGAGGGCACCTCCAATTGCAGACCCTGCTGCCGGGTGTACTTGACAAAATCGTTGAAGCATTTGGTGGAGGCTTCCGTCACCGGGCTGTAAGCGTGCCCCGCCGGGAACTTTGCCATCACGGCGGCAAGACCGCCCACATGGTCCTCGTGGGCGTGGGAGCAGAACACATATTGCAGCTGCTCCACCCCCTGCTTTTGCAGGTAGGATACCACCAGACTGCCGTCGTCCACGTTGCCGCCGTCGTAGAGCATGAACTGTCCGTCACACTCCACCAGCACGCTCAGCGCCTGTCCTACATCAATGAAGTGCATCTCAAAGGGCTGGCTTGTCCCGGTGGAGGGCTTGACGATATGTCCGCCGTTGCCGGGCAGGCTGTCACAGGCGGTAAGCCCCAGCGCCAGTACAGCGGCCAGCGCCAGCGCAGCCAGCCGCAGGAACAGGCGGCGGGGGAACAGAGTTACTTTTTCTTCTTTCCAGTTTTCCACGTTGCGTTCTCTTTCTGTTGAATATTTTTGGGTTTATGGCCGGGCGCAGAGTTGGGCGCAAAGCGTGCGCCCGGGCTGGGCTGACGGCTTGCCGGGGCAGCAGTACGGGTGTTTTTGCCGATGCTGCGTCCCTTCTGGTTGGGGTGTACGGTATAGGTGCCATCGTTGTGGATGGTCACCTCGGCGCTTTCTGCCCGGCGGGCGGTGCGCTGCACGGCGCGGCGGCCTGCGGCGGGCACCAGCAGGGGGATAAGGTCCTCCCGGTGGGTCAGCTGCAAAGCTTTGACCACCTTTTCTGCGTTGCGGGGTTCGTAGTACTGCAGCAGTGCGCGCTGCAAGGCTTTGCCCTCGGGGGTCTTTTCCACGAACACCGGCTTGAGGGTGTAGGGGTCGAGGCCGGTATAGAACATACAGGTGCTCACGGTGCCGGGGGTAGGGTAGAAGTCCTGCACCTGTTCCGGGCGCATGTGGTTCTTATAAAGGTACTCGGCCAGATAGACCGCGTCCTTCAGGGTGCTGCCCGGGTGGCTGGACATGAGGTAGGGCACCAGATACTGCTTTTTGCCCGCTTTCTTGCTCAGCTCGTAGAACTTATCCTTGAACTTATTAAAGGTCTCGATGGGCGGCTTGCCCATGTAGGCAAGGGTGTTGGGGGCGCAGTGCTCCGGGGCGACCTTCAGCTGGCCGGATACATGGTATTCTACCAGCTCCTTGAAGAAGGTATCGTCCGGGTCAGCCATCAGGTAGTCGAACCGGATGCCGCTGCGGATGAACACCTTTTTCACGCCCGGCAGTTCCCGCACCCGGCGCAGAATTTTAAGGTAGTCGCTGTGGTCCACGATCATATGGGAGCAGGTGGTGGGGGCAAGGCAGTGCTTGCCGCCGGTGCACATACCGCGCAGCATCTGCTCGCGGCAGGAGGGGAAGCGGAAGTTTGCGGTGGGGCCGCCCACATCGTGGATGTAACCCTTGAAATCCGGCTCGTGGGTCATGCGCTCGGCTTCCTCCACGATGCTGTCGGCGCTGCGGCTGGTGACCCGCCGCCCCTGATGCAGCTGGATGGCGCAGAAGTTGCAGCCGCCGAAGCAGCCGCGGTTCTGGATGATGGAGAACTGCACCTCGCGGATGGCGGGCACGCCGCCCATGCTCTCGTAGATGGGGTGGTAGCGGCGGGTGTAGGGCAGGGCGTAGACCTTGTCCAGCTCTCCGCGCACCAGCGGCTTTGCGGGGATGTTCTGCACCAGATACTTTTCGCTCTGCTTCTGTACGATGATCTGGCCGCTGACCACGTCCTGATTGTCCATCTGGATGCGGCAGGCCTTGGCGTAGGCGGTCTTATCGGCGGCAACCTTTTTGAAGCCGGCGCACTCCACATACCGCTGGGGCAGGTGGTCGAAATCGGTCAGGTAGCAGGTACCGTTCACGTCCGTGATGCTCTCCACCGGCTCTCCGGCAGAAAGACGGCGGGCGATCTCCACGGTCTGGTGCTCACCCATGCCGAAGCTGATGAGATCCGCGCCGGAGTCCTCGGCGATGCTGGGCAGCACGGTATCCAGCCAGTAATCGTAGTGGGCAAACCGGCGCAGGCTGGCTTCCAGACCGCCTAAGATCACCGGCAGATCGGGGTAAGCCTGCTTGGCAAGCTTGGTGTACACGGTGGCGCTGCGGTCCGGGCGGGCGCCAGCCTTGCCGCCGGGGGAGTATTCGTCCTCGGCGCGGGGGATCTTTGCCACGGAATAGTGGCTGACCATGCTGTCCACATTGCCGCCGCCGATGAAAAAGCCGTACTTGGGCTTGCCGAACCGCTTGAAGTCCTCGCAGTCGGTATAGCGGGGCTGTGCCAGCACGCCCACCTTGTAGCCTTCGGCCTCCAGCAGGCGGCTGATGATGGCGGTGCCAAAGCTGGGGTGGTCCACATAGGCGTCACCGCCTACCACCACAAAATCCAGCTGCTCCCAGCCCCGGGCTTCCATGTCCGCTCGGCTGATGGGAAGAAATTCGGTGTAGATCTGGGGAGTAGAATGTTCCATAATGCTCCTTTATTATTCCTCCGGTTGGTTCATCTGCATTTCCAGCCACTGCTGGCGGCTGATGAGCACGGCGCGGGGCTTTGCGCCCTCGTAGGGGCCGATGATGCTCTTTTGCTCCATCTCGTCCATGATGCGGGCGGCGCGGGCATAGCCCAGCTTGCAGCGGCGCTGCAACAGGCTGGTGGACGCCTGACCGGCGTCGATGACCACATCCACGGCCTGCTTGAACATAGGGTCGGAGCCTGCGTCCTCCTCGGCGTCGGCACCGCCGCCCTTTTTGCCGTCCTGAATGGCGTGCTTTTCCATGGCCTCGATCATGGCCTCGTCGTACTGCACGGTGGCGCTGGACTTGATGAAGTCCAGCACACGGCTGATCTCTTCATCCCGCACAAAGGTGCCCTGGATACGGGTGGGCTTGGGTGCGCCCACGGGCATAAAGAGCATATCGCCCTGACCCAGCAGCTTTTCTGCACCGGCACCGTCCAGAATGGTGCGGCTGTCCACCTGACTGGACACCGCAAAGGCGATGCGGCTGGGGATGTTGGCCTTGATCAGGCCGGTGATCACGTCCACGCTGGGGCGCTGGGTGGCAACGATCAGGTGCATACCGGCGGCACGGGCTTTCTGGGCAATGCGGCAGATGGAGTCCTCCACGTCCTTGCCCACCACCATCATCAAATCGGCCAACTCGTCGATGATAATGGCGATGTAGGGCATCTTTTCCAGCTCCGGCTGCTCGGCGGCGAGCTTGTTGAAGGACTTGATGTCGCGCACATTGTTCTCCGCAAACAGGCGGTAGCGGCGCTCCATCTCCTGCACCGCGCTGCCCAGTGCACCGGCGGCCTTGCGGGGCTCGGTGACCACGGGCATCAGCAGGTGGGGGATGCCGTTATACTCAGCAAGTTCCACCACCTTGGGGTCGATGAGCAGCAGCTTCACGTCCTCTGGGCTGGAGCGGAACAGCAGGCTCATGATGATGCTGTTCACGCACACGGATTTACCGCTGCCGGTGCTGCCCGCGATGAGCAGGTGGGGCATCTTGCACAGGTCGGTCACCTGCGCCACACCGGCAATGTCCTTGCCAAGGGCGATGCCAAGCGGCGAGGTCATGCGCAGAAAGCTCTGGCTCTCAAAGATACTGCGGATGGAAACGGCGGTCTTTTTGTGGTTGGGCACCTCGATGCCCACGGCAGGCTTGCCGGGGATGGGGGCTTCCATACGCACGTCTGCCACCGCGAGGTTCAGGGCGATATCGTCTGCCAGCGAGGTGATGCGGCTGATCTTCACGCCCGCCATGGGCTGCAGCTCGTACCGGGTAACGGAGGGGCCGCGGGAGATATCCAGCACCCGGGTGCGCACGCCGAAGCTTTCCAGAGTATCCACCAGCTTCTGAGCGTTGGCCTTCAGTTCCTCCTGTGCGCCGGGGTCGCTTTCCTCCTGCGTTTTTTCAAACAGCTCGATGGGCGGGTACTGGTACTCGTAGGTATCCACCGGCTCGCTCTCCTCGGCGGTGGCGGTGGCGGCTGCCTGCTCGGAGACGGCGGGCTTTTCCATGGCCGCAGCCACCAGCGAGTTGATGTCCTTTTCCTCCACCGGCTCGGCGGTGATGCTGATCCAGCCGTCCTCGTCCGGCGCAGAGCGGAACGCCACGGCGTTCTCGGCGCTCACCCGGGGCACGGCGGGCTGGATGGGTGCAGCCTCCGGCTGCTGCGGCATCTGCGGCTGCACCACCGGCGCTGCCGGCTGGACGATGGGAGCATCAAAAGCGGGGGCAGGGGCAGGCTCTTCCGGCTGCGGGGCGTCCTTGGCAAAGAAATCTGCCGCAGCGGTGACCACCGGGTCTGCCACGATGGGCGGCGGCGTGGGCTTGGGTGTAGGGTGCAGCGGATCCTGCCCGAAGGTGCCGCCCGGCCCGACGATCAGCGGCTCAATGGGCTCGCTGCCGCCCTCGGAAAGGGCGGTGTGGTCGGGGCCAAGGTCTACGTCAAAGGCGGCGCGGGGACGCGCAACGCTGACCCGCACCGGGGTGATGGTCTGCGCGGCAGGCTCCGGCTGGGCAGGGGCGGCGGGTGCGGCTTCAGGGTCTGCCGCGTCTGCTTCCATCTCCTGCGTTACCTTGTGCCCCCAGCGCAGCACACCGGACATCCAGTCCGGTACCCCCAGATGCAGCCCGGCGGGCTCGTCCTCCTCGTCCTCGGCTTCGTCGTATTCCTCGTCGATCTCCCGCTCTGCCTGCCGGATGGCGGCACGCTCGGCGCGGCGGGCGGCGCTCTGCTCTGCAAAGGCGGAGCCGCGGGCGCGGATGCCGCCGGTGACGGCGCACAGCCAGACCCAGACCTCGGCGGGGGTGACATCAAAAATGTACAGGCTGCCGCACAGCAACAGCACGATCATGATGAGGTTTGCCGCCGGGCGTCCGCACAGCAAAAGCAGCACGCCGCCCAGCACAAAGCCCATTGCGCCGCCGGAGAGCCATGCGCTGACGCCATTGGCGTAGCAGGCGGAAAGCATTTGCAGCGCCGACAGCCCCTGCGGCTGGATATCGGAAAACACGATGACCGTGCCGCAGACAAAGACCAGCCCCAGCACCAGCTTGAGGATGCTGGACAGCAGCTCCTCGCCCCGGGTGTACAAAACGGCCAGACAGCACACGGCTGCGCCCAGCACAAAGCTGCCGCAGCCAAACAGCCCGAACAGCACATCATGGAGCACCCGCCATACGGAATCGCCCTGCACGAAGGCCAGCACCATCAGCAGCAGGCCGCCGAACAGGGTGCCAAGCCCTGCCGGGAGCCGCTGTTCTGCCTTTTTACGGCGGGCAGCAGTACGCCGTTTCGTTGATTTTCGTTTTTTTGTTGCCATTCTACTCTGTTCCCCAACTTCCCATAGACACAATAATTGATTCTACTATTGTACCACGCAAGGGCAAAAATGGCAAACCATAATGTTGTTTTTGTTGCGATGCTTGCATCGTGGCAAGCTTTATAACGATACAGGGAAATCATGTCGGATATCACTCACGCCGGTGATGTAGTTCATGTCCACATTATAAAAGCGTGCAAGCTGTATCAAACATTCCACAGGAATACGAACCTTGCCTTTTTCATAGTCGGAATATGTTGTTTGTGCTACATGAAGTTCTCTGGCGATTTGCGTTTGATTCAAGTCATGGTCATTACGAAGTGCTTTGATGCGTTCGATATATGTCATAGGAATCGACCTCCTTGTAAGGAGTTTACAGAGAACCTAATTTGACTCTTGACTTTTAACGGAATATCCGTTAAAATTGAGCCGTAAATCCGATGCTTTCGGTTTTAATACGAGGTGTGGCACTGCTATGAAAATTTTCAAAGGATGCTTGTGTGCTGCTACGATGGTTGTGTTGTTATGTTCGTTCTGCTTTTTTCATGCGGAATCTGAAACATCTATTACGGATGCCGAACGGTTTCAACAAGAGTACACGGCACAGAACAGAAAACTTGATGATCACTTTCGGGTCATGCGAACATTGGATATCGATCAGGAGAATCCTATGTGCTATTCTTCTTTTAAGGACGTTCTGCAACGTCTTGACAATCAGGAGTCGTTCTACGTTTATTTTGGCTTTTCAAAATGTCCGTGGTGCCGGGCTTTCGTTAGTCCAATGCTGACCGCAGCAAAAGAGTGTGACGTTTCGCAGATTTTATATGTGGATATCTACACGAGCCGTGATCTTTATATTTTAAAAAAGGGTCGGCCAGTTCAGTTAAGCAGCGGTGATGCCGGCTATCATGAATTGCTTCAGCGATTTGATGCTCTGCTCAGTGACTATACGCTCACCGATGCGAAAGGTCAGGAGATCTCTGTCGGAGAAAAGCGGATATATGCGCCTTCCCTGATCCGTGTTCAAGACGGTAAAGCTGTTCAAATCTATACCGGCAGCAGCAAACTTCTGAATGCTTACGATGAGATCACAGATGACACACTGGAAGATATGCTGACCGGTCTGCGGATTTTGTTTGGGGAAATAGAATAGCGTCATCTGAGCCGTGTCTCAGTGACAATACATTTTCAACCTGTTGTTAAATTAAAAATATCAGGAGGATTTCGTATGTTTAATCTTGCTGCTGGCGTATTCACTTGGATGGTCGTTCGTTCTTTCTTCTGCGGTAATAAGCCTTTCGGCTGCTGAGTTCTCAGCACAGAAATACTGAAATTTTGAATTGAAGCCCCCTTGCGGTCATACACGGATGATTGCAAGGGGGCTTTTGTTCATTTTTCTTCGATTTCCTTATACAGCCAGGCCAGCGCGTCCGAAAGACCGCCCAGTTCGTCGATGAGCTTTTCCTTTACGGCGCGGCGTCCGTCCAGCACCGTGCCCATGTCCATCACCAGCTCCCCGGTGTGGAGCATCAGCTGGGTGTAGCGCTTTTCCGGCATACCGCTGTGGGCGGCTACAAAGCCGGTGATGCGCTGCTGCATCTGCTCAAAGCAGTGCATGGTCTGCGGCACGCCCAAGATCAGCCCGGAGTGCCGCACCGGATGCACCGTCATGGTGGCGGTGGGTACAATAAAGCTGTGCTGCGCGCTGACCGCCAGAGGGATGCCGATGGAGTGCCCGCCGCCCAGCACCAGCGTGGCGCTGGGCTTGGAGATGCTGGCGATCAGCTCTGCCAGCGCAAGCCCGGTCTCCACATCGCCGCCCACCGTGTTCAGCAGCACCAGCAGCCCCTCGATGCGGGGGTCCTCCTGCACTGCCACCAGCTGCGGGATGACGTGCTCATACTTGGTGGTCTTTTGCCCTTGCGGCGCTTCGGTGTGCCCTTCGATCTGGCCGATGACGGTCAGGCAGTGGATGACATGACCGCCCCGGCTCAGGGTGACCGTGCCCAGATCCTCGATGTCCTCTTTTTCCATCCGGTGCTGCTCTGCGGGGGTGTCTTTTGCCGTATCCATGCGTGTTCTCCTTCCGTAGCGGGGTCTTTGTGGGGTCAGTATCCCCCGGCAGCCGGGGAAGTATACAGGAGAAAAGAAACAAAAAACTTTGTGAATTTTTTGCTATTTTATAAATAGGTATTTGACATTCGCCTTTCATGCTGTATACTTTAAATAATATAACAGGATAAAATGGAACATCTCTCTGCGCGCAAAGAAGCCCCTTGCATGGCGGCAGAAGCTGCAGCGCGTTGGGCAGAAAGGAGAATTTTCCTATGAACACCCCCCAGAAAGCATCGATCCCTGTGATCAAGCGTCTCCCCAAATATTACCGGTATCTGCGCTCCTTGCAGGCCGACGGCATTACCAGCATCTCCTCCCGGGAGCTGGCCTCTCAGATGGGCACTACCGCCTCGCAGGTGCGGCAGGACTTCAACTGCATCGGCGATGTGAACGGCCGGCAGGGCATCGGCTACTCGGTGGAGAACCTGCTTTCCATTCTGGAAAGCCTGCTGTTCGGCAACGGCGACCGTCTGCCTACCATCCTGATCGGCTGCGGCCGCTTGGGCAAGGCTGTGAGCCGCTTTATCACCACCGATACCAACGGCTACAAGCTGATCGCGGCCTTTGACGTAGCAGAAAACGAGGTAGGCAAGGAGATCAGCGGCATCCGCATCCGGCACATTGACGAGCTGGAGGCATTCTGCGAGGAAAACAAGCCCAAGGTGGCGGTGCTCTGCGTCCCCCGCGACGGTGCACAGCAGGTCAGCGGACGGCTGGTGGATCTGGGCATTGAGGGCTTCTGGAACTTCTCCCACTATGACCTGTCGGTGCCGTACCCCAATGTGGTGGTGGAAAACGTCCATCTGGGCGACAGCCTGATGAGCTTGGGCTACCGTCTGCGCAATCAGGAGTGACGGCATGGCAAAATTGTATTTCCGCTACGGTGCCATGAACAGCGGCAAGAGCACAGCACTGATGCAGGTGGCACACAACTACGAAGAGCAGGGCATGAAGGTGCTTATTTTAAAGCCGCAGGTGGATACCAAGGGCGGCGGGGAGCTGGTGAGCCGTCTGGGCGTGCGCCGCAAGGCAGACCTGCTGATCCCGCCGGAGCTGGACGTGTTCGAAGCCGTGAAGGCGGCAAATGCTGCTTCTGGGCCGCTGGCCTGTGTGCTGTGCGACGAGAGCCAGTTCTTCACCCCGGAGCAGGCAGAGCAGCTGTTTATGATCACGGTAGATCTGAACATCCCGGTGATCTGCTACGGTCTGCGGGCAGATTTTTCCCTCAAGGGCTTCCCGGGCTCTACCCGTCTGCTGGAGCTGGCGCACACCATTGAGGAGATGAAAACCATCTGCACCTGCGGGCGCAAAGCCATCTGCAACTGCCGCAAGGTGAACGGGCAGTTCGTCTTTGAGGGCGAGCAGGTAGCCATCGACCTTGAAAACGATGTGCAGTACGTCAGCATGTGCCCCCAGTGCTACTTCAAGGCGCGGCGGGCGTTCTACGCTGCAAAGAAAAACTGAGATACTTTTATATTGTATACAAGCCGCTGCACCGTGCTGGGTGCAGCGGCTTTTTTGCGGGGATTAAGCCCTCTCAGGCGCTCCCGCGCCAGCTCCCCCGAGGATGCGAATCAATAGTAGAAAAAAGAAAAGACAAATGGCGACAACAGAGAGATAATGAATGT
>CAKTGQ010000043.1 GCA_934561555.1 uncultured Faecalibacterium sp. | reverse complement strand
AGCGCACCGATGGCCTTGAGGTACTTTGCCACCAGCCGGGCAATGGTGGTCTTGCCGGTGCCGGGGTTGCCGGTAAAGATCATGTGCATGGACAGGCTTGCGGTCTTGAAGCCCGCCGCCGCGCGGCGCTGCTGCACCTGTAAATTGTCTGCCAGACCGAACACATACTCCTTGACCGGGGCAAGCCCCACCAGCGCATCCAGCTCGGCGCGGATCTGCTCCACCGCGCCGGTATAGGCCGCCGGAAGCAGGCTGAACAGGTCTGCAGGCGCAGCGCCGTTCAGCGCAAATTGCAGCCCCTCGGGCGCGGCGGTCAGCGCCACCGTGCCGGACAGCTTTGCATCGGTCTGCAAACAATACTCGCTCAGGGCGCGGAAGATCCGCTCGCAGCAGTCTGCCAGCCCCTCTGCGCCCTTTTCCCTGGAGCACTGCCCCGCCACATAGTCCCGCACATCCGCCCCGGCGGCGAGGGTCAGACCCAGACGGCTGTTCACCCGCTGCGCCAGCGCGTTCAGCTGCTGCGCGGCCAGCGCCGCCAGTGCTTCCGGGGTAAAGGGGGCGGTCTGGCACACATCCCCTACCGCCGCCACAAAGGGTGCGCCGAACTTATCTGCCAGCGCCTCCCGCCCCTTGCGGGAGAAGAAGATCAGGTACTTGCCGCAGGGGTCGATGCGGCTCACTGCGCCGGGGGCAAGCGCCGTACCGGCTTCCACCAGAATGCCCTCCTTGTTCACCAGATACCGGCTGGATAAAGGCGCACTGCCCTTGACCGCGAGGTCGGAGAGGATGCGCAGAAAGCCGGGGTGGCAGCTCTCGTAATGCTCGAACACCACGATCTCGCCCGGGGCGTGCAGGGCGGCGTAAAGGTCCTGCAAAAACAGCTTTTCCGCGCCGGGGTCGGGGTAGAGCGCAAGGTCCATTACCGCCATCCGGTCGCTCTGCAAAAGCCCCCGCGCCGCCATGATGCGGGCTGTTTCAGCCAGCGCATAGTGCCGCCCCGTGCCCGGTGCGCCCCACAGCAGGATCACGTTGCGGGCGGCTGCGCCCTCGGTGCCCAGCACAAAGGGGCGGCGCATGGCCCGCACCACGCTGTCCACAAAGGCATCCTGCCCGAGGACGGTCTTTTTCACCTCGGCGGCAAGACCCTCAAAGCTGCCCAGCTGCTCCGGCTTTGTGTCTGCCGTGCCCTTGGCAAGCAGACCGTCCGCTTCCATATCCCGCAGCATCCGGCGGCTGTCCTCCAGCGCCGTCTGCACCCCGGCATCCTGCGCTTTCAGCCGGGCGTTCTGCTGCTTGAGCATTTCGTCCAGCTGCTTTTGCTGTTCCAGCAGCGCCGCGTTCAGGTCTGGCAGGCCGCCGCCCGCCGGTTTTTCGGGCTGCGGCTTTTCCGGCTGCGGCTGTGCGCCGCCGAACTTCAGTTTGCCGCCCGCGCCGAACACGCCGTTCATCAAGCTTTCCCAATCATCGGTATATGCCATGGTGCTGCCCTCCATCGGTGTTTTTCTTCCAGTATAGTGAACTGCGCGGCATTTTGCAAGCACAAAAAAGCTCCCCCTTTCGGGGGAGCTGATTCCTGCGCCTATGCGGAGATCATGTTGTTTTCTCAGCCCTTGCAGCCCTGCTCTTCCCAGTCGCCGAAATCATTGGCATCGGCGATCTTGGTGGCATCGAACTTGCCGCTCTCGTCCTTGGGGGCAACGGCGGGGCCGGCCTCCACGGGGTTGGCGTTCGGGGCTTCGGGGTCGTACACCGGGCGCTGGGCGGCGGGTTCCGGCTGGGTCTGGGGTGCGTCCTCGGCAGGGGCGGGAGCCTCCGGTGCAGCTTCCTCAGCAGCTTCTGCGGCGGCATCGGCAGCCTTTGCTTCTTCCTTGGCTTCGGCTTCCGCGTAGGCTTCGGCGGTCTTTTCGGCCTCCTCGGCGTCCTTTTCGGCTTCCTCCGGGAACTCGACCTCCTCCACATGGAGCGGGTCTTTCTGGTTCAGGATCTTGTCCAGCACCACGATGGCAGCGCCGGTGACGGCCACGGCAGCAGCCGTGCCAAGAATACGGAACAGAGTTTTCATACCAGAACCTCCTTGTTATAAAGAAACGGTTAAGAGAACGTTACGACCTCTTCAAGGGGCTTTTCGGCGGGCTCCACCGACACGGCGGTCAGCACCGGGCCCTTGCCCCGGTAGATGTTGTGGAACTTGTAGCCCACCTTGGCGGTCACCCGCACCCATGCGCGCTGTTCCAGCGCCTTGTAGCCATCGTAGCTGCAGGGAAAGCCCACGAACTGGATGTCCTGCACGCAGCAGGTCATGGCAAAGCGGCCGGGCACAAAGCTGTTTTTACCGGCGCGGTTGGTCTGGCAGACCTGTGCAAGAAAACGCACCGTCTTGCCGGTGTACTTCTGGGGCTCGTCCTGACAGTCCATGTACCAGATGCCGAAATCGTCATCCGGGATGTCGATGGGGTCGGCGTTGATATCAAAGGGCAGCGGGTCGGGGATATCGTCGTAGGCTACGCTGCCGTCCTTGAACTCGTAGGCGATATCGCACTTGCGGGAAGCCTGCCGCACCAGCTTGTGCAGCTCCTGCCGGGCGTCATCGTTGTTCACGGCTTCGGCGCGGTTGAACACGATCAGCTCGCTGCGGGCGATCTTGTCCAGCATCAGGCTGCGCATGGAGTTGTCGCGGGCGTAGGTCAGGGCGGTGGTGCCGTCGGCGGTGGCGATGCACTGGTACACCAGCCAGTTTTCGGGCAGTGCCTCGGCCAAGTCCTGCAGCAGCCACATGCCGTTGTACTCAATGACCACGCGGCCTGCGTCTGCTTCCTTGCCCAGCTTTGCAAGGTTCTGGGGGTTCAGCTCGGACTTATCCTCCAGCACCTTCACAGTCACGCCGGGGAAGGCGAACTTCTTCTCGTTGTATTCCTCTTCGCCCTCCTCGCAGATCAGCAGCAGGGTCTTGTCGCCGGAGTCGAAATTGGGGTCTTCAAAGGTCTCCTGAATAAACTTGGTCTTGCCGCTTTCCAGAAAGCCCACAAACAGGTAGACCGGGATCTCTTTTGCCATAATAAACGGTTGCTCCTTCTCTCAATAATGGGGTTCTCAGCAGCCGAACAGCTGGGCGATGGCAGTCTCGTTCAGCTTGGAGCCGATGACCACCAGCTTGCCGCCCACGTCTGCGCTGCGGCTGCGCACTTCCCACTCGCCGGGCACATAGTCGAACTCCAGCCAGCCGTCTGCGCCGCCGTCCACGATGCCCTTGCTGCGCAGGATCATGCCGTAATTGCCGGTATCCAGCTCGGTGAGGGCGTGCTCCACCTCAGCCTTGGTGAACTTGCGGGCAGTCTCCACGCCCCAGCTGGTGAACACCTCATCGGCGTGGTGGTCGTGATGATGATGACCGCAGCAGCAATGACCGTCATGGTCGTGATGATGCTCGTGCTCCTCGTGGTCATGATCGTGGTCATGACCGCAGCAGCAATGGTCATCGTGGTCATGCTCGTCATGGTCATGATGATGCTCATGCTCGTGCTCGTCATCATCGTCATGATCGTGGTGGTGACCGCAGCAGCAATGGTCATCGTGGTCATGCTCGTCGTGGTCGTGGTGATGATGCTCGTGTTCATCCTCGTCGTCATCGTCATCGTGGTCATGATGATGGCCGCAGCTGCACACACCGTTCTCATCGTAGTGATGATGGTGATGCTCGTGCTCTTCTTCCTCGTCCTCGTGGGCGTGCTCTTCGTTGGCCTTGGCAGCCATAGCGATCAGCTCGGCCTTGAAGTCGTCCTTGGTGGACATAGCCTTCAAAATCTGCTCACCGGTCAGGTGATCCCACGCGGTGGTCACGATGGTGGCGGTGGGGTTCTTTTCCCGCAGCATTGCCACTGCAGCGGCGACTTTTTCCTCGCTGGCGGTCTGGGTGCGGCTGAGCAGGATGCAGCTTGCGTGGCTGATCTGGTCATCGTAGAACTCGCCGAAGTTCTTCATATACATCTTGACCTTGTTCACATCGGCCACGGTGACAAAGCTGTTCAGCTGCACATCCAGATGCTCTGCCACACCCTCCACGGCGCGGGTCACATCGCTCAGCTTGCCAACGCCGGAGGGCTCGATGACGATGCGGTCGGGGTGGTACTGCTCCACCACCTGCTGCAGAGCGGTGCGGAAATCGCCCACCAGAGAGCAGCAGATGCAGCCGGCGTTCAGCTCGTTGATCTGGATGCCGCTTTCCTTCAGGAAGCCGCCGTCAATGCCGATCTCGCCGAACTCGTTCTCGATCAGCACCACCTGCTGGCCTGCAAAGGCTTCGGTAATCAGCTTTTTGATCAGGGTCGTTTTGCCGGCGCCAAGGAAGCCGGAGAAGATATCGATTTTAGTCATGTTCCAAATGCCTCTTTCTTTTTATCGCAATATTCGCAATTGTTAGCGCAAAGGGCCGCAGAGTGCTGACCCATAAAAATACTACACCTCTATTATAACAAGCCTGTCAATGGGAAACCGGCCTTTTTCAAGAAAAAATTGTAACTTTTTTTGCAAATTGACGGCGTTTTGGGGCGGGGACGAACTCCCGGCAGCGTCCTCGCCCTCTCAGGCGCTCCCGCGCCAGCTCCCCCAAAGGGGGAGCCAAGCCGTTAAGTTCGTTGCTAAAGTATTAGGTATAACGAGAAAGTTCCCGGCAGTGCTCTTGGCTCTCCCTTTGGGAGAGCTGGCAAAGCCGTAGGCTTTGACTGAGAGGGCGAGCCCGCTGAAAATAGCGTGCGTCCCTCCCCCGCATTGCATTCTTCCCCGCAGAATGATACAATAGCAGCAGCAAACCATCGCCGCCGGACGTTTTTCCGGCAAATGACAGAAAGAGGGCTTTTGTTATGAGTATGAACACAGTTCCCGAGCGTCTGGCCGCGCTGCGTGCCGCTATGCAGGCAAACGGCGTGGACGTCTATCTGATCCCGGTGGGCGACCCGCATTCCAGCGAGTATCTGCCCGACCACTACACCTCCCTGACCTACTTCTCCGGCTTCCACGGTGAGAACTCCAATTTTGTGGTCACCATGACCGAGAGCGCCGTCTGGGCAGACGGCCGGTACTTTGTGCAGGCTGAAAAGGAGATCGCCGGCACCGAGATCCAGCTGATGCGCATGGGCGAGCCGGGCGTGCCCACCGCCGAGGAATACTGCGGCAAGGTGCTGCCCGAGGGCGGCACGCTGGGTCTGTGCGGTCTGACCGCCAACTGTGCACTGGTCAACAACCTAAAAAAGGAGCTGGAGCCCAAGCACGGCAGCATCAAGACCCTGTTCTTGGAGGACGAGCTGTGGGTGGAGGGCCGCCCTGCCCGCCCGGCTACCCCGGCGTGGATCTTGCCCAAGGAGTATGCAGGCTTCTCCCCGGCGGAAAAGCTGGAGCAGCTGCGCGGCAAGCTAAAGGAGCAGGGCTGCACCGCCCAGCTGGTGGGCAAGCTGGATAATCTGGCTTGGCTTTTGAACCTGCGCGCCATGGATATCGAGTGCACCCCCTACGCTATGGCGTACTGCTATGTCACCCCGAGCCGCGCCGTGCTGTTCATCAATCAGGCGCGGGTCACCCCGGAAGCCAAGGCAGAGCTGGAAGCTAACGGCGTGACGCTGGCCGACTACGACAGCATTCTGGACGGGATGGCTGCCGAGACCGAGCCGCAGACCGTGCTGGCTGAGAGCGCCACCGTGAACTACGCCGTGTATCAGGTGCTGGAAAACAATCCCGCCCTGACCGTGAAGGACGCCGCCGACCCCCTGCTGGCCATGAAGGGCGTGAAGAACGAGGTGGAGCTGGCACACCTGCGCGAGTCCCATCTGCGGGACGCTGTTGCCATGGTGCGGTTCCAGATCGAGCTGGAGAACCGTCTGGCTTCCGGGGAAGAGCTGACCGAGCTGACCGTGGACGAGATCCTGCACAAGTACCGCAGCGCAGACGAGAAGTTCCTTGTGGAGAGCTTTGGCACCATTGCAGCCTACGGCGGCAACGCAGCCATGATGCACTACCACGCCACCCCGGAGGATCACGCCGTTCTGCAGCGCAAGGGCTTTTTGCTGGTGGACAGCGGCGCTACCTACATGGACGGCACCACCGACATCACCCGCACCTACCCGCTGGGCGAGCTGACCGAGGACGAGCGGCTGTTCTATACCTGGACCTTGCAGTGCCACATCGACATCGCCAAGGCAATCTGGCTGGACTACTGCGACTGCCACATGCTGGACACCATCGCCCGCGAGCCGCTGTGGCGTCACCTCATCAACTACCGCTGCGGCACCGGCCACAGCGTCAGCTTTGTGGGCAACGTCCATGAGGGTCCCCACGCTTTGAACGGCCGCAACACCACCCTGATGCGCCCGGGCATGATCGTCACCGACGAGCCCGGCGTGTACGAGGCCGGAGAGGTGGGCATCCGCATTGAGAACGAGATCGAGTGCTACCACAAGGCCGACAACCAGTACGGCACCTTCCTTGCCTTCCGTCCCATCACCTTTGTGCCCATTGCCACCTCTCCCATCGTGCCCGGCGTGCTGGACAAGGAGCAGGTCGCATGGCTGAACGACTATCACCGCAAGGTGTTCGAGCAGCTGGCACCCCGCCTGACCGAGGACGAGCGCGCATGGCTGGCTGAGAAGTGCGCCGCCATCGGGTGCTGAAAAGTAGCTGCGCTTGTGCGTTAAGGCGTAAACTATTATAAAAACCAAACGGTCTGGAGCCTGTATGGTACAGGGTTCAGGCCGTTTTTTGTAAAATATCTCTTTACGGCAGGACGCTCCTTGACATTATCGGTTTTATCCGATAAAATATAGGTAGAAAGCTTCGATGTGAGGATGTAAAAATGCGGGAATACGATGTTGACTTCTTCATAATGGAGAATGGCGATTGCCCGGTAAAAGAGTTTTTGCTCTCCCTTGATAAAAAGATGCGGGCAAAACTTTTGGTGGAACTTGACCTGCTGGAAGAAAACGGTCCCCAACTCAGAGAGCCCTATTCAAAGCATCTTGAGGACGGGATCTTTGAGCTCCGGGCAAAGCAGGGGTCGGACATCACACGCGTGCTGTACTTCTTCTTTGTAGGAAAGAAGATCGTCCTTACAAACGGATTTACAAAAAAGACCCAGAAAACCCCCCGCGCTGAGATAGCGACCGCGAAAAAATACCGTGCGGAATACATAGAGCGAAAGGAGAATCCCTCATGAGTGACTTTAGAAAATTCCTTGATGAACAGCTTGAGGACCCGGAGTTCAAGGCTGAATGGGACGCCTTGCAGCCGGAACGCGCACTGGTTCAGGCCATGATCGATGCGCGCAAGCGCACCGGCCTGACGCAGCAGCAGCTGGCTGAAAAAACTGGCATCTCTCAATCCGATATCAGCAAATTCGAAACAGGCGGCGGCAATCCTTCCATCAAGACCTTGCAGCGTCTGGCGGCAGGCATGGGAATGATCCTTCAGGTTGAGTTCAAGCCTGTCACAAGCACCCATTGAGCCGCAGACACGTTCCGGTTTGACAGGTATTATTTTTGAAAATTGCGGTAGCTCGCCTACCCTGCAAAGGAAACCGAACCATGATCTTTCACATTGCGATCTGCAGCCCGGACGGGGCGCTGCGCAGCAGGCTGGAACACCAGTGCATGGAGTTCTTCGCCCGGCGGGAGGACGCCTGCATCGTGGAGCAGCTGCAAAGCCCGGAGGCGCTTTTGCAGCAGGATGCCGCCGGGCTGCGGTACGAGCTGTACCTCATCGAGCTTGCGGCGATAGCCCGCCCCGAAGGGCTTGCGGCGGCGGCGGAGCTGCGCCGCCGGGGCCGTCGCGCGCCGCTGGCCTTTGTGGCACGCACCCCGGCCCACGCATACAGCGCCTACCGGGTGGACGCCATGCAGTATCTGCTGCAGCCGGTGCACCAGCCGGAGATCTCTGCCCTGCTCAAGCGGGCGGTGGAGCCGGAATACGGCCCCACCCTTACCGTGACCACCGCCGACGGCGTGCGAGCGCTGGCCTATGCTGAAATCGAATATCTGGAATGCACCCACCATATCGTGCACTTCCACCTGACCACCGGGGAAGACGTGGCTTCCCTCTCGCTGCGGGTGCCCTTTTCCGCCGTGGCGCAGCCGCTATTGGCAGACGGCCGCTTTGTGCAGCCGCACCGCTCCTATGTGGTCAATCTGGAAGCAGTACAGCTGCTATCCCCCGGCGAGGTACGGATGCGCAGCGGGGCGCGCATCCCCATCCCCCGCGGGCGGGAAGCTGCCGTCCGGGAGGCTTTCTGCGCCCGGGTAGGGTAAAACAAAAAATGAAGAAGCCGCTGCACGCAAGATCGCTGTGCAGCGGCTTTTGTTTTACGGAAAATTGCCGGAATCACTTGGACTGGGTTTTGCGTTTCAGCAGGGTCTGGACAGGGCCTGCGGGCATGAAACGCTCCGACTGAGCGATGAGGGTGTGGTACAGCCGCAGCTGATTGCCCCGGGCGATCCCCAGCTCGGACAACATCTGCTTGTAATGAGGGAACATCTGCAGGCGGCTGTTCACGATCTTACCCAGATCCACATTGGTGTGCAGCAGGCTTTGGGGGTTCTGGATGTAGTAATAACCCGGGTCGGCAAGGGCGGTATACGCCTTTGCCAGCCGGAAATACCGCACATTGAACAGCTGATCCTCGTTGTAGATCTCGCGGGTGAACCAGAGCCCCGCGTTCATCAAAAGGCTGCGGCGGTACAGCTTGTTGCACACGATATTGAAATAGAAGGAGGAGGGCTTTTTCATGTACTCCTGCATAAACTCCTTCTGGCCGTAGTTCCCGGCGGGCAGAAAGCTGTAAACGTTCACCTCCGGCTCGGCGGTGTCGGTCTGTACGCCCAGCTGTGCCAGCAGCTTTTCGGTGCGCTGGCCGCTTTTGCTGGAAGCCAGCGGGATCACCATCCAATAGGGCGCAACGACCAGATCGGCATAGTTCTTCTCGGCGGCTTCCACCATGCGGGCGGTAAAGGTGGGTTCAATATAATCATCACTGTCCACGAATTGCAAATACTTGCCGTGGGCAGCGCGCATTCCGGCGTTGCGGGTGAGAGAAAGCCCCTCGTTCTCCTTGCTGATGACCACCACACGGGGGTCTTTTGCCCGGAACTGCTCACAGATGGCAAGGCTGCCGTCCGGGGAGCCATCGTTCACCACAATGATCTCAAGGTTCTGGTAACTCTGGCCGCAGATGCTTTCCAGACAGCGGGCAAGGGTCTTTTCCACGTTGTAAACGGGCACGATCACGCTGACGAGCGGGGTGTTCATGGGCTTCCTCCTTTACAGGCTTACTCCGTTCCGAGCTTCTGCTTGTTCTTTGCGGCCTTCCGTCCGCTGCGCTCGGCGGCAAGCTCCGCTTCCTCGTCGCTGCCGGCAAAAAAGGCGTACCAGTACTCTGCCGCGTCGCTCAGCGCCTTCTGGATGCTGATGGTGGGGCTTACGCTTTCTGCCAGACCCAGCAGCGAGGCATGCAGCTGGGTCTGCACCTCCTCATAGAGGCCGAGTTTCGTGTAGAGATCCTTATAGTAGTCTATCATCTGCAGACGGTTCTGCATGATGGTGGACAGGTTGATCTGGGTGTGGCAGATGCTCTGGGGGTTCTGGACATAGTAATAACCCGGTTCTTCCAGTGAGACCACCCGTTCCACAAATTCCAGATACAGGATGTTGAACTGCTGATCCTCGGCGTGGATCAGCTCGTTGGTAAATTCCAGCCCGTGGGCGTTCAGCACGTCCCGGCGGTAGAGCTTGTTCCACACCACGTTATAGAAAAAGGTCACGGGCTTTTCCATCAGGTGCAGCGCGTAGCTTTTCTGGTCGTAGACACCGGCGGGCAGAAAACCGTACTCCCGGTACTCCACCTCCGGCTTTTTCCGGCGCAGTCTTTTTCTGGCGCTATCCTCCGGCTTGTCAGCCTCGGCCTTTTCCCGCAGCTGTTCCTTCTGGGTATCCCGGGGAATCTCCATCCAGTAGGGCGAGATGACCAGTGTGGCATCGTGCTGCTCGGCGGCCGTCACCATACGCTGGGTGAAATCCGGGGCAAGGTGGTCATCACTGTCCACGAACTGCAAATATTTGCCCTGTGCCCGCCGCATTCCCACATTGCGGGTGATGGAAAGGCCCTCGTTTTCCTTGTCCACCACCGTCACACGGGGGTCTTTTGCACAAAACTGATTGCAGATCGTAAGGCTGTCATCCGTAGAGCCATCGTTCAGCACGATGATCTCCAGCTCCTGATAGGTCTGGCCGCAAATACTTTCCAGACAGCGGGCAACACTATTCTGCGCGTTGTACACAGGCACGATAATGCTGACGAGCGGGTTTGTCATGACAGGG
>CAKTGQ010000042.1 GCA_934561555.1 uncultured Faecalibacterium sp. | reverse complement strand
CTGCCCAGACCGTAGCGGCCGCCGGTCAGAACGACATCGTTCAGGCCAGCCTCACGCAGGGTAGCGGCAACATCCAGGTACAGGGGCTCGCCCAGAGAGCCGGGCTCCTTGGTGCGGTCCAGCACAGCCACCTTCTTGGCGGTCTTGGGCAGGACCTTCAGCAGAGCGGAGGACACCCAGGGACGGTACAGGCGGACCTTGATGATACCGACCTTCTCGCCCTTGGCGTTCAGGTAGTCGATGACCTCGTCAGCAACGTCGCAGATGGAGCCCATAGCCACGATCACACGGTCAGCATCGGCTGCGCCGTAGTAGTTGAACAGATCGTAGTTGGTGCCCAGCTTCTCGTTGATCTTAGCCATGTACTTCTCAACAACAGCCGGCAGAGCGTCGTAAACGCTGTTGCAGGCCTCGCGGTGCTGGAAGAACACGTCGCCGTTCTCGTGGGAACCGCGCATCTTGGGGCTTTCGGGGTTCAGAGCCTTCTTGCGGAACTCCTCAACAGCCTCCATGTTGCACATTTCCTTCAGATCAGCGTAGTCCCACTTCTCGATCTTCTGGTACTCGTGAGAGGTACGGAAGCCATCGAAGAAGTTCAGGAAGGGAACCTTGCCCTCGATGGCGCACAGATGTGCGACAGGGGACAGATCCATAACTTCCTGCACGCTGCTCTCGACCAGCATTGCAAAGCCGGTCTGGCGGCATGCCATAACGTCGCTGTGATCACCGAAGATGTTCAGGGACTGGGTAGCAACGGTACGTGCAGAAACATCGAACACGCAGGGCAGCTGCTCAGCAGCGATCTTGTACATGTTGGGGATCATCAGCAGCAGGCCCTGAGAAGCGGTGAAGGTGGTGGTAACAGCACCTGCACCCAGAGAGCCGTGGACAGCACCAGCGGCGCCGGCCTCGGACTCCATCTCAACGACCTTGACCTGATTGCCGAAGATGTTCTTCTGGCCGGCTGCAGACCACTGGTCCACAGAGTCAGCCATCGGAGAAGACGGGGTAATGGGGTAGATGGCAGCCACGTCCGTGTAGGCATACGCTACATGGGCGGCAGCGGTATTGCCATCCATAGTTTGCTTTGCTCTAGGCATTTTTCTTCCTCCATTATTCAGAATTTGGTACCTTTTGCGCGGGGCAATATGCCCGCTGGGACCGGAGAACCCCATAAAAGGCACTATTGCTTGTATACTATAATAACAGATTCCGGCAATAAAGTAAACGCAAACCGCCCGACAAACGCACCAAAAATTAAGAAATTTTTTAGCGGTTTTGTACTTTCTTTAGTGCGTTAAAGCAAGCAGTGATGCAGATTTTTGGTTTTTGGGGGCGGGTACGCCCTCTCAGGCGCTCCCGCGCCAGCTCTCCCAAAGGGAGAGCCAAGCCGTTAACCTCGATACTAAAGTGTTAGGTTCAATGAGAAAGCTTCCGGGCGTGCTCTTGGCTCTCCCTTTGGGAGAGCTGGCAAAACCGTTAGGTTTTGACTGAGAGGGCGAACCCGCTAAAGGTTTTCTCCCTCTCCTCTTGTATTTATCATATCTTTATTGACAACAAACCGCACTTTGCCGTAAACTGAGAGCATAAAACCGGCGCAGTGCCGGAAAAGGGGCGTAAGGCAAATGAACGATACTGTACACTTTGAAAAAACTCTCTCCAGCGAGACCCTGTTCGAGGGGCGGGTCATCACCCTGACCAAGGACACCGCACTGCTGGAAAACGGCAAGACCGCTACCCGCGAGGTGGTGCATCACCACGGCGGTGCCTGCATCCTGCCTTATTTTGCAGACGGCACCATCTGCATGGTGCGGCAGTTCCGCTATGCCATGCAGCAGCAGCTGTGGGAGCTGCCCGCCGGTAAGCTGGAAAAGGGCGAGGACCCCTTTGAAGCCGCCAAGCGGGAGCTGGAAGAGGAGTGCGGCCTGACCGCCGACAACTATATCTCGCTGGGCGAGTTCTACCCCACCGTGGGCTACGATACCGAGGTCATCTATACTTGGGTAGCCACCGGTCTGCACGAGACCAAGATGCACCTTGATGCGGACGAGTTTCTGACCCCCGACCGGGTGCCGCTGGAAAAGGCTTACCAGATGGTCATGAGCGGCGAGATCAAGGACGGCAAGACCATTGCGGGCATCCTGAAGCTGAAAGCCCTGCTGGCCGAGGGTAAGCTGTGATCTTATACGAGGACGCCGCCCTTGTGGTGCTGGACAAGCCCGCCGGGCTTTCCAGCGAGGAGGGCGTGCCCGCCGCGCTGCGCGCGCACTGGAACGCACCCGATGCCTTTGTGGGGGTGGTGCACCGGCTGGACACCGGGGTGTCCGGGTTGATGGTCTATGCCCGCACCCCGGCGGCTGCCGCCGCACTGAGCCGTCAGGTGACCCAAAGTCAGGACGCCTACGCCGTGCAGGATGGCCGCGCCGAGGGCAAAGCCGCCGCGCCGCAGTTCGTCAAGCAGTACCGCGCGGTCATTGCCGGTGCGCCGGACGCGCAGCTGCCCGCCGCCGGGATGCTGCGGGACTACCTGTTCAAGGACAGCCGCAAGGGCAGGGTGTTCCCGGTCAGCCGTCCCCGCAAAGGGGTGCGGGAGGCGGTGCTGGAATACCGCATCCTTGCCACGGCAGGGGAGAACAGCCTTGCCGAGATCACCCTGCACACCGGGCGCACCCATCAGATCCGGGTACAGTTTGCGTCCCGCAGGCACCCGCTGTACGGCGACGGCAAATACGGCAGCCGCCAGAAGGGCAGCATTGCCCTGCAAAGCTGCGGTCTGCGCTTTGTGCACCCGGACACCGGCAAGCCCATGGCCTTTTCTCTGCCCCTGCCCGCCGCCGCACCGTGGAAGGAGTTTTTGGAATAAAACTGTTGCTCATTTCGCCCTCTCAGGCGCTCCCGGAGGGAGAGCCAAGCTTTAAAGCCCGTTGCTAAAGTTTTAGGAGCAATGAGAAAGTTTCTGGCAGTGTTCTTGCCTCTCCCTTTGAGGAAAGACTTCCCCCGCTCCGGGGGAAGATGTCGCGCAGCGACAAAAGGGGGAGTGTGGCACGGCGTAAGCCGTGACGGAGAGGGCGAGCCCGCTAAAGGAATAATCATTTCAACTAGGTGAGTGATATGGAACAGCAATACAAGACTGATGCCGAAATTTATGCCGTGCTGGAACGGGAGATCATCGACCTGACCATCCGTCCCGGCTCTTCGCTGAGCGAGAACCCGCTGTGCGCCCGGTTCGGTGCGCCGCGCTCCCTGATCCGGGTGGTGCTGCAAAAATTGCAGGAAAACGGGCTGGTGCGCATCGTGCCCTACAAGGGCACCACCGTCACCCGGCTGAACCGGCGCATCGTGGACGAGCTGATCTACGAGCGCACCGCCGTGGAGGGGCGCATTTTGCGGGACTTTGCCCCCATCGCCACCCCGGCGCAGCGGGCGCAGATCCGTGCACGGGTGGACGCCTACGAGGCCCTTGCCCGCGCCGAAGCCCCGGACTTCAACAAGCTGTACGAAGCCGACTGCCGCCTGCACGAGACATGGTTTGCCGCCATGGATAAGATGTACCTGTGGAGCACCTTACAGAACGCTCACGCCGATTACAGCCGGTTCCGTATGCTGGACACCATGACCACCGGCGGGCTGGACGAGGTGATCGCCGACCACCGCAACCTGCTGAACGCCATCGAGCGGTGCGACCTTGCCGCCTTTGAGCCGCTGGTGGAGCGGCACCTGTACGGCGGTATCCGCCGCCTTGGCAGCAAGCTGACCGAGGAATACGCCGACTTTTTTGAGCCGGAGAACGTGAAATAATTTCAGATTGTTCCACGGGGAACAAACAAAACGGCCGCTGCACATTTATTTGGTGCAGCGGCCGCTTTTATGCGGTTTTACTTTTCTACCGTATAGTCACTGGGGATCTGCAAAAGGTCTTTCTTTGGGGTGTTGGTCAGTTTATTGATTTTGAAAATAGATTCTACCACGCAGCCCTTACCATCGTAGGGAGAGCGGATCACGATATATTTCAGGGTGCCGCCTTCAAAACAGTAGATTCGATTTTCAAATAAATTCTTCTCTGCCTCATAGGATACCCCGTTGACTGTATAGGTGCAGCGGTAAAAGCTGCCCTCATTTTCCATAGGCAGGATAGATGTATAGATAGTGTACGGGCATTCGATTGCAACAGAAGTCACGGCCAGGGTCTCATTTTCCACATACTCTGCCGGGTACGGAAAAACACTGCAGCTTACGGTTTTTTTCTTGCTGTCCAGATAATAGGTCTCTCTGTTATACTGCTGGTCATTTACCCGCACCCACTTGTCCAGTTCTTCCCGGGTCTCATTCTTTGTGCCTCCCGACAAGGTGGAATATCTGTAACACACCTTGTCAGCACCGGTTGCGATCACATTGCCGTAACCCATGGTGCCGATTGGTTCTTTATCCTGCAAAATCCTACTGGAATAATCATAGTTCAGATAATAGCCTTCGCCCCGCAGGATTCCACCCAACTGCTGGTACGCCCAGCTGTTTTTGAATGCGATCTCATTCTTCAAATAATCCGGCTGCTGCATACCATCCGGGTTTTCCGGCTTTTCAGGCTTTTCCGTTTCATCACCGCCGCCCTGACTGGAGCCATTGCCCGGCTTTTCACTGTTTGCCGGGCCGCCTGGGGCCTCGCTGCTGCCGCAAGCCGTCAGCATGGAAACAGCCATGACTGCTGCCAATGCAACGGCCGCAATTTTCTTGGACAATCTCATCTTGATGTTCCTCCTGTTTTTTGAAGATTTAAGCAGAAACGAACCCCTGAACGTTTCTATTTATGCTCCTAGCTTAGTTCCTGCAAACGGGCTTGTCAAGCACCTTTCTATTTTTTGTCATTTTGTTAAAAAAGCAGTTCGAAAATTTAGCATTCTGATTTCATAGTTTTTCAGGATCCCCTTTAGCATGCAAAAACACCCCATTTTCTAAACAGGATACGGTACTGTCTAGCAAATGGGGTGCAGTTCATTTACGCCGGGAGACTCGCTTTATTTTTTAGTATTTTGCTCAGAAAAATGCGCTTTAGCCGATGGTCAGGCTTGCAATGCTGGGCATGGAAGCTGCGCCGTACATATCAGAAATATTGACATACTGCTTCAGAAGTGCTTCAAAGTCCATATATTTCTTATTTGCCTGATACTCAACGCTGGTGAATTCCATACGCATCGATACAAGCGCCTTGCCGTCAACACTCTCGTCTACCACCACAAACTTCGGTGTGTCGCTGTTTCTCACAAAGTAATAGGCCATGGACACTTTCACAGTGCCATCATCGCTGGGCGCTTCATAGGTCTGGGACTCAATGTAATAATTGCCTTCTGTTTTCTGCGTGAACTTGATTCCCTCGACCGGCTTTGCCGTGGTATCTCCGCCTGTCTGATCATCTCCCTTAGGCAGGATCTGATAGTAGCCAAGCTTGCCCTGATCTTTGACGCTTTCATCAGGAACAAGGAGCCAGCTCTGACCCGTTGCCCTATCCGCCAAAACGATCACGTGTTCTGCATCGCCATCATCGCTCCGTCCTGCGATCTCTTCATAAACCCGGTTGCCGTTGGTCGAAATCAACATGGTGGCAGTCTGGTTTACGCCATCAGTGGTGGCATCCATCTTCAAGCCCAAGGTATAGCTGGTGCCAAGCTTCCGGTAGAACTTTCCAGTCCGGCTGTTCTGGTAAGCAACATTTTCTTCCTTGTCGTCGGTGCCGCTGTTGGAGCTGCTGCTAGAATCGGAAGTGCTGTTGGAGCTGCTGTCAGCGCTAGAGCTGCCGGAGCCGGAGCTGCTGGAACTAGGACTGCTGGAACTAGGACTGCTGGAACTAGGACTGCTGGAACTGGGTGCATCGGTGCCGCCGCAGGCTGTCAGCATGGAAACAGCCATGACTGCTGCCAACGCAACGGCTGCAATTTTCTTGGACAATCTCATCTTGATGTTCCTCCTGTTTTTGTTTGAAGATTTAAGCAGAAACGAACCCCTGAACGTTTCTATTTATGCTCCTAGCTTAGTTCCTGCAAACGGGCTTGTCAAGTGCTTTTCCATTTTTTGTCATTTTGTTCAAAAAGCATCTTGAAAAACTAGCATTATGCCCCTGTGTTTTGTTTCGCGCAGGAAACGCAGCCCGATACAAGTCTGACGGTGTGAACGCGCAGCCTTGTTGTTCCTCAGAACACCCCGGTGATGAAAATTTCCAGCCCGATGCCGATCAGGATGACGCCGCCCAGAATATTGGCCTTGCCGGAAAGCTTTGTGCCGAACTTTTTGCCGATGCGCAGACCTGCCATGCAGATGAAGAAGGTGACCACTGCAATGATGATGGCAGCGGTAAGCGCCATCAGCCAGCCGTATTCCGAGATGGTGAAGCCCACCGAGAGGGCATCGATGCTGGTAGCCACGCCCTGCATGAACAGCGCCCCGGCGCTGAGCTCTGCCGCTTCCTCGGCTTCCTCACCACGGATGCCGTCCAGCAGCATCTTGCCGCCGATGTAACTCAGCAGTGCCAGCGCGATCCACGGGATCAGGGCCTCAAAGGACGAGAACAGCTCCACGATGGTATGCACGCACACCCAGCCGATCATGGGCATTGCGGCCTGAAAAATGCCAAAAGTGCCCGCGATTTTGCACATGGTGCCCTTGTTCATTTTAGGGTCGTGCAGGCCGTTTGCCATGGACACCGAAAACGCATCCATCGCCAGCCCCACGCCCAGCAAAACGCTGTTGAAAAAAAACACAAAACTCCATTCCATTCTGTCTGCCTCCTGTTTGTTGACCGTATTCCAAACCAAAACAAAACCCGGCCCCGGGCGCGTTGTACGTCCGGGACCGGGTGATTTTTTAGGAAATCCACTCCATGTGCACGGGCGCAGCAAACACGCACCAAAACACATGAGTCTCGCAAATGAAAGCAAGCCAGACCGGAAAGCGGTCATTATGTTGACTTGCTGCGCTCTGCAAAGCGCCTGCTACTCCCCCACGGGTATTGTGATTTTGTTTATTTTAGCACAGTTTCAAGGGGAAGTCCAGACAAACCTGACGGTGAAGCGATTTTAAATGTGCTCCGCTATCGGGTTGCGGCACCCAGCATCCGCTTCGTGCCTTGGGCGGCACTTGCGTCTTGCTGGCCGCTGCCCCAACAACTCCTCCCTGCTTCCGCCGCTGGCGGCGGTCGTCGTTGTTGCACTCTGCACATATTCAGCGGAAAGAATATTTTAAATTTCGCGTTTGTCGCGGCCTGCGGGCCGCTCCAAACGCATTTTCACGGGAGGGGTTTCCACTCAGTGCACCCTCAGTGCTTCATCCTGAGGTACAGCGCCGGTGCGACACGGTGCACCGCTGCCTGAAAGACGTGCGCCGGGGTCACTGCGCCGCTCTGCTTCAGCTGCTGCCATGCGGTGCGGCGGCATTCCAGTGCCCTTTGTGCCTGCGGGCTTTTGCGCTCTGCCGGGGTGATGGCGCGCCAGTTCTGCACAAAATACTTTACGATCAGCCAGTAATATACGCACAGCACGTCCGTCAGTCCCTGCTCCCGGGCACAGGTGAACATGGCATAATTCGCCGCCACCTGATCTTCCAGGTTCCGCACGGTGCGCTTGCTGTGCATAGCGCTTTCCGTGACCTGCCGGTAGTCATACAGAGCCTGTGCAATGCAGACCACTTTATTTGCCTCCGAAAAGACCTCGACCTGAAAGGTCGCATCCTCGCCGATCGTCCTGTTTCCAAAACGATGTGCTCCGATCAGTTCCGTGCGGTACAGCTTGCAGCATATTCCCGGAAACGGCACCAGCATCATCTTGCTGAGCACTTCGTGCCGGGTCAGCGTTTCGTCTTTTATCAAGCGTTCCACACGGTGCTTGTCTTTGCCGCTTTCGTCCGTCAGCCGAAAATCGCAGACGGCTGCATCTGCCTGCTCTGCTGCTGCTTTTCGATACATTGCTTCCAGATAGCGCGGCGCAACGGTATCGTCCGAGTCCACAAAGGTGATCCACTTTCCCTTTGCGGCATCCAGACCGGTATTGCGCGCAGCCCCCACACCGCCGTTCTTCTGATGGATCACCCGCACACGGTCGTCCCGCAAAGCGGCAGCATCGCACAGGGCAGGGCAGCCGTCCGGGGAGCCATCGTCCACAAGGATCAGCTCAAACTGTGCAAACGTCTGCGCAAGGATCGAGTTTATGCACGCGTTCAGGTATTTTTCCACCTTGTACACCGGCACGATCACACTGATCTCCGGGCATTTTTTCTCTGCCATCCGCCTTCCTCACTTTCCGTTTCGTCCGCTGTGCCGGTGCTGCAAAAAAGCCCACGCGGGCAAGCATACGGCCTGCGTGGGCTTTGCAGCGATTCAGCGGAAAGGATCTTTCAGCCTGCGCTGATCCTTATTCTTTCTCTTCGGGGTCTGCCTCCGGGGCTTCGGTGGCGGCGGCTGCGTCGGCGGCTTCCATCTCCGCCAGCTGCTCGGCGGTGGGCTCGGCATCGGCTTCGGAAGCATCGATCTTCTCGGTCTGTGCTTCGTCGTCGTGGTCGGTGCGTGCCAGCACCATCACCTTGTCGTTCTCGCCCAGACGCATCACCCGCACGCCGGAGCCGTAGCGGCTCTGCAGCGGGATCTCGTTGACGTGCAGACGGATGATGATACCCTCCTGACTGCTCAGCAGCACATCGTCCACGTCATCCACGATCTTCACGGCGGCTACCTTGTCGCGGCTCACATCGTAGTTGCGGATGCCCTTGCCGCCGCGGGCGGTGATGCGGTAGGTGTCGATATCCGAGCGGCGTCCCTTGCCGTTCTCGGTCACGGTCAGCACCGTGCCGCCCTCGCGGCAGATGCACACGCCGATGACCTCGTCGCCCTCTGCCAGACGGATGGCGCGCACGCCGTGGCCGTTACGGCCCATCGGGCGGGCGTTCTCCTCGTTGAAGCGGATGGCCTGACCGTTGCGGGTGGCAACGATGAGCATATCGTGGCCGGAGGTCAGGCGGGTCCAAGCCAAGGCATCGCCCTCGTTCAGGGCAATGCCGATCAGGCCGCTCTTGCGGATGTTGGCGTACTGTTCCAGCGGGGTGCGCTTGATCAGACCCTGCTTGGTGACCATGGTCACATAGCCGCCCGACTGCTCGGCGTCCTTGCTCTGGCAGATCATGTTGGTCACTTTTTCGCCCTCAGCCAGCTGCAGCAGGTTGACGATATTCATGCCCTTGCTGGTGCGGCTGCCCTCGGCGATGGTGTAGCCCTTGATGCGGAACAGGCGGCCCCGGTCGGTGACAAAGAGCACATAGTCGTGGGTGGAGCCTACGAACATCTCCTGCACGATGTCCTCTTCCTTGCGGGTCATGCCGGAGATGCCGCGTCCGCCGCGGCGCTGTGCCTGATAGGTGGCCTTGAGCTGACGCTTGATATAACCGGCCTCGGTCAGGGTGTAGACGCACTGCTCCTCGGCGATCAGATCCTCGATATCCACCTCACCGGTCACGGACTGGATCTCGGTGCGGCGCTCGTCACCGAAGCGCTTCTTCATTTCCAGCAGCTCGTCCTTGACGATGGCAAGCACCCGGGCATCATCAGCCAGAATGGCTTCCCAGTCCTCGATCTTGGCGTGCAGGCTGGCCAGTTCTTCCTCGATCTTCAAGATCTCCAGACCGGCCAGACGGCCCAGCTGCAATTTAACGATAGCGTCTGCCTGCGGGTCATCAAAGCCGAACCGCTCCATGATGGCAGCCTTGGCTTCTGCCATGCCGCCCTTGCAGGCGCGGATGGTGGCGATCAGTTCGTCCACGATGTCGGTGGCCTTTTTCAGACCTTCCAGAATGTGGGCGCGCTCCTTGGCCTTTTTCAGGTCATACTGGGTGCGGCGGCGCACCACCTCGTCCTGAAACTCCACATACTTCTGCAGCATCTGCTTCAGGGTGAGCACCTTGGGCACCTTGTGGTCGATGGCCAGCATAATGACGCCCACGGTGTCCTGCAGCTGGGTGTACTGGTACAGCTGGTTCAGGATGACCTGTGCATTGGCGTCCTTGCGGATATCCACCACGATGCGCATACCCTTGCGGTTGGTCTCATCGTTCAGACCGGTGATGCCCTCGATGCGCTTTTCCTTGACAAGGTCTGCCATGTGCTCGATGAGGCGCGCCTTGTTGACCATATAGGGAATTTCCGTAATGATGATCTGGGTGCGGCCGTTCTTGGTCTCCTCAATGGTGGCACGGCCGCGCAGAGTGATCTTGCCGCGTCCGGTGGCGTAGGCGGCGCGGATGCCGCTGCGGCCCATGATGATGCCGGCAGTGGGGAAGTCCGGGCCCTTGATGTGCTCCATCAGGCCGGGCAGGTCGATATCCGGGTCATCGATATAGGCGATGCAGCCGTCAATGACCTCGCTCAGGTTGTGGGGCGGGATGTTGGTAGCCATACCGACCGCGATGCCCTGACTGCCGTTGACCAGCAGGTTCGGGAAGCGGCAGGGCAGCACGCTGGGCTCCTTTTTGGTCTCGTCAAAGTTGGGGTCCCAGTCGATGGTGTCCTTCTCGATATCGGTCAGCATCTCCACCGCCATGCGGCTCATGCGGGCCTCGGTGTAACGGTAAGCAGCCGGGGGGTCGCCGTCCACAGAACCAAAGTTACCCTGACCATCCACCAGCGGATAGCGCAGCGAGAAGTCCTGTGCCAGACGTACCATGGCGTCGTAGACCGATGCGTCGCCGTGGGGGTGGTAAGAGCCCAGCACCGCACCGACGGTATCGGCGGATTTACGGTATGCGTGGCTGGGGTCGTTGCCGCGCTCGTGCATGGTGTACAGAATGCGGCGGTGGACGGGTTTCAAGCCGTCCCGCACATCGGGCAGGGCGCGGGACACGATGACCGACATGGAATAATCCAGGAAGGCCGTCTCGATCTCCTTTTTGACATCGCGGATGATCTTTTTGGTTCCGCTGCCCGGTATCATCACATAATCTTCTTCCATTTGTTCCTCCGTGTCTTACACGTCCAGCTTTGCGTACTGGGCGTTGGTCTCGATAAAGCGGCGGCGGGGCTCCACCTGATCGCCCATCAGGATGGTAAAGGCTTCGTCGGCCTTTTCGGCATCCTCGATGGTGATCTGCACGATGACCCGGTTGTCCGGGTTCATGGTAGTCTCCCACAGCTGTTCGGGGTTCATCTCACCAAGGCCCTTGTAGCGGTTCACCTTTGCGCCGGGCATCTCCTGCGAGAGGATGGCCATTTCCGCGTCGTTGTAGGCGTACTTGATGGTGTTGCCCTTCTGCACCTTGAACAGGGGCGGCTGTGCCACATACACATGACCCTGCTCGATGAGGGGGCGCATATAGCGGAAGAAGAAGGTCAGCATCAGGGTGCAGATATGGGAGCCGTCCACATCCGCATCGGCCATGATGAACACCTTGTCGTACCGCAGCTTGGAGATATCGAACTCGTCACCGATGCCGCAGCCCAGAGCCAGCACCACCGGCATCAGCTTGTCGTTGCCGTAAATTTTATCGGCGCGCGCCTTTTCCACGTTCAGCATCTTGCCCCACAGCGGCAGAATGGCCTGAATGGCAGAGTCGCGTCCCATCTTGGCAGAGCCGCCTGCAGAGTCGCCCTCGACGATGAAAATTTCAGTGCGGCTGGGGTCTTTTTCGCGGCAGTCCGCCAGCTTGCCGGGCATCCGGCTGGTTTCCAGCGCACTCTTGCGGCGCACCAGTTCGCGGGCCTTTTTGGCAGCGGCGCGGGCGCGGGCGGCCTGTGTGGCCTTTTCAAAAATAGCCTTTGCCACGCCGGGGTTCTCCTCAAAGAACTCCATCAGCTTGGAGTAGACCATGTTGGAAACGAGGGTGCGGAT
>CAKTGQ010000041.1 GCA_934561555.1 uncultured Faecalibacterium sp. | reverse complement strand
GGCTCGCCGAAGCGCTGGGCTTCCACGTTATAGGTATCGTCCGGGCCGATGGGCACGCTGGGGTCGATCATCTGGGGAATGGAGTACATGATCTCCTGAATGCGGGCGGACAGTGCCTCCTCTTCCTTCTCCAGCTCTGCCATCTTGTCGGCGTCAGCCTTGACGGCGGCGTTGTTGGCATCGATCTGTGCCTGGATCTCAGCCTTCTGAGCCTCGTCGGTGCACTTCTTCAGCTGGCCGAACAGCGGGCCGTTGGCCTTGCTCAGCTTGTTGCGGGCGGCCTTCAGGGCCTCCACTTCCTTCAGGGCTGCGCGGTACTGGGCATCCTTTTCGATGACCTCGTCCACCAGCGGCAGCTTGGCGTCCTGAAACTTCTTTTTGATGTTTTCCTTTACGGCGTCCGGGTTCTCGCGGACAAATTTGATATCCAGCATGATTGACTCTCCTTAACTCTATTGGGCTTGCAGCGGCTTACCGCTGCCGTTCAAAGGCGGCTGTTCCCGCCTTGGATCGCATGATTATTCGGTTTCCATCTGGTACTGTCCCAGCAGGTTTGCAAAGGCGCGCAGCTGCTCGTCGGAGTAAAAATGCACCGTCAGCTTGCCCTTGCCGCCGTGGTAGGCTACATTCACCTCGCTGCCCAGCACCTGCTTCAGGCTTTCCTCCACCTCTACCGGCAGGGTGCCGCGGGGTGCGGGTTCGCGGGGCTCTTTGGCGGGCTTTGCCATCTTTTTGCAAAGCGCCTCGGCCTGCCGGACGTTCAGCTGGTTGTCCGCGATGATCTGCGCGGCCTCGGCCTGCAATTCCGGCGTGGGCAAGCCCAGCACCACCTTCGCGTGGCCGGTATTGATAAAGCCGCTCTTCAGCAGTTCCAGCACCGTTTCCGGCAGGTTGAGCAGACGCAGACTGTTGGCCAGTGCACTGCGGCTCTTGCCCAGCTTGCGGGCGGCCTGCTCCTGTGTCAGGTCGCAGCGGGTCATCAGCTCCCGGATCCCGGCAGCTTCTTCCACCGGGTCCAGATCCTCGCGCTGCAGGTTCTCCACCAGCGCCAGCTCCATGGCCTGCTCGTCGGACACATCCTTGATGACCACCGGCACCTCGGTAAGACCCGCCATGCGGGAGGCGCGCCAGCGGCGCTCGCCTGCCACGATGCTGTAACCGCCCATGGGTCTTGGCCGTACCGCGATGGGCTGCAATAAGCCGTGTTCGGCGATGCTGGCAGCCAGCTCACTGAGGGTCTCCTGTTCAAAGGTCTTGCGGGGCTGGTCGGGGTCCGGCTCGATCTCGCGCAGCGGCAGCGTTTCCACCGCGGCGTGCTCTGACTCAAAGACCGGTGCTGCGTCCTCAAATAGACTGTCCAGCCCGCGCCCGAGCCCTCCTTTTCCTCTTGCCATTGTTTACCTTGTTCCCCCTGTTTTAATCTTCCAGAGCGTTTTTCGCCGGCTCTGCGGCGAGTGCAGCCTTTGCGCGGGACTTCTTAGGTTCCTGCGGGCGGTTGTGCTTGACAAATTCGATGGCCAAGTCCATGTAGGCTTCGCTGCCCTTGCCCTTGGGCTCGTAGAAATTGATGGGCTGGCCGTAGCTGGGCGCTTCCGAAATGCGGATGGAGCGCGGGATGGTGGTCTTATACACCTTGGAGCCGAAGTACTTCTGCACCTGCTCCACCACCTGCACGGTCAGGTTGTACCGCAGCGAGAACATGGTGAACACCACGCCCTCGATATCCAGATACGGGTTATACTTTTTGCGGATGGTCTTGAGGGTGCTGATGAGCTCCGACAGACCTTCCAGCGCATAGTATTCGCACTGCACCGGGATGAGCACACTGTCGCAGGCGCTCAGGCCGTTGAGGGTGAGCAGGTCCAGACTGGGCGGGCAGTCGATAAAGATGAAGTCGTAGTCCTTCTGCACCTCAGCCAGCGCCTTGCGCAGACGCCCTTCGCGGCCGGGCAGGTCGATCATTTCCAGACTGGCACCGGCCAGCCGGGTGTTGGAGCCGATGACATCGGTGCGGTACTCGGTGTGCCGGATGGCCTGCGCCGCCGTTGCCTTGCCGATGAGCACCTCATAAGTGCCCGCCTCTACGCTGCGCTTTGGGATGCCATAGCCGGTGGTGGTGTTGCCCTGCGGGTCAAGGTCCACGATGAGCACCTTTTTGCCCAGTGCCGCTACGCAGGACGAAAGATTGACGGCAGTGGTGGTTTTGCCCACTCCGCCCTTCTGGTTTGCGATCGCTACAATTTTTGCCACGCGCTTTTCTTCCTCCCGGGGAAAGATTTGTTCCACGTGGAACACGCAGTCATGCCCGCCGGTTTCCCCGTCCGGCAGGCACCTTGGCTTCTAGTATAACACATCCAAATTGTTTTTTGAACCATCTGGAGCGTTTTTCAGCTGGATTTTTAACTTTTGGGGGGTGGGAAAGTGGAAATTACCCCTTCCGTCTTGCCTAAGGGGACGGCGAACCCTCTCAGTCATCGCTACGCGATGCCAGCTCCCCCGAAGGGGGAGCTTTATTCGTGCTGACCGGAAGATGCCAAAAGCTCCCCCTTCGGGGAAGCTGGCTGCGAACGCAGTGAGCAGACTGAGAGGGTTGGCTCCCTCTCCGAGGGAGCTGGCAAAACCGTCAGGTTTTGACTGAGGGAGTTCGTCCCCCTCCCCTGTTCCACATGGAACAATTCACTTCTCCGCGGCGGCGGTGGGGATGCGGACGGTGTACTCGATGTAGCCGTCCTTCTCTTCCCGGTGGGCGGTGGCGGGCACGCCGTTGTCGGTCATCAGCCGGATGGCGTGGTCGATGGTGTTGACAAAGATGCGCACGTCCCGCACCATGGAGATGCGGTGTCCGGCCTTAGGCGGGCTGTTCAGCAGCTGCTCGATATAGCTGTCGGTCTGGCGGGCGTTCAGGCGGCGCTTGGCGATGGTGATAAGTGCTTCGCTGCGACGGTTCTCCGGCAGGCGCAGCACCGCGCGGGCGTGGCGTTCGGTAAGATTGTTGTCCAGCACAAATTGCCGCTGGTCTGCCGTCAGCTGCAAAAGACGCAGCTTGTTGGCAAGGGTTGGCTGCGCCATGCCTAAGCGCTTGGCGGCTTCCGCTTGGGTGCAGTCCCACAGCACCATCACGTCCCGCAGCCCTTGCGCCTGCTCAAAGGGGTTCAGGTCGGCGCGCTGGATGTTTTCCAGCAGACCCAGCGCGGCGGTGCGGTCGTCGGCGTAACTGCACAGGATGGCGGGGATGGTGGTCATCTTTGCCAGCTGGCAGGCGCGCAGCCGCCGCTCCCCTGCCACCAGCTCGTAGCCCTCTTCCGCCCTGCGCACCGTGACCGGCTGGAGCAGACCGTTCTCCCGGATGCTCTGCGCCAGCGCGGTCAGCTCCTGCTCGTCAAAGCTTTTCCGCGCCTGAAAGGGCGACGGGTGGATCTGGTCGATGGGCAGAGAGAGTAATTTCCCGGACGGTTTCTTGCGTTCAAACATGATGCTGCCCCTTTCCTTGTGCGATGCAGTTTTCCACATTTCTCCGGGAAATCGTGGAAAACCTGCTTAGCTTCAGTGTAGCACACAAAGAAAGACCCCGCCAGAAATTTCGTTCGGCAGGGTCTTACAGGTTGCGTCAAGTTATGCGTTATTTCAGCGGGCTTTTTGCAATTTTACCGCCGTTTCTGGGGTATGCTGTCGGCGTTTGCGAAATCTTTTTGCACAGGATCAAAGTGCGGGTGTCGCCGCCGGGCAGGTGCAGGGTGCGGGTCTCGCGGTACTCGCCGCCCAGCTTTTTGATGGCACCCCGGGCGGCGGTCAGCTCCTCTTCCCCGGAAGCGCCCTTCATGGCAAGGAAGTTGCCGCCCACTTTTACCAGCGGCAGGCAGTACTCTGCCAGCATGGGCAGGGCTGCCACGGCGCGGGCAGAGGCCAGATCAAACTGCTCCCGCCACACCTTGCGGGCGGCTTCCTCGGCACGCTCCTTGGCAAACTCCACCCCGGTCAAACCCAGCTGGGCGCAGGCGTACTTCAAAAACTCCACCCGCTTGCCGGTGGGCTCCATCAGGGTCAGTTCCAGCTCCGGCTTGAAGATCTTGGTTACGATGCCCGGAAAGCCCGCCCCGGCACCCACGTCCACCATGCGCCCGGCTACCTCCGGCTGGCTGGCAAACAGCAGGCTGTCGAGGAAGTGCTTATCCTCGATGCCCTCCGGGTCGGTGATGGCGGTCAGGTTGACCTTCTGGTTGTAGTCTACAAGGATCTGGGCAAAGGCGTCCAGCTGGTCCAGCTGGGTGCCGGTGAGGGTGATGTTCCATGTGGAACACTTTTCCTCCAGCCGCTGTTTGTCGATCATAGTGTTTTCCTTTCTGTTATTCGCCGGTCAGGTGCACAAAAATGGGCTGGTGGTGAACTGCGGGCAGAAACTTTTCCAGCACATCTGCCGTGCGCATCTTGAGTGAAGAGGTGTTGATGCAGGGGTGACAGCCAAGGTACTCCCCTTTTTTTACATCCTCGTCCATCAGCAGCTGCACCTTGTTTTCCGTGTCGTTGGCAAGCCCCATGATGGAGGAGGAGCCGGGTGTGCAGTCCAGATACTGCTCCATATCCTCCGGCGAGGCAAAGCTCAGGCGTGCAATGCCCAGCTGGTGGGAAAGCTCCTTGGTCTTGAAGGGCTTATCCCCCGGCATCATGAGCAGATAAAAGTTCGTTTTCTGCCGGTTGCACAGGAACAGGTTCTTGCAGACAGTGGCATTCAGGCAGGCATCGATCACATGGCAATCCTCCATGGTATCGGCTTTCATCCAGCCGTGGTCGGTGCGCCAAAACTGAATACCAAGTTTTTCCAGCAGGTCATAGGTGCGGATCTCTTTTTCCAGCCGCCCGGTGCAGTCGGCAGGACGCCCCTCGTAAAGCTTCAGTTCTTCCATTTTATTTCCCCCTTGCTGCCAATGCGATGCTCAGCTGCGCCACATCGGAGGGCGAAACGCCGGGGATACGTCCCGCCTGCCCCAGATTGCGGGGACGGATGCGGGCAAGCTTTTCCCGGGCTTCCAGCGTCAGGCCGGTCAGGGCGGCGTACTCAAAACCCTCCGGGATGAGGGTCTTTTCGTGGCGTGCCACCTCCCGGATCATCCGGTCCTGCCGGGTGATGTAACCGGCGTACTTGATCTCGGTCTCCAGCCGCTCCGCCAGCATGGGGGTGATCTCCTCCCCCCAGCCGATGATGCCCGCCACCAGCGGATAGCTGATCTCCGGGCGGCGCAGCAGTTCCTCCGCAATGCCGCCCTCGGCAGCAGGAGCAAGACCAGCGGCTTCCATGGCGGCGCGCAGGTCGGCAGTGCGCAGATGCGCCTCGTGCAGGCGGCGGCGCTCGGCTTCCAAAATCTGCTGGGTGTGCTGGTACTTTGCCCAGCGATCCTCCTGCACAAGGCCGTATTCCCTGCCGATGGGGGTCAGGCGCTGGTCGGCGTTGTCCTGCCGCAGGGTCAGCCGGTACTCGCTGCGGCTGGTCATCATGCGGTAGGGGTCCATGACGCCCTTGGTGACAAGGTCGTCCACCAGCGTGCCCAGATAGCTGGTGTGCCGGGGCAGCACCAGCTGCTCCTTGCCCAGTGCGTTGCGGGCGGCGTTCAGACCCGCCAGCAGACCCTGCGCGGCGGCTTCCTCGTAGCCGGAGGTGCCGTTGAACTGCCCTGCCCCGTACAGCCCCCGCACCACCTTGCTTTCCAGCGTGGCTTCCAGACTGGTGGGGTCTACGCAGTCGTACTCGATGGCGTAGGCAGGGCGCATGATCTCCAGATGCTCAAAGCCTTTGATGCTGTGGTAAAAGGCGTTCTGCACATCTTCCGGCAGACTGCTGGAGGCACCCTGTAAATACATTTCCTCGGTGTTCTCGCCGCAGGGCTCTACGAAGAGCGGGTGGCGGTCTTTCCCGGAGAAACGCACCACCTTGTCCTCGATGGAGGGGCAGTAGCGCGGGCCGACACCCTCGATCATGCCGCCGTACAGCGGGCTGCGCTGGATGTTGTCCAGAATGATCTTGTGGGTCTCGGGGTTCGTGTAGGCGATCCAGCATTCCACCTTGTTGTGCATGGGTGCATCGGTCAAAAAGCTGAAGGGCTGCAATTCGCTGTCCGGGTCGCCGGGCTGGCATTCCAGCTTGGAAAAATCAATGCTGCGGCGGTGCACCCGGGCGGGGGTGCCGGTCTTGAACCGGCGCAGCGGCAGACCGGCGGCCTTCAGGCTGTCGGTCAGAGCGTTGGCGGCGTGCATCCCGTCCGGGCCGGAAGCATACCACGCATCGCCCACAAAAATTTTGCCGCCGAGGTTCGTACCGGTGGCAAGCACCACGCACTTGGCGGTGTATTCGCCGTGCAGCTGGGTGACAACGCCCTTCACATGGCCGTCCTCCACTTCCAGCGCCACCACCTCGGCCTGATGGATGGCCAGACCCGGGGTCTGCTCCAGCGCGTGTTTCATGTATTCGTTGTAGCGGCGGCGGTCGGTCTGCACCCGCAGTGCGTGCACGGCGGGGCCCTTGCCCTTGTTCAGCATCCGGCTTTGCAGATAGGTGGCGTCTGCCGCCAGACCCATCACGCCGCCCAGCGCATCCACCTCCCGCACCAGCGTGCCCTTGGCGGTGCCGCCGATGCTGGGGTTGCAGGGCATATTGCCGATGGCGTCCAGACTCATGGTAAAGACAGCCGTTTTTGCGCCCAGCACAGCAGCTGCGTGGGCGGCTTCGATGCCCGCATGGCCCGCGCCAATGACGATGACATCATAATCTCCTAAGTGGTTCATATACTTTCGGGTTTCCTCTAACAAATGATTTAAAATGCCCTCCGTTATCGGGTTGCGGCACCCAGCATCCGCATCGTGCCTTGGGCGGCACTCGCGTCTTGCTGGCCGCTGCCCCAACAACTCCTCCCTGTTTCCGCCATTGGCGGCGGTCGTCGTTGTTGCACTCTGGGCATATTCAGCGGAAGAATTATTTTTAATTTCGCGTTTGTCGCGCTCTGCGGAGCGCTCCAAACGCTATTTTCACGGGAGGGGTCGTAACGGGAAACGGCAGCTACTGCGCTTGCTCCCCGGGGGAGCTGTCGCGCAGCGACTGAGGGAGTTGGCTTGGCTCTCGGCTTGCGCCCTCTCCGTCTGCTCACTGCGTTCGCATCCACCTCTCCCAAAGGGAGAGGCAAGAGCACTGCCGGAAGCTTCCTCATTATGCCTAACACTTTAGTGATGAACTTTACGGCTTGGCTCTCCCTTTGGGAGAGCTGGCGCGGGAGCGCCTGAGAGGGCGTACTTTCCTTATTTTCCCACACAAAACCTCTCGAACACCTGTTCGATGACGGCTTCCGAGGCGTTTTCGCCGGTCAGGTCGCAGAGAGCGTCCAGTGCGTCATCCACGCAGACCGAAACGGCGTCCAGACCAAAACCGCCTGTGGCGGCATCCAGCGCCCCGGCTACGGCGTCCCGGGCGCGGAGGGCAGCGGAAAGCTGCCGCTGCCCGGACAGGCTGGCGGCGTGGGGGTCGATGCTGCCGGTGCCCAGCAGCCGCGCCACCGCAGCGGCGATGACCCTGCGGCTCCCCTCTTCCCGGCAGCAGACCGGCAGCACCATGGCAAAATACGGGGCGATGAGCTCTGCATCAAACTGGGTGGGCTTATCCTCCTTGTTCACAAGGGCAATGGCGGGACGGCCGGCACAGCGCTGTGCCAGCGCCAAGTCCTCCCGGCTGGGCGGCTCAGAGCCGTCAAAGACGGCGAGGATCAGCCCGGCTTCTTCCAGTTTTTTCCAGCTACGGCGGATACCCTCGGCCTCAATGGCGTCCTCCGTCTCCCGCAGACCTGCGGTGTCAAAAAGGTTCAGCCGGATATCCCCCAGCTGCACCGCCTGCTCCACCACGTCGCGGGTGGTGCCCGCCACCGGGGTGACGATGGCGCGGTCAAACCCAGCCAGCAGGTTGAGCAAGGTAGACTTGCCCGCGTTGGGGCGTCCCACGATGGCGCAGTCCACGCCTTCGCGCAGCACCGCACCGGCATCATAGCGGCGGATCAGGCCGTCCAGCTCCTGCTGCACCGCGCCCAGCACGGTGCGCAGGTGGGCGGAGTCCAGCTCCGGGACATCCTCCTCCGGGAAGTCCACCCAAGCGGCCAGATGCGCCTGCAGGGCGGTCAGCTGGGCTTTCTGGGCGTTGATCTTTTTCGCCAGTGCGCCGCCCAGCGCGGCGTTTGCCAGCGCCGCCCCCTGCCGCCCGTCCGCTGCGATCAAATCCATGACCGCTTCGGCCTGGGTCAGACCCAGCTTGCCGTTCAGAAAGGCGCGGCGGGTGTACTCTCCGGGGGCGGCAGGCTGCGCGCCCGCTGCAAGACAGGCTTCCACCAGCCGCCGCGCCACTGCGCTGCCGCCGTGGCAGGAAAGCTCCACCACGTCCTCGCCGGTGTAGCTGTGGGGCGCGCGGAAAAACAGGGCGACGCCCTCGTCAAAGGCTTCTTCCCTGTCCACGAAATGCCCGAACAGCGCGGTGTAGCCCTTGGCCTGTTCCACTTTTTTTGCCGGGTTTGCCGGGCGGAACACCCGGGCAGCCACGGTATAGCTCTCTGCGCCGGACAGGCGCACTACGGCAATGCCGCCCGCCCCGGGGGGCGTTGCGATGGCGGCAATGGTCGTTCCCTGCATACTGCATCCTTTCCGCGCACCCGTCTTGCGGGTGCGCTGTGCTGGTGCGCCCGGTACGGCAAACCTGCCGCAGCGCACACTTTCTGATTTTACAGCTTATTTTACCACGTTTTTGCGCAAAAAGATACACCCGCCGCGCGGTTTTTCCACATCTTCCAAAATGTTTGTGGAAAAAAGGATTGAAAATGGCTTCCGCTATCGGGTTGCGGCACCCAGCATCCGCTTCGTGCCTTGGGCGGCACTTGCGTCTTGCTGGCCGCTGCCCCAACAACTCCTCCCTGTTTCCGCCACTGGCGGCGGTCGTCGTCGTTGCACTCTAGCCATGTTCAGCGGAAGAATTATTTATAATTTCGCGTTTGTCGCGCTCTGCGGAGCGCGACAAACGCTATTTTCACGGGAGGGGTCGTGGAGACAAACGGCATTTGCAGCGCCGCTTTCTGCGAAAGCGCGGCGCTGCGGGAAAAGAGCTCGCCCTCTCAGTCAAGCCCTGTCGGGCTTGCCAGCTCTCCCAAAGGGAGAGCCCTTGGCATGGCGGTGTAGTTTCCGGCTAAACCGCAAAGCTTCCGGGCGTGCCCGCTCCCCCTTGGGGGAGCTGTCGCGCAGCGACTGAGGGGCTTTAAATGGAGAAGCGAAAAAAGCGTTAAAGCGATAGCGCCGACTGGCGCAGCGCTAGCTTTTTTGTGCTTCGACTTCTTCTTTAGGATTGTCAAGGGCGTGCAGCCCTTGGCCCGTTGCGGGGTGGGTGGAGTCCAGAGGTAGGGAGGGGGGAGTCGGAACACCCCTCCCTGCCTCTGGCCCAGCGGAGCGTCCCTGCACGCTGAAAGCAAGCAGAAAGTTCCCCCGCAGAGCGCGGTGTATTCCCAATCGTCCCAGCTGCGGACAAAGCAAAAGCGCCCCGCACTTCCGGTGGAAATGCGGGGCGCTGCATGGTTTTATTGGATACGGCAGCGTTACAGCTCGATTTTACCGAAGCTGAAATCTGCAAAGTCGTCCACGCGCTCGGTGCGCTTGGGTGCTACGGGTGCTGCGCTCTCGGCGTCGCGGGGGGCGTAGGTGCGCTCCGGCACGCTGGACGGACGCGGGCCGCGGGGTGCACCGCTGCGGTTGCCGCGGTAGCCGCCATTGCGGCCGCCGTTCTCGCTGCGGCGCTCGCCGCGATAACCGCCGTTGCGGTTGCCGCCGGGACGGCGGCCATTCCGGTTGCCGCCACGGCCACGGCGTTCGCCGTAGGTGTTCTCAGTCTGAGCATCCGGTGCGGTGGAGTAGATGACCACGCGGCGGTCACGGCCTTCGCCCTTGCTCTCGCTGCGCACACCCTCCATCTTGCTGATGGCAGAGTGGATGATGCGGCGCTCGTAGGGGTTCATGGGCTCCATGGCAAAGCTGCGACCGGTCTTGCGCACCTTGGCACCGATGCGCTGTGCCAGTGCAGTCAGGTCGCTCTCGCGCTTGTCGCGGTAGCCGGCAACGTCCAGACCCAGCTTGATGTAATCGCCTTCCAGACGGTTTGCCACAAGGCTTGCCAGATAGGACAGGCTCTCCATGGTCTCGCCGCGGCGGCCGATGAGGGCACCCAGCTTTTCACCGTCCAGACGGATGATGGTGGCTTCGCCCTTCTGCACGGCGCTGAAGGTCACGTTCTCCACGCCCATCAGGGTGATGACTTCCCGCAGATAGTCCACAGCGGCCTTCACCTTGGCGTTCTCCTCGATGACGATGGGCACTTCCACCTCTTCTGCCTCCGCGGCAGTCTCGGCGGGCTGCTCGGCAGCAGGTGCCTGCTCTGCGTCGGGTTCCTCCACAGCAGCGGGAGCCTGTTCTGCCGCAGGGGCAGTCTCCTGCACGGGAGCGGCAGTCTCAACAGGCTGCTCTGCCACCAGTTCCACCGGCTTTGCGGGTGCAGCGGCGGGGGCATCCGGCTCCTCCACGCTCACGCGCACCTTGGCGGGGGTGGTCTTTAAGCCCAGAAAACCGGTCTTCTGGGGCATTTCCAGCACTTCATAGCTAACGTTCATATCGTCGGCCTGCACGCCCAGCAGGGCGCAGGCTTTGGCGCGGGCTTCGTCCACCGTCTTGCCGGTGGATTCCTGTGTACGGATCATAACCGTTTACCTCCCTTGTTACTGTTTATCCTGCTTGTTCAGCTCACTCAGCGGTACGGTGCGCTCGTCCTTGTAGCGCTCGGCGTCCATCTGACGGGCATACTCCAGCCGGCGCTTGTTCATCTCGCTGGCGGAAAGGTTCTTTTCCACGCTCTTGCCGGTCTTGGGGTCGGTCACCGTGATGGTGGTGTTCTTCACACCGCGCTTTTCCTGCTTGCGCTTGGCGGCGATCTCGGCTTCCACGTCCTTGCGCATCTTCTCCGGGTCGTAGAACTTGCGCATGACCTGGGTCTGTACGGTCATGACGATGTTGGAAATGACGTAGTACAGAGAGAATGCCAGCGGGTAGGTAAAGCAGAAGAACAGGTACATCAGCGGCATCATGTACATGGTCAGCTTCATGCTGCCCTGCATCTGCTGGCCGGAGGCCTTCATGCTGACGTGGGTGGACCAGAACATGGTGAGGACCGACAGCAGCGGCAGCACGATGTCCAGAGAAAGGCCCAGCTTCGGAATGCGGGTCAGATCGATGCCAAGGAAGTTCATGTGCTGGCTGAACTCGGTGATGGTAGCGATCTGCTGTGCGGTAAAGCAGCCCAGCACGCCGCTGTTGCCAGCCAGTACCTCGGCGATGATGTTGGTATCGCGGGTGATGGCGGTAAAGGAGATACCGGCGGCGGTCATAGCCTCGCCTGCGCTGGCAAGTGCAGCGGCGCTGATATGGAAAATGCGCTCCAGCGGGTTATACACCACGCCGATAACGCCGAACATGACCATAAAGTTCAGCAGCATGGGCATACAGCCGGCAGTGGGCTTATAGCCAAAGTCCTGCTGCAGCTTCATCAGTTCTTCCTGCTGCTTTTCGGGCTTATCCTTGTACTTGGTCTGGATCTCCGCGATCATGGGCTGGAAGGCAGACATTTTTGCCATGCTCTTCTGCTGGCTGGTCTGCAGGGGGATCTTGACGATGTTGATGAGCAGGGTGAAGAGGATGATGTCCCAGCCGTAGTTCGGCAGCAGCTTGTAGATCCACTCCATGACATAGCCGAGAGGACCGCTCAGGATGTAAAAGAAGTTCATACCTTTGTCCATTCTGCCCCG
>CAKTGQ010000040.1 GCA_934561555.1 uncultured Faecalibacterium sp. | reverse complement strand
GATTTCTGCTCCAAGTACACCGTGGTGGAAAACGGCGGTCAGCTGGTGGGCGGCTACTCTGAAAAGAACCTGACCGCCTACACCCTGACGGCTGCGGTGGACAAGAACACCAACGGCCTGAAGTACGCAACCAAGAGCGGCGATGGCTACACCTTCTCTGCCGCACACACCGGCACCGGTTCCGGCGTGGCAGAAGCCGCCCAGAAAGCTGCCGAGGGTCTTACCGTGAACCTGCGCAGCGGCAGCGACGTGGGCAGCTTTGGCGAGTTCATCCGTGTGGACCTGAACGGCAACTACGGCGAGCTGGGCTCCCGGATGCAGTCTGTGGTGTGGACCTACTACGGCAATGACAGCACCTACACCCACGCCAAGGCTTCTTACGGCACCAAGTTTGCAGCCGACAACTGGATGCACAAGTCCATGGGCATCCAGCTGGGTCTGAGCGATTCTGCCCGCTGCCAGCTGCCGGAGGGCACCGATGGCACCGGCTACTGGACCATCACCATCCGCGCACTGGGCTACGCCGACACGGTGGTCAAGTTCCAGACCACTGCCGAGAACCTTGCCAAGCACGAGCTGGCAAGCGATGCCGACCGCGCCGCCCTGCAGGCTGTGGTCGCTGAAGCACAGAGCAAGGTGAAGACCGCTTACACCGCAGCCAGCTACGCGGATCTGGAGACCGAGCTGGCCGAAAGCGTGGAACTGCTGAGCCGCGAGACCCTGTATAAGGCCGCTGCACTGGAGCAGGTGACCCACCTGACCGATGCCGTGCAAAACCTGAAAGCTGCCTGATCCGGCAAAAAAACAGAACACCCAAAAAGCAAGGTCGCTTTATGCAGGCGGCCTTGCTTTTCCGTGTCAGGAGGAGTTGGAATGAACAAAAAACGATGCAATACGCTGCTGCCGCTGGTGCAGCTGCTCCCGGCGGTGGCGGCAGCGGCAGCTGTGCTTTTTGCCCTGCCGCGTACTGTGCCGGTGCTGGCTGCCGTGCCGGAAAGGCTGGCAACGGTGATGGAGCAGCCGGTGGAAGCCGCTTCCTCCGCTTCGGAGGAAGAAGCCCTGCCCAAGCTGCCCTATGCCGATGGCGTTTACGTCGGCTCTTCCCGGGGCTACGGCGGTGCCGTCCGGGTGCAGGTCACCATGGAAAGCGGCAGCATCACGGAGGTGGAGATTCTGGATGCCTCCCACGAAACAAAGCAGTTCCTGCGGCGCGCAAAGCGGCTTTTGACTACCGTAGTGGATGCCCAGAGCTGGGAGGTGGATGCCGTTTCCGAAGCCACCTACACCAGCCGGGGCATTCTGGGCGCGGTGCAGAACGCCCTGACCGGCGAGGTGGTCAGCAATCCCCTGCCGCCGCAGCCAAAGCCCGCCGCACCGCCGGTGGTGGAGGAATTCACTGCACCCTCTACCTACCTTGACGGCATCTACACCGCCGAAGCCATAGGCTTTGAGGGCAAAATCACGGTGCAGGTCACAGTGGCAGAGGATAAGATCACGGACATCACGATTCTGAGCGCTGAGGACGAGGAGGAATATCTTTCCCGGGCAAAGCGGGTCATCCCCGCCATTTTGGAGGGACAAAGCCCCAATGTGGATGCTGTTTCCGGCGCCACCTACTCCTCCACCGGCATCCTGAACGCGGTCAAGCTGGCGCTGGCAAAGGCAGCGATTGCCCCGGCAGAGGAAACTGCCCCGGAGCAGGCTGCCTCGGAAGAGACGGCAGAATCAACAGAAGAAGCCGCACCGTCCGAAGCAGCAGAGCCCGAGGAAACCCCGGTCACCGCGCCCACCGTGGAGGTGGTGCAGCCGGAGGAAAAGAGCGCCCTTCCCGCATGGCTCAAGGAAGTGTGGCAGCAGCTTTTCCCGGCAGATGCACCGGACGATCCTGCACCGGCTTCTTCTGAGAAAGTGCTACCGGCATCCGAGGCGGCGCTGCCGCCGGAAGAGACCGGGACCGAACCTGAAACGGAAGGAGCAGCGGAATGAAATACAAAAACTTTTTCCTTCGGGCGGTGAACCTGCTGCTGATCCTTGGCATCCTGTGGCAATACCAGCAGGTAGCGCTGGTCCGGGCTGCAGCGGTAAGTCAGCGCAAGCAGGAGATTGCCGAGGTGGAAGCCTACAACGCTTCCGTTTTGCAGGCACAGAGTGCAGCACAGGCAGAGCAGAGCCAAAGCGGCTACCGGGACGGCACCTACGAGGGCAGCGCCTATGGTTTTGGCGATGTCATCCGGGTGTCGGTGACCATCCAGAACGGAAAAATGACCGATATTGCGGTGCTGGATGCCTCCGGTGAGGATAAACCCTACTATAAACAGGCACTGCCTTTGCTGGACGAGATGCTGGCGGTGCAGTCTGCCGAGGTGGATACCGTTTCCGGTGCTACCCTCACGGCAGAGGGACTCATCGGTGCAGTAGAGGACGCACTGGGAAAGGCGGCAGAATGATAGAGCGGATGGAAAAAACACAGGCAAAGCCTTTAACGGCGGCACAGCAGCGTCAGCGGGACAAAAAGCGCCGTACATGGCTGCGCGCCGGGGTGCAGCTGTTCTTCTTTGTGTCCATGCCGGGCGCGTTCGTGGCCGGGTTTTCCGGGGTAAAACAGATCTTTCTGCACATCGGTGCGGGCGAGGTGCTCTCCGCGGACAGCTTCACGCTTTCCCTGCTGGGACTGTGCGGCTTCACTTTGCTGTTCGACAGGTTTTTCTGCGGGTACGCCTGCGCCTTCGGCAGCTTGGGCGATGCCGTCTGGGCGCTGTCCGGGCTACTCCAGAAAAAACTGCTCCACCGCAAAAAGCAGCTCCGACTGCCGGAGCGGGCGGTGCTCTGGGGACAAAAGGTCAAATATCTGCTGCTGGCAGGACTGGTGGCGCTGTATGTGACCCGGCAGGAAAAGCTGCTGACCGGCACAAGCCCGTGGGAGGTATTTTCCCGCCTGACGGCTCTGCGTCTGCCGCCGGAGGGCTTTGGCGTGGGCATCGCACTGCTTGTGCTTATTTTGCTGGGCATGGCGGTGCAGCCCCGGTTCTTCTGTCAGTTCCTCTGCCCCATGGGTGCGGTGTTCGCCCTGCTGCCGGTGCTGCCCTTTGCGCGGCTGCACCGGCAGAGCGAGGGCTGCATCCCGGGCTGCAACGCCTGCAAGCAGCAGTGCCCGGTGTGCCTGAAGCTGGAGGAAACCAGCCTGCGCAGCGGGGAGTGCATCGCCTGTGAAGCCTGCGCGGGCACCTGCCCCAAGCAGAACATCCACCGGTGGGATACCGCCCTGTGCAAGCACCTGTGGCTGCCGGTGCTGGGTAAGGCGCTGCTCTTTTTCCTGTTGGGCTGCTGGCTGGGCTTCTGCCGGTTTATCTAAAATAAAAAGGGAGGCTGCTGCACAAATACTGTGCGGCAGCCTCCTTTTGGCTGGGAGATCTATCGTTCCATTTTTACAGGGAAGGCTTCTGCTCCAGCAGGTCTGTCATGCTGCGCAGGCTGATGCCAAGGGTGGAAAGGTTATGCAGCATCGCGCTGGTAGCCGGGGGCAGGATGCCCAGTGCGCCCAGAAGGATGAGCGCGGAGTTGAAGCTGAGGACAAAGCGGTAATTGCTGCCCACCCGCTTTTGCAGGGCGTTGGCAATGGCTTTTAAGGTCACCAGCTCTTCCAGACTGTCTGCGCGGATGGTCACATCGGCAATTTCCCGGGCGATGGCGGCACCGGAATGGATGGCGATGCCGATATCTGCCGCCGACAAAGCGGGCGAATCGTTGATGCCGTCACCGATCATCACCACGGTATGTCCCTCGGCCTTGGCATCGCGGACAAAGGCGGCTTTATCCTCCGGCAGCACCTCCGCAAAACAGCGGTCTACCCCTACCTGCGCCGCAATGGCGCGGGCGGTGCGGTCGCTGTCGCCGGTCATCATGACGGTCTGGGCAATGCCCAACTTCCGAAGCTTATGCAGCACCTGTGCCGCCTCCGGGCGCAGGGGGTCTGCGATGCAGATGACCCCCGCCAGCACCCCGGAAGCTGCCAGATACAGGTGGGAATACTGGGGGTCCAGCGCATCGAACTTTGCCTGTTCCCCTGCCGGGATGGTGCAGCCCTCGTCCTCAAAAATGAAGTGGGCACTGCCAATGACCACCCGCGTGCCGCCCACCCGGCTGGCAATGCCGTGCGCCACGATATACTCCACCTCGGAGTGCATCTCTTCGTGGGAGATGCCCCATTCCTTGGCGGCGCGAACAACGGCGTTTGCCATGGAATGGGGGAAATGCTCTTCCAGACAGGCGGCAAGCTGCAATACCTCCTGCTCCCCGCAGCCGGAGAAAGGCACCACCTGCACCACCTGCGGGGTGGCGCGGGTGAGGGTGCCGGTCTTATCGAACACGATGGTGTCCGCCTTTGCCAGCGCTTCCAGATACTTGCCGCCCTTTACGGTGATGTGGTATTCCCCGCACTCCCGCATGGCAGAAAGCACCGCCAGCGGCATGGAAAGCTTCAGCGCACAGGAGAAGTCCACCATCAAAATGGAGATGGCGCGGGTGACGTTGCGGGTAAAGGCGTAGGTAGCCACCGTACCGGCAAGGCACCACGGCACCAGACGGTCGGCCAGCTGCAAAGCCCGGTTCTCGGTGCCGGACTTGAGCTTTTCCGATTCCTCGATCATCGCCACGATCTTATCGTAGCGGTTGGCACCGCCTTCGGCCTTGGCTACAAGGACGCATTCGCCCTCTTCCACCACCGTTCCGGCGTAGACGGTAGCGCCGGTGGTCTTGCGCACCGGCATGGACTCGCCGGTCAGGGCGGCCTGATTGACCATGGCTTCGCCCTCCAGCACCATGCCGTCCAGCGGGATCATATTGCCGGAGCGCACCACTACCTCGTCCCCGGCGTGGACACGGGTCAACGGCACCAGCACCTCGCCCTGCGGGGTGCGCACCCAGACCTTATCCACGTTCAGCGCCATGCTGCGGGCAAGGTCGTCCAAGCTCTTTTTCCGCGTCCACTCTTCCAGCAGGCTGCCCACCGTCAGCAGGAACATCACCGAGCCTGCGGTGCTGTAATCCCCCCGCAGGAGGGAGGCAGTGATGCTGAGCGCATCCAGCACCTCTACTTCCAGCTTGCGGTGCAGCAGGCAGCGGACGCCCTTCCAGACAAAGGCAATGGAGCGCCACACCGTATAGGCCGCTGCGATGGGCGCGGGCAGGAATACCTTGCGGAACACCCGGCCCGCCACAAGGTTGACCATCTTTTCCTGATATTCCTGATTGATCTTCCGGCTGTCGTGAGAGGTGACCAGCACCTCCAGTTCTTCGTTGTCAAAGCGGTAGGCTGCCAGCAGGGCGGCGGCGTCCTTCCGGCTGCCCCGGTAGGTCAGCACCACATCTCCGGTGCGCTCGTAGACGGTAGCTTTTTGGATATTATCCTGCCCGTTCAGGTAGGCTTCCAGCACATCTGCCCGGTGCAGGGTCATGCGCACGGCGCAGACGTGCACCCGCATCCGTCCCTTCCCTTCATGTAAGATCGTACATTTCATTGCTTTTCTTACCCCTCTGCGTAAAAAAGAGCCGCCTAAGCGGCGGCTCCGTTGCGACATATCACTCTGCGGTCTGCTCTGCGGGCTGTTCAGCCGTATCCTCGATGACCTCCTGTGCAGCCTCGGCGGCGCGGCTCTCGTTGATGGCCTTTGCATCGGCAAGGATGTCCCCTGCTTCCTCCTGCACCTTATTCACGGTCTGCATGGTGCAGTCCTTCATCCGCAGCACCGCAGCAGTGGTCTGGGTGTAGACCTTTTTTGCGTCCTTGCTGGACAGCACCTTGAAACCGGCAGAGCCGAACACCACACCGCCCAAAAACAGTGCAAGCTTTTTTGTATCAAACATATTTACCCCTCGTTTCTGTATTTCCCATCTGTGTGCCCGCACCCGGAGCGGGGCGGGCTCTTTATCTTTGTATTGTAGCACGCTTTCGGGCTTTTTCAATGGTTTCTGACGATGTTAGGTCGCATTAACATTGTTAGCAGCGGTTTGACGCAGCGGATCATTTTGGTCATGCTGCCTTGCAGACCCGCCTTCACCCCGGCCTGCCGGTCGATTGCCAGCAGTTCCTTCAGCGGCATTGTTCCAGTACCAAGCTCCATTGCATCGCTCTTCAGGATAGGAATCGGCATTATAACACCTTTTACCGCTCCTTTAAAAAGAATTACGGCGTCAATCCGCGCGAATATGTCGCTTACCACATGAAGGCGCCATCCACTGAGCTCTATGCAAAAAACGGCTGCCCAAAGCGAAGGAATGGCAGCCGTTTTTTGCAGAATGGAGATATGCTGTTTTATGATGAAGAAGCAGAAAATGTCTCAATCGTTCTCCCGCTTGGCCTGGATCTGTTCTTCCAGATGCAGGCTTTTTTCAACGGGGGCATACACTGCCAGCATCGCCAGCAGGTTGGGCAGCCACAGCCCGGTGAGCAGGAAAATAAAGGCGCAGCGCGGGATGACAACTGCCATCAGCAGCCAGTATCCCAGCTGGAACACCGCCGAAAGGGCAGTGCGGGGCAGAAAGCCCAGCAGCATCCGCACGCAGTTGGAAAGCTTTTTGCTGACCGGGGCGTCGAACAGAGCGTTCTGCATCCAGTAATAGCTGCCCAGCGTCAGCAGCAGCACCATGTCCAGCACCAGCGCAAAGCCCGCCGAGACCGTTGTCATCTGGGGCAGCACAAAGGCGGCGTAAGCCACCAGCGTCCACAGCAGGGTGAACACTATGCCGGGCACAAGGCTGCTTTTAAAGCTCTGCTTCCACACCCGCTTGTAGGTGTGCCACCAGAAGCCCGGCTCATCCCGCAAGGCACGCAGGATGGTATCGTACAGGCAGGTCAACGCCGGGCCTACCAGCCACCCGGCGGCAGCTGCCGCCAGCAGGCACAGGGGCAGGCTGCCCAGCCAGAGGGCAATGCCTGCCAGAATTGCTGCCGGGGCACAGGCCAACATTGCCAGTGCCTCGGACAGGAAAATACCGTCCAAGTCCCGGCTCAGGATCTCCCAAAGCCGTGCCGCGCCTTTTTTTGCGGGGCGCATCCGGGGCAACACCCGCACCTTCCGGCATATATTCCCGTCCAAACAGCATTTTCGTTCACCTCTCTATGGCTCTATTGTAGCATAGAAAACCCAAAAGCGGTTGCAGAAAAGCGACTGCTTTCCTGAAGAAATCCGGCATTTACACCAGACTCTTGTAGGCTTCCAGATACCGCAAGCCCAGTGTCCGCAGGCTTTCGGTGGTAAAGTGCAGGCCGTCCGGGCGTGCGGTCAAGCCAGCCGCAGATACCACAGCACACTTCGGCAGCTGAGCGGTCAGTTCCGGCAGACGGCGGTTGAACTCCTTCAATAGTTCTGCCGGGGTGCCGTGGAAACCGTGTTCCGGGTAGCCCAGTTCCCCCACCACGATGGGTAAATCGCCCAGCTCTGCCCTAAAGCCGCGCATGGTGCGCAAAAACTGCTCCGGGTAGGCTTCCAGCTGCTCCGGGGCAAGGCAGTCGCTCTCGCCCTGATGCCACAAGATCGCGGTCAGCGCGGAGGTGCGCATAGCCAGTTTTGCTTGAAAGACGGCGTGGTCGAACAGCACCTCGCCCGGCTGCCACTGACTGATGCGGGTGCCGCCGTCTGCGCAGGGAATCAGACCAAGCTTTACGCCGGTCTCCTTTTGCAGCTGCGCGGCAAAGCTTGCGGCAAGGTTTGCGCCGCTGCGGGGAACTGCACCCTCTGCCACCGCGCGGTCTACGTTGATGGGCTCACTCATGGGCTGCCAGCGTCCCATGCGCAGCATAAAGCAGTCCGGGGCGGTGATGGCGTTCTCCGGGGTCAAATCGCCCCGCCCTGCCATGTTGGACTGTCCCACCAGTAAAAACGAGCGGATGCCCTGCGCTGCCTCGTGCAGACCATCGTTGATCCATAATGCCATAACAAAACGCCTCCTGCGTGTTTTTTACCCCAGTATAGCACAAAAGCAGCCGACATTCACGAACGGCTGCTTCTATGCTGTGAAAATGATGAAGAAGGAGAGATTGTTTTGCATAGACCACGCATCAAATGTACATCAACAGCCATGATTCATGGCAGGGAGCTTAGGACACAAAAGTTCATCCGATGCAGTTTTCTATGCATCCGATGAACTTTTTTCAGTAGCGTTTCCTTTTAAGCCACCTTGGTCTTTCGCAGATACCCCCATGCTGCCAATCCAACGAGCAGAACGATCTTGATCGGTGCCGATGCCAGCAGTACATCTGCCTGAAAGAAGGCATGCCCGCCTGCATAGAGAAAATCAAAGCTGATCATTTTATACTGCAATGCATTGGAAAGCCCAATGCCCCCTGCCGGAATCAGGGTGGACAGCCATTCTCCAAAGGAGCCCGGCACGACCATATAAACAATCAGCGGTGCCACCACACTGATCAGCGCCACAGACAAAGCGGTCAGGTTGTTCTTGGCCCATACGGATGCCATCAGCACAAAGGCCACCTCCGCAAAGAAGATCAGGAAGTTTGCCACCAGCATGACCCACTCCATCTGGCCAACGGTATACGGCAGCAGGCTGGTCACAGAAAACAGCCATTGCACGGAAGTTTGGGTACTTTCCCAGCCAAATAGAGCATTCGTGACCAGGATCCACACCACGCCGCAGAGCAAATACGCCGCCCCTGTGATACTAAACGCCGCCGCTAGCTTTGCCGCTGCTAGCCGCAGACCGCCGTTTTTTGTGCACAGTTGGATGTCCTGCGCCCCGGTCTGTGCATCCGATGCAAACACCGGGGCCGCAATCACCGCGCACAGCAGGGTGAGCAGCAAGCTCAACAGAGTCTGATAATCCATTGCGTCTGGACTGACCCCAAATGAATAGGTGAACGGTTTTTGTACAGCATCGAACTTTTTCTGTGCAATGGCCTGCGCCTGCTCATAGCTGGGCTTTCCGTCTTGTTCCAGCCAGATCACCGATTCCAGCCGTTTGGGGAGCTGGCTGTAAAAGTTCTGCATATCCTCTGCGGTCAGCCCCATCACGCCCGGTGCCATGCCGGTTTTCGGGTCGGCAAAAGCTTCCTTTGCGTTGTTCACAAGAGGCTGATACCGGGCAAGTTCTTTATAAAATACCTCGACCGGGATATCGTTGATGGAGCTTGCATCATACTGCCGGTACACCCGCTGATAGGCTTCCAGTGCTTCCTGCATGACATCCGGCGTGATGGTACCGGATACCTGCTGCTCCTGCCGTTTCCTGATTGCTTTCAGACCCGTGTAACTTACTTTGTTTCCGCTGGCATCCAGTTCCGTCCAGCCGATAAAGGTCACCGGCAGATATGCCATGACCACAGCCAGCACCAACGCAATGGCCAGCAGAATAGCTGTCATACGGGTTTTGCACACACGTTTCAATTCCAAACGATACAGGTTCATTTTGCTTCCTCCATTTCCTCTGGGAAAAGCCACAGATACAGATCTTCCAGTCTGGGCTGCGCCGAGATGCTGTCCGGCAGCTGCGGTGCATCCGCCAGATACCGCAATGTTGCCGTTCCGTCCGGCTCGTTGCGCAGGTTCACCACCCGCAGCCGGTGTTCCCACCGGGCAAGCTGTTCCATCGGGATATTTCCCTGCCAGACTTTGGCTTCGATCTGCTTTACCAGCCCTTCGGTGGTGTCCTGTGCAATGATTTTGCCAGCCTTCATCACGGCATTTTCGGCCGCAATGTATTCCACATCCGAAACGATATGCGTTGATATGAGAACGATCCGTTCCTGCGCAAACTCCGACAGCAGATTGCGGAAGCGCACCCGTTCTCCGGGGTCCAGCCCTGCCGTGGGCTCATCTAGAATTAAAATTTCCGGGTCGTTGAGCAGTGCCTGTGCGATGCCAACCCGGCGCTTCATACCGCCGGAAAGCTTCACGATCTTTTTGCGGCGCACCTCAGTCAGGCTTACCCGCTCCAGCAGTGCGTCGATCTGCCGGGCAGCCTCTGTGCGCGGCAGACCCTTGAGCGCCGCCATATATTCCAGATAGTCCTGCACCGTGAATTCCGGGTAAAACCCGAATTCCTGCGGCAGATACCCCAGCTTTTCCCGGTAGGCCGCACCAAGCGTTCCAATCTCCACCCCATCGCACAAAATCCGGCCACTGCTGGGCCGCAGAATGCCCGCCAGCATCCGCATTAAGGTTGTTTTGCCTGCACCATTCGCCCCCAGCAGCCCCCACACACCCGGCGTGAGAGTGATGGACACATCATCCACCGCCGTTTTATCCCGGTATCTCTTTGTAATATTCTGAATTTTCAGTTCCATGACTTGTTCCTTTCAAGCTTCTGCAATATATTCTGACCGGGCGGCAAGCTGGATGCACTGCAACACCATGCAGAGCACCAGTACACCCGCCGCCAGCGGCAGACCTTTCGGCAGTTCCGATAATTGCACGAACCGCAGCAAACACAGCTGCCCTGCAAACAGTGGTACAACCCCGGTCATCATCCATTCCGGGCGCACCCAGCGCAGCAGCAGAAGCAACTCATTGTTTGCGGTCAGGAATGGCACGGTCAACACCGCCAGCAGTTGCCCGATGCTCCATGGCACGGCTGCCCGCACATTGAGTACCAGCACTCCCAGCAGGATTGTTTCCCCCGCCAGCAGCAGAAAAAACCGCATCACCAGCGGACGACCGATTCCTGCACATGTGGCATGTTCCAGTTCAAGCATCTTATATTGACTTGCCCGGTATAAAAACGGCAGACCGAGCAGGGCTGTCAGCATGGCGAGTGCGCTCAGACCAAACAGTGCATTGCGTAATGTCCATGCCTTCTCCCACAGGGCAAGTTCCCGACCCACACTGTACAACGCAAGTGCCGCCATTGCTTCCAGCGCCCAGACCTTCCAGCCCAGCAATTTGAACTGGCAGTGCAGCAAATCACGCCAATCACTCCGTTGTTTTACGACATGTTCCGCCCGGCAGCGGCGCAGCAGCGTTTTCGGTGCGGCTGTGTCAAGCTCTGTCGCCAGTGCTCTGGACAGTTCTTTTTCAAAGGCTCGATTCATCTCCAGTCCTCCTTTTCCAATTGCATTTTCAAGGTTTTCAATGCGGCACGCAGGCGGGACTGCACTGTGCGCAGGGGCAGACCTGTAATCTGCGCGATCTCCCGCAATTTAAGCTGTTGTGCGAACCGCAGCAATACCAGTTCCCGCTGTTCCGGCTCCAGCTGGGCCGTCAGCGCTCGCAGGTTTGCTTTCTCCTCTGCCGCAGCAAAGCCGCTTTCCTGATAGGCGGGTTCGCCCGGCAAGCTCTCCAGCGATACCTCCGTCCGCTCCATAGTACGGTTCAGATCGATGCAAATGTTTTTTGCGATTTTGTACAGAAAGGGACGGAATGCCCCCTGAAATCCACCACAGGAATCCAGCCAGCGCACCGCTTTCAAAAAGGTTTCCTGTGCTGCATCCTGCGCCTGCTGCTCGTCCGCTGTATGCCAACGGCAATAGTTCAGAATTTGTGGATAGTACGCTGTAATCAGAGTGTCCAGCGCACCCGTATCTCCGCTCTGCGCTTTCCGTAGCAATAATTCTGTCTGGATACGGTTCACCCCCTTCCTGTCTATTAAAACGTCCCATATCATCAAAATGATTTCTGTTTTTTCAAAAATTTCAAATAATTGCCTTTATTATGTTCTTATAGCTTTATTATAATAAAGAGCCTTGTGTTTTTCCTTGCAGAGAGCCAACAGGGACGCTTTGGAAAAGCTCGACTCCAAGCAGGTCTATAACCCCGGCAAAACGAAAAGCCGGCGGCAACAAAAATCTCCAGCAGGGAGATCCTTGAAGCCATCCGGCTGATGGACGCAGACGAACGCAGAGAATTGACGAGAGCCTTGTTCGCCTAACATTTCTTCTTTTTATGCAAAGGAAAGCAGGCTGTGCAAACCTTGCGCAGAAACGCCCTTGATTCGGGCAAATGTGCAAACAGTGTGCAGAAAGTGTGCAGCCGCTTTCCTACATAAAGAAAGAGCGTCAAATCTTACGATTCAACGCTCTTTTATTGGTGCACCTCCAGGGACTCGAACCCTGGGCCCACTGATTAAGAGTCAGTTGCTCTACCAACTGAGCTAGAGGTGCATATTATCAGAATGCGGTTTCTTCATTCTGATAATCAAAAGTCGGCGACTACCTATTTTCACAAGCCGTTTCCAGCTAACTATCTTCGGCACAAGTAAGCTTAACTTCTGTGT
>CAKTGQ010000039.1 GCA_934561555.1 uncultured Faecalibacterium sp. | reverse complement strand
GAAAATAGGTTCCGTTACAAGTTCTTTCGATATTGTTCAATTTTCAAGGTCCTGTGCGCCGCAGCCTTGCGGCTGACGACTTGATTATTTTACCACAGAAGCGGTTTTTTGTCAAGCACTTTTTTGAGAAGCTTTTGAAGTTTTGTGAACTTGGAGCGCTTCGGGTTTCTCGGTGCTAACCGGAACTTTTCAGCGTCTATTGGTTCTTTTCAAGGGCTTCCTGCTGAGCTTTCAGAAGTCATTCTTTTGTCTCAGCGCTTGGCGCTCAAGTATAATACCACACACCGGTGCGCTTGTCAACACTTTTTGACATCTTTTTTCTATTTTCTTTGCGGAGGGGTAAACGCCCTCTCAGGCGCTCCCGCGCCAGCTCCCCCAAAGGGGGAGCCAAGTTCTAAAGCTTGTTGCTAAAGTATTAGGTATAAAGAGGAAGTTTCCGGCAGTGCTCTTGGCTCTCCCTTTGAGGAAAGACTTCCCCCGCTCCGGGGGAAGATGTCACCGTAGGCGACAAAAGGGGGAATCTGGCAAAGCCGGAGGCTTTGACTGAGAGGGCGCACGCCGTTGCCCCTGTTGCTAAGGTATCAAGTGTAATGAGAAAGTTTCCGGTACAGCCCAAAAACTCCCCCTTCGGGGAATCTGGCGCGCAGCGCCTGAGAGGGTTCAGCCTTATATTATTACATTATATAGGCCGTGATAGGCCGTGCGAAACTCGAACGGGTATAGACGACGACTTATATTACCCGCCGGAAAGCAGGTTGCTCTGTCAAGTCTTTTAGGGCAAAATTTTGCCCCGAAAAGTATCTGCTATTTTTGGCGATTGCTACAAAACGCAAAATATAGTGGTATTTTACTTGACTTGCCACTAGATAATGATAAAATAGAGCTACATTCAGTTTGTTGGATATCGTTGTGCGCAAACGGGTATCTCTTAAGGTAAGAGGTACCCGTTCACAATGCGCCCATATAGAAGGAGGAGAACCGATGAAGATCATCAAACGTAACGGTGCAGAAGTTCCTTTTGATATTACCAAGATCATCACCGCCGTTACCAAAGCCAGCGATTCCGTAGGCGGTCAGGCTCGCCTGAGCCGGGAGCAGATCACCCAGATCGCCGCAGCCGTTACCGATCAGTGCCAGCAGCTCAACCGCGCAATCAGCGTGGAGGAGGTGCAGGATCTGGTAGAGAACCAGCTGATGGACATTCAGGCCCATGATGTGGCACGGCACTATATCACCTACCGCTACGTCCAGAGCCTGAAGCGCCAGACCAACACCACCGATGAGCGCATCCTGAGCCTGATCGAGTGCCAGAACGAAGAGGTCAAGCAGGAGAACGCCAACAAGAACCCCACCGTCAACAGCGTGCAGCGCGACTATATGGCCGGTGAGATCTCCAAGGATCTGACCGCCCGTCTGCTGCTGGACCCGGAGATCGTAAAGGCACATCAGGAAGGTCTGATCCACTTCCACGATTCCGACTACTTCGCCCAGCACATGCACAACTGCGATCTGGTGAACCTTGAGGATATGCTGCAGAACGGCACCGTCATCTCCGGCACCTATATCGAGAAGCCGCACAGCTTCTCCACCGCCTGCAACATTGCCACCCAGATCATTGCACAGGTGGCCTCCAACCAGTACGGCGGCCAGAGCATCAGCCTGACCCATCTGGCTCCCTTTGTGGACGTCTCCCGCAAGAAGATCGCCGCCGAGGTGGAGCTGGAGATGAAAGGGCTGGATGTTTCTGCCGAGCGCAAGAAGGAGATCGTGGAGCGCCGTCTGCGCAACGAGATCAACCGCGGCGTGCAGACCATCCAGTATCAGGTAGTCACCCTGATGACCACCAACGGTCAGGCACCCTTCATTACCGTGTTCATGTATCTGGGCGAGGCACGTAACCCGCAGGAAAAGGCCGACCTTGCCATCATCATCGAGGAGACCATCCGCCAGCGCTATCAGGGCGTGAAGAACGAGGCCGGTGTGTGGATCACCCCCGCCTTCCCCAAGCTGATCTATGTGCTGGAGGAGGACAACATCCGCCCCGGCGCTCCCTACTACTACCTGACCGAGCTGGCTGCCAAGTGCACCGCCAAGCGCATGGTGCCGGACTATATCTCGGAAAAGAAGATGCTGGAGCTCAAGGTGGACAAGAACGGCGAGGGCCACTGCTACACCTGCATGGGCTGCCGCAGCTTCCTGACCCCCTATGTAGACCCCGAGACCGGCAAACCCAAGTACTACGGCCGTTTCAATCAGGGCGTAGTCACCATCAATCTGGTGGACGTTGCCCTGAGCTCCGACGGTAACTTTGAAAAGTTCTGGAAGATCTTTGACGAGCGTCTGGCGCTGTGCCACCGCGCCTTGCAGGCACGCCATCAGCGGCTGATGGGCACCCCCAGTGATGCTGCTCCCATCCTGTGGCAGTACGGTGCGCTGGCACGCCTGAAGAAGGGTGAAAAGATCGACAAGCTGCTGTTCGGCGGCTACTCCACCATCAGTCTGGGCTATGCCGGCCTGTACGAGTGCGTGAAGTATATGACCGGCAAGAGCCACACCGATGCCGGTGCCAAGCCCTTTGCCCTGAGCGTGATGCAGCACATGAACGACAAGTGCAACGAGTGGAAAAAGGCCGAGAACATGGACTACTCCCTCTACGGCACCCCGCTGGAATCCACCACCTACAAGTTCGCCAAGTGCCTGCAAAAGCGCTTTGGCATCGTGGAGGGCATCACAGATAAGAACTATATCACCAACAGCTACCACGTCCATGTCTCTGAGCCCATCGACGCCTTTACCAAGCTGAAGTTTGAGGCCGACTTCCAGCGCCTGTCCCCGGGCGGTGCCATCAGCTATGTGGAAGTGCCCAACATGCAGGACAATCTGGAAGCCGTCATGAGCGTGCTGCAGTTCATCTACGACAACATCATGTACGCGGAGTTGAACACCAAATCCGATTACTGTCAGGTGTGCGGCTATGACGGCGAGATCAAGATCGTGGAGGATGACGGCAAGCTGGTGTGGGAGTGTCCCAAGTGCGGCAACCGCGACCAGAACAAGCTGAACGTTGCCCGCCGCACCTGCGGTTATATCGGCACCCAGTTCTGGAACCAGGGCCGCACGCAGGAGATCAAGGACCGCGTGCTGCATCTGTAACCCTCTCAGTCAACGCTTCGCATTGACAGCTCCCCCGAGAGGGGGAGCTTTTTATATGGAGTTTCACTTATGAACTACGCAAACATCAAGTATTACGATATCGCCAACGGTCCCGGGGTACGCACCAGCGTTTTTGTGTCCGGCTGCCGCCACCACTGCCCGGGCTGCTTCAACGCCGTGGCATGGGACTTCACCTACGGTCAGCCCTTTGATAAGACCGTGCGCAACGAGGTATTCGCTTCCTGCCAGCCGGACTATATCGCCGGGCTTTCCCTGCTGGGCGGCGAGCCCTTTGAGCCGGAGAACCAGCGGGAGCTGCTGCCCTTTGTGCGCAACTTCAAGGCGCTGTACCCTGCCAAGACGGTGTGGTGCTACTCCGGCTACACTTGGGAGCAGCTTACCGGCACAGAGCCCAGCCCCGCGCGGTGCGAGGTGACCGACGAGCTGCTGGCACTGCTGGATGTGCTGGTGGACGGCAGATTCGTACAGGCCGAGCACGACATCTCTCTGCGCTTCCGCGGCAGCCGCAACCAGCGCCTGCTGGACGTGCCCAAGTCCCTTGCCGCCGGGCAGCCCGTGTGGTGGGAGGACGAAAAGGTGTTCGCCACCCATACCATGGAACGGTAAGGCGATTTGACCCTCTCAGTCATCGCTGCGCGATGCCAGCTCCCCCGAAAGGGGGAGCTTTTTGCATCTTCCGGTCAGCACAAATAAAGCTCCCCCTTCGGGGGAGCTGGCTGCGAACATCGTGAGCAGACTGAGAGGGTTCACCCACAAAAAACAACAGCATCTGTCAGGTTCGCGCCTGAATTTCAGAAAATTTGCGAACTTTGCAGATGCTGTTTCTTTTCTCACTCCCGGCTGCCCACAGCGTCCTCGATGACGCGCAGGAAGGCGTTGCCGTAGCGGGCGGCTTTCTTTTCGCCCACGCCGCTGATGTTCAGCAGCTCGTCGATGCTCATGGGCTTTTTCTCTGCCATCTCCCGCAGGGTGGCGTCGTTGAACACCATAAAGGCGGGCAGATTCTGCTTGCCCGCAAGGCGCTTGCGCACGGCGTACAGGGCGTTGAGCAGCTTTTCGTCCGCCTCGCTCAGGCTGCCCACTGCGGGCTTTGCGCGGCGGGGCTTTTCCAGCCGGTCGGCGCTCTGGGCGGCGCGGCGGCGGGCGTACTCCACCTGCAGCTGGGCTTCCTGCTCGGCGGCAAGGCAGCAGGAGCAGTTGCCGCACTTTTTAGGCGCTGCCTCCCCGAAGTATTGCAGCAGAAAGCTGCGCAGACAGTGCTGGGTGGTGGAGTAGAAGGTCATGTACTTGAGCCGCTCCTCTGCCTTGCGGGCGGCTTCGGCCTTTACATCCGCGGGCAGACCGTTGTCGGCCTCCCGCTCCTTGTCGATGAAAAAGCGGATGGTGCGCACATCCGTGCCGGAATACAGCAGGGTGCACCGGGCGGGCTGACCATCGCGCCCGGCACGTCCGGCCTCCTGATAATAACTTTCCAAGTCCTTGGGCATATTATAATGGATGACGAACCGCACATTGGGCTTGTCGATGCCCATACCAAAGGCGTTGGTCGCCACCATCACCTGCACCCGGTCGTAGAGGAAGTCGTCCTGATTCTGCCGCCGGGTGTCCGCATCCAGCTTGGCGTGATAGGCTGCCGCTCGGATGCTGCGGCTCTGCAGCAGCTGCACCGTCTCGTCCACCTGCCGGGTGGTGCTGCAATACACGATACCCGCGTTGTTGCCCTCCTTGAGCACCAGTTCCAGCAGTTCCTTGGGCTTCTGGCTGGGCAGCGCCCGCCGGGTCTCGAAGTACAGGTTGGGACGGTCGAAGCTGGTGGTCACCTCGTAGGGGTTCTGCAATGCCAGATGGGTGCGGATATCCTCCCGCACATGGGCGGTGGCGGTGGCGGTGAACGCGCCGATGACCGGGCGGCTGGGCAGGCTGTCCACAAATGCCTTGATGCGCAGATAGCTGGGGCGGAAGTCCTGCCCCCACTGGCTGATGCAGTGCGCCTCGTCCACCGTGACCATGCTGATCTGCCGCTCCTGCGCAAACCGCTGGAAGCCCGGCATCTCCAGCCGCTCCGGCGCCACATAGATGATCTTGTACCAGCCCTCCCGGGCGCGGTGCAGCATCAGCGCCTTCTGGTTGTCGGTCAGGCTGTTGTTCAGAAAAGCCGCTGCCACGCCCGCCTGCACCAGCGCCCCCACCTGATCCTTCATCAGGCTGACCAGCGGGGACACCACGATGGTAATGCCCGGCAGCAGCAGTGCCGGCACCTGATAGCAGATGGATTTGCCCGCGCCGGTGGGCATGACCGCCAGCACATCCTGCCCAGCCAGCAGGCGGCTGACGATCTCTTCCTGCCCGGGGCGGAAGCTGTCGTAGCCGAAAACTTTTTTCAGGATACTGTGCGGGTTTTCCATGGTTTCCTCCGTTATATAAGTAGGTGCGCTGACACGCAGAACGCTCAAAACCTTATCAGTATACCACAAAACCTGTACTTTTGGCAGAAAAAAGCGTCACTTTGCGCAAAAATGTGCGGTAACCGACCTTTCTGCCCGGGAAGGATAGCTTTTCAGGCGCGAAAATGCTATAATGAGAACACATATCTCCATGCCACCCCACAGACTGCCCGGCATGGATCATGCAACGTAAAAAGGAGCATTTATAATATGCAGCAGAAACTTATCACCTTTGCCGTGCCCTGCTACAATTCCGCAGCCTATATGCGTCACTGCATCGAAACGCTGCTGACCGCAGGCGAGCAGGCCGAGATCATTCTGGTGGACGACGGTTCCGTCAAGGATGATACCCCCGCCATCTGCGACGAGTACGCCGCAAAGTACCCCACCATCGTCAAGGCCATCCATCAGGAGAACGGCGGCCACGGCGAGGGTGTCAATCAGGGCATCCGCAACGCCACCGGCCTGTACTACAAGGTAGTGGACAGTGACGACTGGCTGGACACCGACGCCCTGAAGAAGGTGCTGGAGCGCCTGACCACGCTGGTGGCTCGCGGCACCGCGCCGGATCTGATGATCTGCAACTATGTGTACGAGCATGTGGAGGACGGCACCACCCTGACCGTGCGCTACACCAACGTGTTCCCGCAGAACCGCCTGTTCGACTGGGTGCATGTCCGGCACTTCCGCCCGGATCAGAACCTGCTGATGCACTCGGTCATGTACCGCACCGAGGTGCTGCGTGAGTGCGGCATGGTGCTGCCCAAGCACACCTTCTATGTGGACAACATCTTTGTGTACCAGCCCCTGCCCTACGTCAAGAGCATGTACTATATGGATCTGGATCTGTACCGCTACTTCATCGGCCGCGCAGACCAGAGCGTGAACGAGAGCGTGATGATCGGCCGCGTGGATCAGCAGCTGCGGGTCACAAAGCACATGATCGACTGTCAGGATCTGGACGCGCTCAAGGGTCAGAAGCGTCTGCGCGCCTACATGGTGCACTACCTGTCGGTGATGATGGCAGTCAGCGACATCTTCCTGCTGCTGGACGGCAGCGCCGAGGCGCACGCCAAAAAGGCCGAGCTGTGGCAGTACCTCAAGGATCACGTTACCCCCGGCGTTTACCGCGCCGTGCGCGTGAATCTTGGCGGTCTGACCGATCTACACTTCCCCGGCGGCGACAAGGTGGTCCTTTCCGCCTATCGCCAGCTGCGCAAGATCTTCAAGTTCAACTAAGGGTATATTTTAAATTTCGGGATAGCGGAACGTCTATGGGCGTTCCGCTATCCCTTTTTTACGGCTGAGGTGCAAAAGAAAATGGCAGTCGAACAGCCCGCATCCCGTCCTTTATCGTTCTGTTTCTGTCTTTTCGTTTCAAAACCTGTACGAAACGCGCAGGATAGTTGCTTTTCTCCGACAGTTCCGATATACTAGATACGTTTTCCCATTTTGACCCTGCAATGAATTTCAAACAGGAGTTCGATACTTTTTTGACAAGGAGGAACCGAGTGCTGCGGCCCTTGGCTGCGCACCCAATACAAACCACATTATGGAACAAATGTTGATCTGTCTGTCCCTTGCCCTGATCGCCGGCCTGCTCATGTCACGCGCTGCTAAGGCCGTGCGTCTGCCCGCCGTCACCGCTTACCTGCTTACCGGCCTGCTGCTGGGGCCCTTCTTTCTGGGTCGGCTGGGGCTGAGCCGTCTCGGCGTCGGCTTTGGCAGCCTTGCCGCCGTGGAGGGCTATGGCATTATCACACAGGTGGCGCTGGGCTTCATCGCCTTCGTCATCGGCAACGAGTTCCGGCTCAGTGCCCTGAAGCACATGGGACGCCGCGCCGTGACCGTGGGCATCGCGCAGGCGGTGATCACCACCGCGCTGGTGGATATCGCCCTTGTTGCCCTGCACTTTGCCCGCCCGGACGTCATCTCGCTGGCCTCTGCCATCACGCTGGGCTCTATCGCCGCCGCCACCGCCCCTGCCGCTACCCTGATGGTGGTCAAGCAGTATAAAGCCGACGGCCCGCTGACCAAACTTCTGCTGATGGTGGTCGCCATTGACGACGCCGTAGGTTTGGTGCTGTTCTCGGCCTCCTACGGCGTGGCAAACGCGCTGGAGCAGGGCCGCATCGACCCCGTGAGCGTGGTGCTGGAGCCGCTGCTGGAGATCGCGCTCTCGCTGGCGCTGGGCGCTGCCGCCGGTTACCTGCTGAACCTGCTGGAGGTCTACTTCCACTCCCGCTCCAAGCGCATGAGCCTGTCGGTGGCCTTTGTGCTGCTGACGGTGGGCCTGTCCATGACCGAGTTCGAGATCAACGGCACCCGCTGCGGCTTCTCGCTGCTGCTGGTGTGCATGATGACCGGCACCGTGTTCTGCAACGTCTGCCCCACCTCGGACGAGTTGATGGATCGTCTGGACCGCTGGGTGTCCCCCATCAACATCCTGTTCTTCGTGCTGTCCGGCGCAGAGCTGGACCTGACCATCCTCACCAACCCTATGGTGCTGCTCATCGGCGTGGTGTACATCGTGGCGCGCTCTGCCGGTAAGATCAGCGGCTCTTACCTGAGCTGCCGCGCCACCAGCTGCAGCCCCGCCATCCAGAAGTATCTGGGCATCACCCTGCTGCCGCAGGCCGGCGTGGCGCTGGGCATGGCTGCCACCGCCGCCGAGTTGTCGGACGGCCACATGGTGCGCAACGTGGTGCTGTTCTCGGTGCTGGTGTACGAGCTGGTAGGCCCCACCCTGACCAAGCTCTCGCTGACTGCCGCCAGAGAGATCCGTCCCGAGGGTCGCACCAGCGCCCGCGTGGAGAACCAGCCCGAAGCTCCTGTGGAGCTGAGCTGAGACGGCGAAAAAGAATTATTTGTAATTTTGGGGTTCAGGAAAGCCTGCGGGCTTTTCAGAACCCCTTTTTTGCAGAGAAGTTTTCTTCCCCACCTTTACGCGCAAAAGGTTGTTTTTTGTCGAATCCGCACGCAATCATTGACGAAAGGTGTTATTTTTTGTATACTAAGCTTATCGACGCTGGCACAATTTTCCTGTTGTGTCAGTGGTTGCTAAGAAGGAATAAATGAAGGAGAATGACACATTATGAAAAGCACTGGCATCGTTCGCGGTATTGATTCGCTGGGACGGATCGTTCTGCCGAAGGAGCTGCGCACCAGTATGCACCTCGACACCGACACCAAATTGGAGATCTTTGTGGATGGGGACGCCATCGTCCTGAAAAAGCACCGCCCCGCCGGCAGCTGCGATTTCTGCGGCGAGGTGGACGAGCAGGCCATCCAGTTCGGCGGTTACTGCATCTGCACCGCCTGCCGCCGTAAGCTCAGCGCACTGTAACTCAGAAAGGAGGCCCCTTTCTCATGAGTCAGTTCATCGACTTTACCCTTCCCTCCACCGTGCCGGGGCGCACCCTGCACGGCTTTCGCTGCGTCCCGGAGGGACCGGTGCGGGCGGTGCTGCAGCTGTCCCATGGTATGGTGGAGTACATCGACCGCTATCGCCCCTTGGCGGAATATCTGGCCGACCGGGGCATTCTGGTCACCGGGCACGACCATCTGGGACACGGTGCCTCTATCCGCACCAAGGAGGACTACGGCTATTTTGCCGAGCCGGACGGTAACCGCGCCGTGCTGGCCGACCTGCACGCCGTGACCGTGCTGACCAAGGAGCTGTACCCGGGTCTGCCCTACTTTTTGCTGGGACACAGCATGGGCTCCTTCTACGCCCGGCAGTATCTGTGCGAGTATGGCCGGGAGTTGGACGGTGCCATCATCATGGGTACCGGCTTCCAGCCTAAGGCGCTGGTCAAGGTGGCCAAGACCCTTTGCCGGGTATTGGCAGCCTTCCACGGCTGGCACTACCGCAGCAGCCTTGTGGCCAACCTTTCCTTTATGGGCTATAACAAGGGGCTGGAAGGCCGCACCACCCACGACTGGCTCAACCGCGACCAATCCGAGGTGGACAAGTATCTGGCCGAGGAGCGCTGCACCTTTACCTTTACGCTGAACGCCTATTACAGTATGTTCAGCGGCATTCTGCGCCTGCACGACCCGGCTTTTCTGGCACGGATGCCCAAGGACCTGCCGCTGCTCTTCCTCTCCGGCGATGCCGACCCGGTGGGCGAGCAGGGCAAGGGCGTGCGCCGCGCCATCCAGAGCCTGAAGGACGCCGGTGTGCAGAACATTGAAAGCATCTTCTACCCCGGTGCCCGCCACGAACTGCTGGTGGAGACCAACAAGCTTGAGGTTTTCGCGGATATCGCCGCATGGCTGGACAAACAGCTGACAAAGCATTAAAACCACCAAAGGGCTGTTGCACGTTTTGTGCAGCAGCCCTTTCGCGTGGAATAAGCATTTTATGGGGGTTCCAAAACGCCTGCGGGCGTTTTGGAATCCTTTTTCGTCATCACTCTACATTCCGTTTATAGCGCAGCGGGGTCTGCACCTCGGCGCGGATCTTGCCCAGATAGGTGCGGGTCTGCTCTGCGCCCTGCAAAATAGATTCCACCTGCGCTTTCTGTTCCTCGGTCAGGCCGTCATCCTCTGCCAGCAGCTCCGCGTTGCCCTCGATGATGGTCAGCGGCGTTTTCAGCTTGTGGGACAGCTGAATGATCTGCTCCCGCTGCCGCTGCTCCATGGCCCACTGCTTCTGTAAGCTGCCGGTCAGGGCATCGCCCATGGTTTGCAGCGCCTGCAAAGTGCTCTCGTACTCCCGCACCTTCGCGCCGGAAAATACCGCGCTGTCCAGATCCTTCCGTGCTACCGCCTGTGCTGCGGCGGTCAGCTTTTCGGTCTCCCGGGTCAGGAAGCGCCCGGTCCTGTGGGTGCTCCACACCACCGCGCCTACCAACAGCAGAATGCCCAGAATGCAGTGCACGGTCTGCATATCCGGCAGCACACCCCGCAGCGCAGGGTCGGCGTAGGGTACAGCATAGTCAAATTGCAGCAAGCAGACCGTTCCGTCCTGCAATTTTGACGTCATATAATACTGTGTGTAGCCAAAATGCCAGCGGGTTTTCCCCTGCCGGTTCTCCATCGCCCGCTGCAAGTGCCCGGCATCCATATTGGTTGCCAGCACCTCGCTGCTGTCCGGCGCGGCAAACAGGGCGTACCGGCACAAGGAGTCCAGCTGCGTCTCGTCAAAGGTGGCGGCGGTCATGCCCGGTAAAACCTCCTGTGCGGCTTTCTGACAGGCCTGCGCGGCCTGATTGGCGGGCAGAAACAGCCCGTCGTTCTGGACCCACAGCAGCAGCCCCAGCAGCCACCCCACCGCGACCAACAGGCAGGCCAACGCCGTGCGCACCAGATATTGCAGCAGCACGCTGCGCAGAGAGGTCAGTCTTCGCTTTTCCATCGGTATCCCACGCCCCATACGGTATTGAGCAGCTTTTCCGGCTCCGGCACATGCGCTGCTCGCAGCTTTGCCCGGATATTTTTGATGTGCTGAGTCACAGCGGTATCATCCGCTGTGCCGTCAACGCCAAAAACCGCTTCGTAAATTTGCTCCTTGGTAAAGGTCTGCCCGGCGTGCAACGCCAGATACTCGCAGATGGCATACTCCGAGCGGGTCAGCGGCAGCACCGCGCCCTCCACCGCCGCGCTCCGGGCGGTCAGGTCAAAGACCACGCCGCTGCGCGCCATCCGGTGCGCCGGGGTGCGGCTCTGCCGCCGCAGATGTGCCGCCACCCGCGCCCGCAGCTCTGCCACCCGGAAGGGCTTGGACAAAAAGTCGTCTGCTCCGATGCCCAGTCCCTCCAGCACAGCAGCCTCGTCGGTGCGGGCGCTCAGAAAGAGGATGGGCGCTTCGGTCAGGCTGCGGATGCGCCGACAGACCGCAAAGCCATCCTCCCCGGGCATCATCACGTCCAGCAGGATGCAGTCTGCCCAGCGGCAGAGCGCCTCGGTCAGCGCCCCGCCCGCCTGCCGCGTCTCTACCCGATGGCCGTCCCGCTCCAAGGCAGTGCGGATCAGCTTGCAGAGCTCCAGATTGTCATCTACTGCCAGAATGTTTGCCACAAAATCACCTCAACACGTTATAAACAAGGCAGGATGCCCCGTACAGCAGATACACATGGGCGGGGTAGAACCAGTAGAACAGCTGCTTGTGGCCGCTGCCGCGCTGGCCGTTGTACAGCAGCATCAGCAGCACCGCCGCTACGCCGAACCACTCGTAGTTGTCGGTGAACATCTGTGTCCACACAAAATCCGCCTGCCTGCAGAGCATCCCAAAGGGCAGCACAAAGTCACACAGGAAAATCACCAGTGCCCATGCCGTCAGCTGTACGCGGCGATGACCCCGCAGGGCATACAACAGCACGCCGCCCAGCAAAAAGCTCCAGCTGCCATCCGTGATGGTTGTCCACATGGGCAGCGGACTTGTAATGACAAAGGCCACGATCGTTGAAGCAATGGGCATCTCCTGCACCCCGGGGAAGAGCAGCAGAAACGCCACTACCACATACGGCCAGCACAAAACGGCGGCAATGGCACCAATGCCTTTTGCGAGCTTTTTCTCCCGCAGCCAGTCGATGCCCTGCCAGACGATGCACAGCAGCATCAGATCCTGAAAAATCGCGTTCAGCGGGTAGAAGCCGTCCCCGCGCCGGAAGGCTTTGACGTAGATCATAAAGAATTCCAGCGCCGCCATAGCCGCGCCGATAGCCCAGATGCGGATAAAATACCGCTTGCGGTCATGGGTGTGGGCAAAGCCCTCCACCGTGCAGAACAGAAACAGCGGCGCACTGAGCCGCCCCAGCATACTGAACACCGTCGGGATGCAGCCGGTGAACTCGAAGAAATAATGAATGTGGTCCAGCACCATCAGCACCAGTGCAATGGTCTTGAGCTGGGTGCCGTCCAGCCCCTTTTTCGTTAATTTGTCCATACAGACTCTCCTTTCTTTGTGCATCCAGTGTAACAGGAAAATCTGTAGAAAGTATAAGGTTCTGCTTTTATAATACTATTTTCTGTCCCGAAACGCAACAAAAAAACCCTGAGACTTTCATCTCAGAGCTTTCTGTTAAGTCGGCGACTACCTATTTTCACAAGCCGTTTCCAGCTAACTATCTTCGGCACAAGTAAGCTTAACTTCTGTGTTCGGAATGGGAACAGGTGGAACCTTACCGTCATCGACACCGACCGATTTGACTGAATCAGTATAACACATTTCTGTGTCTCTGTCCAGTATTTTTAGAAGGACGTGCCTTCAAAACTGAATAATCACTGCTAGCATTTTTTCGTTGACTTAAAAGTCTCAAGCGAATTGTGGTCAAGCCCTCGACCTATTAGTACACGCTTGCTGAATGGATCGCTCCACTTACACATCGTGCCTATCAACCTTGTAGTCTTCAAGGGGTCTTACTTGTTTGAAACAATGGGATATCTTAT
>CAKTGQ010000038.1 GCA_934561555.1 uncultured Faecalibacterium sp. | reverse complement strand
CTCGTGCCGCTTTCGCCAAACATCAACGCCCCACAGTAGCCGCAGAACAGCTTGGTGGTGAGCAGGTAGTCATCCTCTGCCTTTCTACGGGCAGGGGCTTTTTTGTTTTTGGTGATTTTCTCCTGCACATCCTCAAACAATTCCAGTGGAATGATGGGCGGGATAGCATCCGGTACGACTACATCCCGGAACTTCAGTTCTCCGATGTACCGCCGGTTTTTGAGCATATGCTCGACACTGTTATAAGTGAACGCACCGCCGACCGGGTTCTTGATGCCATTCTCGTTCAGCCAGTCCCGAATCTCCTTCATCGTAAGTCCATCCCGGTACTTCCTGAACGATTCCAGCACGAAAGGGGAGGCAAGCGGATCAATGTGGAACTTCCGCTCCGAATCCAGCGTATAGCCAAATGTTCCACGGCCACCGTTGCAGCGGCCTTTCAGGATGTTCTCGGTCTGTCCACGGACAACCTTTTCGGCAAGGTCAGCGGAATAATACTCGGCATAACCTTCCAGCACCGACTCCAGAATGATGCCTTCCGGCCCCTCGGAGATGATCTCGGTGGCAGACATGAGCTTGACACCATTTTTCTTCAACTGGGTCTTATACCGGGCACTGTCGTAGCGGTTTCGGGCAAAGCGGTCCAGTTTCCAGACCAGCACGATATCAAACAGCTTTTTGTCGCTGTCTTTTATCATCTGCTGAAACTCCGGGCGGTTGTCCGTTTTTGCAGAGATGGCACGGTCGATGTAGTGCTTGACGATGGTGATGCCGTTCTTCTCCGCATAGGCAGTGCATTCACGAATCTGGCCTTCAATGGATTCTTCGCGTTGGTTATCCGATGAATAGCGGGCATAGATCACGGCGGTCATGGCAGGCACCTCCCATTTATACATCATTGAACGGTGGAACGTTCTTTCAAAGCATTCTTTCGTATAATGTATATACCACATTTTACAGATGATTGCAAGCTTTTTATACGCTTTTCACAAGATTCAGTAAAAAATATGAACTCCCATAAAAGGCAAAATATTCACATCTTATGGTTCTTTGAAAGTGAACGGAGCAATTGTGTCATTTTGACACAATTCCTTATTTCTCCATAAACCATAAAAATTCAACTTTTTAATGTAACAGCAGCATCGTTGAACTGCATACCACAAATATGCTATTTATATGCTCCACCGTAAAGGTAAAGGAAACGTCCTGCACGTCCTCCTCCACGTCCGGGTCAGCCTCGCCCTTGCCGAACACCACGCCGCTGTCGTACTCCGCAGGCTCGCCCACCTCGGCAGACTGCTGCTGCCCGTTGAACACCACCGACACCCGGCCCGCGCCGCTGACTTTGCAATCAAAAGTGACAGTGGCACTGGAAAAGTCCGGAGCGAAATCCTGCTTCACAAAGACATCCTCAAGGTGAATCTCCGGCTTTGTGAACAGTTCTACCGAGCGGAATAAGCCGCTCATGCGCCAGAAATCCTGATCTTCCAGCCAGCTGCCGGAGGAGAAACGGTACACCTGCACCGTCAGGGTATTTTCGCCGGGGTGGACGGCGGCAGTCATGTCAAATTCCGCCGGGGTAAAGGTTTCCTCGGAGTAGCCGATGTAAACGCCGTTGCACCAGATGGCGGCGGCGCTGTCCGCACCGTTCAGCCGCAGGTAGCAGCTTGCCCAGTTTTCCGGCAGGGTGAAACTGCGCTGGTACTCCCCAATGGGGTTATAGTCCTGCGGAATCTGACCGGGGTGCAGCTTTTCGTGGCCGTCTCACGGGTACTGGGTATTGACGTAATGGGGTGCGCCGTAGGGCTTGCCGGGCTTTTGCAGGCTCTGCATCTGGATAAAGCCCGGCACGGTCAGGGTATCCCAGTCCGTAAAGGGTGCAGTCAGGTTTTCCGCGTAGCGGAAGTTCCACTCGCCGTCCAGGCTGACGGTCAGCGGCAGTTCGGGGCTTGTCTGGTCGGCAAAGTAGTCATGGAAGGGCAGCCGGTTCTGCTGGAAAATTTCCGGGTCGGCCAGAAGCGCCGGGGTGATTGGTTCGCGCAAAGGCATATCGGGTACCTCCTCAAATTTTCAAATGAGCTCTATGCAAAAAACGGCCGCCCTAAGCGAAGGAAAGGCAGCCGTTTTTTGCAGAATGGAGATATGCTGTTTTATGATGAAGGAGTAGAAAATGTCTCAATCGCTCTCCCGCTTGGCCCGGATCTGTTCTTCCAGATGCAGGCTTTTTTCAACGGGGGCATACACTGCCAGCGTCGCCAGCAGGTTGGGCAGCCACAGCCCGGTGAGCAGAAAGATAAAGGCACAGCGCGGGATGACAACTGCCATCAGCAGCCAGTAGCCCAGCTGGAACACCGCCGAAAGGGCGGTGCGGGGCAGAAACCCCAGCAGCATCCGCACGCAGTTGGAAAGCTTTTTGCTGACCGGAGCATCGAACAGGGCGTTCTGCATCCAGTAATAGCTGCCCAACGTCAGCAGCAGCACCATATCCACCACCAGCACCAGCGCAAAGCCCGCCGGGACCGTTGTCATCTGCGGCAGCACAAAGGCGGCGTAGGCCACCAGCACCCACAGCAGGGTGAACACTATGCCGGGTACAAGGCTGCTTTTAAAGCTCTGCTTCCACACCCGCTTGTAGGTGTGCCACCAGAAGCCCGGCTCATCCCGCAAGGCACGCAGGATGGTATCGTACAGGCAGGTCAACGCCGGGCCTACCAGCCACCCGGCGGCAGCTGCCGCCAGCAGGCACAGGGGCAGGCTGCCCAGCCAGAGGGCAACACCTGCCAGAATTGCTGCCGGGGCACAGGCCAACATTGCCAGTACCCCGGACAGGAAAATGCCGTCAAAGTCCCGGCTCAGGATCTCCCAAAGCCGCGCCGCACCCTTTTTGCGGGGCGCATCCGGGTCAACACCCGCGCCTTCCGGCATATATTCCCGTCCAAACAGCATTTTCGTTCACCTCTCTATGGCTCTATTGTAGCATAGAAAGCCCAAAAGCGGTTGCAGAAAAGCGACTGCTTTCCTGAAGAAATCCGGCATTTATTCCAGACTCTTATAAGAATCCAGATACCGCAGGCCCAGTGTGCGCAGGCTTTCAGTCGTAAAATGCAGCCCATCCGGACGTGCGGTCAAGCCAGCCGCAGATACTACAGCACAGTTCGGCAGCTGCGCGGCCAGTTCGGGCAGGCGGCGGTTGAATTCTTTCAACAGTTCCGCCGGGGTGCCATGGAAACCGTTTTCCGGGTAGCCCAGTTCCCCCACCACGATGGGCAAATCACCCAGTTCTTCCCGGAAGGCTTGCATCGTGCGCAGGAACTGCTCCGGGTAGGCTTCCAGCTGCTCCGGGGCAAGGCAGTCGCTCTCGCCCTGATGCCAGAGAATCGCCGTCAGCGCAGAAGTCCGCGCAGCCAGCTTTGCCTGAAAAACGGCGTGGTCAAACAGCACCTCGCCCGGCTGCCACTGGCTGATGCGGGTGCCGCCGTCAGCGCAGGGGATAAGGCCGATCTTTGCCCCAGTTTCTTTTTGCAACTGCGCCGCAAAACTGGCGGCAAGGTTTGCGCCGCTGCGGGGAACTGCACCCTCTGCCACCGCGCGGTCCACGTTGATGGGCTCACTCATGGGCTGCCAGCGGCCCATGCGCAGCATAAAGCAGTCCGGGGCGGTGATGGCATTCTCCGGGGTCAGATCGCCCCGCCCTGCCATGTTGGACTGCCCCACCAGTAAAAACGAACGGATGCCCTGCGCTGCTTCGTGTAGCCCATCGTTGATCCACAATGCCATAAAACGTACCTCCTGTATTTTTATCCAGTATAGCACAAAAGCAGCCGACATTCACGAACGGCTGCTTTTGTGCTGTAAAATGATGATGAAGGAGAAAACCAAGCAAAAAGTCTTGGGAGGAAGGTTCCGCACTCCGGCCCGGCCTCTGTGGCAGATGTGTCGGGCTGAAGTTGCACGATGCGGAGTTCCTGTGACCATAGAATAGCACATTTTTGTAGTTTTCGCCTGTACAAATCCGGCATTCTTCTTGAAGCAGGGCGACAATTTGAGGCCGAGACTTGAAAATTAAAATAAGGTATATTATTCTAGGTGTAAAGGAGAATGAGAAGGAGGGATCCGTTTGCATACGCTGTTGATCGTGGACGATGAGGAGATCGAGCGCGAGGGCATGGCGCAGTTCATCCCGTGGGATACCTATGGGATGAAGGTGGTCGGCACAGCCCGGAACGGCGCGGAGGGTCTGGAAAAAATTGCAAAAGACAAGCCCGACCTTGCCATCGTGGATATCAAGATGCCGGTGATGAACGGCATTGAGATGATCCGCAAGGCAAAGGAGCAGTACCCGGACATGACCTTTGTGGTGCTGTCCGGCTACGGCGATTACGAGTTTACCAGTCAGGCCATGGAGCTGGGCGTGCGGCACTATATCCTGAAGCCCTGCGATGAGGGCAAGATCATCCCGGTGCTGAATAAGGCGATTGCGGAGCTGGAAGAAACCCGCGCCCAGAACGCCCGCTCCGAAAAAGTGGAAGCGGAAGCCCGGCTGCTGAAGCCCTACGCACGGGAGCAGCTGTTCCGCGACCTGTTGCAGGGGCGTGCGCTGCCGCAGGGCAGCAGCACCCGGCAGCTGCTGGACGAACTGGGCGGCGAGGGGCGCAGCGTTTTGCTGCTGGACTTCCGGCTCAAGTGCGGGTTCGACTCGCTGGAGCGGTATGTGGTGGGCAATATGCTGGGGGATCTTCTGCCGGACAGCACCCTGCTGATGACCACCGGCATCGACCGGGATGTGCTGGTGCTTGCAGACGCCGCCGCAGAACCCAGCCTTGAAAGCGCCGTGCAGGTGCTGAAAAAGGAGTTCAAGCGGTTCGAGACAGTGAATATGCTCTCGGCTGCCAGCCGCACCGGCACACTGGCAGAACTTTCCACCCTGTTCCAGCAGGTGCAGGAGCTTTTGCAGTTGAACCCGGACGAAAACGAGACTGCTCTGTTGCGCCCCAGCCAGAACGCCGCTTTGCCGGAAACGGTGAACGAAATTTTTGATATCCGCGCCCTGCGGCAGGCGGGCAGCTACGAGGAGCTGCTGCGGGAACTGTCCCTCGCTTTTGCGCGGATGGAAGCCAAAAACTACCGTCCCCGGCAGCGGACGCAGCTGTGCGAGCTGGCCTGGAAGCTGCTGTTTGAGGGCAAGACCCCGCCGGAGGAATCGCTGGCGGCGTGGGCGGATGCCCTGACTGCCGCGTGGAACCTGCCGCAGCCGGATGCCCGCAGCCGCGAGATCTTTCTTGCCATTTACGAAAACCTCTCCGACCCGGAGTTCAGCATGCAGACCATTGCGCAGCAGCGGCTGTTCATGAGCGAGGACCACCTGCGGCGCATCTTCTCGCAGATGACCGGCGAGCGGTTTTCGGCTTATCTGGAACGCGCCCGCATTACGCAGGCGCAGCGGCTGCTGGAATTTCAGCCAGAGATGAAGATCAGCCGTCTGGCAGAGCTGGTGGGCTACCCGCTGGACGGACAGTATTTTTCCAAGGTATTCCGCAAGATCTGCGGGGTAACGCCGACGGAATATAGAAGTAAATATTGAACCTCTCAGTCTCGCCTACGGCTCGCCAGCTCCCCTAACAGGGCAGCCTCTGGCGTATCCATCAAGCTGTATCCGACTGCCAAGGCCTCTCCTATCAGGAGAGGTGGCAGCGCGTAAGCGCTGACGGAGAGGTTAAACCCCAAATGTCGGTTTTTTCCAAGAGAAAGACCGGCATTTTCCATTTTGTTTTTGAAAAAAAGCGATACAATAAAGTCAGAAAAAGGGTGTGCACAGACCGGGAGCGACGGCTCCACATTACAAAAACACGAAGGAAAAATGGAGGAAATTCTTATGAAGATCTCTCGCAGAAGCTTTCTGAAAGTCGCCGGTGCTGCCGGCATGGCCGGTGCTCTCGCTGCCTGCGGCGGCGCATCCAGTTCCACCGCTGCTTCTTCCGCTGCTGCATCCGGCAGCACCGCAGCATCCGCTGCGGACGGCGATGTGACCATCCGCATGACCTGGTGGGGCGGCCAGACCCGTCACGACCTGACCCAGAAGGTGCTGGACAAGTACACCGAGCTGAACCCCCACGTCCACTTCGAGACCACCCCCTCCGGCTGGGACGGCTACTTTGAGAAGCTGGCTACCGACACCGCTACCGGCGGCATGGCCGATATCGTCCAGATGGACTATATGTACATCTCCACCTACGCAAAGAACGGCTCTCTGGCAGACCTGTCCTCCTTTGCCTCTGACGGCACGCTGGACATCTCCAACGTGGACGACGCTCTGGCAGATGCCGGCACCATCGACGGCAAGATGGTGGGCATCCCCCTGTCCACCTCTCTGGTGTCCTTCATCTACAACCCCGCCGTGCTGGAAGAAGCCGGTGTGGAGGCTCCCAAGAACGGCTGGACCTGGGACGACTTTGTTTCCATCTGCAAGACCGTGAAGGAAAAGACCGGCAAGTACGGCTTCGGCGGCTCTGCCTTCATTGATACGAACCTGCTGAACTACTGGGTACGCGAGTACGGCGTTTCCCTGTTTGCAGAGGACAACAAGAGCCTTGGCTTTGACGATGTGCAGATCCTGACCGATTACTTCCAGCTGTGGAAGGACCTGATCGACGCAGGTGCAGCCCCCAACCCCGATGAGTACGAGCAGATCGCTACTCTGGGCAACGACGCAACCCCCGTCATCACCGGTGACGCTGCTTTCCACCAGTCCTGGAACAACTTCGGCACCATCGGTGCCAACGCCGGCAACGACACGCTGGAGCTGCTGGTTCCCCCGGTGAAGAAGGCTGGTGAGAAGGCTCTGTGGTACAAGCCCGGTATGTTCTTCTCTGTTTCTGCCACCTCCAAGGTGCAGGCCGAGGCTGCCGCCTTTATCAGCTGGTTCCTGAACAGCGACGAGGCCAACGACATCATGCTGGGCGAGCGCGGAACTCCCTCTGCAAGCAACGCCCGTGACCACCTGACCAGCGCCGGTGCCCTGACTGAGAAGCAGGTCGAAATGTTCGACTTCGTTTCCGATGCAGCCGATTACTGCGGCAGCACCCCCGCTCCGGACCCCTCCGGCATCTCCGAGGTCAATACCCAGTTCAAGGACATCGCTTACAGCGTGTTCTACGGTCAGGCCACTCCCGCTGAGGCTGCTCAGACCTTCTTTGACACCGCCAACAGCATTCTGGCTTCCAACAACTAATTGATCTGTGCGGGAGGGGTCATCCCAGACCCCTCCCGTTTTTATTGGGAAAGTAACCTATAAAAAAGGAGGTCTCGCTGTGTCCAACGCAAAAGCTGTTACGCTGAAAAAGCATAATTTCGGCGATGATACCAAGGTCGGCTATCTGCTGCTGGCTCCGTGGCTGTTCGGCTTCATCTTTATGTATGTCATCCCGGCTGCCATGTCCATCTACTATTCCTTTACGGATTATAACCTGCTGTCCGCACCCAACTGGGTGGGCCTGAAAAACTACATCACCATCTTTACCGCAGATGCAATGTTCCGCAAGGCTCTGGCAGTCACCTTCCTCTACGTTTTTATCATGGTGCCGCTGCGCCTCGCCTTTGCGCTGTTCGTAGCCACCCTGCTGAACAAAAAGCACATGGGCATGGCGTTCTACCGCGTGCTGTACTACATCCCCTCCATCGTGGGCGGCTCCATCGCCGTTTCCGTGGTGTGGAAGCAGGTGTTCGGCAACAAGGGCGTGTTCATGAGCCTGCTTTCTGCCCTTGGCATTGAGCAGAAGTACTCCCTGCTGGGCAACCCCAAGACCGCCCTGCTGGTCATCGTGCTGATGGGCGTGTGGCAGTTCGGCTCCTGCATGCTGGTGTTCCTCTCCGGTCTGAAGCAGATCCCCGTCTCCCTGTACGAGTCCGCTTCGCTGGACGGTGCAACCAAATTCCAGCAGTTCTGGAAGATCACCATGCCCATGCTCACCCCCACCATCTTCTTTAACCTCATCCAGCAGATCATTACCGGCTTCCGCGTGTTTACCGAAAGCTACGTTATCACCAACGGCGGCCCCATGAACAGCACCCTGACCTATGTGCTGTACTTGTACCGCTCGGCATTTGCAAACTTCCACATGGGCTACTCCTGCGCACTGGCATGGATCCTGGTCGCCCTCATCGGCATCATGACCGCCATCCTGTTCAAGAGCCAGAAGTCCTGGGTCCACTACGAAGGTTAAGGAGGGTCAAAAATGGTTGGTCAGAAAAGTTCCAAAGTACAATCGGTATTCTTCCATGTTTTCTCCTGCCTGCTGGGCTTCATCATGGTCTATCCGCTGCTGTGGCTGCTGATGAGCTCCTTCAAGTCCAACGACACCATGTTCCACAACGCATGGTCCCTTATCCCGGAAAAGTGGGATGCGCTCACGAACTACGCCTCCGGCTGGCAGGGCATTGCAGGCATCCCGTTCTGGCGCTTCACCCTGAACAGCGTCATCGTCACGGTCGTATCGGTGGCGGGCACCATCTTCTGCTCCCTGCTGGCAGCCTACGCCGTTTCCCGTCTGAAATTCCGGGGCGCAAACTTCTGGTTCGGCTGCATTGTTATGACCATGATGATCCCTTCGCAGGTCATGGTGGTGCCCCAGTACATCATCCTGAAAAAGCTGGGCCTTTCGGATACGCTGGTGTCCATGACTCTGCCGTGGGTGTTCGGCTACGGCTTCTTTATCTTCCTGATCGCCCAGTATATGCGCGGCATCCCGCGTGATCTGGACGAAGCCGCCATGCTGGACGGCTGCTCCAAGCCCGGCATCCTGTTCAAGATCATGATCCCCATCGTGAAGCCTGCTATCGTCACGGCAGCCATCTTCGCCTTCTACTGGATCTGGCAGGACTTCTTCCAGCCGCTGATCTTCGTGTCCAGCCCCAAGAACTACACCATCCCGCTGGCACTGAAGCTTTATACCGACCCCAACAGCTACAACAACTACGGCGGTCTGTTCGCCATGTCGGTGCTCTCGCTGCTGCCGGTCATCATCGTGTTCATCGCATTCCAGAAGTATATCGTTGAGGGCATCGCCACCGACGGTATCAAGGGTTAAAATTTAAGAATCGAACCCTCTCCGTCAATGCTTCGCATTGCCACCTCTCCCGAAGGGCGAGGTTTTGACGCAACTGAAATGCTGTGCCAAAGCTCCCCCTTCGGGGGAGCTGGCGAGCGCAAGCGAGACTGAGAGGGTTTTCCTTTTTTCAAAAGAGAGGTACTCTTATGATTCTCAACTGCAACAGCCAGATCATTTCCTGTGAGGGAACAAAACCTGTTCAATATGCCGTTTCGGCTCTGTACCGGGATATGAAAGCAGTGTTCACCGAAACAGATGCTCCCGGCGATGCCATCCGCCTTGCCAAAGACAGCGACCTTGCACCGGAGTGCTTCTGCCTGCAGGTGCAGAATAATGAGCTTCTGCTGACTGCCGCCGATACGCTGGGCTTTGTGTACGGCCTGTTCGAGGTCAGCAGGCGCTTTCTGGGCGTGCAGCCCTTCTGGTTCTGGAACGACCAGAAATTCCCCCGAACCGAAAGCGTGACCGTGCCGCAGAACTTCACCTACGAGAGCAAGCCTGCCCGGGTGCGGTATCGCGGCTGGTTCGTCAATGACGAAACGCTCATCTCCCACTGGAAGGTAGAGCGCCGCAGCGACCTTTCCTTTGCCATGGTGTTTGAAACGCTGCTGCGCTTGGGCGGCAATCTGGTGATTCCCGGTACGGGCGAAAACGGTCACCGCTACCACGACCTTGCCGCCGACATGGGGCTGATCATCACCCACCACCACGCCGAGCCGCTGGGGGCAAAAATGTTCGCGCAGGCATACCCGGAGCTGGAGCCAAAGTTCAGCCTCTACCCGGAAAAGTTCCGCGCCCTGTGGCAGGATGCCATCGACCGGCAGAAAACCACCCCCACGGTATGGAACATCGGCTTCCGCGGGCAGGGCGACAAGCCCTTCTGGGAGGACGACCCCCAGTACGACACCCCCGAAAAGCGTGGTGCGCTCATCTCCCGCCTGATCCGGGAGCAGTATGCGCTGGTCAAGCAGAACGACCCTCACGCCATCTGCTGCACAAACCTCTACGGCGAGACCATGGAGCTGTACCAGCAGGGGTGTTTGGATCTGCCGGAGGATGTCATCAAGATCTGGGCAGACAACGGCTTTGGCAAGATGGTCAGCCGCCGTCAGGGCAACGCGAACCCCCGCGTGACCGCTCTGCCGCCGCTGGGCGACACCGGTGCGCACGGCTTGTACTACCACGCTTCTTTCTATGATTTGCAGGCGGCAAGCCACATCACCATGCTGCCCAACAGCGCCGAGTTCGTCTGCGAGGAGCTGACGAACGCTCTGGCCCACGGCGTGGACGATTACTGGCTCATCAACTGCTCCAACGTCAAACCTCACGCCTACCTGCTGGACTACATCGCCCAGCTGTGGCAGACCGGCAGCTGCGACCCCGAAGGGCACCGCCTTGCCTATGCACAAAACTACTACGGTAAGCCCAACGGCCTTGCGGTTGCAAAGTGCCTTGCAGGCTACGCCGACCACGCCGTGCTCTACGGCGAACACCCGGACGACCACGCCGGTGACCAGTTCTATAACCATGTGCCCCGGATGCTGATGACCCAGTTCATCCGCGACCGCACCCTGCCCTGCGAGGACCTGCAATGGCTGTGCGACCGTCCCGCCCTGAGCGGTCAGGCCGCATGGTGCGCTGAAAAGTTCCGGGAGGCAGAAAAGAGCTATGGGCAGTATCTGCGCCAGTGCGAAGCTACCGCTGCCGCCATGACCGGTGCGGCGCGGGTACTGTTTCAGGATACCCTGCTGCTGCAGGCGCAGCTGTATGCCCTTTGGGCGCAGGGCGGTGCAGCGGTGTGTGCTGCGCTGGAAGCCGGGTATGTGGGCGACTGGCAGCACTGTTTCTATCAGGCAGGGCGGGCAAAAAATGCCTATACTGCCGCAAATGCTGCAATGCGCAGCCGCGAACACGGAAAATGGATTGACTTTTACGCCAACGAGTGTCAAACTGATATTAAGCAGTCCGCACAGGTGTGCGGCTACCTGATGAGTTTTGCCCGCACCTTGGGCGAAGGCCCGCACTACTACGCATGGATGCGGGAGTTCGGTGACTGCGAGGCAGACCGCCGCATCATGCTGATTTTGAACACGGACAACCACCCGGATGACGACACGCTCTGGCGGCTGATGGAGCAGCGCTGGGGCGAGTAAGGAGAGCCTATGTTCCGCCGCATCAAAAGACAGTTTCTGGACTTACCGCTGGCACAGAAATTTGTGGGCATTTTTGTGGTGCTCACCCTGCTCAGCGGCGCGCTGATGATCGGTGCGCTGCATCTGGGCCTTTCGGTGTTTGAGGAAAAGTTCTACGAGAAGTCCTTGCAGGAGCTGGACTTTTTTGTGCAGCGGGTAGACGATGATATTCAGGATATCGACACCCTGACCCGCAGCATCGCGGTGGACTCCAACATTCAGGAGCAGCTGAACGCTTTGGCGCAGGCAGACCCGCAGACCGCAAACTACTACTATCTGCTTACCGGCGTGCGCCCGCTGCTGCTGGAAAAGATCTATCAGGACCGTCAGATCAACAGCCTGCAATACACCGACCTGAACGGCCACACCCTGACCATCGGGCAGGATATGCCAGACCCCGGCGCCGGGCGGCAGACCGCACTGGAAATGGCGCTGAACGCCACCCCCGGCGGCTTTGTGATACAGACCTCCGACAGTGCAGACTACCCCTACATCCTGTGCGGGCGGCGTATCCTGCGCAGTCAGGACATGAGCCTGAAAAAACTGGGCACCATCGTGGTGGCGCTGGATGTGGGCAAGCTGCTGGACAACGAGATTCACAGCCTTTCCAGCCAGCCCTCGGAGCTGTATCTCTATAACGGAACGCAGCTGATCTACCACAGCGGCGAAGAGGCGGCGGCCGCCCTGCCGCAGGAGGAAAGTGCCCACGGCTACCAGATCAGCACCATCGGGGGTAAAAAATACTACATCTGCTGGCTGACAAGTTCCGTGACTGGGCTGCGGCTGTGCAGCGTATTCGACTACCACGAAATCTATGGCCAGATCAACACCGCCCGCAATGCCCTGATCTTCGGTGAGTGCGCCATCCTGATACTGTTTGCGTGGGTGCTGCTGCACATGGCGCGGCTGGTCACAAAACCCATCCATACCCTGAGCGAAGCCATGCAGACCGTGGATCAGCAGGAGGGCAATTTTGCCGCTGCCCGCGCCCTGCTGCCCGCCGACCCGGCAGCGGATGAGATCGGCACCCTGACAAAAGAATTTGATTCCATGTTGGGCAAGATCGACACCCTGATCCATGAAAACTACGAAAAGCAGATCCTCTTGCAGGAGACCCGGTATAAGATGCTGCAAGCCCAGATCAACCCCCACTTTTTGTACAACACCCTGGGCACCCTGAACTGGCTGGTAAAGGCGGGCAACCGGGAGGATGCCTGCAAGATGATCGTCAGTCTGGGCGACATCCTGCGTGCGGCACTGAGCCCGCGCCAGAACTCCACCGCTGCCGCCGATGTGCATCTGGCGGAAAGCTACATCGCCATCCAGCAGCTGCGCTACCGCAGCCGGGCAGAGTTCAACCTGACCGCCTCCGGGGAGCTGGAGCAGTGGTATCTGCCCCATTTCACCCTGCAGCCGCTGGTGGAAAACGCCATCCACTACGGCGTAGAGGACAGCGATGAAACGTGCCGCATCACCGTATCGGCACAGGCCGAGGGCGACACCCTGACCTTGCTGGTGCACAACACCGGCACACCCGTTGCACCGGAACGGCTGGCCGAAATACGCACCTTTACCGTAAAGCCGCAGGGCCACGGCATCGGGCTGAAGAATATCTACGAGCGGCTCTCCATGCTGTACGAGAATTTCGTGTTTGATTTTGACAGCAATGAAACCGGCACTGCCGTGCGCATCGTGCTGCGGCAGAGCGCACTCAAAGCGCAAAATTTACCTTCGGACGCATAAAATATCTGTATTTTTCAAAAAAGAGAACGGAAACTTCCGTTCTCTTTTTTGCGTTATGTGGTATCCTATACACAGAAAAATGAACGGAGGATACTGCTATGACGAACCAGATCACATTGGAGGTTGCAAAAATTGCCATGACAGCAGTGGAGACCGTGCTGCGGAAAACTTCGCCCGGTGCAGAGGACTATCCGCAACTGGTCGCACAATACATGGCTGCCGTCAGTGCTTATCGGCAGGCTGTTGCAGGTACAGAAAACGCCCTGAACCCGCATACCGGTACGGCCGCATAAAACAGAACCTTCTTCCATACATAAGCCGCGCAGTCTTCCATTCTGACAAAACAGTAAGACTTCTGACACTTTACCGCAATAAAATTCACAAAACCATCTTGACGCACCATGTGAAATATGATATTCTCTGTCACAAATCCCACTGTTCTTGTGGATTGGTTACAAGCCATCCACAAGATGTGGTCGTGTTCATTTTGAGCACTGCCACAGAAAGTGGTTGGTTATCACCGTGAGACCCACCACTTCAGTGAGGAAAAGTCCACGAAAGAACTTACCGCCCCGCAACACACCCGATCTATTTTGCCGCTGTTTCACCCGACAAAATCCATCGCTGCGCTGCGTGGGCGGTATTTTTCTTTTATGGGGAACGTACCTTGAAAATTTCATGAGCCGACCGAACGTGATACCGACTTTCCGTCAACGCCGCTGCACAAACAGGGGCAGGAACTTCGTTCGGAGCAAACGGCGACCCCATTACATGAGCAGAATCACCTCTACTTATTTTTTGTGTCTTAACAATTCGGAAACATTTCTTGAAAATGCGTTTTGAGCGCAGCGGTAGAGGGCAAGAACCGTCCCGTGGCCACAAATTTTCAATTCTTGAAAATGTTGTGCTCCATCGGGACTTCACTTCTCAAACTCTTGCGAGTTTTCCAAGTGATCTTGTTGGGGCGTGCCTGCCCCAAACCCTGCTCATGGTTCGCACCTGACGGTGCGAACAGCAACGGCGTGTCGTGCTTACATAACTTCACCGAGGAGTTATCGAACAGACAGGAGGTACAATGACCAAAACGAATGTTCAACTGACCCCTAGC
>CAKTGQ010000037.1 GCA_934561555.1 uncultured Faecalibacterium sp. | reverse complement strand
AGCAACAGCTTCTGCAATCTTTTTTGCAGCACCATCCTACTCCATTAGCGGGGCATCGTCAAGAGAAAACAGAAAAAACGCGATTCGAGCAAGAAAAAACGGATGGCTCCGCAGAACCATCCGCTAAAACTGGTATCATCAGTCTTTCCGATACTTATACGCACCCTCAATGGCGTGGACCAGATGATAACGGAACCGGGCGTGTCGGGGCGAGTCCCTTTCTGCTCGTCCGGTTTCCCAAAAGCCCGCAGGGCTTTACGGCTTAAGCAAGGATCCCGGTGGACTGCAAAAACAGCACCAACATCATCAGCGGGGCAACATAGCGGATCATCACCCGGTAGAGTTTCTTGCGGCGGAAGGTCTCGCCGTTGCGCTGCATCTCATCAATGACGTAATCCGGCGTCATGACCCAGCCAATCAGGATGGTGGACAGCAGGGCAATGAAAGGCATCATGACGCTGTTGCTGACGTAGTCCATGATATCCAGCAGCTGAGCCGCAGAGCCGTTGGGCAGCTGTACCTCAAAATAGAAGATGCTGTAACCCAGCGCAATGATGGCAGAAGCGGCCAGATAAATGACCGCCAGCACAAGCACCGTCTTTTTGCGGCCCGAGTGGAAGATCTCCATGCAGTTGGCGGTGATGGATTCCAGCACCGAGATGCAGGAGGTCAGGGTGGCAAAGATGGCGGTGACGAAAAACAGAATGCCCACGAAAGTGCCGGCCTTGCCCATAGCGGCAAACACCTTGGGCAGCGAGACGAACATCAGGCTGGGGCCTGCGCTCATGCCCTCGGTGCCGGAGAACACATACACGGCGGGGATGATCATGGCACCGGCCAGCAGGGCTACACCGGTATCGAAGATCTCGATCTGATTCACCGCCTTGTTCAGGTTGACCTCCGGTTTGACGTAGGAACCGTAGGTGATCATAATGCCCATGGACACGCTGAGGGAGAAGAACAGCTGGCTCATGGCATCCAGCAAGATCTGCAAAAAGCGGCTGACGGTCAGCCCTTCCATGTGCGGGGTCAGATAGTAGCGCAGACCTTCCAGAGCTGTTTCAGGATCCGCTCATCATCGAAACCCCCGGCTGCGATAACGATATCCAGCACCTGATGCTCAAGTGCCCAGTGAAGCCGAACATTGCATACAGCTTCCGGGACGATACCCTCATCATGGCGTTCGTGCGCAGCGGGCTGGGTGTGACCATCTCGCAGGAACTGGTGATGCAGGCATTCGGCTGCCCCGGTGTGGTGTCCCGCCCGCTGGAGCCTGCCTGCTGCCGGACGCTGGGGCTGGCGTTTTCCAAGACGGCAAGCTCGGTGGTGAGCCGGACGCTGCTGGAATATCTGAGATCCACCCGGCAGCGAAAGGATACACAGCAGATAAAATAAGAACAAAGAGCGGAGAACGGTATAAAAGCAGCTCTCCGCTTTGCTGAATGGAGATGTGCAGTTGGAGCAAGAGGACGATTCCCTGTTTTTCTTGTAAGAGCACGGGATTCATGGTATCATAGAGATAATGAAAAGTCCGTGCGTGGCTACGAGAAGGGAGCGGCAGAGATGAAAGAAATGAATATTCCTGTTGGAGTTTCGGACTTTGAAGAAATTCGTAAGAATGGGTATTACTATATTGATAAATCGGGACTGATCGGAGAACTGCTCAGCAGAACAGGAACGAAAGTAACGCTGATTACTCGTCCCCGTCGCTTCGGTAAGACGTTGGGCATGAGTATGCTGGAAAGCTTTTTTGATATCCGCAAGGATAGCAGAAAGCTGTTTGAAGGGCTGGAAATTGCAGAAAATCAAGCATTGTGCGATGCGTGGATAAACCGGTATCCAACTGTATCCATTTCATTCCGGCAAATTGATGGCTTGAATTTTATGGATGCATATCGGCAGCTTGTCTATGAAATTGCTCTTCTGTATCAGAATCACGCGTATCTATTGGATAGTCAGGCAATAAGCAAACAAGAAAAATTTCTTTTTCAGCAGATAAGTGATCGGAAAGCGGAAAAGACGGATGTGATGCGCTCGATTCAATTTTTAACACTGCTGTTAAATAAGCATTACAACAAAAAAGTGATTCTTCTTATTGATGAGTATGATGTTCCTGTAGCAAAAGCGAACAACAATGGTTACTATAATGAAATGCTGGATGTCATGAAAGGGCTGATGCAGGCACTGAAAGACAATCAGGCACTTCAATTTGCAGTTGTTACGGGCTGCTTGAAGATTGCGAAAGAGAGCATCTTTACGGGAACCAACAATTTCGTATCGGATACCATCACAAACTCACGCTTAAGTGAGTATTTCGGTTTTGTGCAGAGCGAAGTTGACCAGCTGCTAAAGGATGCTGACCTGACGGAACAGGCTGACAATATCAAGAAATGGTATGATGGATATCATTTCGGCGATTTTGATGTTTACTGCCCGTGGGACGTAATGAATTACATGCTGGAACTGCAGCGTGATCCGAAAGCAAAGCCTATCAGTTACTGGAAAAATACCAGCGACAATGCCATCATCCGTTCCTTTATTGACTATGCGGGCAGTACGATCACAAAAAAACTGGAAACGCTGATGGCTGGTGGCTGTATCGTTGAGCGTGTGGATGAAAACCTGACCTATGATTATCTGCACTCCTCGGAAGATAACCTCTGGAGTACGCTGTATCTGACAGGATACTTGACCAAGGCGCGTGAAGAGGATTATAAAGGTGAATTGCCGGACGGGACGGTCGCTCTGATGATCCCGAATGCAGAAATCAAAGAAATCTTTGAAACGACTGTCATCAAATGGTTCGATGACAGTACGAAAAAGTGGAATCGGAATGCTTTGTTTGATGCAGTCTGGAACGGCGACAGTGAGGGTATCACCAAGGAGATGAATGCCCTGCTCCGGCGTACCATCAGCTACCATGACTATCGGGAGGACTTCTATCACGCTTTCCTTGCGGGCATCTTCACAGGTGCCGGATATATGGTGGATTCCAATAAGGAACATGGCGAAGGCCGAAGCGATGTGGTCGTCTACGATTCCATCAACGCTCGCGTTGCGATTTTTGAAGCAAAATATACGAAAACCTTAGGAAATCTGGAGAGTGAGTGTGAAATGGCTTTGCAGCAAATTGATGATCGGATGTACGCAAAAGAGTACGAGGATGACTACGATCAGATTCTTTGTTACAGCATTTCGTTCTTCAAAAAGCGTTGCATGGTAAAGAAAAAGTGAGTCACTTGCAGGGCTTATTTTTTGCGCTTTTTCAAATTTATATGTGAACGAAGCGGTATAGGACTTGATATCGTGCAGAGTTCATGGTCACGCATGCCGCCATAGCAGTCATATTGAAAGACAGCCCGCCTGAAAGTGAAAGCTTTACTTTCAGGCGGGACTTTTTGTTGTAAAGGCTGGTTCCTGTTCTTTAAGGAGATGGCTACACATTAAAGAACTTTGGCACCGTTAGCCGTCAGCTTGAAGGTTGCTCTCAGCATATCGGCGGCTCCGCGGCACATCAGCATCCGCTGCAGGAAAATCTCAAAATATTCGTACATGCTGCAAATGTCGGTGTCAATCTGCAGATTCAGCGAGATGACCTTTTTCTCGGTGTTGATTTTCAGAGTCTGGTCTGTCACCGCGTAATTGACCCGGTCATGGATATCAAAGGTTGCCTTCGGTTTTTCCCGCACGCGGCTGCGGCGCACATCGGTCTTATCACCGATGATGAGGGCTGCCGAGATGGGGTCCACAGCTCCGCCGGTAGATTCATCGTGATTGGAAATGGCAGACACGATGGTGATGCGGTCCGGAATGCTCAGGTCATATTGTTTGAGAATCTCATTGGCCAGCAGCCCACCGTATTCGGCGTGGCGGTTCCGGTTGATGGCATTTCCGATATCGTGCATATAGCCTGCGATCCGGGCAAGCTCGATGTCATGTTCCGAATAACCGAATTTTTTCAGGATGTGTGCGGCAGTCTCTGCCACTCGGACACAGTGGGCCTGCGAGTGGTCGGTATAGCCCAGCAAGCCCAGATTCTGATTGCCTTTTTTCAGCAGTTCGTTGACTTCTTCGTTGTGTTTGATATCTTTATATGTCATGTTTTTTGTTCCTCGATTCTCTTGTGAAAAGAAAGTATTTATGATTGTAAGATAATTTCAAGGCGGTTGCAATCAAATCGCGGTAAAATTTGTGCGCAGGAGCGATTTTACATATTTCAGACCGGATCCTGATTTTTGATTTTACATTTGCACGGTACAATAAGAATGTTTGTACCATGCAGGTATTGGATTTTTGTCAAAGAAGGAAGAGGAATATGGAAAATACCTATCATTGCTATGCCAACCGGGAGCTTTCGTGGCTGCGGTTCAACGAACGTGTTCTGGAAGAGGCGGAGGATTCCCGCCTGCCCCTGTGCGAGCGCCTGAGCTTTTTGTCGATCTTCCAGAGCAATCTGGATGAGTTTTTCATGGTGCGCATCGGAAGCCTGCAGGATCAGATGCTTCTGGATAAGAATGTACGGGAAAACAAGACCAACATGACCAGCGGCGAACAGATCGACGCAGCACTGGCTTTTGTCCATAAACTGACGGCCCGCCGGGATGCAGCTTACAACGGCCTGCTGGAGCAGCTGGCAGAGCAGGGTATCCGGCTGCTGGACTTTGCCCACATGGAAGAGGAAAGCCGCACGGAGTTGGAAAAGCTGTTCCGGCAGGACTACCTGCCGCTGCTGTCCAGTTTCATCATCAGCAAAAAGCAGGCGTTCCCGTTCCTGAAAAATAAGGGCATCTATGCGGTTGCGGTGCTGAGCACCAAGGCGGAAAAGAAAAAGATCGGCATCGTGCCCTGCGGCAACGAGATCTTTCCCCGGCTGGTGCCGGTGCCGGGCCGTACCGGCTGCTTTATCCTGTCGGAAGAACTGATCCTGCACTTCCTGCCGCTGCTCTACAAGGGCTATAAGGTCACCAGCAAAACGCTGGCCCGCATCACCCGCAATGCGGATATTGACGCCGACCTGATCTATGACGAAGACCTGAACTACCGAGATCACATGGCCGAAGTGGTCAAGAAGCGCAAAAAGCTGGCACCTGTCCGTCTGGAACTGAGCCGTGAGATCGACGAAGAAATTATCCAGTCCCTGTGCAAAAACCTGAAACTGGACCCCAAGCGGGTGTTTGCATACGATTCGCCGCTGGATCACTCCTTCCTGTTCCAGATCCAGGATCAGCTGCGCAGCCACACGGATTTGTTCTTTGCTCCCCGCCATCCGCAGCCCAGCCCCGCACTGGATGAGCGTAAACCCATCATCCAGCAGATTTTGGAAGAAGATAAGCTGCTTCACTATCCGTATGAGAGTATCCGCCCCTTCCTTCAGCTGCTGCATGAAGCCGCCTGTGACCCGGATGTGGTTTCCATCAAGATGACCCTTTACCGTCTGGCAAACCACAGCAAGGTGGTGGATGCGCTGGTGGAAGCTGCCGAAAACGGCAAGCAGGTGGACGTTCTGGTGGAACTGAAAGCCCGCTTTGATGAGGAAAACAACATCGAGTGGTCTCGTTTGCTGGAGCGGGCAGGATGCCATGTGGTGTACGGCATCGAAGGGCTGAAAGTCCACTCCAAGCTCTGTCTCATCACCCGCAAAACAAAGGACGGCATTTCCTTTATCACCCAGATTGGCACCGGCAACTACAACGAAAAAACAAGCCGCCTGTACACCGACCTTTCCTTCCTGACCGCATCTAAGGAAATCGGTCTGGAAGCGACCGAGGTTTTCCGCGCACTGGATCAGGGCGAAACGGTGGATTCGGTCAAGAATCTGCTGGTAGCACCCCATTGCCTGCAGAACCGTCTGCTGAATCTGATAGACGGCGAAATTGAAGCTGCCGCTCGCGGAGAGGGTGGATACATCGGCATCAAAATCAATAGTCTGACCGATAAAGTGCTCATCAACAAGCTCATTGAGGCAAGTCAGGCGGGCGTCCACATTGATATGGTAGTGCGTGGCATCTGCTGTTTGCGGGCTGGAGTCCCGGATGAGACCGATAACATTCACATCATCAGCATTGTGGGACGGTATCTGGAACATTCCCGTATCTATATTTTTGGGCGGGGAGAGCGTGCCCGATATTACATCGGCTCGGCCGACTGGATGACCCGTTCGACTCTCCGCCGTGTGGAAATTGCTGCGCCGGTCACGGCTCCGGCTCTGGAAGCGCGCCTGCAGCACATTTTTAATACGATGCTGGCCGATAACAGCAATGTCCGTGTACAGCAGCCGGACGGCAGCTATGTCCGTCGGATGCCCGGTGCCGATGCGGTGGACTGTCAAGCACAGTTCTATGAGGAAGCTTATCAGGCCAATGTGCATTCCGACCTGAAATGAGCTGCACCCGGATTTCACATGAATTTGACCACAGCACGGTTTCTCCGGCTGGATTTTGATGCTACAATTTTATTGTAGAAAGAAATCGCAGAAAAGGAGAATTCTATGGAAGATTTCTGGAAGTCCGTACAGACGATACAGGCAGAGCGCGGGGTAGATTACCGCGCATTCCCGCTGTTTGGTGCCGTCCATTGGGCAGAACTACTCGGAGCGATTGCAATCGTCTTTCTCTGTGCTATGATCTATCGCCGCTGCAGGGAAGTGACCCGGCAGCAGATCCTTCGCGCTGTTTTTGTCCTGATGCTGGCCGATGAGTTTATGAAGCAGGCCGTCCTGCTTTACACCGGCCAATGGAACGTGACCTATCTGCCTCTCCACCTGTGCAGCATCAACATCTTTGTCTGCTGGTACGATGCCATACACCAGAGCCGTTGGAGCAAGGAAATCCTTTATGCGCTCTGTCTTCCGGGAGCAGTGGTCGCAATGTTGAGCCCCTCATGGCAGCGGCTCCCGGTCTGGAACCTGCTGCACCTGCATTCCTATAGCATTCACGTTCTGCTGATCCTCTATCCGGTCCTTCTGCTTGCTGGCGGATTTCGCCCGCAGGTGCATCATATCCGCTGGGTACTGGCGTTTCTGTGTGCAACCGCAACGCCGATCTTTTTCCTGAATCGGCTGCTGAAAACAAACTTTTTCTTTCTCAATGATCCGCAGGGCAATGCGATCACTGCCTTTTTCGCCCACTGCTTGGGAGAATGTTTTTATCTACTGGGCTTTCTGCCGGTTCTTGCTGCGGTCCTGTTGCTTCTTTATCTGCCATGGTACAGGGCAGAGCGGCATCAACGTATGCTCTGTGCAAGAAATCAAGTCGCAGTTTGAATGCCCCCATACCTGAACGCCAATCCTTCTTTTCTCCTTCTGCCCCGTCAAAGCCTTCATTTGGGCGGGGACTTTTTGTTGCCAAACTTTTACATGAGATTTACGCCACTGGGATAGTTTGCACAAATCCTTCGTGCTAACTTCAGAGAGCAGCTGCTGGACAATGGCTTTTTGAATTTATAGAACTCGCATAGAAAGACATCCCGTCTGAGGGCAAAGCGAAGGTTTTGCTTTCAGACGGGAATTTTTTGCCTTTTTGAGGGCGTTGTATACAATGCGTGGACTAAGAGGGTGGGTAACTTGGACTACGAGTTCATAAACTTTTCTGCGAAAGTACGATACAATTATGTCACGGAAACGGACCGGGCCCGAGAGGGAGCGGAAACCGGAGCCGACGAACCTTGAAAATTGAATATGCAGCTTCAGGTACTTCCAGACAATGATATCTCCGTCTATGAGGGCGAATACGACCGGGAACGGCTGGTGCAGCAGCTGGCAAGGACACATCCGAAAACCATCACGCAGCTGGCTCAGAAAGACACCGGAAGTTCTGCAAACCGCCACATGCGGCAGATTCTCCGCATCTATAACGGTGCCAGCCGTGAGATGAGTCTGCCGCTGAAAAACTGACAGTTTCGTTTTACCTCCTGAACAACAGCCGTCGTGGTATCCGTCTGCGGCGGCTGTTTCTTACATAAAAAGGAGGTTGATTTTTATGTTACCGAACAATTGGAGATATCTCAGAGGGGACATCTACTATGCAGACATGGAGCCGCATATCGGCTCGGAACAGGGCGGGAAACGCCCTGTGGTAGTTCTGCAGAACAACATTGGAAACCGTCATTCGCCTACATTGATCGTTGCAACTGTTACCACCCGGACGGAAAAGAAGAAAAACCAGCCCACCCATGTGCTGGTGGATTCCAACCCGGCCTTATGATTCCATAACGAAAGCCTGTCTGCGCTGCCACATATCGTGGCTTGCAGACAGGCTTTTTCGTTTGACCGGAGAAAAATTACCATACCTCACATGCGAAGCATAGATGGAAAATCGGAACCAAGGTTTTCCACCAGATGGCAAAAGCACTTCTGACTGATGGTCTTTTGTCCACTCTCCCAGCAGCGGATGCTTGTCCGGCTGACCTTTGCGTGGTCGGCAAGCTGCTGACGGCTCCAGCCTTTTGCCTCCCGGTATCTGCGGAGGAAGGCTCCGCCGCCCCGGTGCAGAAACAGGGTGTAGTCGTCCAGAATATCCTCCACCGGGATACCGTAAATGGCGGCGAGCTTGTCCGCAAGTTCCGGCGTAAAGCTGCGGTGAAATGCGCCGCTTTCCAGATCCCGATAGAGCCATTCTTCCATGCCCACCATGGCGGCAACCTCTTTTTGCAGCAGGTCAAGACCATAGCGGCACCAACGCATACGGTCCCATGGGTTCGGGATGTCGGCGTAAGAGTGGACGCGGAAAGCAGCCGCTTTCCAGATGGAGCGCCAGAAACAGAAATTTTGTGGCGAAAAATTGCAGTAAGATCAGCAGCACACGATATCCCTCCCGGTACATAGTTGTTAGATTGTATGAGCCGGGGCGCGGATAGTTGCAGGAGAAGCTTTTCCGCAGGGGAAATGCGTGGTATACTGAACAAAACAACTTGGAATTTGCAGGATGGAATGCGATATGAATTTAAAATACAAGAGAGCAACGCTTGAAGATATCGATATATTGACAGAAACGAGAATAGAGGTGTTAAGAGCGGCTAATAAACTTTCTGCTGATACGGATATGAGCGAAGTTGAAAGACAATCCTATAATTATTATCAAAAAGCTCTTTGTGACGGCTCTCATATTGCATATTTGGTTTTTGACGAAAATCGTTTTGTAGGGGCTGGTGGTGTTAGTTTTTTTCAAGTAATGCCGACTTACCACAATCCAAATGGAAACAAAGCTTATATCATGAATATGTATACTGATCCTGAATATCGAAGACTGGGAATTGCTTATAAAACATTAGATATGCTGATTAGAGATACTAAAAGCAAGGGTATTACAGCTATTTCATTAGAAGCAACTGAGATGGGGCGACCATTGTATGAAAAGTATGGATTTGTAAAAATGAACGATGAAATGGAATTACCAGGGTGATAACTTCGCGTTTGTGGAGCGAAGCGGAACATGAATGCCCCAGTGAGAGGCAATTACTCTGCGTTCTCTGGTTCCTGTTCAGCAGGCTTTATGGTCTTGATCCGCAGGGCGAAGTACAGCAAATGACAGATCCACACCACGGCAATGCAGACCCTGCCGATGGGCGCATTTTTCATGCAAAGAAAGCCGATGGCCATAACAGCGGTGACCATTGCGATGATCTTGCATTTTGTTCCGGCTGTCATGGCTTTTTTCTGAACGAAGCTGTCCAGATGCTTTTTGTATAGGTTCGTACCTACGAACCAATCGTGCAGTTTTTGAGAGCTTTTCGCAAAGCAGAGCAGGGTCGCCATGTAGAAGGGGACAGTGGGCAGAATGGGGAGCACGATCCCCACAGTGCCCAAAACCATGCAAAGAAAGCCCAGTACGATCCAAAATGCTTTTAATAGTTTTTTCATCATCTTCTCCTGTTGATTTTTTGTGTTGCTGTACGGCAGTGCAGGGTGCGCGGCTCTGTCATGGTTTCAAAACAGAGATCCTGAATGTTAGATTTAACTAACTTCTTGCCTTGAGAAAAGCCGCCCGTTGGCGACTTTTCTGGGAAGATAATACGATATTCCGGAAACTTTGTCAAGATGCACTTTGCGGAGCGTTGCGCCTATTACCCATATATTTTCCCTACGATCTTATCCGCGCACGGCGTCCTTCATGCGCTTGACGTAGGCACCGATCTGCTCCGGCGCGGCGGTGCCGTACTGCTCCAGCAGCTTGATGATGGCCGAGCCGACAATCGCGCCATCGGCAATGCCTGCCATCTTTGCTGCCTGCTCCGGGGTGGAGATGCCAAAGCCGATGGCGCAGGGCGTCTTGGTATTCTCCCGCACCACCTTTACAATGGCGGCAAGGTCGGTCTTGATCTCGCTGCGGGTGCCGGTGACGCCAAGGCTGGATACGATATACAAAAAGCCCTCCGCTTCCTTGGCGATCATGGCAATGCGGTTTTCCGAGGTGGGTGCGATCATGGAGATAAGATCCACGCCGTACTGGCGGCAGATGGGCGCAAACTCGTCCTTTTCATCATAGGGCAGGTCGGGCAGAATCAGCCCGTCGATGCCGATCTCTGCGCAGGTGGAGAGGAAGCGCTCGGCCCCGTAGGAGAACACAACATTTGCATAAGTCATGAACACCATGGGGATGGTCACATCCCGGCGCACCTCCCGCACAAGGTCAAAGACCTTATCCGTGGTGGTGCCTGCCTGCAGGGCGCGGAGGTTTGCGCCCTGAATGACCGGGCCCTCGGCGGTAGGGTCGGAGAAGGGGATACCCAGTTCAATGAGGTCGGCACCGTTTGCAGCCATGGCGCGGATGGCGGCGGCGGTGGTTTTTAAGTCGGGGTCGCCGCAGGTGATGAACGGGATAAAAGCCTTGCCCTCTGCAAAGGCTTTGGCAATGTTACTCATGAAGATCCTCCCCTCTGTAACGGGCAATAGCGGCGCAGTCCTTATCGCCGCGGCCGGAAATGGTGATGACGATGATCTTGTCCTTGTCCATGGTGGGCGCCAGCTTGATGGCCTGTGCCACGGCGTGGGCGGACTCGATAGCCGGGATGATGCCCTCGGTACGTGCCAGATACTCAAAGGCGTTTACCGCTTCGTCGTCGGTAACGGCTACATACTCGGCGCGGCCGGTATCGTGCAGCCATGCGTGCTCCGGGCCGATGCCGGGGTAATCCAGACCGGCGGAGATGGAGTACACCGGTGCGATCTGGCCGTATTCGTCCTGACAGAAATAGGACTTCATGCCGTGGAAAATGCCCAGACGTCCCGTGTTGATGGTGGCGGCAGTCTCGAAGGTATCAATGCCGCGGCCTGCGGCCTCGCAGCCGATCAGGCGCACGCTCTTATCGTTGATAAAGTTGTAGAAGCTGCCGATGGCGTTGGAGCCACCGCCCACACAGGCAATGACGGCATCCGGCAGGCGGCCTTCCTTTTCCAGCATCTGCTCCTTGATCTCCTTGGAGATGACCGCCTGAAAATCGCGCACGATGGTGGGGAAGGGGTGCGGCCCCATCACCGAGCCAAGGCAGTAGTGGGTGTCGCTGATGCGGCTGGTCCACTCGCGCATGGCTTCGGACACGGCATCCTTCAGCGTGCCGGTGCCGCTGGTAACGGGGATGACCTCTGCGCCCAAAAGACGCATCCGGTAGACGTTCAGCGCCTGACGCTTGGTATCCTCCTCGCCCATGAACACCACGCACTCCATGCCCATCAGGGCGGCGGCGGTGGCGGTGGCTACGCCGTGCTGACCTGCGCCGGTCTCGGCGATAAGGCGGGTCTTGCCCATCTTTTTGGCAAGCAGTGCCTGCCCGAGGACGTTGTTGATCTTATGTGCACCGGTGTGGTTCAGATCCTCGCGCTTGAGGTAAATTTTTGCGCCGCCGAGATCCTCGGTCATCTTTTTTGCGTAGTACAGGCGGCTGGGGCGGCCTGCGTACTCATTGAGCAGCTCGGTGAGTTCCCGGTTGAACTCCGGGTCGTCCTTATAATGGTTGTAGGCTTCCTCCAGCTCGATCACGGCATTCATCAGCGTTTCGGGGATATACTGCCCGCCGTGGATGCCAAAGCGTCCGTTGGGGTTCGTCATGGTCGTTCATTCCTTTCCTTCGTTGTCCTGCCCGCGTACAGCGGCTGCAAAAGCCGCCATCTTTGCGGGGTCCTTCTTCCCTGCCGTTTCAATGCCGGAGCTTACATCCACCGCGTAAGGATGCAGCCGGGTCACGGCGTCTGCCGCGTTGTCTGCATCCAGCCCGCCAGCCAGAATGTAAGGCCGCGGAAAGCCCTGCAGCAGTTTCCAGTTGAACACCGTGCCGGTGCCGCCTGCGCCGGAGTCCAGCAGTACCATGTCTGCCGTGCTTCGGGCGGCAGCGGCTAAGCCTGCGGCACTTTCTGCCCGGAAGGCCTGCCAGAGCGGCTTTGCGGTCAAGCTGCGCAGGCGGGCAAGGTAAGTGGCATCCTCCTGCCCGTGCAGCTGGGCGATATCAAGGATATCTTCGTTCAGCAGCCGGGCGACCGCCTCCGGCGGTTCGTTCACGAACACGCCCACCGCCTTGATGGCGGGGTCAAGCCTTGCCCGAAGCTGCGCCGCCTGCTGCGGGGAGACATACCGTTTGCTTTTGGGGGCAAACACAAAGCCGATATATTCCGGCTTCAGCGCGTTTGCTGCCGCGATGTCCTCCGCACGGGTCAGACCGCAGAATTTGATCTTGGTCATATCACAACAGCCCTTTCAGCTCCCGCAGCTTTGCGGTCTTGTCCGGTGCACGCATGAGCGTTTCGCCAATAAGCACGGCGTCCGCCCCGATGGCGGCAAGCCCGGCAACATCCTCGGCGGTTTTTACGCCGCTTTCCGAAACAAACAGCACGTCCTGCGGGATACGCGCCCGCAGGCGGCGGCTGTTCTCGGTATCCACCGTAAAGGTTTTCAGGTTGCGGTTGTTCACGCCAAGGATGCGTGCCCCGGCGGCAAGCGCCCGGTCCACCTCGGCATCCTCGTGGGCTTCCACCAGAGCGGAAAGCCCCAAGTCCTCGCAGATGGCAAGGTATTCCCGCAGCTGTGCATCGTCCAGAATGGCACAGATGAGCAGCACCGCCGATGCACCGAGAAGCTTTGCTTCGTAGATCATGTAGTCATCCACCGTAAAATCCTTGCGCAGGCAGGGCGTAGAGACGGCAGAGGATATCTCTTTTAAATAGCTGTCGCTGCCCAAGAACCACTTTGGCTCTGTGAGCACTGAAATGGCATCTGCCCCGGCGGCTTCGTATTCCTTGGCAATTTGCAGGTACGGAAAGTCCGGTGCGATCAGCCCCTTGGAGGGCGATGCCTTTTTGCACTCGCAGATGAAGGAAAGCCCCGGCTTTGCCAGTGCTTTTTCAAAGCGGAGATCGCCCTTCGGCAGCGCCAGCGCCTGCCGCTTGATCTCGGCAAGCGGGGTCTGCTGTTTGGCTTTTTCCACCCGCTGCCGGGCGGCTTCGGCCAGCTGGTCTAAAATGTTCATGCGGTCTCCTCCGGGCGGTTGCTCACGGCGATGAATTTTTCCAGTACAGCCGCCGCCTTGCCGCTGTCGATCAGCTGCGCCGCCAGCGCAATGCCATCTGCCATGGTCTCAGCCTTGCCGCCGATGTAAAGGGAAGCGCCCGCGTTCAGCAGCACGGCGTCCCGCTTGGGGCTTTTTTCCCCGGCAAGGATCGCCCGGGTGATGGCGGCGTTTTCGGCCGGGGTGCCGCCCACAAGGTCGGCCTTTTCGCAGCGGGTCAGCCCGAACTGCTCCGGCGTGATGGTGTAGCACTTGTACCAGCCGTCCTTGATCTCGCAGACCTTGGTGGGGGCGCTGAGGGAGATCTCGTCCAGCTTGTCCCTGCCGTAGACCACCATGCCGCGCCGGACGCCCAGACTGATGAGCACCTGCGCCAGCGGCTCCACGAGATATTCGTCGTAGACGCCCAGCAGCTGCATCTTGGGGGAGCCGGGATTGGTGAGGGGGCCGAGGATGTTGAACACGGTGCGGAAGCCCAGCTCCCTGCGGATGGGGCCGACGTATTTCATAGAGGTGTGGTATTTCTGGGCGAAGAAGAAGCAGATGCCCGCCTCGTTCAGCAGCTCCACACAGCGGGCGGGGCTTTGCTGGATGTTCACGCCCAGCGCCTCCAGACAGTCGGCAGTGCCGCACTGGGAAGAGGCCGCCCGGTTGCCGTGCTTGGCGACCTTCATGCCGCCTGCCGCCGCCACCAGCGCCGAGGTGGTGGAGATGTTGAAGCTGTGGGCATTGTCGCCGCCGGTGCCGACGATCTCAAAGATGTCCATGCCGGTATCCACCTTGGTGGCGTGGTCGCGCATGGCAGCGGCGCAGCCTGCGATCTCGTCGGTGGTCTCAGCCTTGGCGCTCTTGGTGGAGAGCGCCGCCAGAAACGCGGCGTTCTGGGTGGGCGTCGTCTCGCCGCTCATGATCTCGTTCATGACCGCGTAGGCTTCGTCGTAGGTCAGGTCCTGCTTGCTGACGATCTTCACAATGGCTTCTTTGATCATTTTCTCAGCCCTCCATAAAATTTTTCAAGATGCGCCGACCCTGCGGGGTCAGGATGGATTCCGGGTGGAACTGCACCCCGTAAATGGGGTATTTTGTGTGCTGCACCGCC
>CAKTGQ010000036.1 GCA_934561555.1 uncultured Faecalibacterium sp. | reverse complement strand
CCGCCCAGGTTCAGCATAGCCGCCTCAAAGGACAGGCGGGTGCGGGTGGAGGGCTCGTAGAACAAAGTAGCCAGCTTTTTGTGGTTGGCCACCTCCTGATAGGCGGCGGGGTCGGCGCAGATACGGTCGGCAAGATCAAGCAGCTGTGTGATCTCCTGCTGGGTAAGATCCAAAGGATCGATCAGATGACGCATAGATAGGATACCTCCGTTTAAAGCAGTTTGCGTAAAATGGAAAAATCAAAAAAGTTTGTGTAGTAGCTCAGCGAGCGCATCACCGGCCTGCACAAACGATTGAAACATACCTCGTCCAGCAGCAGCATGGCCTCGCCCGGGGCAAGACGCATGGCTGCGCGGATGGCCTCGTCGCCGCAGCTGGCCTTCAGATGCGCCACGTTGGAAGAGATCTGCTGGTGGCACTCCTGCTCCAGAATTTCAAAGATGTCGCCGGTCAGGTCAATGCGGGTATAGTCCCGGTTGCCGAACAGACTGCGGGGCAGGTAGTCGATGGAATAGATCACCGGGGTGGTGTCGGCAAGGATGCGCTTTTTGATGCAGATCACCTCATCACCGACTTCCAGCGCCAGCGCGTGGGCCATCTCCTCGCCTGCACGAAGAAGCATCACCTGAATGCCGTCGGCATGGGGGTAGCTGCCAAAACTGCGGATCAGCGGGTAGTACTCCAGCTTCTGGTCCAAGCGGCTGCGCAGCCCCAGCACAGCGCGGTTCACCACCGTGCCAATGCCGCGCACCCGTTCCACATAACCGGCGCGCTCCATCTCGCTCAGCGCGTCACGGATCACGGTGCGGCTCACCCCCAGCTCGGTGGCAAGGTCTACCTCGGCGGGCAGGCGGTCGGCTTGGGCATAGCGCCCATTGGACAGCTCCTCCAGCAGGCTTGCAACAACGCGGTCGCTGATCACAGCGCCGCCCAAGCGGCTGGACGATGCCAGTGCGGGATCTTTCATGGATGGTTCCTCCGTTTCCGGGCGGCAAGCCGCCCCGAACTTCATACAAACGGGCAGGGAGGATCCCTCCACAGCCCCTTCTCTCCTATTATAGCATAATTTGACATTTAGAAAAGCGTCATTTATACTGGAATCTGCTGAAAAGTACGATTTTATTTTGGAGGGCATAGTACAGATGGACTATTTTCTGCAAAAAGTATGCGGCAAGCCAGCCCGGCAGGCCGTTACCCTGCGGCGCTGCACCCCTGCCGAGGCGCCGGCGGTGTTTGCGCTGCAAAACGAAGTGCGCGCTGCCATGCCGCACCCGGAGCAGTTCGTGCCGGACACACTGGAAAACATTACCGGTTATCTGCGCACCGGGATATGTATTGGTGCGTGGCAGCAGGGGCGGCTGGGGGCGTACCTCATCCTGCGCCTGTGCGGGCAAAGCGATGAAAACTACGCTGCCTTTCTGGGCGTGCCGCAAAGCCAGTGGCAGCACTGGGCCAACGCGGACAGCGCGGTAGTTCACCCGGACTGGCGGGGCAACGGCTTGCAGCGCGCCATGCTGGAAGCGGCTCTGCCGCTGCTGCCGCCGCAGATCACTCATCTGGGTGCTACCGTCAGCCCGGATAACAGTTACAGCCTGCGCAACGCACAGGCTGGCGGCTTTGTCATCCGCTGCCGCCGGGAGATGTATGGCGGCTACGACCGCTATCTGCTGGAAAAGCAGCTGTAACTCCCGGTAGTTTTTATGTACAACCTTTTTGAAATGTGTTATACTATACGGTATGAATAACAGCGAAGGAAACAGGTGAAACCATGGCAGCATCTCTCGGGCAGGAATTCTGCACCCTGCGTGATACTTACATTGAAAAGCAATTCGGCCGCCTGAACGATATGCAGCGGCAGGCTGTGTTTACGACGGACGGCCCGCTGCTCATCCTTGCCGGTGCCGGCAGCGGCAAGACCACCGTGCTGGTCAACCGCATCGCCAATCTTATCCGGTTCGGCTCGGCGCACGGCTCTAAGGAAACGCCTCGCCCGGTGACCGAGGAGGACGTCAAGGCTCTGCGCACCGCCATCATGACCGGTACCGATGCCCCCAGCTGGCTGGACGGGATGCTGCGCCGCAACGCAGTGCGCAGCTGGAACGTGATGGCCATTACCTTTACCAACAAGGCAGCAGGGGAGCTGAAGGAGCGCCTGCGCCGGATGCTGGGCGGCGAGGAAGGAGACGAGGTGTTTGCCTCCACCTTCCACTCGGCCTGTGTGCGCATCCTGCGCCGCTGGGCGGAGGAGATCGGCTACCCCCGCAGCTTTACCATCTACGATACCGAGGATGCTCAGCGCGTGATGAAAACGGTGTATAAAGAACTGAGCATCGACGATAAATTTCTGCCCATCAAGGCCGCCATCAACCAGATGAGCCGCTGGAAGGATCAGCTGGTCAGCCCGGAGCAGGCACTTGCAGACCACGCCAGAGACGTGAAGAGCACCCAAACCGCACGCATCTATGCAGCTTACGAGAAAAAGCTGAAGGAGGCCGGCGCGTTCGATTTTGACGACCTCATCTACCAGACCGTGCAGCTGCTGGCTGAACACCCGGACGTGCGGGAGTTCTACCAGAACAAGTACCGCTACCTGCTGGTGGACGAGTATCAGGACACCAGCGTGGCGCAGTTCCGTCTGGTCAGCCTGCTCACCGGGCTGGAGCGCAACATCTGCGTGGTGGGCGATGACGACCAGAGCATCTACCGCTTCCGTGGTGCTACCATTGAAAATATCCTCAACTTTGAAAAGCTCTATCCCGGCACCAAGACCATCCGTCTGGAGCAGAACTACCGCTCCACCTCCAACATCCTCAACGCAGCCAACTGTGTCATCCAGCACAACACCGAGCGCAAGGGCAAGACCCTGTGGACGGACAACGGCGAGGGCGATAAGGTACAGGTGTATATCGCTGAGAATGAGCAGGACGAAGCCAGTCATATCGCGGACGTCATCGGCCAGCACCTGAAAGCGGGCGGGCATCTGGCAGACCATGCCATCCTCTACCGCATGAACGCCCAGTCGGCTCCCATCGAAAGCTACTTTACCCGCGCAGGTATCCCGCATAAGATCGTGGGCGGGCAGCGCTTCAACGACCGCAAGGAAGTCAAGGACATCCACTCCTATATGTCCATCGTGGCCAACCCCCGGGACGATGTGCGGCTGCGCCGCATCATCAACGAGCCCGCCCGCAAGATCGGTGCTACCACCGTGGATGTCATTGCAGACCTTGCCGGGCAGCAGGGGGTCAGTATGCTGGATATCATCAGCCATGCCGACCAGTACGCCAAACTCTCCCGCGCGGTGATGCCGCTGCTCAAGTTCTGGCAGATCTATCAGCGCCTGCAGGACTCTCTTGCCACCCGTACGCTGGACGAGTTCGCCTCTGATGTCATCGAGCTGACCGGCTACAAGGCCATGCTGGAAGCAGACGCTGCCAAGGGGCACGAGGATGCCGCCGACCGTCTGCAGAACCTTGGTCAATTGGTCAATAACGTCAAAAACTACTGCGGCCAGCATGGCGAGGAAGCCACGCTGGAGGGCTATCTGGAGGATATCGCCCTCATCAGCGATATCGACAGCTATAACGAAAGCAGCGATCAGGTAGTTCTGATGACCATCCACTCTGCCAAGGGTCTGGAGTTTCCCTATGTGTTCCTCATCGGTATGGAGGAGGGCGTTTTCCCCAGCGAGATGAGCAAGTACTCCGAAGCAGATCTGGAAGAGGAGCGCCGTCTGGCTTACGTTGGCATTACCCGCGCCAAAAAGGAACTCTATATCTCCAACAGCGTCACCCGGATGCTGTACGGCCGCACCCAGCGCAACGAGCCCAGCCGCTTTCTGCGGGAGATTGAGCCGGAATACATCGAGGAGACCCGCAGTCCGGTGCTGGAACAGCGTTCCCGTATGGGTGGCTGGGGCTCTGGTTACAGCGACACCGTGCCCGGCGGGGCATCCGGCTACTCCGGCCCCTCCGGTTACAGCCGCAGCAGCTACGGCGGCGGTTATGGCGCTGGCTACGGTGCAAATAACCGCAGCGGCTACCTGAACCGGGAATATAACGCCGGTGAAAGCCGCGGCTTCGGCTCCTCTTACGGTGGAAGAAGCACATCTTCCTCCGGCTTTGGCAGCTGTTTTGGCAACAGCTCCACCCAGCCGACCACCAGAAGTAGCGGATTTGGCTCCGCATATTCCGGCAGCAATACGACAAAAAAAGCTGTAAAGCAAACAGTCTTTACAGTAAATTCTGCCGTAAAACCGGCAGCTTCTGGCGCAAAGCACTATGAACCGGGCGACATCGTGGAGCACAAGGTGTTTGGCCGCGGCACGGTGCTGAAGGTAAAGCCCGCTGCCGGGGATCAGATCGTGGAGATCAACTTTGAAAAAGTGGGCATCAAGAAAACGATGGCCAATTTTGCGCCCCTGACCAAGATTACGGAGGAAGAATGACCCTATGATGACTGTTCGTTTGATCGCCCACACCCCGGAACCGGAAAAGGTGGTGGCGGCTGCCGCAAAGCTTTGCTACTCCGACGCCCACATCACCGACCTTCTGGATGGGCTGGACGAAGAAAAAACTGCAAAATTCCTGACCATGCTCAGCGACCTTGGCCATGCCAGCCCCATCGAGCACGCCAGCTTTACCTTTGGCATCGAGGGGGTCAGCCGCACCCTGCTTGCCCAGATTACCCGGCACCGCATCGCGTCCTTCAGCGTGCAGAGCCAGCGCTATGTGCGTCTGGATGATTTCCGCTATGTGACGCCCCCGGAGATCGAAGCCATCCCGGAAGCAAAGGCGGCTTTTCTTGCCAGCATGGAGGAGGATGCCCGGCGCTATCTCGACCTTGCCCATAAGCTGGAGGAGGGGCACACCGCCCGCCTGATGGCTGAGGGAATGCCGGAAAAGCAGGCCCGTGCCAAGGCTTCCAAGCAGGCCAACGAGGACGCCCGCTTTGTGCTGCCCAACGCCTGCGAGACCAAAATGGTGGTCACCATGAACGCCCGCAGCCTGATGAACTTCTTCCAGCTGCGCTGCTGCAACCGCGCCCAGTGGGAAATCCGGGAACTGGCCGAAAAAATGTTCGCGCTGGTGTACCCGGTGGCCCCCCATATCTTTGCCAAGGCCGGTCCTGCCTGCCTGTGCGGCTCTTGCCCGGAGGGCAAGATGTGCTGCGGCAAGACCGCCGAGGTGCGCGCAAGATATGCCGCTATCAAGGAAGGTGCCGCCGTATGAGCAAGGGCAAATTGATCGTACTGGAAGGGCTGGACGGCAGCGGCAAGGCCACACAGGCAAAGTTGCTGGCAGAGCATCTCGCCGCGCAGGGCGTGCCGGTGCAGAAGATTACCTTCCCGGACTATGCCAGCGATTCCAGCGCACTTGTCAAGATGTATCTGGCCGGGCAGTTCGGCCAGCACCCGGACGATGTAAACGCCTACGCGGCTTCCAGCTTTTACGCGGTGGACCGCTACGCCAGCTATAAAACCAGCTGGGGCAGCTTTTACGAGCAGGGCGGTGTGATCATCGCCGACCGGTACACCACCTCCAACGCGGTGCACCAGTGCTCGAAGCTCTCGCAGGAGCAGTGGGAGGAATATTTGCACTGGCTGTTCGATTACGAGTTCCGTCTGCTGGGTCTGCCCGCACCGGACAGGGTCATCTATTTGCAGGTGGATCCGGCGGTCAGCCAGCGGCTGATGACTCAGCGCTACCACGGCGACGAGAGCAAAAAGGACGTGCACGAGAAGGATACCGCCTATCTGGCGCGCAGCCGCGCCGCAGCCGAGTTCTGCGCCCGGCATCTTGGCTGGGATACCGTGCACTGCACCAGCGGGGACGTTATGCGCAGTATTGAAGAGATCCAGCAAGAGGTGCAACAGCTTGCCCGGAAAACGCTGGGCTGAACGATAAAATATGATAAGAGGGGGCATCCTGAACGATGTATCGTCTGATGCAGCCGTCCGACGAGGCGGCAGTGCTGGCTTTGTGGCAGAGCCAGCATCATGATACCGAAGATTTTGCAAAAATGGTACTGGAGCGCTTTGCCGGTATGCAGAACATTTATGTGGCCGACGAAAACGACACCATCGTGGCGGCTGCGCTGGCTGTGCCGGTCACCTTGCAGGGGCGGGCAGGCAATTATCTGTGCCTGTGCGGTGAGGGCAGCTTGTTGCTGGCGGGTCTGCTGGATACCCTGTGCGCCCAGCAAAAGCTGCGGGGCGCAGGCTTTACCGTGGCAGTCCCGGCAGACGCAGCACAGGCCGCTCTGCTGCAGGATAAGGGCTTTGCAAAGGCTTTTGCCCTGCGCTGCCTGCCTCGTGAGGTGAGCCGCAACCTGTGGAGCCAGGCGGAATTTGACACGGTGACGGCCAAAAAGTTGTGCGAGCTGCGGGAACAGTTCTGGAAGGATACCGTGCAGCTGAGCCCGGAACGCATGGCGGTGGTGTTGCAGGAGCTGTACGCCCGGGGCGCTACCATCGTGTCCAACGAACATGGCTACGGCATCTACTTCCGCAAGGAGGATACCCTGTATTTTGTGGAGATGATGGCCGACAGTGACCGCGCCGCCGAGATCCTGATGGAAGCCGCCCGCGAGAAGGAAGTCATCGTGGAAAAGGCGGTCATTACGGTAGGTGCTGCCCAGCCGCTGTTTCTGGGCGAGGGCACCCGGCAGGAATACGGCATGATCCGCTTTGACGCAGAGCCTTTTGATGTAAGCGAAAGCTATCTGCGTCTGATGCTGGAAAACTGAAAAAAGGAAGGTGCGTATGGCACACAACGATACACACGCAGCCCGCAAAAAGGGCGGCGCAGGCAAAATTCTGCTGGTGGTGCTTCTGCTGCTCCTTCTGGCAGCGGGCGCAGCGGTGCTGTTTGCCTACAATGAGATCCACGGCAATGGTGCACCCGGCAGCACAGAGGTGACTGTAAGCATCCCGCAGGGCAGCGGCGTGGCGGCTATTGCCAACAAGCTGAAGGAGGCGGGCGTCATCCGCTCTGCCTACCTGTTCCGCTGGTATGTGGGGGAAAAGGGCGCTGCCGCAAAGTTGCAGTACGGCGATTTTGTTTTGCAGACCAGTGCGATTTCCTACGATGCGATCATTGCCACCCTTTCCCAGTACGCCAAGGCAGAAACGGTGCGGGTGACCATCCCGGAGGGCACAACGGCCATTGCCATTGCCCAGAAGATGGAAGCCGCCGGGCTGTGCACCGCCGAGGACTTTCTGAAAGAAGCCAACGAGGGCGATTTCAGCGCATATACCTTCTGGCAGTATGTCCCGGAGGATAAAGATGCCCCGAACCGTTTTATGAAATGCGAGGGCTATCTTTTCCCGGAGACCTACGAGTTTTTGAAGGACGATACGGTGCACAACTATGTGGCCACCTTCTACGCCCAGTTCGATGCACAAATCACCGAGGAAATGTACGCGGCGCTCAAGAAGCAGGGAATGACCCTGCCGGAGCTTGTCACCCTTGCCTCCTTTGTACAGGAGGAAGCGGGCAACAGTCAGGATTCCAACGTGGCGCAGGTGTTCCGCAACCGTCTGGCAGAGGGTTCGCCCTACCCCATGCTGCAAAGCAACACCTCCAGCTATATCCAGAGCGACGCCGACAATAACTATCTCTGGAACTGGGTCGCGCCCTACTACGGCGGCTGGGACGATATCCCGGAAAATATCCTTGCAGCTTACGACACTTACAGCTGCACCGGCCTGCCCGCAGGCCCAATCTCGAACCCCGGACTTGCCGCCATCAAGGCGGCGCTGGAGCCGCAGCCCGATGAGGAAGCCAAGGACGCTTACTTCTTTGTGACCGACCTCAAAGGCAACTACTACTACGCCCACACGCTGGCAGAACATAATGCCAATTGCAAAACTGCCGCAGCTGTGAACAAAAGCCTGAAAAACTGAGGAAAGGCCGCTGCACAAAAAACACGGTGCAGCGGCCCCTTTCCCGTTAAAAACTGTGATACATAAGAGAGGAACCTACAAATGTTACAGATCCCGGAACTGCTTGCCCCGGCGGGCGATGCGGAACGTCTGCGTTATGCCATCAACTACGGTGCCGATGCCGTTTACTGCGGCCTGCCGGAGTTTGGTATGCGTTCAGCCCCGGCCAATTTTACCCCGGAGCAGCTGACAGAAAGCGTTATCTATGCCCACGCCCGTGGACGCAAGGTCTACCTGACCATGAACACCCTGCCCACCAACGAGGAAGCCGACCGTCTGCCGGAGGCCATCAAGGAGGCTGCCAAGGCCGGTGTGGATGCCTTTATCGTGGCAGACCTTGGTGTGCTGGACGCCTGCAAGACCTTTGCCCCGGACATTGACGTGCATCTTTCCACCCAGACCGGCATCACCAACTGGGCAGCCGCCCGCGCCGCCTATAAGATGGGCGCAAAGCGGGTGGTGCTGGCGCGGGAGATGACCTTGCAGGATATCGCCATCCTGCGCGATAAGACCCCGCCGGAGCTTGAAATTGAAGCCTTTGTGCACGGTGCGATGTGCATGAGCGTGTCCGGCCGGTGCCTGCTGTCCAACTACATGGCGGGCCGCGATGCCAACCGCGGCCAGTGCGCCCAACCCTGCCGCTGGAAGTACTACCTGAGCGAGGAGACCCGCCCCGGCCAGCTGTATGAGATCGGCGAGAATGAGAACGGCAGTTACATCCTTAACGCCAACGATATGTGTACCGCGCCCTTCATCGACCTGATCTGCAAGGCAGGCGTGGACAGCCTGAAGATCGAAGGCCGCGCCAAGACCTTCTACTATGTCGCCAGCGTCACCGCCGCCTACCGCAAGGCACTGGACGCCTATCTGGCTGACCCGGCAAACGATAACTTTGAGCTGCCGCCGGAGGTGTACGCAGAGCTTACCCGCACCAGCCACCGGCACTATTCTCCCGGCTTCTATTTTGGCCGCGAGCAGGCCAAACAGGCTACCGACAGCGCTACCTACATCCGCGAGTGGGAGTTCGTGGGCACGGTGGACAGCTGGGAAAACGGTATCGCCCACTGCCAGCAGCGCGGAAAATGGAGCCTTGGGGATACGCTGGAGGCGCTGTGCCCGGACGGCCGCAGCATCCCGCTTACCCCGGAATGGATCGAAAACGAAGCAGGGGAGCGGGTGGAAAGCACTCCTCACGCCATGGAAAAATACACCATGCCCACCCCGGAGCTGCCGCCAATGAGCCTGCTGCGCCGGAAAACGGTGTAACAGCGTGATAAAAAGGAAGGAAAATGCTGTGAAGCAACATGACGCTTCTGCCCGCTACGCCCTTCTGGACGAGCTGCGCGGGCTGGATCTGGTCAGTATGATGCTCTATCACGGCTGCTGGGATCTGGTCAATCTCTTCGGCATTCAGGCCGCTTGGTATTATGGCTTGCCCGGGCATCTGTGGCAGCAGAGCATTTGTTGGGTGTTTATTCTGTTGTCCGGCTTCTGTGTGCAGCTGGGGCATCATACCCTGCGCCGGGGCGCACAGGTGTTCGGGGCAGGGACGCTTGTCACGGCGGTCACGCTGCTTTTTATGCCGGAGGACAGAGTTATCTTTGGTGTGCTGACCCTGCTGGGCAGCGCTATGCTGCTGACCGGTCTGTTGGAAAAGCCGCTGCAGCGCATTCCCCCGGCGGCAGGGCTTGCCGTCTCGGCAGTGCTGTTCGCCCTTACCCGCAATGTTTCGGCAGGCTATCTGGGCTTTTGCAGTCTGCGTCTCTGGCTACCGCAGACACTGTATGCAAATTACGCTACTGCGTACTTTGGCTTTTATCCGTGGTGGTTCTATTCTACGGATTATTTTGCCCTTCTGCCGTGGCTGTTTCTGTTCTGGGCAGGGTACTTTCTCTACGGCATTGTAGGGCGGCAGCGCATGGAGCCCTTGCGCCGCTCGTTCTGTCCACTGCTGGGCTGGCTTGGGCGGCATTCGCTGCTGTTATATCTGCTGCACCAGCCGGTTATCTACGGGGTGCTGCTGGTGGTTTTCCGCGTATTGGGCGGCTGAAACACACGCTTCATGCACTTTTGAGAAAGGCGGCATTGTTGCATCATGCAAACATTGCGCCAATGCCTTGACAAGCGGGGCAGAGCTGTGGTATCCTGTTGGCGGTTAGAAAAAACTAACTACGAAAATGCGTCATGAAATATGGACGCATTTTTACAGAACTTGAAGTTATTTTAAACTAACTACACAGAGAAAGAGGTAGAGTTTTATGAGCAAAGTAGCAATCGTTTTCTGGAGCGCCACTGGTAACACCGAGACCATGGCAAACTGCATCGCCGAGGGTGCAGGCGCCAACGGCACCATCGTGCCCTGCGCCGAGATGACCCCCGCAAAGCTGGCAGAGTTTGACGTGGTGGCCTTTGGCTGCCCGGCTATGGGTGCAGAGCAGCTGGAAGAGAGCGAGTTCGAGCCTATGTTTGCTGCACTGGAAGGTTCTCTGAACGGCAAAAAGATTGCACTGTTCGGCTCCTACGGCTGGGGTGACGGCCAGTGGATGCGCGACTGGGCACAGCGCGCACAGGACGACGGCGCACAGCTGTTCAGCGAGGAGGGCCTCATCTGCAACGAAACGCCCGATGACGACGTGCAGGCTGCCTGCCGCAAGCTGGGTGCAGATCTGGCTGCTTGGTAAACTTTGTAAGGAAAGTATTCTCTTGACAGAAACGGTTTGCTGCGTTAAACTATGAATTGCCGTGTTTCGGCATTTTTATAGAAATGAAAGTTAGATAATTCTAACTTTTTTAGAATGCAGCAGCCTTTGCACAGAATATCGTATAAAGTGGAATTTGCGGCAGGGGAAAGCGGACGAAATATCCGGCAGCCCCTGCCGTTTTTGGTAAAGGCGGTGTATATGGAAATGGCTGCTGCAATCAGTGTTACGGTAGGCTTTGCGCTTTTGCGTGGTGCAGTGCGCCGCGCTGCGTGCCGGTCAGGCCGTAAAAGAGAATAAGAACGATCAGGAGAGACAGACCCGATGCAGCAGACTTCGAAAAACTTGGATAAAAAGCGTGCAGATGAAAAACTGCTTGTCAGCGAGATGCTCGCACTCTATTGCCGCAAACAGCATGGCACCCCCAAAGACGCTTTATGCCCGGAGTGCCAGCAGCTGCACGATTATGCGATTGCACGCATTGAAAAGTGCCCGTTTATGGAAACAAAGACCTTCTGTTCCGCCTGCAAAGTCCATTGCTATAAACCGGAAATGCGGGAGAAAATCCGTGCGGTCATGCGCTGGGCGGGCCCACGTATGCTGCCGGTGCACCCGGTATTGTCCATCAGGCATGTGGCGGTCACGCTCAAGTCCAAGCGGGAGGCAAAAAAGGCAAACGGATAAAACCCATGTATAAACCCTTGCTCCACAGGGCAACCTATGGACAAAGAGGTGATAAACATGGAAAACATCGGCGTGACCTGTGATGTCTGCGCGTGCTGCCACAATGTGGACGGCTGCAAATGTGATCTGCCGCAGATCAAGGTGACGGAGCAGTGCAGCTGCACCACCCAGCAGGTGGAGACCCCGCACTACTGCCAGAGCTACGAGGAAAAGTAAGTTCCCACCAACGCAAAGCAGCCCCTGCCGGAGAGACCTTTCCGGCAGGGGCTGCTGCGTTTTACTGTATCAATACTCAGCGCAGCGTCACGTTACAGGTGGCAAGGCTGCGGATCAGCGTGCCTACGCTGTCCTTCATCTGGATGCCGGCAAAGCCCAGCGCAAAGGCTGCCTGCACGTTTTCCAGCCTGTCATCGATAAATACGCACTCGCTGGCCTTCAATTGATACTTCTTCAGCAGAGCCTTGTAGATCTGCGGGTCGGGCTTGTTCACCTGAACCTCACAGGAGGCTACGCCCCCGTCAAACTGAGCCAGCACGCCGCGCTCGGTCAGCAATTCCAGCACATCCTGCGGGATGTTGCTCAGGTAATACACGCAATAGCCGTGGTTCTTCAGCCGCCGCACCAGTTCCAGCATCCGCAGACGCGGGCGCAGAATGTGCATCCAGTCGTCCAGCACGCCCTGCACCTCGAAAGCGCAGCCCTCGGCGCAGGCGTGTTCCAGCATCCGCTGATTGCCGTCGTAGCGGGAAAGCTTGCCTGCGTCCAGCAGCTGCCACTCCTCGCTGCCAAAGGTCAAATCGTAGACCTTTTCTTCCATTTCGGCGTTGCACAGCCGGTCTACAAGGTACGCCTTGGGGTCAAAATCCACCAGCACACCGCCGATATCAAAAATAATGCTTTTATACATAACTGCTGCCTCGCTTGTATTGGATGTTTTTCTCAGATATTTTCCATAGTATACCACAACCGGGCGGGTGCTTTCCACCCCTTTGGCATAGAAAATGCCTCCCCGGCGTATGCTGTGGCAGAAAGGGGAGAGCGCCGTGACGATCCGGGAACTGTGCGAGAAAGAGGTCGTTCAGCTGGAGCAGGGGGTGTGCCTTGGCCGTGCGGACGATTTGGAATTTGACCCCGCAACGGCGCAGCTGCAAAGCCTGATCTTGCTGGGCAGGCCGCGGCTGCTGGGTCTGCTGGGTCGGGACGAGAGCCTGACCATTCCATGGCGGGAAATCGAGACCATCGGCACGGACGCCATTCTGGTGCATACCGCCGTGCCCGAAGCACCGGCAGCACCTCGCGGCTTCTGGCAGCAGCTGCGGGCAAAGCTGGGTCTGTGAAAAATAGGGGAATATTTTGAAAAATCAAACACTAATTTTTGTAAAATCATGAATGGACATTTTCAGCAAAGTGACTATAATAGGCACGAAAGGCTTGTGCAAATAGCACAGCCACTTTAGAAATAGGGTTCGGGACGTGGAAAGGGACATCGACTATGAAAACATCCAAACCGCTGTTGACCCTGCGGATGCTCTTCCCGGCGGCAGCTTCTTTTATCGTGTTGCTGCTGGGCGAGTGGATCGCGCGCGGGTCGCTGACTGCTGATACTTTTATCAGCTTTATTTTTCCCCATTTCGGGGCGTACCTACTGGCATGGCTGCTGCTGTTTCTGGCGTGGGAGCTGCTGGACTGGGTGCTGCGCATCCCGCCGCTTGCCACGCTGGGCATGGCCGTTCTGGGCTGTGCTCCCTGCGCAGTAAACTTCTACACTATGCAGCTGCGGGGCGAGCCCTTTCTGCCGTGGGACCTGATGCAGGTGTCCGAGGCCGCCGGTGTGGCCTCTGCTGCCGGACTCAAGCTGCAGACCAGCATGGTGGTCTCTATTGTGCTGGTGCTGGCGCTTACGGTGGCAAGCTTCTTTATTTATCGCGGTCGGCTGCGTCAGCGCTGGCTGCCAAGACTTGCGGGTTCCGGCGCTTCGGCAGCGGCGCTGTGTCTGCTGATCTTCGGCGTTTATTTGCAGCCCGCCGTCACACAGGTTTTGGGCATCACGCCGGATGCGTGGATGCAGGACCGCTACTACCGTTACTACGGTGTACTTACCGGTTTTATGACCAACCTCACCAATCTGGAAATCGATAAGCCCGAAGGCTACTCGGAGCAGGCAGTGGACGATATTCTGGATAACGTAGCCGAGAGCGAAAAATTCTCCACCGGCCCCATGTATGCAGGCAGCTATGCCGCCACCACCCCCAAGGAAGAGCAGGCAAAGCAGCCCACCATTATTTATGTGATGGACGAGTCCTACTGGGATGTTTCGGAGCTGGAACAGTACGGCATCACCTTTGATACTGATGTATCGCAGAACCTCCACGCTTTGCAGCAGACCAGCGCCTACGGCAGGGCATACAGCCCCAGCTTTGGCGGCGGCACCTGTGATGTGGAATTTGAAGCCCTGACCGGCTACTCGGTGTCCTTCCTGCCCAGCGGCAGCAAACCCTACCAGCAGCACGTCACAAAGCCCATGTTCGCCCTGCCCAATTACCTCAAGCTCAAGGGCTACCAGACCGCTGCGGTGCACTGCTTCTGGGCAAAATACTGGAGCCGCGATAAGGCCTACCCCAACCTCGGTTTCAGCGATTTTATCAGTCTGGAGGATATGCACGGCGTGACCAAGGTGCGCAAGCACTACTGGACCAGCGGCCTTGTGACCGATGACTCTATGGCCGACCAGATCATTCAGCAGTACGAGAAGATGAGCACTTCCTCTGATAAGCCCATCTTTCTGCACGCGGTCACCATGCAGAACCATACCAATTATAATAGGGATAACTACCCGGACGACGAGCGGGTGCACGTCATCTCCCATCCGGTGGGGCTCAAGAGCAGCACCGTGGGTGCACTGGAAGATTTCGCTACCGGCATCCGGGATGCAGACGCCATGCTGGGCAAGCTGACGGCGTATTTCTCTCAGGTGGAAGAGCCGGTCATTCTGGTGTTCTGGGGCGACCATTATAACCCCATCGATTCCAACTACGATGTCTATACCACCACCGGTTATGCAAGCGGCTCCAGCACCGATCCCCGTCTGCACCAGACCACGCTGCTGATGTGGTCGAATTACAGCCAGCAGCAGGTGGATCTGGGCACCATTGCCGCTTACGATATCTCTCCGGTGATGATGGAGCTGTTCGGGCTGGAGCAGCCGCTGTATTTCCAGTTCCTCAACCGGCAGCTGCGAGTCGCCAGCCGCAGCTGCACCCGCGGCACCACCATGAATCTGGATGGCACCACCACCCAGCAGCCCACGGAGTTCCAGCAGCGCTGGACGAATGAGCACTGGATGCTGCAATACGACCTGATGTTCGGCAGGGGATATGCCCTCAACCGCATGGGTGTTGCAGGCCTGAGCGGGATGAATACGGGCAAATAAGAGAAAAAACAAGGAATTCTTTATACAAAACAGAGAAAACCACTTGCAACCGCATTCTTTTTGTGCTATTATAACAAAGCATTACACACGCATCACTATGCCCTTTTGTGCCCTTTTGGGTTGAGGGCAGTCCGCCGGTACCCGATGTACCGTGCAGATCACGGTGTGCGGAGGCAAAACAATATCTGGAGGTATTTTATTATGGCAGTCGTTTCTATGAAGCAGCTTCTCGAGGCAGGTGTGCACTTCGGTCACCAGACCCGCCGCTGGAACCCCAAGATGGCTAAGTACATCTTCACCGAGCGCAATGGTATCTATATCATTGACCTGCAGAAGACCGTGAAGAAGCTGGACGAGGCTTACAACTACGTGAAGGAAGTTGCAGCTGAGGGCGGCGACATCCTGTTCGTCGGCACCAAGAAGCAGGCTCAGGAGTCCATCCGTGACGAGGCTCTGCGCTGCGGCATGCACTATGTCAACGCTCGCTGGCTGGGCGGTATGCTGACCAACTTCCGCACCATCCGCAAGCGCATCGACCGTATGGATCAGCTGGCTAAGATGAAGGAGAACGGCACCTTCGAGCTGCTGCCCAAGAAGGAAGTGGCTAAGCTGGAGCTGGAGATGGAGAAGCTGGACAAGTACCTGGGCGGCGTCAAGAACATGAAGACCCTGCCGAAGGCTATGTTCATCGTCGATCCTCACAAGGAGCGCATCGCTGTTGCTGAGGCCCGCAAGCTGAACATCCCCATCGTGGCTATCGTTGATACCAACTGCAACCCCGACGAGATCGATTACGTGATCCCCGGCAACGACGACGCAATCCGTGCTGTCAAGCTGATCGCTGGCGCTATGGCTGACGCTGTGCTGGAAGGCAAGCAGGGCAACCAGGAGGCCGCTCCCGCTGAGGATGCAGCAAACGCCTGATTTCCCATCCCACAAACAACAAAATAACGTGTAAGGGAGAATACAAAAATGGCTATTTCTGCAAAGGACGTTATGGAACTGCGCAAGCAGACCGACTGCGGCATGATGGAGTGCAAGAAGGCTCTGACCGAGGCTGACGGCAACTTCGAGAAGGCAATCGAGATCCTGCG
>CAKTGQ010000035.1 GCA_934561555.1 uncultured Faecalibacterium sp. | reverse complement strand
ATAGGACAGCTGATGGGGGCTGATGTTCAACTGCTTGGCCAGAATCTGCCGGTCACCGTTGGCCTGATTGAGCATATGCTCTTTGTATTCTTTCTCGGTCAAGGAAAATCCCCCTTTCTCTGATGATAGTGAGGGGCGGCAGCACTCCTTGCTGTCGCCCCTTGATTACCCACCAGCAAGGACAGGCGGGGCTGTCAACGGCGGGCGCATGCCCGTTCATCTTGACCGTTGACTGCTCCGGCTGGCTTTGCTATTTCTAAACAGAGTAGAAATATCTGATAGATAGTTTGCAATTAGAATTTATCAGCTAAAGCCGCTGCCTGTTCGCACCCGTCTGTCTTGTCAATGTCGCCTACATTTACAACTGCCGGAACCATTACCGCACCGACCATTTTCCACTTCAACAATGCAGCAGACCGTTCAATAGGAATCCGAATACCGTCCATGACAGATTTATCATCTTCCTCGCAGCAAGTAATGATAGCGTATTCTTTTCCAGAAAGGTCTACCTCTGCATGATAGAATGAAAACAGCTTATCAATGACCGCCTTTATCTGTGACGGAATCGTGTACCAGTAAACCGGCATGGAAAAAACAATAGCGTCGGCTTCCTGAATAGCCGGGGCTATCACATTGAAATCATCATCAAATGAACAGGCTTTTCCTGTTTTAAAGCATGTTTCGCAGGCATGGCAACCACTCACATTCATCATGGCAGCGTCAAACCGCTTTACCGTATGTCCTTTTTCTTCCGCAGCTTTGATAAAAGCCGCTGTCATTGCGAAGCTGTTTCCTTTTTTGCGGGGGCTGCCTGTGATTACAACAATTTTTTTGCTCATAAAATTTATCCTCCTTATGATAGCGGGATTGACTTTTCCCTCTTTCGATATTATCATAATAGCAAGAATGAAATGAAAATCAAGTACGCACAATTAAGTGCGATACTAAAATTCGTGTAATATACTTACGAAAAGGAAAGTGTAAAATGAGTGAACGTAATATTTCAAATGAGTGCTTTAGAAGTACGGGATTTAGCTACACTTTATCTCTGATTAACGGAAAATACAAAATGACGATACTCTATGTTCTGGCTGAATTTGGAGTCGTCCGTTTCAATGAAATGAAAAAGTACATTGATGAAATTTCCTACAAAACATTAAGCTCTACCTTGAAAGAATTAGAAGCAGATAAATTAGTCCATAGAGAAGAATATCCGCAAATTCCCCCCAAAGTCGAATACAGTCTTACAGAGCGTGGAAAATCTCTCATTCCTATATTGGAAACAATGTGCGATTGGGGAGAAGAAAACAGATTGTAAAAAAGCAGACTGAAATCTGAAACGGTTTCGGTCTGCTTCTTCATTGCATTTCGCTTGTGATAGCGGCACATAATTTCTTATTCGCCCATACGGATATTTTTTACTGTTTTCTGCTCGAATGTGAGGTTTGAATAAACTCTGCTTCCTCCGTTTCCAACAGGAGCTTGTGCAAGCAGCCCCACTTTTACAGTGTTGCCCGCAGGAAGATTGAAAAACCTCATCATGTAAAAGTTCTTTCCGTCAACGGAGTAATGAAACGCAAAAGAGTTTCCACATCTGCACACCTGTAGCCATGCTGTGTTACCGTCAATATTGCACCCGTTTGCGTCGTCTGATTCTCCGTTTCGTGCGATAACGCTGACTGCGGCGTGTGTTCCAAAATCCGTCATTTCAAAGCACGCTTTCGCCCAGTTTTTCATGTCCTGCATTACCATAATGGAAGCAGAATCATAGGTATCTTTAAAGTCATGTGATACCTTTACTCTCATTACAAAATCGCCCGTAATCTCTGTGTAATAAAACGGAGCGTTGCACAAAGATTCCGGCGTGATTCCTTCTTCTCCGATTGCGCCGTTGTTAAAGAAAAAATCGCTTTGTGCGGGAGCAAATATTTCTATCTTGTCCCCATTCGTTTTTACCTGTCCCTCATTTAGCCATTTGAAATCCATAGAAACGTCCTCCTTGTTGAAAGTCACAAACTTATCATAGTTCCATAGAAAGCCTTTGTAAAGTACGCACTTTGGCGTAAGATACTTACCTCAAAGTAATAAATAGAGGGGCTGCTGTCTATCAAATTCTTGTGTGTTACTTTACCGCACATGAGCATTGGCACCGGGGTCATCCGAGCCATAACCTTCCAGCAGATTTACTGCGCCCCAAACACCGAGACCGGCACCCAGAGCCACCACCAGAGTCTGCAGAACTTCTACAGCAGAGTTAAAGAATTCCATAGTCGTTTCTCCTTTATAATTAAAACCTTGCAGACCATCCGTACACATCTGAAGCCGCATATTGGAACCGCAAACTGCGGCGGGAGCTGGCTTACCGGTGTACCTCTCCGGCCTGATAAAAATAAAACCGTCTGTCCAATCAGACAGGCGGAAGAGAATCAGCATCCACCACAACAAACGCATCGTTGGGGTGGATTTTTATTTTCGGGTGAAGATATTTTTCAATACTCTTCATCGTCCTCTCGGACTTCCATGGCATTGAGCAGCTGCAGCAGCGTTGCAAAGTTTTGTTCTTCCGCCGGTGCCTCATAGTGAAGATACGCAATCAACGCAGTATAGAGCAATTTTTCGCTTTTTTCCCAGAACGGGTCGCCTCCGGTCCCCTCCCCTTTTGTATTGGCCATCAGGGTTGTAACCAGTTTCAAAATATCCTTTTCTTCGTGGATATAAGCGAAAGGATTATAATGCATCGACTTGTGGAAATTGATGGTGTTCATCGTCTTAATGAGGTACCCCTTCTTTGCAAGGGCATGTCCGCACTCGTAAATGAGACTTCCTTTCGGGTCCGTAACCACGAATGAAACCGGAAAGGCCTTGGAATCACACTGCAGCAGGTTCGGCTTAATAAAAAATCTCGTCTTGCCACTGCCGGAACCGCCGACTACCAGAACATTTTTGTTCCGCGCATTCTTGGGGTCGGGCGGACGGTTGCTCATCATCAGACGTTCAGTTTTCGTCAGAATGATGTTGTCCTCGAACTTCGGAGCCTGAAACGGCTCAATGTCCTTGGCATTGCCCCACCGGGCTGAACCGTACTCCATGCCATGCCGGTATTTCTTTGCATTCTTGCTTTTCAGGTAAACTGCAAGCCGAAGCCCGGCGCCGCAGCAGATACCCACCAGAATGTCCAGCGGATGAAGGCTCGGCAGCGGATTTGCAAAGGCCACCGGAATCGTGCCCATCAGAGACAGAATCTTATCTCCCATCTCTTTGCCTTCAGCCAGCCGCCATGCCTCACCGAAATTCGTTGCCGCAAGTCCCAGCAGAAGGTAGGGCAGATACAGAGCCAGCAGCTTGGAAAAATTCTTTTTCATAGGCCAAGCTCCTGATCTTTGTTGCGGACTTTATCGGGAATCGCCGCCACCGCCTGCACCAGTTCCTGCAGTTTTGCCAGCACGGAAGGTCGCTTGGTCTTGTTCAAAACCGAAGCCGAATATTCTTTGAATGCCGCGCTCAACGCATCCGTGTCCTGCGCCTTGAAATAGACCATATAGCGGGGCGGCGTGCAGGAAATATCCTTTTGAACCGCATAGTCAATGTGGTAGCGCTTGGCATATTTCGCAAAGCCTTTGATGCCGGTTTTCTCGATTTCCACATTGGTCACACCCCGGTTCTGCCGAATCAGGCGCTTCATGCTCTGTTTTCCCTGCGAAGCATTCTTGTCGTACTGTCGCAGCAGAAACTGTGCACCTTTCAGAAAAGTCCGGGCTGTCAGCTTTGTGGTTGAAATGGCAAAGTTGACTGTCTTGTGTTCAACTTCCTCCTGCATTTATACCACCCCCTCTGCAGGAATATCTCCTCATCGTTCGTGCACCGCCGGGGGCTTTGCTTTTGCCGTTTCCGTCCGCACATTTTCGTCCGGAACAGGCAGCACCAGCATTTGACGGCCCAGGCGCATAAAAGTTTCCGGCTGATGAAAGAGCTCCTCGTATTTCTGCGTCAGCTCCGGGGAGAGGGATGCAAAATCCTCCTCGCCCAGACCCACCACCAGAAACGTTCCGGCAACCATATCATAGGCCTCGCCGCTTTCATCCCGCAGAGCGCGGTTCAGCGGCAGCCCCATAAGCTTGCCGTCATCGTTGTAAACGATGGCCACCGGGTCTTCAAAGGGATAGCTTGCACCAATCGAGCCGCCGACCGCCTGCTGCAGCGCTTTCAGGTCATTGTCAATCTCAATCGACTTCGGGTGCTGCCCCGGTGCGATTTGCAGCACCGAAAGGGTATTCTTTTCCTGTTCCATCCGGATCCTCCTTTATCGTAATCGTAATTTCTCCAGTTCGTGCCGCCTGCATCAGGGAAGCGGCAAAAAAGCCGCAGAAAACGCCCAGTTCAAAGAAAGCAAAGCCCACAAAAAAGCTCATCATTGCGGCCTCCTTAGTTCAGGCAGATGCAGTTCAGGTTCTTGCCGTCGGCCATAAGCGCCATGCTGTGCTGTTCCAGATACTCCTGAATGCAGTGCAGGTCGCCCATCGTCAGGGAAACGTACTCGCCTTCCATGTTGAAGCGGACGAAGACGACCGGGCCGGTCAGGTAGCGCTTGCCCGACAGCTCCAGCACCTGCTTGGGGTTGTAGCAGCCCGCCACGGGCAGCTCCTTGGAAATGCCGAAGGTGTCATCCGTCTCGTCAAAGCAGGGCAGAATGCCGGACGCTTCCTCCAGCAGAATGGCGCTCAGGTCCCTCGCCGGGCCGACTGCCGCCAGATAAACCTGCGGGTCACCGTACTTGCGCTCTGCAATGTCGCTCATCTTGTTGAAGAAGCCGGAAACGGCACGCTCCATGCCGTCGATTTTGCGGCTCATGTTCTCAATGGTCTTTGCGGTCTTGAAATCAATCGTGGTATTCATAGTCGTTGTCCTCCAAAAATTTTGCAAAAAAGAAAAGACCTCATGGGTCTTTCAGTTCCGATTTTTCAGCGTTCGTTCTGACGCTGTTGTCTGCGCTGCCACTGTTCCAGCAGCTTGATGATGACATCTTCCATCTGCCGGGGCGTGTAGCTGCGGGGAAAATACTTTTTCAGGGTATCGTTTTTTATGACCACCTTATCCAGTTCATCCTTTTTGGCTTCCCCCATAATGGCAAAGGCGGCCTCATAGGTGAGCTTTCCTTCCTGCGCCAGCTTTTTCATTCGCTGCGCCTGCGACAGGGACGGCGCGTTTTGGGTCTCGTCCATGGCCTGCAAAAAATCCCGCTGTTGAGCCTCGTCCAGATAGGACAGTTCCACAGCGGGATTGAAGGAGATTTTCTTTTCATCTACCATGTCCAGCAGTTCCGGGATGAGGTTGGTCAGGCGGATAAAACGCTGGACTTGTCTGCCACTTTCCTCGTTTCCTTTTCCGACCAAATCAGCCGCCTCCAACTTCCCGACAACTTGTCGGGAAGTTAAATCCGACCTAGCACCTTGATTTTTTAAGGCTTCCAGCTTCATTTTGTACGCAAAAGCCCGCTCACTGGGCAGGATGTTTTCGCGCTGAAGATTGGAATCCACCATCAATATCACGGCGGCATCGTCCGTCATTTCCCGGACGATAACGGGCAGCGTGTCCAGCCCGGCAAGCTCGGCGGCGTGCTGACGGCGGTGGCCGGAGATGATCTCATATCCGCCTTCCGGGCGGGGCCTTGCAATCAGCGGAGCCAGTACGCCGTACTTTGCCACACTTTCCACCGTGCGCTGCATAGCCTCATCGTCCAGCACCTTGAACGGATGCTCCTTGAAAGGGAACAGCTCCTCGATGGGAATCTGCTGCACCTGCTCCCACTTTTGCTCCTGCCGGGATTCTTCGGTGGAAAACATCTCATCGAGACCTTTCAGCGCCAAGTTTGCGTTGCTTTTCGGCATCGGCCAGCACCTCCCTCGTCAAAGATTGATAGGCCGCTGCCACCTTGCCTTTGGGGTCGTGGGCAAAGATGCTCCTGCCCTCCGCGCTGATTTCCGCCGCACGGACAGAGTGCGGAACAGGCTGCTCAAACACCCGGATTTTGCTGCCGTACACCTGCCGAATCAGTGCATCGATTTCCCTGCCGTAATTGGTACGACTGTCCGTCATGGTCATCAGGATACCCTCGATTTTCAACTTCGGGTTGATCTGCTGACGCACTTTCTGGATGGTCTGCAGCAGCTGCTCCAGTCCCTTTGCCGAAAGGTACTGCGCCTGCACCGGAATCAGAGTGGTATCCGCTGCGGCCAGTGCGTTGATGGCATTACCTCCGCAGGAGGTAACTATAAATCCGCACAACGTGCGCACCTCTAGCCATAGAAGCGAAGCGACTACTGTCAGCATTCCCAGAGAAGGCGTACAATCCAGCAGGATATAATCGTATTCCCGCCGGGCGCTGTCCAACACCTGTTTGAGCATCTTTTCCCGGCTCATACTGTTGACAAGGGCCACTTCCAGCCCTGCCAGTTCGATGTTGGCCGGAATCAGGTCAACGCCTTCCACATGGTGCAGGATGCCTTCACCGGGCGGGATGCACTGGTCGTTCATGGCTTTTGCCATCAGGGTAGAAAGCGTAACAGGCAGTTCATCGGGCTGCTGCCAGCCCATGCTGATGGCAATGTCTGCGCAGCGGACAACTATGAATCCGCATGCAGTGCGCACAACTGGCCATAGGAGCGAAGCGACTATGGTAAGCGACCCCTGCGGGTCGGCATCCACCAGCAGCACCTTTTTGCCTTCCCGTGCAAGCCCTACGCCCAGATTTTCACAGGTCGTGGTTTTGCCGGTTCCGCCTTTCTGATTGACGATGGCAATCGTGGTTGCTTTTTTCGACATTTTCATCACCCCCTGTTCGATAAATCATGATTGGTTTGGTTCTGGTAATAAAGCTGCATGGTCGTGGGTGCATTGTAGAGCATCGCCAGCAGATACTGCTTCATATTCCGTACCGGTGCGGTACTTTCCGCAAGACACTTCAGCACAAAGCGGATATGGTCTGCATTCAGCTTCATGAATCGGCTGCGCACGACCTCCGCGGGCTTGTCATCCCCTGCCACCCGCAGCATTCTGCGTTTCGAAGAGCAGGTATCCACCAGAAGATTCACGATTTGATCGATGGTGTCCTCCTCATCCGGGCAGACCCGAAGCAGCAAGTCCACCTCCAACGATTGCATAAAATACGCTTCCAGCCGTGTGCGCTCATCCGGTTCGTCCTCCGCGTCGGAAGAGAAAGGATCAGGTTCACTCCCCTCGGTTTTATTCCACTCAGTCTTATTTCCTCGTGATTTTGCCGTTTCCTGCTGCGCTGAATCAGCGGCACCGGAACCGTTCTTTTCACGATTCCGGAAACGCGGGTCTGCAAAATTTTTGACGTAAATCAGATTTGGTTTTCCCAGCCCACGCCGTTTGCGCTCAATCAGTCCAAACTTTTCCAATTCCCGGAACAGTTTGGTTGCCTTGTTGTCTGCGCAGCCCAGTGCATCCATCACTTCCTGCACAGGAAAAATGATATACACCCTTCCCTGCTCATCCAGCCATCCATTTTTCACCGACAGCCCCATGCGGTCCAACAGGATGCCGTACAGGGTCTTTGCATCGGTGGACAGTCAACTAGAGCAGGAAGTCATTGCTCTCTTTGCATCCAAGGATGAGGTATTTTTGACTTTTTTCAGATTTCAGCATATAAAAACAGCGGACAACCGTTTTGGGGTCGTCCACAGAAGGATGTATTGTTTTCGTCACTCGATAAATGGGAACTTGTCGGGGCGAGGCCCCTCCATCTTGCTGGCGCAAGACCGTTCGGTCGCTTAAAAGCCCCACTGGGGCTTTCATTGCTCCGCTGCGCTGCGCAAACGCGAAATTGTCAATTACTCTTTGCCTCAGCGTAACGTTTCTTTCCCCACCAATTCGGCATAAGTTCTTTTAATGTTACAGTTTCTCGTTTTTCATAATCAACCATGATTTCCATATCTTCGTTTGCTTCATTTAATTGATAAAAGAATTCCTGACAAGCACCACATGGCATGCCGCTCCCGCCTCCGTTTGGCGCACTGTCGCGGAATGCTATAAATCTTTTTATTTTTGTCTGACCACTGTTAGCATACATATTCAGTGCAGCAAGTCTATCAGCACAAATATTCATCACTCCGCTGCAACTTTCAATGCAGAAGCCTGTATAGATATCTCCGTTTTCAGCTTCTATCGCGCAAACTACATTGTGCGCATATATAAAAGGAGATACTTCTTCTGGATGATATTGCTCTTTTGCCTTCTCATACATTCTTTTCCAAATATCCATTTGATTTTCCCTCCACAAATTCCGAGTTCCCCCTCAGTATACCACGCTTTCCCCCGGCGGAAAAGCTTCTGCGCACAAAAGGCTTCTCCGGCAACTATCCGCGCCCCGGCTCATACAATCTAACAACTATGTACCGGGAGGGATATCGTGTGCTGCTGACCTTACTGCAATTTTTCGCCACAAAATTTCTGTTTCTGGCGCTCCATCTGGAAAGCGGCTGCTTTCCGCGTCCGCTCACAGCCCGGGAAGAAGCCGCCGCTTTCAGCGCCCTACGCGCCGGGGATACCTCTGCCCGGGAAAAGCTGATCCGCCACAATCTGCGGCTGGTGGCGCACATCGCAAAAAAATATTACGCCCTGCCGGGCGACCAAGAGGACCTTGTTTCCATCGGCACTATCGGACTGATGAAAGCGGTAGATACCTTTGATGCTACCCGCAAGGCGCGGTTTTCCACCTATGCCAGCCGCTGCATTGAAAACGAGATCCGCATGCAGTTCCGGCGGGAGCGCAAAAGCGGACAGACCGTCTCCCTGCAGGAAGCCTTGGAGGCAGACGGAGACTCGGCGCTGACCTTAGCGGACGTGATACAGGACGGCTTTTGCATGGAGGACAGCTGTGAGCGGCAGGAGGATGTCCGGCGGCTGCGGCAGCTGCTGGACACTCTGCCCGCCCGGGAGCGGCAGATTTTACTGCTGCGGTACGGGCTAGCCGGGCAGCCGCCCCTGACCCAGCTGGAGACCGCCGGGCTGCTGGGCATCAGCCGCAGCTATGTTTCCCGGTTAGAGACCCACGCGCTGGAACTGCTGCGGCAAGCGTGGGGCAAAAACAGCTAGTTTTTTCACTCCTGCAAAATTTTCGACTGCAATTCGTCCAGTTGTTCAAAAGTATATAGTCGGTTGAAAGCCTCCACCAGTTCTTTTTTGGAAAGGCGCGGCGGCAGCCCCAGCGCATTCAAGAGTCTGGCCTTGCGCTCGGCGCTGCCGGGCTTGCCGGAAAGCCCCCACTCGTACAGGTCGGTGTAGGTGATCTGCCGCCCCGCCGGGCGCACCGGCGCGGCTCCGGCCTCTGCGCCTAGGGCGTCCAGCAGAGCCTGCCGCACAAGGGCGTCATCCACGCCCTCTACCCCCAGCAGGCCCTCCTTGCCGGGCTGTGCCTTGCGCTTTTCCTTGCCGTGGATGGCGGGCACATAAGCCTGCACCACATTCTGCGCACCCACCATGTTGGTGATGTAATTGCGGATGCGGAAGCCTGCCGCGTCCGAATCCGTGAGCAAGATCAGACCGTTTTTCTGCGCCAGCGCCCGGAACAGCTGCTGGCGCTGTTTGTCTTTATAAATGCCAAAACCGTCTGTCAGCAGGATCATGGCATCGGTCAGGTGCGCCAGACGGACGGCATCGTACTTGCCCTCCACGATCAGCACCCGGTCGGTATGGATCATCTCGCTTTGCATCATCTTCCGCTCCCCGCCAGCGCCAAACGGCACAGGGCTGTTTCCAGCAGTGTCTGCGCCGCCACAGGCTGGCTTTTCAGGCTCTGGTCCAGCTCCAGCAGTACCTGCAGGCAGGCTTCCAGCTGGGGCAGGGTGTAGTGGGCGGCGGTCTCTGCCGAGCGCTTCAGCCGGTAGTCGCTGCCCTTATAGCCAAAATCTTTGTGCACTGCACTGTAATTTTTCCGCTTTGCTGCCCCGAGCTTGACCCGGTACAGATCCACATAACTGCCGATCATCGCCGCCGTAATGGCGATAGGCTCCTGCTGCAGCCGCAGCAGGGTCTGCAGCTTTTTGCAGGCTCCGGTGGCGTTTTTGGCAGTGATCATGCGAATCATCTCGAACACGTCCGCTTCAAGGCTTACCGTGCCCATCTCTGCCACCATGGAGGCGCTCACGGTCTGGTAGCCGGACAGCGCACAGAGCTTATCCACCTCATTTTCCAGCAGAAACGGGTCCTCGCCGCAGCGCTCCAATAATGCGGTGGCGGCACCGTCCGGCAGGGCTGCGCCCTGCGCCTTTGCACGCTCCATCATCAAGTTTTTCAGTTCAAAGGGGCGTGGCTTTGCCAGCTCCTCGGTGTAGCCGATGGCCTTGCACTGGGCTTGCAGCTTTTGCGCCTGCTTGCCCAGCTTGAGCTTGCTGCGCTCCAGCGGGAACACACTACCCAGCACCGCCACGGCGTTTTCCAAGCTGGAAAGGGTGCTGCACAGCTCGTCCAAGTCCTTGCTGCCATAGGCGGCGGGATCTATTTCCGGCAGCACCACCACACGCCGGGTACCAAAAAACGAGATGGTACCCGCCGCCATGATGAGCTGTTCCAGCTCCGGGGCAGCGCCGTCCAGGATGGTGGCATCCTCGTCGCTGTCTGCCGACAGCACCCGCACCGCCGCCGCCACTGCCTGCCGCACCAGATACTGCTCGCTGGAATAAAAATAGTAGACCGGGCAGCCCTTGTCGGCCAGCTGCCGGAGTTTTGCTTCCGTGGCCATGCAAATGCCCCTTTCCTGTTATAAAATGCTCCTTGTATTGTACCACACTCGGCACGGATTGCAAAGCATCACGCAAGCTTTTCACCGCCGGTGCGGCGCAGGCTGAGGGAAGCGGTGTACTGCGTTTCCGGTGCCATCCAGCTGTAACTGCGCAGCGCCAGCAGTTTTTGGTACTGCACCGTCTCCGGCTTTTTCGGTGTTGCAATCAGCCACTCCGTTTGCAGCGGCTGCGCCAGTTCTGCCCTGCCGCTTAAGGTCACAAACTGCCGGTTGCCGATGCTCAGCCGCACAAGACACCCTTCCCGGGTGCGCAGCAGCTCCACCGCCGCCGGGGTGCAGCGCAGCTTGCGGCTGGTATTGACTGGCAGGCGCTCTGCCCGGATGCCCTGCTGCGCAGGCAGGGTACAGGCGGTTTTTGCGTTCATGCGCAGGTCTACCACCAGCTCCACGGTGCGCACGCCCCGCCGCACCAGCTGATTTTCCACCGCACGCTGGGCGGCACTGCCGCCCCGGAACAACACCACCGCCCGGTCGTTCTGGGCAACCACCACCGCAGGAGCCTGTGCGCTGCCCACAAGGTCGATGTGCACCACGTCCCGGCTGAGGGCGTTCCCCAGCCCGATGCCCACCGCTGCTACCAGCAAAATGCCCGGCAGAGCCACCCGCAGACGCACCCGCCAGCGGAAGGCCAGCACCCCAAGCCCGCACAGCAGCAGACAGACCAGCGCCGCGTAGGCGGTGTCAAAGTAGATGGACGCCCCGGGCTTTGTGCTGAGCCAGACTGCCCAGCCGTTCAATAGGCCTGTGAGCAGGTCTGCCGCCCGGGAAAGCACCCCGTGCACCGGTGCCAGCCACGGCACCAGTCCCACAAAGGCTACTGTCAGCCCCAACAAAAGCAGCGGCTGCACCATCCACAGCACCGCGATGCTGGAAACCACCGCCCATGCGCTGACGCTCAAGCCCCGCAGCACCAACACCGGGAAGGTAGCCGCCGAGGCACAGGCAGCAATACAGGCACTCTCTGCAAGACCCTGCAAACGCTCCGGCAGCCTGTTGAACCACGGGCGCCTGACCGGCTTTTGCAGATTTTCCCCTGCTTTGACCCAGAAGCGCCTGTCGTGGGCGTCCCGCATCCGGCGGATGCAGGCGTTGCCCGCCACCGTGCCCACCACTGCCGCAAAGGAAAGCTCAAAGCCGATATCCCACACCGCATAGCTGTTGGCGGCAGTCATCAGGATACCTGCCGCCGCCAGCGAGGTGAGAGCGTCCGGTGGTCCCCACACCCACACGCCCAAGGCGCTGACCCACACTGCCACGGCAGCGCGGCGCACCGAGGGTGTAAAGCCGGTCACACCCATCAGCACCAGCGCCAGCAGGCTTTTCCAGACCGTGCGCCGTCTGCGGCTGCGGTAGCTCTGCTCCCAGCGGTAGGGCAGCAGTACACTGAGGATATCCCCACACAGAATGGAAACGTGCATACCGCTGACCACCAGAACATGGTAAAGCCCTGCGCCCCGGTAGGCGCTGCGCAGCTGTGCCGAAAGGCCGCTGCGGTCGCCTACCGTCATAGCCGCCAGCACACCGCCGGTGTCCCGGTGCATGGCACGGCGCAGGCTCACGCTCAGTTTTTGCTGCAAGCGGTGGGTGCGGGCACGGAAGCTGCCGCTCTCGCCCAGCACGGTGAGCTGCGGCTTTTCTGCCAACGGCTCTGCCTGCAAGGCGATGCCGTCCGCGTACTGTGCCGTCCGTTCTGCTTCATCCGGTGCTGACAGCGTGAACCAGCCCTGCACCCGCTGCCCTGCCGTGCAGGCGGGCAGCTCTGCACAGGCCATGCGGAAACCCGCCGGGCTGTTGTTCACGTTTTCCACCCACAGGGTCGCGTCTACTGTGTCCGAAAAATAGTTGCTGTCCGCGCGCTCCACCTCAGCAGTCAGCAGCACGGTGCGCCCGGCATAGCCTGTCCGGGTGCGCTCCAGTCGGGCGCTCGTGGTATACACCGCGCAAAACCCAGCCAGTGCACCCAGCAACAGGCAGACCGCCAGCTTGCGGCTGCCATCCGGGATGCAGAGCAACAGCAAAAAGGCAACAAAAAATGCCGCAAACGGCACAAAAAGCTCCGTTTGCGGCAAAAAAATCCACAGGAAACTAAGGCCCATCATTCCGGCGCAGAACGCGCAGAGTGGGCGGCGCATCCCAGCTTAGTGGAAGAACAGGGGCAGCGGCTCAAGGAAGATGATATCCTTGCGCTCAGAAGCATCGCCCTCGGCCAGAACAGCAGCCTGACCCACGATGGTGCACTGGGTCTTTTCAGCCAGCGAATCCAGCGCCTTCAGAGAGCCGCCGGTGGAGATGACATCGTCCACCACCAGCACCCGCTTGCCGTTCATCTTTTCCAGCTCCTTGCGGTCGATGACCAGCTTCTGCTTACCGGCAGTGGTAATGGACTGGTCCTCCACCACCACGGGGTCCGGCATATACAGCTTGACACCCTTGCGGGCGCAGATATAGGGCTTGCCGCTCTGGCGGCTCATCTCGTGTGCCAGCGGAATGCCCTTGGCCTCGGCGGTGAGCAGGATATCAAAATCCGGGCACTTTTTCAGCAGCTCCGCAGCAGCGGCCACGGTCAGCTCGGCATCACCCAGCATGATAAAAGCGGCAATGTCCATGTGGTCGTTCACCTTGCAGATGGTCAGCTCACGGGTCAGGCCTGCAACATGCAGGGTATAAGTTTCAGCCATAATCAAAATCTCCCTTTCGTATTGGAATCAGACAGGCAGTTTTTCGCCGCCCAGAACATGGAAATGCAGATGCTTCACGGTCTGGCCTGCGTCCTCGCCCACGTTGGAGATGATTCGGTAGCCGTTTTCCAGCCCCTGCTCCTTGGCCAGCTTTGCGATAACGGTGAAGATGTGACCCAGCAGAGCACCATCCTCCTCGGTCAGCGCAGCGGCAGAGGAGATGTGCTTGCGGGGAACCACAAGGAAATGCACCTTTGCCTGCGGGTTGATGTCGTAGAATGCCACCACCTGGTCATCCTCGTACAGCTTTTTAGAGGGGATCTTGCCCTCTGCGATCATGCAAAACAGACAATCTTCCATGGGGGAACACTCCTTCCTGCTTCTACAAAAGCCCGCCGCCCCGGCGCGCATCCGGCACCGGGGCACGGGACATAGATTCTTTTTAGCCCAGAGCCTTCTTGACGATGGCGCTCACAGCAGCCAGTGCTTCGTCGATCTTGGTCTCGTCCTTCAGACCGGCCATTGCAAAGTCCGGCTTGCCGCCGCCCTTGCCGCCTGCGATAGCGGACAGCTCCTTGACCAGCACACCGGCCTTGAGGCCCTTTTCCTGTGCCAGCTTATTCACGGTAACGGCCATGGTGATCTTATCCTCGGCCTTGCCCACCAGAACAGCCACCACGGGGTTCACGGCCTTGTCGCGGATGCTGTCGCACATACCGCGCAGGGTGTCGCCGGTGGTACCGGTAAAGTATGCAGAGGCGATCTTCACGCCGTCTGCTTCCTCAGCATTGTCGAACAGGCTGTCCACCTTGGAGGCGGCGATCTTGGCCTTCATCTCGTCCAGCTCGCGGCTCATGGCCTTGTTCTCAGCCATCACAGCCTCGGCGCGGGCGGGCAGTGCCGCCACGTTGTTGGCCTTCAGGGTGTTTGCCACATCATGCAGCATAGCCTCCTGCAGGTTTGCACGGATCAGCAGGTTGCGGCCGGTGACAGCCTCGATACGGCGGATGCCGGCAGCCACAGAGGACTCGCTGACGATCTTGAAGCCGCCGATCTGGGCGGTGTTCTTGACATGGGTGCCGCCGCAGAACTCGGTAGACCAGCCCTCGATATCCACCACGCGGACCACCTTGCCGTACTTTTCGCCAAACAGAGCCATTGCGCCCAGCTTCTTGGCTTCCTCCACCGGCATCTCCTGCACGGTGACGTTCATGGAATCGAAGATCTTATCGTTGACGATCTTCTGCACCCGTGCCAGCTCCTCGGCGGTCACGGCGCTGAAGTGGGTAAAGTCGAAGTGGGTGATGGAGGCATCCTGATAGGAACCAGCCTGATGCACATGGTCGCCCAGCACCTCACGCAGGGCAGCCTGCAGCAGGTGGGTAGCGGTGTGGTTGCGGGCAATGGCCATGCGGTAGTCCTTGTCCACCTGTGCGGTCAGCACATCGCCCACCTTCACAATGCCGCTTTCCAGCACGCAGGTGTGGACGTAGTAGCCCTTGGGGGTCTTTTTCACGTCCAGCACACGCAGGCTGCACTCGGCACCGTTCAGCACGCCGTGGTCGGCAGCCTGACCGCCCATCTCGGCGTAGAAGGGGGTCTTATCCAGCACCACCAGCACGCCGTCCTTTGCCTCCTCGTCGGTGGCAATGGCATCGGTCAGGGTCTCTTCATCGCTCAGCGCCACAACGGTGCCCTTGTCGGTCAGGGTGTCGTAGCCGGTAAAGACGGTGGGCTCGGCTTCCAGTGCACCGAACAGATCCTCGCTCCAGCCGGAGATGTTCTTCTTCAGACGCTCGGCACGGGCACGCTCCTTCTGCTTCTTCATCTCTGCGTGAAAGCCGTTTTCGTCGATCTCCAAGCCCTGCTCGGCAGCGATCTCCTTGGTCAGATCCAGCGGGAAGCCGAAGGTATCGTTCAGCTTGAACACATCCATGCCGCTCAGCAGCTTCTGGTGTGCCTTCTCCAGACGGTCGATCATGTTGTTCAGGATGTTCATGCCGGCATCGATGGTGCGGGCAAAGTTTGCTTCCTCGGTGCCGATGACCTTCTTGATATAGGCGTCATGCTCGCGCAGTTCGGGGTAAGCGGACTCGCTGGACTGGATGACGGTCTCCACCAGATCCACGAGGAAGGGATGGTCGATGCCCAGCATCCGGCCATGGCGGGCGGCACGGCGCAGCAGACGGCGCAGCACATAGCCGCGGCCCTCGTTGGAGGGCAGGATGCCGTCAGACACCATAAAGGTGCAGCTGCGGATATGGTCGGTGATGACGCGGATGGAGATATCGGTCTTGGGGTCCTGCTTGTAGGTCTTGCCTGCAATGTGCTCCACATGGTGCAGCACGCTCTGCACGGTATCCACCTCGAACAGGTTGCCCACGTTCTGCATCACGCAGGCCAGACGCTCCAAGCCCATGCCGGTATCAATGTTGGGGCGTGCCAGACGCTCGTAGTGGCCCTTGCCGTCGGCGTCGAACTGGCTGAACACGAGGTTCCAGATCTCCATATAGCGGTC
>CAKTGQ010000034.1 GCA_934561555.1 uncultured Faecalibacterium sp. | reverse complement strand
ACAAGAACCGTGCCAAGTTTCTGAATGAGCTCAGGTAAAAAGTTCATGGGGACATCTCCTTTCTGTGCGGATGCGGCTTAGAACGAAACCGTAATGGTGATGATAACAACGATGATACGGAACAGCATAGAAAATCACCTCCAGACATAAAAATAGCCCCTGAGTCTTTCGACTCAGAGGTTTCGGATCACGATTATATTATCTGGGTGAGATTTTTTGGATTACAGTATGCAGAACAGGCTTGTTTTGCAAGTAGAAAGACGGTACAATAGTAAAAAATGAAACCGTGTGCTAGTCAAATAAGGTGGTGAAAGCAATGGGTGAAGCAACAGTCTATTGTGTCATGCACATGGAAAAGTGCGTGGTACAGGTGAGCACGGCTGGTGAATGCAAAGTTTACCTTGAAGATTTTATGCCATACGATTTGGTACTGGAAGAATCGGATGACTTTGATGATCGAATCAATAATGTAACCAATTTTTATTATTGGTGTGCATCCCGTATGCTAACGCTGGATCGTACCTACGCGAAAGAAATTCTGAATAGTATCGGCGCATCCCAGAGTGTTACAGACCGAGAGCGCGCTCAAATTGCACTTTCTTACCACTGCTTATCTTTGCTGGATGTGTTCTGGGTAAAAGAAGAAAATGAGACTGTCCGATTTGAGGATATCAATCTCTACACACACTCTTTAAGCAATGCTCTTGTGGATATTGCACTGCGTGGGCATCAGATGACTGTGACAAATGCACATCTTTTGGCAAATGATTTGTCCACTGGTGGATGTTATCCTAAAGCGTGGATGCGCAGAGAGGATGGCTTCTATCTTTATAAGGATGGCGGACAGGATGCAGTCGAGCGTGAAGTGCTGGCAAGTAAAATCTGCCGATGCTTTGACTGCCATCAGGTTCTGTATGAGCAGGGAATGTTTGAGAACGAGCCGGTTTCCATCAGTAAAATCATGACCTCGCAGCGATATAGCCTTGTGACGTATGCAGCCTATGATGTCTACTGCTCAAACCATGATTGGAACACGCTGGATAAAATTCTGGAACTGGATGCCCACGGATACTATATGATGAACATTCTGGATTATCTGGTGGGCAACACCGACCGCCATTGGGAAAACTGGGGCCTGTTGGTGGACAATGAGACGAATCAACCTATCCGTCTGCATGACTTAATGGACTTTAATCGATCGTTCCAGCAGTATGATACACTGGATGGTGCAAACTGCCTGACCGTTGGAAAGCGGCATTTGAGCCAGAGAGAAGCAGCGATAGAGGCGGTGCGAGCGATTGGATTAAACCAGAATCGCAATATTGAAGAAAAAACACTTCATAAATATGAAATGATAAAAAAGATGTTCTTAAGACGAATGAAGATAGTGACGAAATTATAATTAAACTAAAATAGGCGAGTTGGAAAGTCTAGTGATAATATAAAATACCGGAGAAAAGAGAGAACGGTGATATCATGTCGTATACGGTTAGATCGTCTGAAAAATTAAGAAAGTCCGGATCAGAGGCAGAAACAAAAGCTCTCTTATATTTAATGAACTTTAGGATGGATAGTGATAAAATCTATTATTTTGTGGTAGATTTTTTTAATGATTTAACCGGGATGGATAGCATGGCATCAAAATTGTGGGATATGCAATCAAAGGGCGCGCACAATGTTGGGCCAAATGCAATAGGAAAGGAACTCGTTACCTTATTTAAAAATTACATGAGTGAACTCTCTTTTGAGGCATATATTTTGTTTGTAGGAAGTGTGACTGGATCACTTAGAAAAGATTCATCAATTGACATCTTTGGAAGGTCAAATATTAAGGAAAGTGCAATTGAGCTGATAAAAAAGGGACTTGTTGAAGAAGGAAAGGCTAAAGAGTATATTGACAATGATACATTGACAGAAAAAAATATTGATGATTTTTTGGACAAAGTATTAATCGTTGTGGACAATGACAAGAAGCCAAGCGAATATGTGAAAGCAATAATAAAAAATCATCCCAATATAATACCAGAAGAAAAAATACTTGATGCGATATTTAATGAGATCAGAGATAAGCAGGCGGGCAAGAAGAATGCTTCGTCTGTCGAGAATATTGTAATAGAGACAACGGATGAAGCACTAAATTATGGGAGGCACTTGACCAATAATGAAATCAGACTAATGACACTACAAAGAATCATAAACTCAAATCCATTGGGAAAAGGAATTCCAGCATCTTTCGTTAATGTTTATAATACTTGGCCTCCGGAGAACCAACGAGAAATGCTAGAAGATTGTCAAAGAGCATTATGTAGGGCATTGTTCAATAAAAATGCAGCGGATGGCTTTTGGCGGCTATTTGAAAATACATATCGATTAATCGTTGAAAAACCAAACGATTCGGTGCAAAATCTATTCACAATGATTAGAAGTATTCCGGACTGTGTGTCTAGATGTCCAGATTTTGATGTGCTTTCATTGAAGTATTTTATTGCAGTGGTAAAGGATGGAATTCAAGGATGAAGATATTGAAAGTGGCCGTTGGAAATGCTCATGAGGCATTTATTGAAGATAATTTTACAGATAAAGTAAATATTATTTCCAGCGATGATAATAATAAGGGAAAAACAATCGTAATACAGGCTATGATGTATGCGATGGGAAATGAACCAACATTTCCAACATCATTCGAATATCAGAAATATTATTACTACGTTGAATTTGAAGAAAAAAGACAAGTATATAAAGTATGCCGCTTGGGAAACGGATTTGCTTTGAAAAAATCGTCAATAGTATTGATTTTTGATAATGTTGCTGAGTTTAAGAGATATTGGAATAAGGAAATTTCACCTCTTCCAAGGATAGTGAAGAATCAGATGCTAAAGATTGTAGATCCCGTATTGTTTTTTCAGATTTTCTTTGTTGGACAGGATAAGAAAGACACTTCTAATATTGCTCATCGCGGATTGTATAATAAGCAGGATTTTATGGAAATGCTTTATGCATATGAGGGATTGGGAAGCGAGCAACTTTCACAAGAAAGTATTGATAAAATAAAAAGAAAAATAACAGAACTTTCAGATGAACGAAAAACAGTGTTGCAACAACATAAGATATTGAAATCAAAAAAATTGCCGGTTTCGTATTTAAGCACAGAAAGTGATCGAATTGCATTTGGAGAGAAGGTTGCAAGTTTAGAAAAAATACAGGCTAAAATTACAGAGTTAAGAAAGCAAAGAAGTAGTGCGTCAACAAGAAAAAGCAAATGGGAGTATACAATTAATGAGCTTAAGTCGTTGAACCGTACAATATCGTGCGGAGAGCTAAGATGTATGGATTGTAACTCAACCAATATTTCTTTTAGCACTGGAGAGATAATGAAAACATCCTACTCGTTTGACGTTTCAACGGTTGAGATGAGAAAGGAGATTATTGAATCGATATCTGAGAAAATTTCAGCATATTCAGAGGAAATTGAACGGATTACAAATGAAATATCAAAAGAGCAAGGAAAATTACAAGACCTTTTAAATGACGAAAGCGTTTCGCTGGAATCCATTGTTGTTTATAAAAAAGATATTTTTTCCGCAGCAGACGCAGAAAAAAAGATAAAAGAATTAAATGACGAAATAGAAAAGCTAAAGGGTCAACTTGTAATTGATGAAAATGAATCACATGCTACACAGGCACAAAGAGATAAGTTACATGCAGACATATTGAAAAGGATGAATGAGTTATATAAACAAATAGATCCAGACGGAAATATTGTGTACACAGACATTTTTAGTCAAAAAGATGAAGTGTATTCAGGTAGCGAAGCAACTGTTTTTCATATTGTGAAATTATTTGCCTTAAAGGATATCTTAAAACATGAGTTCCCGATAGTTGTAGATTCATTTAGAGCAGAAGACTTATCAACAGGAAAAGAAAATGCAGTACTTGATATTGCTAAGAAATACAAAGATCAGATTATATTTACAACAACGTTAAAAAGTGAGGAAATCGGAAAATATGATTTAATGGAAGGAATAAATCATATTGACTATCAACCACATACACCTAGTAAAATTTTGGATGTAGCAAACGTAAAAGATTTTGAAAAACTGTTAGAACAATTGTCTATTCGAGTTTGAAAAATATCGTTTGTAGCAGATCTGTAGCAAATTGATTCAATTTAACGAATCATCGCTCTAAAAATCGAAAAGCTATCATGCATCACACGCAGGGGGTCTGGGGTTCGAGTCCCTAATTCTCCACCATACAGTTCGTACTCGAACCCGATTCTTTATGAAAAAGGGTTCGGGTACGTTTTTTGTTTATCGGAGGTTTGCGTTTGCGACAGCAACAAACACCCCAGTGGGGTGTTTGAGCAACAGAACGGTCTGCGTTAGCAGATGGAGGGGCTTTGCCCCGACAAGTTCTGCGGAAGGACTACTCAGAACGGTAAACGAGCAAAGGCAGGGTATCACTATGACGGTGGTATCCTGCCTTTTGCTTTGCTCAATCAAGTTCGCTTTGTGCGAATTTGATTCCGCCTAGAACCTGGTTCCCCTACAAGATAAGCGCCTTAAAACGGTACTGTATTGAATGAGGTTTTCCATTGCATTTCACGGAAAAGTATGTTTCAATAAAAAGAGTGATACGGCAATCAGACGCAGAAAGAAGGTGGGTGCAGGATGTTCAGGATCGCGATCGTGGAGGATCAGGAGGAAACGCGGGAATGCCTGAACCGCTTTGTCCGGCAATATGCCGGGGAGCAGGGCTTACAGGTGGAGATCAGCCTCATTGCAGACGGCTCTGAGATCGCAGAGCACTATACGCCGGGGTTCGACATCATCTTTATGGATGTAGAGATGCCCCGTCTGGATGGCTTTGGCGCTGCCGAAGCCATCCGGGCGGTGGATGCGGAGGTGGTGCTGGTCTTTGTGACCAACATGGCGCAGTATGCCATCCGGGGGTACGAGGTGGATGCACTGGATTATGTGCTGAAACCGGTGAATTATTATCAGTTCTGCACAAAGCTTTCCCGCGCCATCCAGCGGGTGCAGCGGCGCAGAGGCGGACAGGTGGTGCTGCAGCTGGCGGGCGGCGGCATCCAGCTGCTGGACACTGCGGATATCTATTATCTGGAGACCCGCAGCCGGATGCTGTACTATCACACCGCCAAAGGGGAGTTTGCGGTGCGCGCCAGCCTGCAAAGCGCCGAAAAGCAGCTTTCTGAGTACCATTTTGTCCGCTGCAACCAGTGCTATCTGGTCAACCTGGCCTACGTCAAGGGCATTGAAAGCGACTTTGCCCTTGTGAAAGACGACCGGCTGGAGATCAGCCGGCGGCAGCGCACGGCCTTTCTTACAGCGGTAGCGTCCTATATGGGAGGTGTGCTGTGACCACATCCCTGCTCAACAGCCTGCTCCGGGCGCTGCTGCGCTGGGGCGCGGCGCTGGTCTTTTGCCTGCCCTTGCGGCATCGCTCCCATTTCTGGGCGCGCGCCTGCGGAATGCTGGTTCCGCTGCTTTTGCTGGCGCAGCTGCTGGACCCGCTGGCACAGTCCACAACACTGTGGCAGCAGCAGCTTTTGCTGCTGGTGCTTTATATTTCCTTTTTTGCGCTGCTGGGCGGGATGATTTACCTGTGTACGGATATCAATAAAGAAGGCGCAATGTACTGTGCGGTGTGGAGCCTGCTTATCGCGCAGTGCGCCTACGAGGGCTGGTGCTTTCTGGAGCTGTATTTTGCCAAGCATGGACACCCGCTGAACATGGCTTCCCCTTGGTCGATTCTGGTACAGCTGCTGTCCGGGACGGTATTCTTTGGGGTGGTGTATGCCCTGCCTGCCCGGCAGCTTCCCTATAAGGGAGAATACCATATCGGGCCCCGGCAGTTATTCAGTTCATTTTTTATTGGGAGCCTGTTTATGGTGCAGGCAGCGGTTTTAAGCGATACATCTATCGATTCATGGCCGCCCAGTCTGGTGGCTACGCTGGTTACCGGACAGCTCTATTTTCTTACATTATTGTATTTCCAGACAGAGCTGTTCAAGAAATCCGCCATGGAAAAAGAGATGAATGCACTGAATCTGCTGTACGAGCGCCAGCGTCAGCAGTATCAGGTGGCACGGCAGAACGTGCAGATCATCAACAAGCGCTGCCATGAGCTGAAAGTGCAGATCGCCAATCTCCGCAAGCTGTCGCCCGAAGCGGTGCCGCAAGAACGCATCGAGGAGGCGGAGCGCGCAGCCCGCCTTTATGACGCGAACCGCAACACCGGCAACGAGGTGCTGGATGTGGTGCTGACCGAGAAGAGCCTGCTGTGCGAGTCCCGGGGCATCCAGTTGAATGCCGTGGCAAACGGCAGCTGTCTGGGCTTTATCGAGGCAGGGGATCTGTACGCGCTGTTTGCCAATGCACTGGATCATGCCGTGGAAAGCGCGGTGCAGACCGCCCGCCCGGAGTGCCGGGTCATCGACCTGCTGGTCTGTGTGCGGCAGGGCTTTGTGGTGGTGAATATCATCAGCCCGCTGCGCCCGCCGGAACAGCAGGCGAACCGCTCCGCACAATATGAGCTGAAGGTGATCCGACGCATCGTACAGAAATATAAAGGCACACTGACCTTGGAGGAGCAGGGCGAATTCTTTGCGGAAAAGATCATCTTTCCGCTGCAAAAATAAGTTAAGAAATTGGCAGCCGCCGCAGTATTTCCGAAAACGGAAGTCCTGCGGCGGCTTTCTTTTTATGGCTTGTTGGATACATCTGTTTGTGAAAAATATACAAATATATCAGTTCGCATTTGGAAGTGAAAAACCGAATGCGCACGCAAAACGACCGATTTTCGCGGGCATCTTGCGAAAATTGGTCGCTTTGATAAAATAACAACGAAAGAAAAATGTACGGAAAAATTACCGGAGCACAGCGAAAAAACAGGAGGAATCGGATGCGTAATATTGCAAAGCTTATGAAGGACTGGCAGTTCACCGGCCCGGACGGCATGACTGCTGCCGTAGCACTGCCCCATACTTGGAACGCCGTGGATGGTCAGGACGGCGGCAACGATTATTGGCGGGGCACCTGCACCTACCGCACCGACTTTGCGGCTCCGGCGTATGACCCGGCACAGCAGCAGGTCTGGCTGCAATTTGAGGGCGTCAATTCCAGCGCCACCGTGCTGCTGAACGGTCAGCAGCTCTGCACCCATGACGGCGGTTACGCCACCTTCCGGGCAGAGGTCACGGAGCTTTTGCAGGCAGAAAACCAGCTCACGGTGCAGGTGGACAACAGCGTTAACGACCGGGTTTACCCCCAGAAAGCAGACTTCACCTTTTACGGCGGCATCTACCGCGATGTGAGCCTGCTGGTGGTGAACAAGAACCACATTGCGCTGGGGCACTTTGGCGATACCGGTGTGAAGATCACCCCCGCCCTGAAAGAAGGCAGCGCCGACATTCAGGTGGAAACGCTGGTGGAAGGCGAGGGCACTGTTGCGGTGGAGCTGCTGGACGCTGAGGGCAGCATCGTTGCAAAGGACGAGGGCGCAAAGACCACTCTCCATCTGGAGGCTCCCCACCTGTGGAACGGCGTGAAGGACCCCTACCTGTACACCTGTGTCGTTCGTCTGATGCAGGACGGCAAGCCGGTGGACGAAGTGACCACCAAGGTGGGTCTGCGCAGCTTTTCGGTGGATGCGAAAAAGGGCTTTTTCCTCAACGGCAAGCCCTATCCGCTCCACGGTGTTTCCCGCCATCAGGACCGCAAAGGTCTGGGCAACGCCATCACCCGGGAGATGCACGATGAGGACATGGCGCTGATCCGGGAGCTGGGCGCAAACACCGTCCGGCTGGCGCACTACCAGCACGACCAGTACTTCTACGACCTGTGCGACCGGTACGGCATGGTGGTCTGGGCAGAAATCCCCTATATCTCGGAGCACCTGCCCAACGGCCGGGAAAACACTATCAGCCAGATGAAAGAGCTGATCCACCAGAACTACAACCACCCCTCCATCGTCTGCTGGGGCGTGTCAAACGAGATTACCATCTCCACCAAGGACAAGGCGGATATGCTGGATAACCACCGGGTGCTCAACGAGCTGTGCCACAAGATGGACCCTACCCGCCTGACTACGCTGGCCTGCTACGCCATGTGCGGCCCCTTCAACCCGGTGGCGCACATCACCGATCTGGTGAGCTGGAACCTGTATCTGGGCTGGTATGTGCCGGGCTTGTTTTTGAACGACCTGTGGATGGACTTTTTCCATCTGGTGTACCCCAACCGTTCGCTGGGCTTTTCTGAGTACGGTGCCGAGGGCATGCCCAACCTCCACAGTGCCCACCCCCGCCGGGGCGACCACACAGAGGAGTATCAGGCCAAGTACCACGAGTACATGCTGAAGTGCTTCGACCGTCACCCGTGGCTGTGGGCGACCCATGTCTGGAATATGTTCGACTTTGCAGCCGATGCCCGGGATCAGGGCGGCGAGCCGGGCATGAACCACAAGGGTCTGGTCACCTTTGACCGAAAGACCAAAAAGGACAGCTTCTACCTCTATAAAGCATGGTGGAGCGAGGAAAACTTTGTTCACATCTGCTCCAAGCGGTTCACCGACCGCACCGAGAAGGAGATCGAAGTCAAAGTCTACTCCAACCAGAACACCGTCGCCCTGTATGCGGACGGCAAAAAGCTGGCAGAGCAGACCGGGGAGCATATTTTCAAGTTCCGCGTGCCGCTGCACGGAAAGGTGGAGCTGAAAGCCGTTGCGGGTGACTGCATCGACACCGCCTGCTTCCGCAGCGTGGCGGCCCCGAACCCCAGCTACAAGCTGGTAAAAACCAAGTCGAAGAGTGCGAACTGGGTCTGAGTACCGGTCCACACCTTGGAATAAACTGCCGCACTTTGGAAAATGGCTGCGCCACAGCGGCCATGAAAAAGCCTGCGGCAATCGCTGACACACACAAGAAAAGGAGAACAACATGAAGAAGGGCAAGAAAAAAGGCTCTGGCGTTGTACTGTGGAGCATCCTTACGGTGCTTTTCACGGTACTGTTCGCCGGTGCCTGCATCGGTTCTAATCTGGCATTTGCCAGTGCACAGGCCGTGAACATTGCACTGAAGACCCCCACCCACAAGACCGTGGGCAAGGACGACAGTGCCGTGTATTACGAGAGTGATTTCAGCAGTGTGGAAGAGCTGGAAGCACACGATAAGGAAATTGCAGAGCAGCTTACCGGTGAGGGTGCTGTGCTGCTGAAGAACGACAACAATACCCTGCCTTTGGCAGCGGGCAGCAAGGTGTCTACGCTCAGCCATTCCAGCGTGGACGTTGTGACCTGCGGTACCGGCTCTGCCGATATCGACACCTCCAAAGCACCCACATGGAAAGAGGCTCTGGAGACCGTGGGCTTTGACGTGAACCCCGTGCTGTGGGACTTCTACACCAACGGTGCCGGCAAGGACTATGTCCGCTCTCCCGGCAAGGGTACCAGTCTGGGTGACCGCTCTGCATGGCATATCAATGAAGTGCCGGTCTCTCTGTACGGCACCAATGTCAAGGCTGCGGATGCGGCAGCCGGTGCAAACATCACCGATGTACGCTCCAGCTTTGCCTCCTACGGCGATGCCGCGATCGTGATGCTCTCCCGTGTGGCCGGTGAGGGTGCTGATCTGGAGTACGGCGATTTTGTGGATGGCACCAATGTGCTGTCCCTGACCAACGAAGAAAAGGATATGCTGAAGATGGCCAAGGAGGAGTTTGCACGCACCATCGTGCTGATCAACTCCACCAACGCCATGGAGTGCGATTTCCTCAATGATCCCGAGTACGGCGTGGACGCTGCGCTGTGGATCGGCTACACCGGTTCCTACGGCCTGAACGCTGTGGCCGATATTCTGGCTGGCAATGTGAACCCCAGCGGCCATCTGGTGGACACCTACTGCTACGACAACACCACTGCACCCGGTCTGGTGGACTACTACGCAAACCAGTACACCAACTATGACGAGAAGGATACCAGCAAGTGGTATTCCGTGGCAAACGGCGGTCTGGACGGCAACGGTTACTACACCACCTATCAGGAAGGCATCTATGTGGGCTACCGTTACTACGAGACCCGCTACGAGGATGTTGTCATGGGCACCCAGAACGTGGGCGACTACGACTACGCCTCTACCGTGGCCTATCCCTTTGGCTACGGTATGAGCTACACCACCTTTGACTGGTCCAACTTTCAGTCCTCCTACGATGCAGCCACCGACAGCTTCAACATCAGCGTGGATGTGAAGAACACCGGCTCTGTGGCAGGCAAGGAAGTGGTGCAGGCTTACTTCCAGTCCCCCTATACCGAGTACGATAAGGCAAACGGCATCGAGAAGGCTTCTGTGGAGCTGTGCGGCTTTGGCAAGACCCAGCTGCTGGCCCCCGGCGAAAGCGAGACTGTTACCATCAACGTACCCCGCAGCGAGCTGGCCTGCTACGACGAGAACGTGGCACAGACCTATATTCTGGAGGCCGGTGATTACTACCTGACCGCCGCCCGCAATGCCCACGACGCTGTGAACAATGTTCTGGCTGCCAAGGGCTATACCACTGCCAACGGCATGACCGCCAACGGTGACACTGCTTTCACCTATACCTACACCAACGGTGTGACCGATACCAAGACCTACTCCATCTCTGCTGCTACCGGCGAGAAGATCACCAACCAGCTGGATTCTGCCGATATGACCTATTATGGTTATGACGAGATGAATATGCTCACCCGTTCCAACTGGACCGGCACCTGGCCGGAGAAGATCGCCATTGAGGCAAACGACGCCCTGATGGTGGACATCAACGCCTACCAGAGTTATACGGGCATTGAAGGCTCTACCACCGAGATGCCCACTATGGGTGCCGACAACGGCATGACGCTGGGCATGATGATCGGCAAGGATTACGACGACCCGGATTGGGACAAGCTGCTGGATCAGGTTACCTATGAGGAAATGGCCGAGCTGGTGGGCAAGGGCTTCCACAACACCGCTATGATGCAGAGCATCTCCAAGCCCGCTACGGTGGATGACAACGGTCCGCAGGGCTTTACCCAGACCCTGACCGGCGTCTCGGTCTGCCACACTGCATACAGCGATGAGAATATCATGGCTGCCACCTTCAACGTGGACCTGATGAAGGAAGTGGGTATCTGCATCGGCAACGATATGCTGGATCTGGGCGCTTCCGGTCTGTACGGCCCCGCCATGAACATCCACCGCACCGCTTACTCCGGCCGTAACTTCGAATATTACTCAGAGGACCCGTTCCTCTCCGGTAAGATCGCAGCAGCCGAGGTAGAGGGCATCCAGTCCAAGGGCGTGTATGTTTACATCAAGCACTTTGCGCTGAACGATACTGAGAGCCGCTGCCGCTGCATTGCTACCTTTACCAGCGAGCAGGCGATCCGTGAACTGTACCTCAAGAGCTTTGAGATGGCAGTCACCGAGGGTGACGCCAAGTGCGTCATGAACTCCTTTGCACGCATCGGCGGTATCTGGTCCGGTGCACACAAGGGTCTGCAGACCAATATCCTGCGCGGCGAGTGGGGCCTGACCGGCTTCAACCTGACCGACTTCTCCGGCAACGCCATGTTTGCCAACTACGGCATCTACATGAAGAGCTTTGACGTTGCACAGGGCCTGCTGGCCGGTACCAACAGCTGGGACTCCAGCGCCCAGCAGTGGACTGACGAGCTGCTGAAGCTGTATAAGGGTGATGCCGACATCACCCAGGCCATGCGTGAGTCCACCCACCGCATCCTGTACACGGTGGTCAACTCCAACGCTATGAACGGCGTCACCGCAGATACCAAGATCGTATCCGTTACTCCTTGGTGGAAGACCGCACTGATCTGCGTTGATGTGGTGCTGGGCATTCTGGTGGCTGTCAGCATCTTTATGCTGGTCAAGCGCATCAAGGCACGCAAGGCCGCAAAGGCTCTGACTGCCCCGGCGGAAGATCAGGAATAATCAACCCTCCGAAAAATCAGATTTTTGCAAGCGGCAGCCTGCCCCGAAGGCGGGGTGGGCTGCCCTTCTTTTTTCAAAAGGAGAGACCGCAATGGGTGAACAAAAAACAACGGCGTCGAGTGTGAACCGCGCCAAGACCTACCAGCTGGTGCTGTTCCCGCTGAACAACGGCGCAACGAATGTGTACTATGTGCTGGTGCTTTCCTACATCGCAACCTTCGGCAGCAAGGTGCTGGCGCTGAGTATGCTGTTTGCTTCGGTGATGGTCACCGGTATGCGTCTGTTTGACGCCATCACCGATCCCATCATCGGTGCCCTTATGGACCGCACCAATGGCAAGTTCGGCAAGTTCCGACCTTTTATGGTCATCGGCAACCTCATCATGGCGGCCAGTGTATTGGCGCTGTACTGCCTTACCCCGCTCATCCCCGCCAGCGCCATGGGGCTGCGGTATGCCGCCTTTGTGGCCCTGTATGCCGTGTGGGTCATCGGCTACACCTTCCAGACCAGCTGCACCCGCTCCGGTCAGACCGTGCTGACCAGCGACCCCAAGCAGCGCCCGCTGTTTACCATTTTCAACACCGTGGGCAGCCTGCTGGGCATGGGCGCTATGCAGTTCTTTGCCCCCATCCTTGCCAAGAACTATGAGGGCGGCTACGCCTCTGCCGGGTTCTTCCGCACGCTGGCTCCTGTGGGCATCGTCATCTCCATCCTGCTCACCCTGCTGGCCGTCATCGGCATCTGGGAAAAGGATCAGCCCAAGTACTTCGGCGTCAGCGGCAGTAAAGCCGAGAAGATCAAGGTAAGCGAGTACCTCCAGATCATCAAGAACAATAATCCCATGCAGCGGCTGATGGTGGCCGGTGCAGGCTGTAAGCTGGCACTTTCCATCGCCAACAACACCACCGTGCTGTGTATGCTGTACGGCTGCATGATGGGCAACTACGATGGCCTGTATCTGCCCATGATGGTGCTGGGCTATGTGTGCAGCGTGCCCTTCTTCCTGCTCACCGTCCGCACCAGCCAGAAGGAGGGCCAGAAGGCCAGCCTGATGAAGTACGTCACCGTGGCGCTGGTGTGCTATGTGGGCGTGCTGGTGCTGCTGCTGCTCTGGGGCCGCGGCGATGCCTTCACCCTGTCCATTCTGGGCGAGAACGGCCTGTCCATCAACCTGTACACCATTCTGTTCATCGCCTTCTTCGGCATTGGCTACGGCGCTTACTACGCCACCGCCGATATGCCCATCCCCATGGTTGCCGACTGCTCCGACTACGAGACCTACCGCAGCGGCAACTACATCCCCGGCATCATGGGCACCCTGTTCAGCCTGGTGGACAAGCTGGTGTCCAGCCTGTCCGCTACCGTTGTGGGCATTGCGGTCAGCTTTGTGGGCCTGCAGAGCCTGCCCACCCAGTATGACCCCTACACCCCGGGCATGAACTGGGTGGTCATCGTGCTGTTCTGCATCATTCCCATGGTGGCTTGGGCGGCTACCCTCATCGCCATGAAGGGCTACACCCTGACCGGTGCCAAGATGAAGGAAATTCAGGCTGTCAACGCCTGCCGCCGCGATGCAGTGGCCAAGGGCATGAAGCTGGAAGAAGCCATGGACAAGTGGCAGACAATGGAGCAGCTGCCGGAGGAATACCGGAGCTGAGGCGCTGCCTGCGATAAACAAAACAGGGGCTGCTGCACAGGGAAGAAACCTTGTGCAGCAGCCCCTTATTGATTGTATAAGATCAGTCCTTCTTCTCTGCGGTGCGGGCAAAGAAGTTGGCGAGGACGGCACCGGAAATGTTATGCCACACCGAGAACACAGCGCCGGGGATGGTTGCCAGCGGATACTGTGCAAAGTGGGCAGCGGCCAGAGAGGTAGCCAGACCGGAGTTCTGCATACCGACCTCGATGGAGATCGCACGGCACTTGGTGGAATCCAGCTTCAGCAGCTTGCCTACGCCAAAGCCGGTGAGGTAGCCCAGCAGGTTGTGCAGGATGACTACGGCAAGGATCAGCAGGCCGCTGGTCATGATCTTGGCAGAGTTTGCAGAAACAACGGCGCAGATGATGAGCACGATGGCGGTGGTGGAGACCAGCGGCAGCACGCGGACGGCGTTTTGGGTGAAGGCGTGGAAGAAGTGGTTGACCACAAAGCCCAGTGCGATGGGCACCAGCACCACCTTGATGATGGACAGGAACATATTTACGGGGTTCACATCCACGCGCTGACCGGCATACAGCAGGGTGAGCAACGGGGTGAGGAAGGGAGCCAGCACGGTGGAAACGGCAGTCATGCCGACGGACAGTGCAACGTCGCCCTTGGACAGATAGGTCATCACATTAGAGGAGGTGCCGCCGGGGCAGGTGCCCACAAGAATAACGCCGATAGCCAGCTCGGTGGGCAGGTGGAACAGCTGCGTCAGCGCCCATGCAAGGAAGGGCATCAGGGTGAACTGTGCAACGCAGCCGATGATTACGTCTTTCGGGCGGCTGAACACCACCTTGAAGTCCTCCGGCTTCAGGGTAAGACCCATGCCGAACATGACGATGCCCAGCAGGGTGTTGACCCACGCGGTTTTTACCACGCTGAAGGTGCCGGGGAACAGCAGCGCCAGTGCTGCCACCACAATAACGATGGCGGCCATGTACTTGCCCACAAAGTCGCTTACTTTTTCCAATGTTTTCATGATAATACTCCTTTTTTGAACACTTATTTTTGCGGATGTAAAGGCAATGAAACATCCGGGAAATGGCTTTCCCGCAAACAAAAACGCCTTTGTCCCTTACGGTTCGTAAGAGACAAAGGCGTATAAACTCCTCTGCGGTACCACTCTTATTGCCGGTGCAAAGCCCGGCCCCTCAGTGCGCATCCAACAATGCGCGGCCCGTGATAACGGGGGCCTGCCGTTCCCGCTTACTGGGGCGCATACACCGCCCATTCAGCCGGAAAGCTCGGAGAGGATCTTCCCACGGACGCCCTGCACTGCCTTGCACCAGCCGACAGCTCTCTGCAGCATTCTTTCCGGGTACTCTTTCTCGTCATAGCCGAATATTTCACTGCCCCGGAGTATACTCCCCCGGGGGACTGAAGTCAAGGGATATGACCCGTCTGATTTTTCATCTGGTTCATATCATGAGTGAAAGCAGTTCAGGCAAGGCCCGTCCGGCTGGCTTTGCCGGGCATGGCTCCTGCAAAAAAGGTGAAGTGATCGCGGGTCACTTCACCTTTTTGTGCCTCATGTATTTTTGCTGTTACAGGATGCGCACCCGGATGACGGCGGGAATGCTGCTCAGTTTCTCGCTCAGGCGGGCATCCACAGCACCGGTGGCGTCCAGCATGGTGTAGGCCATGTTCTTTTTGCTCTTGTTCACCATGTTTTCGATGTTCAGGCCGGCTTCGGTGGTCAGGGCGGTGATCTGGCTGATCATGCCCGGCTCGTTTTTGTGGATGATGCAGATGCGCTTGCCGCCGGCGCGGGGCTGGTGCACCTCCGGCAGGTTGACCGAGTGGGTAATGTTGCCGTTGCGCAGGTAGTCGCTCAGCTCCTGCGCCGCCATGATGGCGCAGTTGTCCTCGGCTTCCGGGGTGGAAGCGCCAAGGTGCGGAGTGCACACGATGCCGGGACGGCCCAGAATGGCCTCGGAGGGGAAGTCGGTCATGTAGCCGGACACCTTGCCGCTGTCCATGGCTTCCAGCAGGGCGGCGGTGTTCACCAGCTCGCCGCGGGCGTAGTTCAGGATCTTGACGCCATCCTTGCACAGGGCAAGGGTCTGGGCGTTGATGGTGTCCTTGGTGGTGGGCAGGTAGGGCACATGGATGGTGATGTAGTCGCACAGGGGCAGCATATCGTTCAGGTTTACGCAGTGGTGCACCTGACTGCTCAGGTTCCATGCGGCTTCAATGGAGATGTAGGGGTCGTAGCCGTAGACCTCCATGCCCAGCTCGATGGCGCAGTTTGCCACCCGGGAGCCGATGGCACCCAGACCGATGACGCCAAGGGTCTTGCCCTTGATCTCGTTGCCCACGAACTGCTTTTTGCCCTTTTCTACGCTCTTTGCCATGGCGGGGTCACCGGCCAGACCCTGACACCACTGAGCGGCGGCGGCCACGTTGCGGCTGCCCGCAATAAGCATGCCGACGACCAGCTCTGCCACGGCGTTGGCGTTGGCACCCGGGGTGTTGAACACCACGATGCCCTGCTCGCTGCAGCGCTCCAGCGGGATGTTGTTCACACCCGCACCGGCGCGGGCGATGGCCAGCAGATTATCGTTGAAGGTAGTGTTCAAAAGGTCGGCGCTGCGCACCAGAATGCCGTCCGGGGCATCGGCATCCACCGAGACATCGAACTGGTTCTTGGGCAGCTTTGCCAGCCCCACCGGGCTGATGGCGTTGAGCGTTTTAATGGTGTACATAGTCCAGATTTCCCTTCTATTATACAGGAACCCTCTCAGTCACGGCTTGCGCCGTGCCAGCTCTCCCGAAGGGCGAGCTTATAAAGCGGGCTCTATCATGTTGTTCTTCTGATAAAAAGCTCCCCCCTCGGGGGAGCTGCCGAACGAAGTGAGGCTGAGAGGGTCTTATGCATTCTCTTTGCGGAACTTTTCCATGAAGTCCACCAGCTTGTCCACGCCCTCGGCAGGCATGGCGTTGTAGATGGAAGCGCGCATACCGCCTACCAG
>CAKTGQ010000033.1 GCA_934561555.1 uncultured Faecalibacterium sp. | reverse complement strand
TTTTCCATGCCCGCTTTTGCAAGCGGCTCTGACCCTGCCCCGGAACCTCTGCCGGAGATTATCGAAGAAGAACCCACCACGGGCGGCATGGAGCCGGAGGGTGTGCCCATCACGCCCAAGGGCAATGCAACACTGGTGGATGACTTTTACGGCGACAAGCAGCTTATCACCGTGACCACCAAGGCCGGGAATTATTTTTACATCCTCATTGACCGCGCCAACGAGGACAAAGAAACCTCTGTCCACTTCCTGAACCAAGTGGATGATGCCGACTTGCTGGCTCTGCTGGATGAAGAACCGCAGGAAACCGAAGTCTGCACCTGCACGGTGAAATGTGAGGCCGGAAACGTCAACGAAAACTGCCCCTTGTGTGAAAAGAGCCTGCGTAACTGCACGGCCCCGGAAGCCGTGAAAACCGACACCGAAACGCCGCAGGAAAAGCCGAAGTCCAACATGGGCAGTCTGATTATCCTGCTGGTGCTGGCTCTGGCTGGCGGCGGCGCGGCCCTCTATTATTTCAAGTTCCGCAAGCCCAAGGCCGATACCACCGGGCACGATGATCTGGACGAGTACGATTTTGGCGAGGACGAGGATGCAGACGAGGAACCGGCTGAAATCGAGATTCATTCGGAGGACGGACAGGAGGATGAAACATGAGCGTTCAGCTGGTGATTGCCGAAAAGCCCAGTGTGGCCCGCAGCATTGCCGCCGTGATCGGGGCCACCGAAAAGCAAACCGGCTATTGGCAGGGCGGCGGGTATCTGGTCAGCTGGTGCATCGGGCATCTGGTGTCCTTTGCAGAGGCAGGCCAGTACGATGAAAAATACTGCAAGTGGCGGTATGAGGATTTGCCCATCCTGCCCCAGCCGTGGCAGTTCATCGTGCCAGATGAAAAGAAACAGCAGTTTGAAATTGTCCGCACCCTGCTCAACCGCCCGGACGTGGACAGTGTGACCGCCGCGACCGACGCAGGCCGGGAGGGTGAACTTATCTTCCGCTTTGTCTACCAAATGGCCGGCTGCACGAAACCCGTGAAGCGGCTCTGGATTTCCAGCATGGAGGATGCCGCCATCCGGGAGGGCTTTGCAAACCTGCGCCCAGATTCGGACTACGATGCTCTGTATCAATCGGCCCTCTGCCGTGCAAAAGCGGATTGGCTGGTGGGCATCAACGCAACGCGGCTGTTTTCGGTGCTGTACCACAAGACCCTGACGGTGGGCCGGGTGCAGACCCCGACACTAAAAATGCTAGTGGACCGGGATGCAAAAATTCTACGCTTTCAAAAAGAAAAGTATTACACAGTCGGCATCCAGTCCGGCAGCCTGAAAGCGGACAGTGTGCATATTTCGGAGGCTGAAACCGCAAATTCTCTCAAAGAAAAATGCACGGGTGCAACCGCCGTCTGTACCTCTGTCAAACGAGAGAAAAAGACGGAACAGCCGCCCAAGCTCTATGACCTGACCACCTTGCAGCGGGAGGCAAACCGACTGTTCGGGTTCACGGCCAAGCAGACCCTTGATTATGCCCAGCAGCTTTACGAAAAGAAACTGCTGACCTATCCCCGCACAGACAGCCAATATCTGACCGAGGACATGGGCCGGACGGCACAACATCTTGTGTCTGACCTGCTGGGTCTGCTACCTTTTGCCCAAGGGCTTGCGCTGACCCCGGAAGTGGGCCGGGTGCTGAACAGCAAAAAGGTATCGGACCACCACGCCATCCTTCCCACGGCCGAATTTGCAAAGCAGGGCTTCGCGGGTCTTGCCGAGAGTGAGTGCAAGCTGCTGAACCTTGTCTGCTCCAAGCTGCTCTGCGCCGTGGCTGCACCCCATGAATACGAAACCGTGACCGCTGCGTTCTCCTGTGCCGGGAATGAGTTCACCGCCAAAGGAAAGACTGTTCTTGTCCCCGGCTGGAAAGAGATCGACCAACGGTTCCGCTCCACCATGAAAGCAGACAGTGACGAAGAAACGGAAGCCCTGAACACCCTGCCGGAACTGACCGAGGGACAAAGTTGTTCTGTTGTATCTGATATTTCGGAACATTTCACGTCCCCGCCGAAACCCTATACAGAAGATACGCTCCTGTCAGCAATGGAGCGGGCCGGGGCCGAGGATATGCCGGAAAACGCAGAACGTAAGGGGCTGGGCACTCCTGCCACCCGCGCCGCGATTCTGGAAAAGCTGGTGCAAATGGGCTTTGTGCAGCGCAAGGGCAAACAACTTGTCCCTACCAAGGACGGTATCAATCTGGCGGTGGTTCTGCCGGAAAGCCTGACCTCTCCCGCTCTGACTGCTGAATGGGAAAACCGTCTGACCGAGATTGCCAAGGGCAATGCAGACCCGGACGAGTTCATGGCCGAAATTGAAGCGCAGGTGCGCCAGCTGGTCAAGACCTATTCCTGCATCAGCGCAGACAAGCAAAACCTGTTCCAGTCGGAACGGGTTATCATCGGCAAGTGTCCCCGGTGCAAAGAAAATGTCTATGAGGGCAAGAAAAACTTCTACTGCGGGAACCGTGGCTGTCAGTTCGTGATGTGGAAAAATGACCGTTTCTTTGAGCAGCGGAAAAAGGCGTTCACCCCGAAGATCGCCGCCGCTCTGCTCAAAAACGGCAAGGCAAAGGTCAAGGACCTCTACTCCGAGAAAATAGGTAAAACCTATGATGCAACGGTGCTTCTGGCAGATACGGGAGGTAAGTACGTCAATTATCGAATTGCGACAGATTCTATAATGTGATAGAATAAACTTAACCAAAGGAACTTTGCAGGGAGATGCCGTAATGAAATTCACAGATAGATGTCCAGCTACTTGGAAAGAGTTACAAGATGATGTTGCGTTGCTTTTGAATCAATCGGGATATCGAGCAGTCAGTCCTTGCACAATTGATACCGTCCGTGGCAAAGTGGAAGTTGATGTTTTGGTCGAATCTCCTGACGAACTAGTTAAAAGAATTGTGTGTGAATGTAAATTCTGGAATTCTTCAGTTCCAAAAGAAAAAGTGCACGCATTCCGAACGGTTGTACAAGATTCTGGCGCATCATTGGGTCTTTTGATTTCACAAGCCGGCTTCCAATCCGGCGCGATTGAGGCTGCAAATCTTTCAAATGTACGCTTGATGACGTGGAATGAATTTACAAATATAATTGCCGACAAATGGACATTGACGCGATTAAAGCAGCTCAAAAAGGAATCTGTTCCATTGTCTGAATACACCAGTCCTCTTCATTTTCCATTTGATGACTTAAAAGATGAAGATGTCGGACGCTATCTAAAGGCTTGTGACAAATACAGGCCTTTGCGTACTACCTGTTGGGAAATCACTAGAAAAGATTTGAAAGAAAATGATTCTTTAACGGATTTTTGGTATAAAGGGTCGGAGTTCACAACAATCGAAAGCTATCTAACTTTTCTTTCAGATCAAGTAACAGCAGGTCTAAAAGAATTTGGCGAAATTCTTGCAAATTCCAATATCACAATTCCACCTGAACGGCTCGAAAAGTCGTATGGGTATATTTATATGTCCCTTTAACAGATTTCGGATAAGTTCATAATAAAATTACGAGGGCCGGTTATGGTAAGGTGAAGCATTCATTTTGCCATAACCGGCTCTCTCTATCCGTAGGATAGCAAAAAAGGAGTGTGACCAAATGAGCGAATTATTTGCCATCCAGCTGCAAAATCGGCAGCAGCAAAGCAGGGATGGTGTCTGGCTAGACCTTCCCACCACAACCGAACAGGTACAAGCGGCCCTGCGGCAAATCGGCATTTCGTCCGATAACCCGCAGGGCCTTTTCATTTCCGGCTACTTTGCCGAAGAAGAAAAGCGTTTTGCGATTCCCTACAACATGGTGCTGGCATCCAGTGTGGACGAGCTGAATTTTCTGGCCGCACGGCTGGAAACACTCTCTGCGGGGGAACGCGCAGAACTGAACGCCGCTCTGCAAGCCCCGCAGAGTGAGCTTTCCAGCATCGGGAGAATTACCGACGTTCCCGAAAACGTGGACTATTATGTGCATCTGCCGGAGGTACACGGGCCTGCCCAACTGGGTGACTACTACCTGAACCGCTCCGGCATGGTGGATATGCCGGAGGAATGGAAAGGCGGCATCGACACGGCGCAGTTTGGCCGGTATGTGGCCCAGCAGGAGCAGGGCGCGTTCACCCAATACGGCTATCTTGTCAAAAGTGGGGACGAGTGGCAGAAAGTCCACGAGGGCCAGCCCGTGCCGGAGGAATACCGGGTGCTGTCCTTTCCTGCGCCGGAAATCCTGCGGGATGCGGTCAACATCCCGTCGCCTGTTCAAGCCGAAACAAAACCGCAGAAAGTTCTTCCCATTATCCTGAACGGCAAGGACAGCGTAGAACGCATGAAAGAAATTACGGACCGGCTGGAAACAGGGATTCAAGAGCTGTTCGACAGCGACCGCTACAAAGCCTACCTTACCACGATGGCGAAATTCCACAATTACAGCTTCAACAACACCTTGCTGATCGCCATGCAGGGCGGGCAGCTGGTGGCAGGCTTCAACAAGTGGAAGGACACATTCCACCGCACCGTGAAGAAAGGCGAAAAGGGCATCAAAATCCTTGCTCCTGCGCCGTACAAAGTCAAGCAGAAGATGGAAAAGCTGGACGAGCAGGGCAAGCCGATTCTGGACAAGGACGGCAAACTGCTGACGGAAGAAAAGACGGTGCAGATTCCGGCTTTCAAGGTGGTGTCCGTGTTCGATGTCAGCCAGACCGAGGGCGAACCGCTGCCGTCCATCGCAGTGAACGAACTTTCCGGCAGTGTGCAGGACTATCAAGATTTTTTCAAGGCTTTGGAGCAGGCATCCCCGGTGCCCATCGGGTTTGAGGACATCGAGGGAGAGGCGCACGGTTACTTCCACCTGCTCAACAATCGCATTGCCATCCAAGAGGGCATGAGCCAGTTACAGACCATCAAGACGGCTATCCATGAGATTGCCCATGCCAAGCTGCACGCCATCGACCCGGATGACCCGGAACAGACCAACCGCCCGGACAGCCGCACCCGCGAGGTGCAGGCTGAAAGCGTGGCCTATGCTGTCTGCCAGCACTATGGGCTGGACACATCCGAGTATTCGTTTGGCTATGTGGCCGGGTGGAGTTCGGGCCGGGAATTGGCCGAACTGAAAGCCTCTCTGGAAGTTATCCGCAGCGCAGCCCATGAGCTGATCTCTGCGCTGGATGAACATCTGGCAGAACTGCGCCAGCAGCGGGAAGCAGACCTTTCCGCTGCACAGGAAGCCGCATTTGCGCTGGACAACGGCAGCACCCTGTTCATCCAGACCTGTGATTCCGGCTATGACTATACCCTGTACGGCCCGGACAACAAGGCTCTGGACGGTGGACAGCTGGACGCGCCCGGTCTGACCTTGAAAGATGCCGGAGAGGAAGCACTTAACCTGCTGGGGCAGACAGCTGTGGTGTCGGAAGTCCTATTGGGCGATAAGCTGGCGGCGTTCCAAGAGGCGGCGGAAAAGGCCAACGAAGTTCCCGCACCTGTTAAAATTCCAGACCCCGCCGCAGAGCCCACGGTCACGATTCTGTGGAGTGAAAGTGACAAGCTGCAGAACGGCGAAACTATGCCGCTGTCAGTGGCAAATCGCGTTTTTGAAGAACTGGACACCGCCCAGCACACGGAACGGGAAAAGGATGGTTACGAGGGCGGCTGGTACGACAAGACCGCATTCCGTATTGATTTTACCCTGAACGGCCAGCCGGACAACTACGAGGGGCGGCAGGATTTTGGTGACGGGGACGGCTCCCTGATTCAGCACATCCAAAGCTACCACGAATACTACGCCAAGGACGAGAACTGGAAGAATTTTGTTCTGCACAACAAAGGCCCGGAAGCGTGGGAGCAGGACAAGGCAGAGCGGGAAATGGTGCTGACCGAGTTTATCCCATACCTCAAACAGCATTGTAACCTTTCGGCCATGGAGCAGGCAGCCACCACCGCTTTGCGGGAGGGGCAGAACGCTTCGCCGGAACAGACTGCCTATTACAACGCTGTTGTGGCCTATGTGCAGGACTGCCGCCCGCTGCTCAACCAAGGCCAGTACAACTTGCCGGAGTCGCCCAAGCTGGCCGATTTTGACCAGAGCTTGCAGGACTACAAGGCGCAGGTGCAGACCGAGATCGAGCAGGAAGCGGCCGCTGCTGGAATGACCGTAAAGGAATACGCGGCGGCAGGCTTTGAAGCACCGCAGCAGGACAACTTTTCCATTTACCAGCTGCGCAATGAAGATTCCACCCGTGATTACCGTTTTGAGCCCTACGACCGCCTGCAGGCTGCCGGTTTGACCGTGGGTAAGGCCAACTATACGGAAGTATACGCCGCACCGCTGACTGCTGGCACCACGTTGGAGGACATCTACCGCACATTCAATGTGGACCATCCGGCAGATTTCAAGGGGCATTCGCTGTCTGTTTCGGATGTGGTGGTGCTGCATCAGAACGGGCAGGATACCGCCCACTACTGCGACAGTGTGGGCTTCCAGCAGGTGCCAGAGTTCTTGCTGGAAAACCCGCTGCGCACCGCAGAACTTTCCACCGAACAGAACGAAAATATGATTGATGGTGTGCTGAACAATGCGCCCTCTCTGGGCGAATTGGAGGCCAAGGCAAAGGCCGGAGAACAAATTTCCCTGACGGACCTTGCCGCCGCAGTCAAGGCCGAGGAAAAGACACCGAAAGCCAAGAAGTCCCGCGCCGCAAAAACGAAAAAGCCGTCCATCCGGGCACAGCTGGATGCCGCAAAAAAGGAGCAGAGCAAGCGAACGCCGCCACGGGAAAAGACAAAGGAATTGGAGGTATAAGCCGTGCAAAAGTTTGAAAATATGGATGTGATCGCTGCGCTGGAAGCCATCATGCACCAGAACACCGCGTACTACCAGAGCGATTTTTCCTACGACATCAAGATGCTGCGGGAGGCCGCCCGCAGCGACCAGCCGGAAGATAAGCTGCTGTTGTGGCTGTCCCGGCCCTCTGGAACATTCTGCTTCCGGGAACGGGACGTGCTGCTCAAAGACACGCAAGCCTACAACACATGGAAATTCTGCGGCGAACAGACCCATGACAGGATTCTTGCCTATGCGGTGGAGCTGACCGGCGCGGCCAACGGAACTGTGCAAGGCAATCTGTATGAACTGGACTATCAGCAGCACTTCCAGCATATCCGGGATGCAGCCTTGTCCGTGGGCGCCAACCGCCTGATCTACGAAAGCGGGATGCGGGAGATTGGCCCGAAAGAGCATTTCGACAGCCACCCGGACAAATATTTCGGGGCACTCGTGCGGTATGAAATGCAGCCCCGCGACCCGGAGCTTCTGCAAGCGGTCATCCGGCAGGAGCAGCGCAGCCGGGAACCTGCACGACCCGGTGATTTCAAAGAACACCTTGCGGCATTGCACACCGGGCTGATCGAGGCCGAGGCACAGCGTATCGTAGCCGATATGAAGCGTCTGGCTGCTCCCAACAGCCCGGACAAGAATCATTTCATGGTAGAGGTATCGCCCTATTTCACCAAGCTGGCATCCAGCCGGGACACTGACCAGCTGCTTGCCATGCTGCCGTATAAATCTTTACATCTGTCCAGCGTAAAAGACCGTTTTGGCATCTACGCGCTGGTTGACAAAAACGAGAACCGAGATAAGAACATTCGCAAACCCCGTGCTTCTGTCCGCAAGCAGCTTTCCGAAACGAAACAGACCGCCAGCCCGAAAAAAGCAGCGGCCTGCAGCAAACAATACGAAATGGAGGTCTAACGCATGAATTTCAGCGTAGAAGAAGAAAATTTGATCTGTGTGTACCACACCTCTGACCGCCGCCGGACGATGGCGCGGATGCTGGCCGTCCTGCCGGACATGGATACGGAAATGCGGCGGCTGGCGAATGGAACCATTACAAAGTTAGAGTACATGACCGATGCTGACTTTGACGGGCAGAGGTTTGATTTTACGGGTGAATAATACCGCCAGCTTAACAATGGCACATTATTTTCAGTGAAAGTAATGTGCCATTGTCAACACAGAAATAGCCGGACACGGTGGCCTTGTGGCTGCTGTGTCCGGCTATTTTCATGTATCAGTCTTTATCTTTTTTCTCGGTGGGATTTTCCGGCAGTTCGGCGGCATCTTCTACAATGTCGGTCACAAGCTGCTGGAAGTCAAACGCATTCTTTTCTGTGATAACGGGCTTGCCGGTTTCCGCTTCAAGAGCCTGCCGCGCAATGCCGGCCACTTTGCCGCCGCGTTTAGCAACCTGCTTGTTTTCTTCAAAGGTCTGCGGCTTTGCAGTCTTGGAAATATCCGTGGTAGATGCTTCCGCCAGCATGGTCAGCACAAGTTCCAAATCGGTCATGTTGTCCCGGAGATTTTCTTTTGTCAGACCTTTCAGCCGCTTGTACTGCCCCGTGGTCATGCCGGACCATGCGCGGGAGATTTCATCGGTCAGGATGGCGTACTCCTTGCCCTTTTGCACTCCGCGCTTCTTCCATTCGTCCGTTAGTTCGTTGCGGATGCGGATTGCCAAAAGCCGCTGGTGAATCCATTCTTCGGAGTAGCCTTTCTTCAAATAGGTATCAAGCGCACGGTCAATAGCTTGCTCCGGGTCGATGGTTTCTTCGATGCGTTCCTTGCCCACCATTGCCAGCCATGCCTTGAACGGTTCAGCTTTCGGGGACGGGATGGACTGGATGATACGCAAAAGCTGTTCGGTGTTGGCGACATCTGTCTTGTACCGTTTTCCATCAGAGGACAACATTTTCAGTTGTACGATTTTTTCGTACAACTCATTTGCCCCCTCAGCTTTCAGCTTACGCTTAAGATCGCTCCAATAACGCCGTGGATTGGCTGTTCCAGTTAAAACAGAAATAACATCAATAATCGAAAAATACCATTCTTCCTTTTCTGCATCCCATGCAGTACGGATTTTCTGATCTTCAAAAAGCTGGATAGAGCCGTTATCGTTCACTTCTGCCATAGAGGGTTCCTCGCTTTCGTTGTCTAAGTCTATTTTACATGATTTCGGGCGGAAACGCCACCCGGTCTAAGCGTTTGGGATTCAAAAATCCGAACAATATTTTGTGCAGATTTACCGTTCCTGCATCTGCTCCTTTCCCGGTGCTGTCCGCAGAATGCCGTCCACATTCTGCTTTATGATGCCATACTCCTGCATCTGGCGTTTGGCATCATTGTACTGCCGCTGCATCTGGTCTTTCTGCTCGGCCAGTTGCTTATACTCGTTTTTCAGGGCGTAGAGGTCGGGCAGCTTTTGAAAGCCCTGCTCTTTTAGAGCTTTCGCCGCTGCTTCATAGAGAATCAAGGTTCCTTCATGCTTACGTCGGAACTGCTTTTTGTCAGCAGCCCGCTGATACTCCTGCAACAGTGGGCGCAGTTCTTTACAGGTGGTGACATCCTTTATCAGCACGGCCATTTCAGCAAGCCGGCGCTCTGCTGCTTTCAATGCGGCGGCAGCTTCGGTGCTGGCGGCGGTGATCTCGGCCACCCGGCTTTCCAAATCCGGGTAACTATCAATTTCATGCTCCGTCAGAAAGTTCAGCGTCCGGGCAGCCTGTTTCAGATTGTGGAGTTTTGCCCACTTCTCATACCCTGCGGACTGCTGGGCCTTGATGCTGTTCTCCAAATCAATCCGCAGCGAAATTTTATGGTTTTCTTTGGGCTTCCGTTCCACGGACCGTCCTTTAATGCGCTCGGTAATAGCTTCCTCGGTATAGGCTTCTCCCAGTGTTTTGCAGCGGGTGAACCGTTCCTGTCCGGGCGCACGGAACGAAACATACTTGCCACGCTTTACCTCGTAGCCCTGCTCCTGCAGGAGCCGCAGAAAATCGTCAAAATCCTTGGCCTGCGGAATGGCTGCATCTATGGCGGCTTTCAGCTTCGCCTTCCAACTCGTGCCCTTGCGGTGCGCGTCCCACTCGGCATAGCTCTTGCCCCTGTCTTGGCCGGGCATTACCACGGACAGGCCATGTTCCTTGCACAGCCGGTCGCTGATGCGCCGGATGTAGGCATAGCTTTGTCGGTTGGAAACATACTTTCGCTGATTCACCATGTCCACAGCACAGAAGATGATGTGATTATGGACGTGCCCTTTGTCAATGTGCGTGGTCAGCACATACGGGTATTTGCCTTGCAGGACTTCATCTGCAAGCTGCCGGCCAATCTCGTGGGCCTGCTCCGGCGTGGTTTCGCCCGGCGCAAAAGACTGTATCAGGTGGTGGGCCAGATTGTTGCCTTTCTGCATGGCTTGTGATAGCAGCAGTTCAAATTCGATGTCGGCGGTTTCATAGGAGCAGGCAAAGGAGGACACCAGCATTTTTTCATCCGTCTTGGCTGGATTCTCGATGTAGTCCAGTGCCTTTTTCAGCGTTGACTTGATAGGATGTATCTTTGTAACTGCCATATCTGTGCCAGCGCTCCTTTGATGTCCGCAACGTCTTGTGTGTACAGCGGCCCCATGCTGTTCAGCCGCCGCGCGATCTGGTTGACATTGATGCCAATCTTCTGCAATTCGGCGGTCTGCGCCCGGATGTCAGTGGTGTCGATGTGGACAACATAACCATCTATCAGCATCTTCCGGGCGTAGGCAGAAAAATTCCGTGTGTGCAGCAGAGCCATCTTCTGCCGGATAAGTTCCTGTTCCTCCGGCGTCACGGGAACACGCAGAACAATTTTTCGGGTTCGGTTCGTCATAGTTTCACCTCGTTTCTTGGGGGTCTGGGGTACTCCCCAGCAAGCATTTCTGCCGGGAGTGGCTACACTCCCTATGCTTGCTACGTTACCTTTCCCCACTACTATGACACCACAACACCCCCGTTTTGCCCGCAAAATACAAAAAAATAAGAGGACGCTTTTTGCATCCTCTCAATGACCATGCGTGGCAATCAGACACACGCGGGCTCTTTTTCCTGTTCATGGATTCGCAGCGCACCGTCAATGGCACCTTCTACGATGGGTAAGTATTCTTCCGGGCAAAGCTGCAGCTTGTGGCTGACCCGCTGACGTTCCGCACTTTCTTCCCGCATGAGTTCCGGGTTGAAGTACCGCTCCACGGGCAGACCACATATTTTTATCAGCTGAATCACCACCGGCAGGCTGGGCAGCGTGCCTTCGTTCTCAATGTTCGCAAGATACCGGCTGTCACAATGTATCATGTCAGCCAGCGCACTGCGGGAAAGCTGTTTTGCCTTTCGTGCTGCCTTGACATCCGCTCCGAACGTTTCAAAGCCGGGACAGTCCTCAATTTTCGCCATTCTGCATCACCCATATACATTTTATAGTTCATGAGCGATTGGCGAAATGTTGCTATGTCCGTTCTGTCTACATTTTATAATTCATGTTTATTTGATTATGGCAATACATAACCATGACACCAGAGTAGACTAATCTGGGCCATCCTGAACAGCCCATAAGAAAGCCATTTAGAGAATTTTCAAAATGAGTGTTGACTTTCTTTCTTATTGTGCTACAATGAAAATATCATTTAGAGATTTTTCAAAATAACAGGGGGGCAAAGGTGAAAGCACTGTGAGTTTACCTAATATTTTCAAAGCATTAAGTGATCCTGTCCGACGGGAGATACTACTGAAACTAAAACAAAAACGGAAGATGTCAGCCGGTGAAATTGCCGCAGAATTTGACTTGACTAATGCCACTATTTCATACCACCTTTCCACTCTAAAAAAGGCTGATTTGATTTTTGAAACACGCTATCAGAAATACATCTATTATGAAATCAATACATCGGTATTTGAAAGTGTTGTCATGTGGCTTATGCAATTTCAGGAGGATAAAGATGAACCCCAAAAATAAACGAACCTTGTTTCTGACAAGTACAATTTGCATTATTTTGTCCATCGTAGCATTCGCTCTGTCCCACATGGGCGAGGCCAGCAACGAAAACTATATTCTGCTCTATGTGATTGCCGTTTTGCTGAATATTGTTCTGAACCTTGCGCTTAGTATCAAAATCGCTTCGACAAACGGAGCCAAGGCGTTAGTATCTTTGGGTAAATGGATTATGCCGATTGCGGGAGTTGTATATTTGATCCCGCAGGTATATTCCGTACTTTTTCCCGCTAAGACTATGCAAGATACTTATTGGTATGTCTTTATTGGCATTTTATTTATTGTCAGCGGCAATTATTTCCCCAAAAACCACATCAACCCCTATATCGGGCTAAAGTTTCCATGGTTATTCAATGATGAAGAAGGCTGGTACAAGACGCATCGGCTGGGCGGCTACACATGGATATTAGCCGGTATTGTCAGCATTCTTCATCCACTACACAATCTTGTTTTTGTAACCGTTCCGCTAATCATTTTTCTGGTTGGCATTGTCCCGTTGGTCTATTCGCTTGTCCTCTATTTTAAGAGGAAACGAAGCAATTAAAGGAGGTAATACTTATGAAGTCCGCAACGAAGCATATTGTTATCAGCACCATTTTGTGTGCATTGACGCTGGTAGTCTTTCTCGCTTTCTATAACCGCCTGCCGGCGTCTATCCCCGTCCACTTTGATTCTACCGGAGTTGCAAATTCTTTCTGGCCCCGCAATGTTGTAGTGTTCGGCGTCCCTGTGGCTTGCGTCCTGCTGAACCTCATTTCTGGCTTTACCGTAAGGCAGAAAGAGAATGCAAAGCCGTATATGTACTATATCATGGCTGTTGTTGCATTCGTAGCAACGGGCATCATGATTTATTTGGGGATGAAGTGAATTTCCCCAACAAGAACTTTGGTGGCGGAACGGTTATTTTTTTTTTGAGTTTCATTTTGAAATTTTTCTAAATAAAGGCAAGGAATGCTATGTTACAAATCAAGAACTTATCCAAAAGCTACGGTGCGAAAAAGGCTGTAAGCAACCTTAGTTTTGTCGTGGAAGATGGCGACATAATGGGCTTCATCGGAAAGAATGGAGCTGGCAAAACCACAACATTGAAAGCCTGTTTAGGTATCATCGGCATTGACGAGGGAGAAATCCTTTTGGATGGAACTTCTGTCCTAAAAGAACCGTTGGCTTGTAAGCAGAAGATGGCGTATGTGCCAGATAATCCCCAGCTTGACGAGTATATGACAGGATTGCAGTATATCAACTTTATCTGTGATATTTACGAAGTACCGTCCAAGATGCGGAAACAAAACTTCGAGAAATTGGCCTTGGCTTTTCAGATGGGGCCGCATTTGAATAACTTGATTTCCTCTTACTCCCACGGCATGAAACAGAAACTTGCGCTGATTGCCGCCTTTTCACACACGCCTAAACTGCTGATATTGGATGAACCTTTCGTCGGATTAGACCCGGAGGCATTTGTGATCCTGAAAGAGCAGATGAAAGAACTCTGTGCAAGTGGAAATTCCGTTCTGTTTTCAAGCCATATTCTTGATGTGGTAGAAAAGGTGTGCAATAAAGTGTCCGTTATTAAGCATGGACAATTACTGTATTCCGGCAGGACAACAGAAATCGTTGGAACAAAGGGTTTGGAAGAAGTATTTATGGAGATGAATGGCGATGAAATTTCTGTTACCCCTACTAAGGAATAATCTTTTGCAGCTATCTCATGCCAATCAGCTTCGATATGCAGATACAAAGAACCGCACAAAAACGATCACTTTGTATATGCTTATAGCCGCGATCCTAATGGGATTGCTTGCATACCTGATTTACTCCTTGAAAATCATTTATTCTATTGCGTGGTCGTTGGAAGAAGTAGTCATAGAACTTGTTGTTCCTATGGCGCTAATCTGCGTGATACTCAATATTGCGATTAGTGTTTTTTGGGGAAGCGGCCTGCTCCTTAGCGATACTAACATTGACAGTGTGCTTGCGCTTCCAATTCCGCTGCGTACATTGATACTCTCAAAATTGAGTGTCTTGTTTATAGTTGAAGTAGCCCTTACTGCGGCTCTGCTGCTTCCTATGATGGTGCTGTTTGGCCTGACCGCAGATATGGGATTTCCGTTTTATCTAATTGTGCTTGAAATAACAATCCTCTTTCCTGTCATTCCCGGCCTTTTGGGAACAATGATCGGAACACAGATTTACCGCATCTTGAAAAGTTCCTCTGCTCGTATCGCCCGACTAAAGGCAGCGGCGGCTATTCTGGTTTTGTTTGCATTTATGATCTTTATGTTCTGCAAATTCCCTGATATAGCTGCCGGAAATTTTGGGGATGTTATTTCTACCTCGACTTTTACACTTTATGCAGGCCGGTATATTCACCGATTGCTTAACGGGGACTATCTGTTGATAGGTTTATACTTCGGCGGGGTATTCCTGATAGGCGTTACTCTGCTCTATGGTCTAATCAAAATATTTCGTAACTGGTATAGCAATGATGCAATACAAGGCTCAAAAAGTCAGCCCGTCGATTGGAACAAAGAAACCACGGAACAGCACAGCCCGGTATCTGCTCTTTTAGAAAGAGAGCGCACACGTTATTTTTCGCTTCCAGTATATCTAACCAATACCGCCTGCGGATTGCTTTTTGCTGCGGTCTTTGTTCTGCTGGTTGTTTTAATGTCGGATAAGATCACACCATACATTTATCAGTTGGCCGAATATTTTCAGGTGCCTTTTGCTGATTATGATGTGCTGTTCATATATGCTTTTTCTATCTTGACAACAATATCCTGCACAACCTATGTCAGTATTTCTATCGAGGGGAAACAGATTGAAATACTGAAATCCTTACCCATTGCGGCAAAGAGCCTCTTTCGAGTAAAGCTGCTGCACCATCTCTCAATGTCTGTACCGACAATTTTTGTTTTGAATACCATCATGGCATTGTATTTGCAATGGTCTTTCCCTAAAGCTATGCTGGGGTATGCTTTTCCTTTGCTATGTTCGGTGCTGATTGGAATGATAGGCTACATCTTAAATCTTATTTTCCCAAATTTTGAATGGGAGAATGTCACCCACATTATCAAGCAAAGCCTACCAGCGATTTTGACAGCATTGATTGGAGTTGTAGTTACCTGCGGAACGGCATATTTGTTGTTGAGATTTTTCCCAAGTTCTTTGTTTATCGGGAGTTGGATTGCCTGTGCAATCATTTTACTGTTGTTTTTAGCAATGGTGACGTGGGTAGACAAAAAAGGTCAGTATTTATATTACAAAGTTTAATCAAGGATTGAAGGGAGTTTTGATTATGTGGTTTATCTGGATTATGTGGGTGATTGTGGCAATCGCTATTATCGCTACGATTATCTTGTTGACGGGCAAAGGAAGTATGTTGGTTTCAGGATTTAATACGAAAAGCCCCGAAGAACGTGCGAAATACGATAAGGAAAAGGTAAGCAAGCAGACTGGATTGCTTATGATTTTCGTCGATGTTGGGTTGCTGGCCTTGACATCGTACATTCAATTTCGGGCCATCCCGGCGATACAGAATATCACTATTTCGGACTATGGCACGGAAATAACTATTGTCGCGCTGGGTATCTGTGCATATATCATTGTTATCGGCATTTGGGCTGCTATGCGTGGTTTCAAGAACTGCAAGAATGACGGTACAAAGCAATGATCGAAACATGGATATTGTGTCCAGTATGCGATTCCAAAACGCGAGTACGAATACGAGAAGATACAGTTCTTGAAAACTTCCCGTTGTACTGTCCCAAATGCAAGCATGAAACATTGATCTCCGCACGACAACTGAATATATCTGTTATCAAAGAGCCAGACGCACAGACGCAGAGCCGGTAATGCACAAGGTGAATTCACTTGTGATTATCGGTTCTTTTTTTCAGTATATGATGAGAACCTGCCCCGACTAAGGGGAAATAAAAAAGCCGTTGGTTGGAGCAGGTGACTCTTTGCGCCCATTTTGAACCGGCGGTGTTTGAGAAAATCAAGGCCGCCGGCTCTTTTTGCTTATCAAAGCGTTTCATCGTCCGTATGGCGGCCATAGGAGGATGCTGCCATGCGCCTGATATTCTATCGAACGCCCAGCTTTGAACTGTCAAAAAAAGCCTTGCTCCCGCACAGGGTCAGCAGGGCTTTTACTATGTACTATACGATGTAGGTACTGCGCGTTTCGTGCTGCCATTATGCCCGGTTGGCCGTTTTCGGTCTGCTGGGCTTTTCTATTGCCGCCTGAAAAGCTGCCTGTTTCAAAAATATTTTTGGAAATTTTCAAAAAAGCGGGCAGAATCGGGTGTTTCAGGTGTCATATTAGCGGAAAGGGAAAAATCCACCCGACATCCCCACGGAAAGGGGGTGAGAAGATGGAAGCTATCCCTCGCAACGATGGCGAACAGTACCGATTCGATGCGTTCTGCAAAGCGGTGCTGCGAAATGAGGCCCGGAACTATCACCGAAATAAGAAACGTCTGCTTGACCGTGAAAAGTCATTCAGCGTTCTTTCGTTGGAAGAACTGGGGCAGCTCACGAGTGTAGACCATTATCCAAGTGAAGAATTTGTATTTTCATCCTACGGCTGTGATCTGCACATCGACAATGAACTTGTTGCCAATGCGTTTGCCGCTCTGCCAAAGCAAGAACAAAGCATTCTGATTCTGTTTTGCGTTCTGGAACTGGGCGATGGCAAGATTGGCGACCTCATGGGAATGTCCCGGAGTGCTGTACAGCGCCACCGGACAAAAACGCTGAACGAGCTGCAAAAAAAGCTAAAGGCGCACTTGCCGGAGGGAGGTTAGGCGTAAATGAACTCCTATGAACACACGAGCAGAGAGTTTTTACCGCTCTCGGTGATTCGCTCTGCCTGCGCTGGGGACACCGATGCAGTTGAACAGGTTTTGCGACATTACAGAGGTTATATCAACAAGCTCTGTACAGGCATTCTCTATGACAAGCACGGTCAGCCTCATGTGTGCATAGACGAGTACATGAAACGCCATCTGGAAATCAAACTGATTTCTTCTATTGTAACCAAAGCCGAAACGGTCTGACCCTTTCCACGTTTCGGGACTGCACCTTGAAAAATATGCCCGCAGGACAATGGCGGTGCATCATAGGGCAAACGGATACGTTGCTGTCTGTATCGAGCCGGACGGCGGGTGCGC
>CAKTGQ010000032.1 GCA_934561555.1 uncultured Faecalibacterium sp. | reverse complement strand
ACCATGGGATGTATAATGATCCGGATAAGTTGCAGGAATTTCTGGAAAAGTCCTTGGAATATGCCGAGCGTTATTTTACCGATTGATCCGCATGAGTTGCTGGGGAGGAATTGTGTCACGGTGACACAATTCCTCCCACAAGAATACGCCGTTAAGATCATCGGGTGTGAAGCAAAACAAAAACAGGGTGCGCCCTGCGAACGCACCCTGCCAAAGACCACATACGATAGCGATATGTACAACAGGGCGTTCCCCGTCGGGAACGCTCTGCTTTTCTTTACTGGGGGCATGATGAGCCTGCTCCGCCTGCCACGCGGCAAACTCCCGCTGGCCTTCCTCGCTGTTCCAGCAGGCAAGGATGGCCGGGTAGAACGCCCGTGCCAGACGGTCAATGACTTCATCGGGGTAAGGGGAAGTGTTTGTGGACTTTTTCTTTTTGTTCAAACGCACGCTCCTTTGATCGTCCCACCGTGGCAAAGCCGGGCGAGAAAATCAAAGTTCCATTTTTTATCAGGCGCAAGGGCGCGGATGTTTTCCGCCCTGCACTTGCGGCTGGTGGCTCGTTGATGGCTTATAAGTGCCTGTCGTTATGCGATTTTTTCATCGTTCAGCATTTCTTCAAACTGTGCCATATACGCCTTGTGCTGCTTGAGGATTTTTAGTGTTTCAGTTTTGGCGTAGGAATCATCCGGCAGCTTGGGCAGGTATCTCATCAAAAAATCAAAGTCCTGCTGAATCCGCCGGACAGCGACTTCCAGTGCGGAGTAGTTGATTCCAGAGTAGTGTGAGTAGCTCGACTGCGGAGCGGGACGGTCTTCCGGGTGCAGAATCTCGTGCACGATCTGCTTGCGGTTCGGAAAATCAGCTCTGGCGAGGCGGTGCATATCGGCATCACGGACTTTGAATTGCCCGGACAGGATCTTTTCTTTTGTACCGGGCATCATCTGCTCCATGATCTCCACGCCCCGCATGAACTTTTCAGAACGGGCAACGTAGGATTCGCTGACATTGTTCCGCTCTGCAATCTGCTTGCGGATGCTCGCTTCCGCAGAGGTGGGAGGAATTGTGTCAATTTGACACAATTCCTCCGGGGCGGTTTTCTTGGCAGCAGCCGTGTGCTGGTTGTTGCCGTTTCCACCGGGCTTCCGATGTTCCACACTGTACTGCTTTCCAATGAGGAACTTCTTCTGTTCCGGGGTCAAATTGCGCCGCCCCAGCTGATTTTTGCAGATCCAAGCAAGAACTTCTTCTCTGCTTTCAAACGGGAGCGGCATCGTGGAGAAAGAGATTTCGGGATGCTCCTGAACGATTTCATAACGGTTGTGTCCATCAACAAGGGTATTACCCCAGACGATCAAAGGAGAAATCAGCTTGCCCTCTTTGAGGATATTTTCTTCAAGCTGCTTAAATTCATCATCGGTCAGAGGGGGAATCTGGGACTGAAACTCAGGGTCGATTTTCAGGTTGATCATACGCACACTCCTTTATCTCTCCTGCTGCGCCGGTTCTTCCTCCCGGAAAAAGGACGCAACATTCTGCTTTGCGGTTTTCAGCTTGAGCAGTTCCTCTTTGGCTTCCTTGTACTGCTCGTAGAACTTTGCCTTTTCGGATGCCATTGCAGTGTACTCGGCTTCCAGTTTTTTGGGGCTGGGCAGCTTTGTGATGCTGTTTGCCTTGAAATAGGCTGCTGCCGCCCGGTACTCTGTCAGCTCTGTACGGTGCTGCCCCTCAAAGGCTGCGGGTCGCTTGGCGGTCTTTAACTGCTGTGCGACGCTCTTGGTGTTGGTGTAGGCTGCGATGTGATAGCGCAGCTCTTTGTTGGCTTTCATGCGACCTTCGAGGTCTTTCACCACCGCCAGCGAGTCGTGATACTTGGTTTCCAGTTCGGCGATGCGCTGGTTCAGATCATCCTCGTTGAGCAAATCTTTCTCCTGCAAGAGGATCAGAGTTTGTGCCATGGCTTTGAGGTTGTACTTCTTTGCCCAACGCTCATAGCCTGTGCCTTTACCCTCGGCCAGCTTTGCCTGAATGTCGATCAGTTTCCCGATGGTATCCTGCTTGAACTGCGCCTTGGGTTTGCGTTCGGCGTTTGCCTGCAACGTGGCAAGCACTGCCGCCTTGTCGAACTTGTCACCGAGATGTTTCGCTCGGATGAACTTTGTTCTGCCAGCGGGCAGATAGCTCAGACACCCACGGCTTTCCTTGACGGCAATACCATACTGCTGTATGAGCCTGTCAGAAAATTCCTCAAAGCTCGTGGCACGGTATAGCACTGAAGAAATCTGTTTCCGTAAAGTGTCTTTCACGGTTTTAAACTTCTTCTGCTTGGGCTGCTGTCCAGTTGCGACAAGGGCTGCGTTCTCGCGGTCAAGTTTCAACTGGCCGCGCCTACGCGCCCAATACTCAGCTTCGCTGACACGCTCTTTCGAGCCGTTGAGCAGGTCGATCTGGTACAGCCCGGCACCCTCGCACAGTTCCATGACCTCGACACGCAAGTGCCGCATGGTCTGGGCGGTGCTGGAGTGCTTCATGCCCTCGCGCCAGTCGCGGGGCTTCTGCATATAGGGCTTGCGTTCCACCTCTCGTGTTCGGATGCTGCCGATCACGATGTGGACGTGGATGTTTCCCGAATGGATGTGCCCATCCGGGTGAGTGCAGACGATGGCAGGGTGACCGGGGAAGTTTTCTTCGCAGAATTTCAGGCCAAGTGCCTGTGCCTTTTCCATGGTCAAGCCGTTGTCGGCTGCATCTCTGGGGTCAAAGCTGATGATATACTGGTGGCTTTTGATATCACCATGCTGGGTGTTCTTGCCATACTTGCGGTTTGCCAGCAGACAGGCCGTTGCAAACGAGAAATCGCCGCACTCAAGGGTGTCGAGCAGGTACGAATCCCGCAGCTTCGGCTTGCCTTGTTCATCCAGAAGTTGCTTTCCGGTGAACGCGTCGTGCTGGTAAACGAGGTACGCTTCGATGGCGGTGTAGTCCGAGTTTTTAGAGGCGATATGCTTGAGCGTTGCCATACAGTTCACCCAGAACTTTCTCAGCGTGCAGCCGAAATGCGGTCAGGTCTGCAAGTTCGTCAAGGATTTTCGCCCGTATCTGCTCGGTGTCTGCACCGCCGGAATTGAAGTGCCTTGCAAGCTGGTTGAGGTTAGTGCCCACCCTGCTGCACTGGGCAAGCAGGGTGGAAACAGCGGTCAGGGTTTCTTCGCCGCCGGCAACGATGACAGTTTTCTCGATCTTGACGTTGTGGATGGCACGGCGAATAAAGGTGGAGAGGGAGAGATTCAGGAGTTTGCAAGTGAGTTCCAGTGACGCTTTTTCCTCCGCTGTCACACGGAACTTGATGACGTGCGTTTTGTTGTTCGGCGTGTCGTGGTGCTGGGAATTGCTAGGGGTCAGTTGAACATTCGTTTTGGTCATTGTACCTCCTGTCTGTTCGATAACTCCTCGGTGAAGTTATGTAAAGCACGACACGCCGTTCCATTCGTGCCGCTAGGCACGAATGATGAGCAGGGTTTGGGGCAGGCACGCCCCAACAAGATCACTTCGGAAATGCAGACGCATTGAAGAAGTGAAGTCCCGGATGGACAGGAAATTTTCAAGAATTGAAAATTTGTGGCCACGGGACGGTTCTTGCCCTCTACCGCTGCGCTCAAAACGCATTTTCAACAAATGTTTCCGAATTGTTAAGACGCAAAAAATAAGTAGAGGTCGTGCTGCTCATGTAATGGGAATCGCCGTTTGCTCCGAACGAAGTTCCTGCCCCTGTTTTGCAGCGGCGTTGACGAAAAGTCGGTATCACGCTCGGTCGGCTCATGAAATTTTCAAGGTGCAGCTCCCACAAAAAGAGAAAACCGCCCACGCAGCGCAGCGATGGATTTTGTCGGGGGAATCGGCGGCAAAATGAATCGGGTGTGTTGCGGGGCGGTAAATTCTTTCGTGGACTTTTCCTCACTGAAGTGGTGGGTCTCACGGTGATAACCAACCACTTTCTGTGCCTGTGTTCAAAATGAACACGACCACATCTTGTGGAGAGATTCAGGCTACTCCACAAAATCAGTGGGATTTACAAGAAAAATACCACTGTGTGTGGAATTCGTCAAGATGGTTTTGTGGATTTTATTGCAGTAAAGCGTCAGAAGTCTTACTGTTTCGTCTGAATGAAAGCCTGCGCGGCTTTTGTATGGAAAAAGTGTCTGTTTTATGCGGCCGTACCGGTATGCGGTTTCATGGCGTTTTCTGTACCTGCAACAGCCTGCCGATATGCACTGACGGCATCCATGTATTGTGCGACCAGTTGCGGATAGTCCTCTGCACCGGGCGAAGTTTTCCGCAGCACGGTCTCCAATGCTGTCATGGCAATTTTTGCGACCTCCAATGTGATCTGGTTCGTCATAACGGTACCCTCCGTTCATTTTTCTGTGTATAGGATACCACATAACGCAAAAAAGAGAACGGAAGTTTCCGTTCTCTTTTTTGAAAAATACAGATGTTTTATGCGTCCGAAGGTAAATTTTGCACTTTCAAATCGCTCTGCTGCAGCACGATGCGCACGGTGGTGCCGGTTTCATCGCTGTTAAAATCAAAGTCAAAATCCTGATACAGCATGGAAAGCCGCTCGTAGATGTTTTTCAGCCCGATGCCGTGCCCCTGCGGCTTTACCGTAAAGGTGCGGATCTCAGCCAGCCGTTCCGGTGCAACGGGCGTGCCGGTGTTGTGCACCCGCAAAGTCAGGGTGTCGCCCTCGGCCTGTGCCGATACGGTGATGCGGCACACTTCATCACTGTCCTCCACGCCGTAATGGATCGCGTTTTCCACCAGCGGCTGCAGGGTGAAGTGGGGTAGGTACCATTGCTCCAGCTCCCCGGAGGCAGTCAGGGTGAACTCTGCCCGGCTGCGGTAGCGCAGCTGCTGGATGGCGATATAGCTTTCGGCCAGATGCACATCGGCAGCGGCAGTGGAGTTCTGGCGGGGGCTCAGCGCTGCACGCAGGATATCGCCCAGACTGACGATCATCTTGCAGGCATCCTCCCGGTTGCCCGCCTTTACCAGCCAGTTCAGGGTACCAAGAGTGTTGTACAAAAAGTGCGGGTTGATCTGCGCTTGCAGCATCTTGTAGCGGGTCTCCTGCAAAAGCAGCTGCTTTTCGTAGTTTTCGTGGATGAGGGTGTCGATCTTGCCCAGCATGGAATCAAATTCCCGCGTCAGGGTGCCAATCTCATCCGCTGCCGGATCGGCGGGCAGCAGGGCGCGGGCAGCGGCAAAATTGCCCTCCTGCTGGTCCACGGTCTGCATGGCTTCGCTCAGGGTATGGATGGGCTTTGTGACCAGACGTGCCATGTGCAGCAGTACCCATGCAAACAGTAACAGGATGGCACACTCGCCAAAGATCAGGGCGTTGCGGGCGGTGTTGATCTGGCCATAGATTTCGTGGTAGTCGAATACGCTGCACAGCCGCAGCCCGGTCACGGAGCTTGTCAGCCAGCAGATGTAGTATTTTTTGCCCCCGATGGTGCTGATGCGGTAGCCGTGGGCGCTCTCCTCCGGCGGCAGGGCGGCGGCTTTGCCCGCGCCGCTGTGGTAGATCAGCTGGGTGCCGTTATAGAGATACAGCTCCGAGGGCTGGCTGGACAGGCTGTGGATCTCGTTGTCCAGCAGCTTGCCCACGTCCAGTGCCACCACGATGGTGCCCAGCTTTTTCAGGCTCATGTCCTGACTGCGCAGGATGCGCCGCCCGCACAGAATGTACGGAAAATCCGCGCTGTCAGAGGTCTGTATCACAAAGCCGCCGGGGGTGGCGTTCAGCGCCATTTCCAGTGCGGTCAGCCGCCCGGCGCCGGGGTCGGGCATATCCTGCCCGATGGTCAGGGTGTGGCCGTTCAGGTCGGTGTATTGCAGGCTGTTGATCTGCCGGTCCTGATAGATCTTTTCCAGCAGCAGCGGGCGCACACCGGTAAGCAGATAGTAGTAATTGGCGGTCTGCGGGTCTGCCTGCGCCAGGGCGTTCAGCTGTTCCTGAATGTTGGAATCCACCGCGATGCTGCGGGTCAGGGTGTCGATATCCTGAATATCATCGTCCACCCGCTGCACAAAAAAGTCCAGCTCCTGTAAGGACTTCTCGTAGAACTTTTCCTCAAACACCGAAAGCCCCAGATGCAGCGCGCCGATCATCAGCGCGCCGCTGAGCAGGGTGAGCACCACAAAAATGCCCACAAACTTCTGTGCCAGCGGCAAATCAAGAAATCTGCGTTTACAGCAGCGGAACATAGGCTCTCCTTACTCGCCCCAGCGCTGCTCCATCAGCCGCCAGAGCGTGTCGTCATCCGGGTGGTTGTCCGTGTTCAAAATCAGCATGATGCGGCGGTCTGCCTCGCAGTCACCGAACTCCCGCATCCATGCGTAGTAGTGCGGGCCTTCGCCCAAGGTGCGGGCAAAACTCATCAGGTAGCCGCACACCTGTGCGGACTGCTTAATATCAGTTTGACACTCGTTGGCGTAAAAGTCAATCCATTTTCCGTGTTCGCGGCTGCGCATTGCAGCATTTGCGGCAGTATAGGCATTTTTTGCCCGCCCTGCCTGATAGAAGCAGTGCTGCCAGTCGCCCACAAACCCGGCTTCCAGCGCGGCGCATACTGCTGCACTGCCCTGCGCCCAAAGGGCATACAGCTGTGCCTGCAGCAGCAAGGTATCCTGAAACAGCACCCGCGCTGCGCCGGTCATGGCAGCGGCAGTGGCTTCGCACTGGCGCAGATACTGCCCGTAGCTCTTTTCTGCCTCCCGGAACTTTTCGGCGCACCATGCAGCCTGCCCGCTCAGGGCGGGGCGGTTGCACAGCCACTGCAGGTCCTCGCAGGGCAGGGCGCGGTCCCGGACGAACTGGGTGATGAGCATCCGGGGCACATGGTTGTAGAACTGGTCACCGGCGTGGTCGTCCAGATGTTCGCCGTAAAGCACTGCGTGGTCGGCGTAGCCCGCAAGGCACTTTGCCACCGCAAGGCCGTTGGGCTTGCCGTAGTAGTCTTGTGCATAGGCAAGGCGGTGCCCCTCGGGGTCGCAGCTGCCGGTCTGCCACAGCTGGGCAATGTAGTCCAGCAGATAGGCGTGGGGCTTGACGTTGGAGCAGTTGATGAGCCAGTAATCATCCACTCCGCGTGCAAGGGCATTCGTCAGCTCCTCACAGACGAACTCGGCGCTGTTGGGCAGCATGGTGATGTGGCTGGCGGCCTGTAAATCATAGAAAGAAGCGTGATAGTACAGCCCATGTGCGCCGGTGTCGCCCAGCGGCGGCAGGGCGGTCACCCGGGGGTTCGCGTTGCCCTGACGGCGGCTGACCATCTTGCCGAAGCCGTTGTCTGCCCAAATTTTAATGACATCCTCCGGCAGGTCAAGGCAGCCCTGCTGATACAGTTCCATAGTCTCGCCGTAAAGGTTCGTGCAGCAGATGGCGTGTGGGTCGTTCTGTTTGACCAGTGCATACTGCTCCCGGATGAGGCGGGAGATGAGCGCGCCGCGCTTTTCGGGGGTATCGTACTGCGGGTCATCCTCCCAGAAAGGCTTGTCGCCCTGTCCCCGGAAGCCGATGTTCCATACCGTGGGGGTGGCTTTCTGCCGGTCAATGGCATCCTGCCACAGGGCGCGGAACTTTTCCGGGTACAGGCTGAACTTGGGTTCCAGCTCCGGGTACGCTTGCACGAACATTTTGGCACCCAGCGGCTCGGCGTGATGATGGGTGATGATAAGCCCCATATCGGCGGCAAGGTCGTGGTAGCGGTGGCCGTTTTCGCCCGTGCCGGGAATCACCAGATTGCCGCCCAAGCGCAGCAGCGTTTCAAACACCATGGCAAAGGAAAGGTCGCTGCGGCGCTCTACCTTCCAGTGGGAGATGAGCGTTTCGTCATTGACGAACCAGCCGCGATACCGCACCCGGGCAGGCTTGCTCTCGTAGGTGAAGTTCTGCGGCACGGTCACGCTGTCCGTTTTGATGAATTTCTGGTCGTTCCAGAACCAGAAGGGCTGCACGCCCAGAAAGCGCTTGCTGACCTCGAACAGGCCGTACACAAAGCCCAGCGTGTCGGCGGCGGTGAGCAGAAGCGCATTGTCGTGCACCTGCAGGCAGAAGCACTCCGGTGCAAGGTCGCTGTCTTTGGCAAGGCGGATGGCATCGCCGGGAGCATCCGTTTCGGTGAACACTGCTTTTATATCCCGGTACAGGGCAGAAACGGCATACTGAACAGGTTTTGTCTCCTCACAGGAAATGATCTGGCTGTTGCGGTTGAGAATCATAAGAGTACCTCTCTTTTGAAAAAAGGCACTGTACGTGCTGCACAGTGCCTTGATAAAGTTTGATTTAACCCTTGATACCGTCGGTGGCGATGCCCTCAACGATATACTTCTGGAACGCGATGAACACGATGATGACCGGCAGCAGCGACAGCACCGACATGGCGAACAGACCGCCGTAGTTGTTGTAGCTGTTGGGGTCGGTATAAAGCTTCAGTGCCAGCGGGATGGTGTAGTTCTTGGGGCTGGACACGAAGATCAGCGGCTGGAAGAAGTCCTGCCAGATCCAGTAGAAGGCGAAGATGGCTGCCGTGACGATAGCAGGCTTCACGATGGGGATCATGATCTTGAACAGGATGCCGGGCTTGGAGCAGCCGTCCAGCATGGCGGCTTCGTCCAGATCACGCGGGATACCGCGCATATACTGGGCGATCAGGAAGATGAAGAAGCCGTAGCCGAACACCCACGGCAGGGTCATGGACAACAGCGTGTCGGAGAGACCCAGCTTTTTCAGGATGATGTACTGGGGCACCACCATGACCTGCGAAGGGATCATCATGGTCATGACGATGCAGCCGAACCAGAAGTTTGCACCCCGGAATTTCAGGCGGGAGACCGCGTAGGCTGCCAGCAGGGAGCAGAAGATGGTGCCCACCACCGACACTACCGTGACGATGACACTGTTCAGGGTGAAACGCCAGAACGGGATGCCTGCAATGCCCTCCCAGCCGGAGGAGTAGTTCTTGAGGGTGTCCCACTTTTCCGGGATGAGCGACCACGCGTTGTGGAACATGGTGTCGTTGGACTTGAAGGAGCTCATCAGCAGCCATAGCAGCGGATACACCATGATGAAGCCCAGCAGGCAGGAGAAAATGTGGAAGAATACCGATTGTACTTTGGAACTTTTCTGACCGACCATTTTTACTCCTCCTTAGCCTTCGTAGTGGACCCAGCTCTTCTGGCTCTTGAACAGGATGGCGGTCATAATGCCGATAAGGGCGACCAGGATCCATGCCAGTGCGCAGGAGTAGCCCATGTGGAAGTTTGCAAATGCCGAGCGGTACAAATACAGCACATAGGTCAGGGTGCTGTTCATGGGGCCGCCGTTGGTGATAACGTAGCTCTCGGTAAACACGCGGAAGCCGGTGATGATCTGCTGGATGAGGTTAAAGAAGATGGTGGGGGTCAGCATGGGCATGGTGATCTTCCAGAACTGCTGGAATTTGGATGCACCGTCCAGCGAAGCGGACTCGTACAGGGAGACGGGGATCTGCTTCAGGCCGGAGAGGAACACCAGCATACAGGAGCCGAACTGCCACACGCCCATCAGCACGATGACCAGCAGGGCGGTCTTGGGGTTGCCCAGCAGGGAGTATTTCTGTTCAATGCCAAGGGCGGAAAGCAGGCTCATGAACACGCCCTTGTTGCCGAACACCTGCTTCCACACCACGGAAACGGCGATGGAGCCGCCCACGATGGAGGGGATGTAGTACAGCACGCGGTAGAACGCCATGCCCATGTGCTTTTTGTTCAGCAGGGTGGCTACGAACAGCGCAAAGGCGAGGCGCAGCGGCACCATGATAAAAACGTAGAGGAAGGTGACTGCCAGAGCCTTGCGGAACATTGCATCTGCGGTAAAGATGGTGATGTAGTTTTTCAGGCCCACCCAGTTGGGTGCGGACAGCAGGTTATAATCCGTAAAGGAATAGTAGATGGACATGGCAGCCGGGATGACATACATAAAGATGAAGCCGAACAGCCACGGAGCCAGCAGCAGGTAGCCGACTTTGGTATCATCGCCGAAATTATGCTTTTTCAGCGCAACAGCTTTTGCGTTGGACACAGCGAGACCTCCTTGTATCAATAATTTTCCTCTTGAACCTCGCCCTTCGGGGAGAGGCGGCAGTGCGTCAGCACTGACGGAGAGGGTTACTTTCCCAAAAAAAGGGGAGGGGTCTGGGATGACCCCTCCCGCACAGATCAATTAGTTGTTGGAAGCCAGGATGCTGTTGGCGGTGTCAAAGAAGGTCTGAGCAGCCTCAGCGGGAGTGGCCTGACCGTAGAACACGCTGTAAGCGATGTCCTTGAACTGGGTATTGACCTCGGAGATGCCGGAGGGGTCCGGAGCGGGGGTGCTGCCGCAGTAATCGGCTGCATCGGAAACGAAGTCGAACATTTCGACCTGCTTCTCGGTCAGGGCACCGGCGCTGGTCAGGTGGTCACGGGCGTTGCTTGCGGAGGGCGTTCCGCGCTCGCCCAGCATGATGTCGTTGGCCTCGTCGCTGTTCAAAAACCAGCTGATGAAGGCGGCAGCCTCTGCCTGCACCTTGGAGGTGGCAGAAACGGAGAAGAACATACCGGGCTTGTACCACAGAGCCTTCTCACCGGCCTTCTTCACCGGGGGAACCAGCAGCTCCAGCGTGTCGTTGCCGGCGTTGGCGCCGATGGTTGCAAAGTTGTTCCAGGACTGGTGGAAAGCGGCATCGCCGGTGATGACCGGGCTTGCATCGTTGCCCAGAGTAGCGATCTGCTCGTACTCATCGGGGTTGGGGGCTGCACCGGCGTCGATGAGATCCTTCCACAGCTGGAAGTAATCGGTCAGGATCTGCACATCGTCAAAGCCAAGGCTCTTGTTGTCCTCTGCGAACAGGGAAACGCCGTACTCGCGCACCCAGTAGTTCAGCAGGTTCGTGTCGATAAAGGCAGAGCCGCCGAAGCCGTACTTGCCGGTCTTTTCCTTCACGGTCTTGCAGATGGAAACGAAGTCGTCCCAGGTCCAGCCGTTCTTGGGTGCCTCCACACCGGCTGCTTCCAGCACGGAGGGGTTGTAGATGAAGGACACCAGAGAGGTGGACAGGGGGATGCCCACCATCTTGCCGTCGATGGTGCCGGCATCTGCCAGAGCGTCGTCCACGTTGGAGATGTCCAGCGTGCCGTCAGAGGCAAAGGAGGACAGGTCTGCCAGAGAGCCGTTCTTTGCGTAGGTGGAGATGTACATATAGTCCATCTGGACGATATCGGCCATGCCGCCGGTAGCGGTGTCGGTAGCCAGCTTCTCAAAGTAGCCGTCCCAGCCGGAGGGGGTGGTCTCGAAGTGGACGTGGGGGTTCAGCTCGGTGTACTTGTCCAGCACCTTCTGGGTCAGGTCGTGACGGGTTTGGCCGCCCCACCAGGTCATGCGGATGGTCACATCGCCGTTAGCGGCAGAGGTGCTGCCGGATGCAGCAGCGGAAGAAGCAGCGGTGGAGCTGGAAGCGCCGCCGCAGGCAGCAAGAGCACCGGCCATGCCGGCAGCACCGGCGACTTTCAGAAAGCTTCTACGAGAGATCTTCATAAGAATTTCCTCCATTTTTCCTTCGTGTTTTTGTGATGTGGAGCCGTCGCTCCCGGTCTGTGCACACCCTTTTTCTGACTTTATTGTATCGCTTTTTTTCAAAAACAAAATGGAAAATGTCGGTCTTTCTCTTGGAAAAAACCGACATTTGAAAACCCTCTCAGTCTTGCTTGCGCTCGCCAGCTCCCCCGAAAGGGGGTGCTTTGGTGCTGATGGGAAAGTACAGCACAAAACCTCGCCCTTCGGGAGAGGTGGCAGTGCGTCAGCACTGACGGAGAGGGTTTGTTCTTAACACTTGTTTCTGTATTCCGTCGGCGTTACCCCGCAGATCTTGCGGAACACCTTGGAAAAATACTGTCCGTCCAGCGGGTAGCCTACCAGCTCTGCCAGACGGCTGATCTTCATTTCCGGCTGAAATTCCAGCAGCCGCTGCGCCTGCGTGATGCGGGCACGTTCCAGATAAGCCGAAAACCGCTCGCCGGTCATCTGGGAGAAGATGCGCCGCAAATGGTCCTCGCTCATGAACAGCCGCTGCTGCGCAATGGTCTGTAAGCTGAAATCCGGGTCGGAGAGGTTTTCGTAGATGGCAAGAAAGATCTCCCGGCAGCGGGCATCCGGCTGCGGCAGGCTCCATGCGGCGGTCAGGGCATCCGCCCACGCCGCCAGCGATTCCTCCGGCGGGGTCTTGCCCTCAAACAGCAGCTTCCATGCCAGCTCGCACAGCTGCGCCCGCTGCCGGGGACGGTAGTTTTTGGCTTCCATCCGGGCAAAGGCAAGGGCCAATTCCCGCAGCAGCTCCTCGTAGCTGCCAGCCTGCCGCAGGGCGCGGATATCAAAAATCTCGTTCACCGTTTCCGGCAAAGCAGCGTTCTGGCTGGGGCGCAGCAGGGCGGTCTCGTTTTCGTCCGGGTTCAGCTGCAAAAGCTCCTGCACCTGCTGGAACAGGGTGGAAAGCTCTGCCAGTGTGCCGGTGCGGCTGGCAGCCGAGAGCATATTCACGGTCTCGAACCGCTTGAACTCCTTTTTCAGCACCTGTACGGCGCTTTCAAGGCTGGGCTCTGCGGCAGCATCTGCCAGCACCAGCACATCCCGGTCGATGCCGGTGGTCATCAGCAGGGTGCTGTCCGGTAAAAGGTCCCCCAGCATATTACCTACCACATACCGCTCCAGCGAGTCAAAACCGCACTTGAGCCGGAAGTCCAGCAGCAAAACGCTGCGCTCCTCGCCGCCCAGTTCGTCCAGCAGCTGCCGGGTGCTGCTGCCCTGCGGCAGCGCACGCCCCTGCAAAAGGTCGCGGAACAGCTGCTCCCGGGCGTAGGGCTTGAGCAGCCGGGCTTCCGCTTCCACTTTTTCAGAGCGGGCGTTCTGCGCCCGTTGCTCTTCCAGTTCGGCGATTGCTTTGTTCAGCACCGGGATCATCTTGCCCTCATCGCAGGGCTTCAGGATATAGTGCCGCACGCCCAGCTCCATGGCCTGACTGGTAAACTCGTAATCGCCGTAGCCGGACAGCACCACAAAGGTCATGTCCGGGTACTGCTCCTTTGCCTTGCGGATCATCTCAATGCCGTTCATCACTGGCATCTTGATATCCACAATGGCAAGGTCGGGCTTGTATTTTGCAATTTTTTCCAGCCCTTCGGCACCGTTTCTGGCGGTGCCCGCCACCTTCATCCCATAGGTCTCCCATGGGATGAACTGCGCCATACCCTCGCGCTCGATCTCCTCATCGTCCACGATCAACAGCGTATGCAAAACGATCTCTCCTTCTTCGTTTACTCTATAATCATACAATAATATACTTCCTTATAATTTGCAAGCCCTGCCCCGGAATTTGCTGCCCCTGCGCGAAAAATGTCGTTCTTCTCCAAGAAGAATGCCGGATTTGTACAGGCGCGGCGGGCAAAAATGTGGTATTCTTTAGCCACAGCAAGCCCGCAGCGTGCAGCGTCCTCTCCCCGGGATGTGCGGGCAACTGCCCCAAGTATTTTGCTTGGTGTTCTCCTTCTTCATCATTTTCACAGCATAGAAGCAGCCGTTCGTGAATGTCGGCTGCTTTTGTGCTATACTGGGGTAAAAAACACACAGGAGGCTTTTTGTTATGGCACTATGGATCAACGATGGTTTGCACGAGGCAGCGCAGGGCATCCGCTCGTTTTTACTGGTGGGACAGTCTAACATGGCAGGGCGGGGCGATCTGACCCCGGAGAACGCCGTCACCGCCCCGGACTGCTTCATGCTGCGGATGGGGCGCTGGCAGCCCATGAGTGAGCCCATCAATGTGGACCGCGCGGTGGCAGAGGGTGCAGTCCCCCGCAGCGGCGCAAACCTTGCCGCAAGCTTTGCCGCGCAGCTGCAAAAAGAAACCGGGGCAAAGATCGGTCTGATCCCCTGCGCAGACGGCGGTACCCGCATCAGTCAGTGGCAGCCGGGCGAGGTGCTGTTTGACCACGCCGTTTTTCAGGCAAAGCTGGCTGCGCGGACTTCTGCGCTGACGGCGATTCTCTGGCATCAGGGCGAGAGCGACTGCCTTGCCCCGGAGCAGCTGGAAGCCTACCCGGAGCAGTTCCTGCGCACGATGCAAGCCTTCCGGGAAGAACTGGGTGATTTGCCCATCGTGGTGGGGGAACTGGGCTACCCGGAAAACGGTTTCCATGGCACCCCGGCGGAACTGTTGAAAGAATTCAACCGCCGCCTGCCCGAACTGGCCGCGCAGCTGCCGAACTGTGCTGTAGTATCTGCGGCTGGCTTGACCGCACGTCCGGATGGGCTGCATTTTACGACTGAAAGCCTGCGCACACTGGGCCTGCGGTATCTGGATTCTTATAAGAGTCTGGAATAAATGCCGGATTTCTTCAGGAAAGCAGTCGCTTTTCTGCAACCGCTTTTGGGCTTTCTATGCTACAATAGAGCCATAGAGAGGTGAACGAAAATGCTGTTTGGTCGGGAATATATGCCGGAAGGTGCGGGCATCAGCCCGGACACACCCCGCAAGAAGGGCGTGGCACGGCTGTGGGAGATCCTGAGCCGGGATCTGGAAGGTATTTTCCTGTCCGGAACACTGGCACTGCTGGCCTGCGCCCCGGCAGCAATTCTGGCAGGCGTTGCCCTCTGGCTGGGCAGCCTGCCTCTGTGCCTGCTGGCGGCGGTCGCTACCGGGTGGCTGGTAGGCCCGGCGCTGACTGGCCTGTACGATACCATTCTGCGCGCTTTGCGGGATGAGCCGGGCTTCTGGTGGCACACCTACAAGCGGGTGTGGAAGCAGAACTTTAAAAGCAGCCTTGTGCCCGGCATAGTGTTCACCCTGCTGTGGACACTGGTGGCCTATGCCGCCTTTGTGCTGCCGAAAATGACAACGGTCCCGGCGGGCTTTGCGCTGGTGCTGCTGCTGGACATGGTACTGCTGCTGACGCTGGGCAGCTACTACTGGATGCAGAACGCCCTGTTTGATGCACCGGTCAGCAAAAAGCTTTCCAACTGCGTGCGGATGCTGCTGGGCTTTCTGCCCCGCACCGCCCTTTCGGCGGCGTTCCAGCTGGGGTACTGGCTGCTGATGGCAGCCGTCATCCCGCGCTGCGCCTTTATTTTCCTGCTCACCGGGCTGTGGCTGCCCAACCTGCTGGCGATGCTGGCAGTGTATGCCCCCGTTGAAAAAAGCCTGCATCTGGAAGAACAGATCCAGGCCAAGCGGGAGAACGATTGAGACATTTTCTGCTTCTTCATCATAAAACAGCATATCTCCATTCTGCAAAAAACGGCTGCCTTTCCTTCGCTTGGGCAGCCGTTTTTTGCATAGAACGCATTTGAGAATTTGAGAAAGTACCCGATATGCCTTTATGGCAATTCAACTTTTTTATGCAACAACAGCGTTGAATTGCATATTGCAAATATGCTGTTTGAATGTTGCACTAATTTCTCGACTTGCGATAATAAACTGAATTGCCATTCCATATCACGGAATGGTCTTTCAATATAAATTATCTCTTGCATTCTTTTTCAAATTGTGGTATATACATTATACGAAACGATGCTTTATTGAACACTCCACCGTTCAATGATGTATAAATGGGAGGTGCTTGCCATGACCGCTGTGATCTATGCTCGCTATTCCAGTGACAACCAGCGTGAGGAATCCATCGAAGGTCAGATCCGGGAATGTACGGCCTATGCGGAAAAGAACGGCATCACCATTGTCAAGCACTATATCGACCGTGCCATCTCGGCCAAAACGGATAACCGCCCGGAGTTCCAGCAGATGATAAAAGACAGCGACAAAAAGCTGTTTGATATCGTGCTGGTCTGGAAGCTCGACCGTTTTGCCCGGAACCGCTACGACAGTGCCCGGTACAAGACCCAGCTGAAGAAGAACGGTGTCAAGCTCATGTCTGCCACCGAGATCATCTCCGAGGGGCCGGAGGGCATCATTCTGGAATCGGTGCTGGAAGGTTATGCCGAGTATTATTCGGCAGACCTTGCCGAGAAGGTCGTGCGTGGACAGACTGAGAACATCCTGAAAGGCCGCTGCAACGGTGGTCGTGGAACCTTTGGCTACACGCTGGATTCCGAGCGGAAGTTCCACATTGACCCGCTCACCTCTCCTTTCGTGGTGGAATCGTTCAAGAAGTACAATGAAGGCTCCACCATGAAGGAGATCCGGGACTGGCTGAACGAAAACGGCATCAAGAACCCGGTGGGCGGTGCATTTACTTATAATAGTGTCGAACATATGCTCAAAAACCGGCGGTACATCGGGGAACTGAAATTCCGGGATGTGGTCGTGCCGGATGCCATCCCGCCCATCATTCCGCTGGAACTGTTTGAGGATGTGCAGGAGATGATCGCCAAAAACAAGAAAGCCCCTGCCCGGAGGAAGGCAGAGGACGACTATCTGCTCACCACCAAGCTGTTCTGCGGCTACTGTGGGGCGTTGATGTTTGGAGAGAGCGGTACGAGCCGGACGGGAGAAGTCCACCGCTACTATAAATGTGCTACCGCCAAGAAACACAAGGGCTGCAAGAAAAAGACCGTCCGTAAACAGTGGCTGGAAGATCTAGTGGTCAACCAGACCATGCAGCTTGTCAAGGACGATGCCGCTATGGAGTCCATCATCGCCAAGGTGATGGAACTGCAAAATAAGGAAAACACCAATATTCCCCTCTATGAGAAGCAGCTTCGGGATGCGGAATCCGGTATCCAGAATATGCTGAATGCGATTCAGGCCGGTATCCTGACCAGTTCCACCAAGGAGCGGTTGGAGCAGCTGGAAGAAACCAAGCGTGAGCTTGAAGCCCGCATTGCGGAGGAAAAACTGGCAAAGCCCAAGGTCACGGAGGATTTCATCCGCTTCTGGCTGCTGCGATTCCGCAAGCTGGACATGAGCCTGAAAGACCAGCGGCAGGCATTGGTGGATACATTCATCAATTCGATTTACCTGTATGATGATAAGGTTTTGATTACCTTCAACTATAAAGAAGGAACGCAGACTGTCACCTTTGGAGAAGCGGCAGAAGCCGCATCAAAGGGAAATGGTTCGGATTTGGATTGCTTTACTGCACCATGACGAATGTTCTTACAGCATTTAGCTGTCAAAGAACATTCGTCATTTTTTATTTGCTAAATAGCGACATC
>CAKTGQ010000031.1 GCA_934561555.1 uncultured Faecalibacterium sp. | reverse complement strand
ACCCACCCGGACAACTATCTGGAGACCAACGAGGGTCGTCATCTCCCGGTAGCCCACTGCATCGCCGGCAGCGAGGGACACGCTTTGAATCCGATGGTGGCAGAAGCGCTGGAGGGCGTGCCCGCAGACCACTTTATCTGCAAGCCCACCTTTGGCTCTCCCCTACTGGTGGAAAAGCTCAAGACCGCCGTCGGGTCTGCCGCCCCAGAGATCGAGCTTGTGGGGCTGTGCACCGGCATCTGCGTGCTGTCCAATGCCATCCTGTGCAAAGCGACCTTCCCGGAAGGTGATGTTTCCGTGGACGCTGCCTGCTGCGCCTGCGTCACACCCCAGTCCCACGATACGGCACTTTCTGCCATGAAGCTGTGCCAAATTGATATCTGCAATGAAGGCAGCGAGCCTTGGAGAGAGTGAGAGCTGTTTAGCGTTCGAGAGAAGGTACCAACATGAAACATCGCATTGTGACGGCTGCGCAGATGAAGGAAATTGAACGAGCCGGGGATGCCCACGGTCTGCCCTACCTGCAAATGATGGAAAACGCCGGGCTGGCGGCTTACGCTGAACTGCAAAAGCTGTTTCCGCATCCCGGCAGACTGCTGGTGGTCTGCGGAAAGGGCAACAACGGCGGCGATGGGTTCGTGATTGCCCGTGCCGCCGCAAAAGACGGCTGGAACGTGACCGTTCTTCTGGCCGAGGGCGAGCCGAAAACCGCTGACGCCATCCGCAATTTTGAGCGTCTGCACTCCCTGCCGGTGCACATCTGCGCCGACGGTTCCGTACTGGAAACCCAGCGCTTTGATGCTGCTGTGGATGCCCTCTACGGCACCGGGTTCCATGGTGAACTGCGGCCTTCCGGTCTTGCTGCCTGCGGGCTGATACGCCGTCTGTACAAGGGCGGTGTCTTTGTGCTGGCCGTAGACCTGCCCAGCGGCATCAATACGGATACCGGCGAGGTTGCCGAGGGTGCTGCCCATGCAGATCTGACCGTAACCTTCGACAGCTATAAACCGCTGCATCTGTCAGAAACTTCTGCGCCCCTGTGCGGAAAAATCGTCTGTGCCGACATTGGTATCCGGGATGAATGGCACCCGGAGTTTTGACGAAGGCTTGCCGTTGCGGAAAAAGATATTGAGAAACAAAAATGACCCCGGAGGGCTTGTTGCAGCTCTCCGGGGCCAGATTTTTATGTGCCGACTTGAGCAACAGTTTTCTCTCAGCACCGGCAGTTTCACATTTTACGCTCAAGGTTCTGCCGGAACAGCTCATACGTCTCCTGCATCTCCTCCGACAGACGCTTTGCGGCTCACCGCCAGCGAATGCCGGTCGTAGAGCACCAGATACACGGTCAGGTCGTGCTCCATGACGTACTGCGTGATGGTGTCCATCGCAATGCGGAAAGCTTGTTCCTTGGGGTAACCGTAGTTTCCGCTGGACAGCAGCGGAAAAGCCACGCTCTCGCAGTGGTGCTCTGCGGCTAATTCCAGCGCAGAATGGTACGCACCGGCCAGCTGTTTTGCTTCGCCAAAAAATCCGCCCTGCCATGCCGGACACACTGCGTGGAAGATATACTTTGCGGGCAGTCCGAACGCCGGGGTGCGCATCGCCCTGCCCAGCTCGCAGTGCCCGATGGCTTCACAGGCGGCGGTCAGCTCCTGCTCCCCTGCTACCTGATAGATGGCGCAGCTGGTGCCGTTGCCCTGCAAAAGGTTCCGGTTGGCCGGGTTGACGATGGCATCCGCTGCCACCTTGGTGATGTCGTTGCGGATCATCAAAAAAGGCATGGTGATTCCTCCCTCGCATGGTTTTCTTCATCCTATCACATCCGGCAGGGCGGTGCAAGGGCTGCGCTTATTTTACTGCCCACACAGCCATTATAGCAGCATCGTGCTTCCTTTTTCACGGAAAAGCGTCTGCACGCAAAACGGGCTCCTGCAAGCGTTCAACCACTGGCAGGAGCCCATTTATTTCTTAAAGTTTCGTCATCCACAGACCATGCAGGTTGCAGTAGGCGTAGCCGTAATCGCCGTTTGCCATTGTATTTTCCTCCATCCGAAGTGTGTTTTGCTTCTTCTGAGGTCATTTTACCGAAAGAGTTGTCCCATAAATGTCTCTTTCAGCATTTCCTGTCATCTCATTCTTCCCGGATTCCCAGATAGAGTGACTATTTTGTCTGCAATTCAGACAACAAAAAAGAGTGACAGCATTTCACGCCGAAACGCTGTCACTCTGTAGGAACTGCGTAATGACTGATGATTATCCTTCTACGCTGACCATAGCACGATCGCTCTTTGCGTTTCCATCCGCATCCAGCGTGATATGCACAAAATGCTCCGGCTTGTCGTAATCCTTCGTCTCGCCGTCATCGGTATAGTATTCATAGGATGCACCATCGGGAGCATAGGCAAGCAGGCGCAGGTCTGCAAAGTCCACGTCGGCAACATTCCGGATCTTCTTGCCGCCCTTGGCAAGGGGCAGAAGGTATCCCTTGCGCACAAAGAACACCACTTCATCCAGTTCCACCAGGATGTAATGATGGCCTGCCGGCAGTACGCTGGTTTCCATGCGGTCGCCTTCGCTGCACTTTACCCGCACTTGCAGCATCTCCTCCGGCAGGTAAACATAACGCCCCCGGGCGTTTTGCTCATATACCGGGGCGACCAACAGGCTTTCACCGATCATCACCTCATCCTCTACCCGGCGGGCAAAGTCGTCCTCCGGGAAGGCGAACGCCAACGGCATACAGTACATCTCGTCGTGCAGAGCTGCTTTCATGTACTCGCTGTAAATGTAGGGCAGCAGCAAATAGCGCAGTCGTAAAATACCGGCAAAGGCGGCCTTGTCCTTAAAGCGGTAGGGCTCCTGCCGGCGGGTGCCGTTGGCAGAGTGGTTCCGCAGCAGCGGAGAGAAGATGCCCAAGCCGTACCAGCGCAGCACCAGGTCCTCCGTGGTATTGCTGCCAAAGCCGCCAACATCGGGGCCTTCGTACAGGAAGCCGCACATATTCAGGGAGGGCATCATGTGCAGCGCAAGCAGAATGTGGCTCCACCAAGACTGGTTGTCGCCAGTCCAGATGCCGCCATACCGGTGCATCCCGATGCAGGCAGAACGGGAGTACATCAGAATGCGCTTGTCCGGCTTCAGCCGCTCAAAAGCTTCGCCTGCAGCGCGGGTCATGTTATAACCGAAAAGATTATGTACCTTGTCGTGCCGCACGCGCCCCTGTCTGGTACTGTGGTAGAACAGCTTATAATCGTCTTCGTTGTTGGAAAGATTTCTCACCATGCCGGTAAAGGCAAAAAAGCTGGAAATATCCAGACTCTGCTTACTGTATTCCTCAATTTGGGCAAAGGTCTTTTTCAGCGTTTCCTCCGAGTAAAAGATCGCAGGTTCGTTCATATCGTTCCAGAAGCCCTCAATTCCCTGATCCAGCAGAACTTTATATTGGCTGCCAAACCAAGCACGGGCTTCCGGGTTGAGCATATCGGGGAAGTGTACCAGCCCCGGCCACACACCGGCTACAAAGGGGGTGCCATCTTGATTCGTGCAGAAATAGCCGTTTTTCACGCCTTCCTCGTACACATCATATCCCTCTTCGACTTTGACTCCTGCATCGATGATGGGAACAAGACGGATGCCCTGCGCTTTCATCTCGGCGGCAAAGTCCGCAAAATCCGGGAAGCGCTGCACATCTACCGTAAAATCCTTGTAACGTTCCATGTAGTCAATGTCCAGAACCACGGCGTCCAGCGGCATCTCATTGGCACGGTAATTGGCCACCACCTCGCGGACTTCGTCCTCATTCATGTAGCTCCAGCGGCTCTGGGCGTTGCCAAAAGCCCATTTGGGCGGAATGTAGCTGCGCCCCACCAGCTGGCGGAACTGGTGCACAATATCGGTCAGGCTCTCGCCCTCAATGATGTAGAGATCGTAATTTTCCTCGGCCACCGTGATGCGTAAGGTATCCAAATCGGTGTAGCCGCAGTCAAAGGTGACCTTGCCCGGGTAGTCGATAAAGAAACCGAATGTATCCTTGCCGGACACGATCATAAAATTGTAAGCACCGTACAGCGAGGATTTGCTCTCGGTATGGTTAGCATCATCGGAGCATTTGCTTTCGTACACCCACCCGCGCTTGTTGATACCACGGATGTTTTCACCAAGACCATACAGGATATCCTGCGGTTCCATGGCATAGGAGAAACCATCCGGCTCCTTGGTCAGATAGGGTATCGTTTCCATCATGGGCAAAAAAGAACCCACTACACTTTCGGTATCGAACGGTTGACCGTATTGCTTTTTGTAGATCATAGCAAAACACCTCTCCACTGTTTTTTGAATCGTTACAGTGTAAAACGTACCAACGTATTTTTGATGGACAATTAAGAAACTCTGACATTGGCTGGAGCAATTGGGGCTTCAGCCTTATTTTCAACCCAATAGCTGCGGTTGTGCAGCTATTTCAATACAAGATCCTCGAAACGTGATGTTCCTGTTTATCCAGATACAGCTCCACGATCATCCGTCCGTTTTCGGTGTTGCAAAGATCCTCTTTGCAATAGCCGCAAAGCTTTCCGTCCGCCTGTGCCACATATCCTACACGGGGAGGTCTTTTGTCTATTGTCTACTTTTTACGGACCGGTTTACCAAAAGGCTTTACAGCTCTGGTCTTTTTGTTGGGGCTTGTGCAATAGCTTTTTTGTTATGGAAGTAATGCTTTTATCCTCTCCCCGTAAACCTCGGTGAACACCTGACGCAGGGTGAGGATCTCCGGACGGGGGTCATCCCGCAAGGTCAGCAGAACGGTGTCCGGCAATGGCAGACATACCTGCCGGTACCACGCTGCCGGGTAGGAGGGGTAGCGCACAGGGAACAAGAACATCCCCCGCCCGGCCAGCAGCTCGGTGTAGACATGGGCGTAGTTTTCCACGCTGCACCATTCCATGGTAGAAAACGGCATTCCGGGCTGGACACTTGCATAGTCCACGATCTCCTGATACAACGGCTCGTAGTACACCCGCTGTCCTGCAAGGTCGGCCAGCTGCAGGCTGTCGCGGGGGTAAAGCGGATGCTCCGGCGCAAGCGCCAGATAAAAGGTGTTGTGCATGATGGGGGTGCGCTCCACCTCCGGCTGCGCCGGGCTGAAGGGCAGAAGCACAGCGGCATCTGCCTCCGTGCAGAGCATCAGATGGGCGTTCATCCGCGGCGGGGCGGTGTCCACCCGGAACTCGTGCCCGGGTAGCGCAGTGTGCAGCCGCTCCATCAGCACCGGGTAGATGGGGTCGCGCTGCAGCAGCACCGACGGCAGGCGCAAGGTAAGGGTGCGGCCGGTGGAGAAACTCTTCAGCGCGGTGCGAGCATTCAGGATGCCCCGGTACAGCTGCTCTGCGTGGGGCACAAAGGCGCGTCCTGCCGCCGTCAGCACCACCCGGGTGGTGCTGCGCTCGAACAGGGGCAAGCCCAGCTCTTTTTCCAGACTGCGGATCTGGTAGCTGAGCGCGGGCTGAGTGCAGTACAGCTCCTTTGCGGCGGCGGTAAAGTTCAGCGTGCGCTGCACGGTCAAAAAACACAGCAGCTGGTGGTCGTTCATGGGGAAGACTTCTCCTTTCTGTGGTGTATAGCACCAGTATAGCACAGAACGCCGGAGCTATAAACGTTTTTTATCACGCTTGCAAAAATCTTTTGTTTCTCTTTTGGTTCGTTATATTTTATACTATCTGAGGACAGGGACAAAAAATCCCGCACATACGAAAAAGAAGGAACAGAAAAAAGGAGAAACAAGATGGAAAAGATCTCTCGTAAGGGCTTCCTGAAAGTTGCCGCTGCCGCCGCCATGAGCGGCGTCACCGCAGGCGCACTGGCTGCCTGCAACTCCGCAGCTTCTTCCAGCACCGCCGCTTCCGGTGATGCGATTTACACCCCCGGCACCTACACCGGCACTGCCACCGGCATCGGCGAGGTGAAGGTGACCATGACCTTCAGCGAGACCGCCATCACCGATGTGGTGGTAGACGCTTCCAACGAGACCGAGAGCATCGGCGGCGTGGCTGCTCCCACCCTGCAGGAAGCGCTGATGGAAACCCAGAATGCCGAGATCGACAACATCTCCGGCGCTACCGTTACCACCAACGCCGTCAAGAAGGCTGCTGCCAGCTGCATCGAGCAAGCCATGGGCGTAAAGACCGAGGACGGGAATGCCGCCGCAGCTTCGGAGAACGACTGGCTGGGCGAGGCACCCGAGATCGACGAGAGCAAGGTCACCAAGACCGTGGACGTGGATGTGGCCGTGGTGGGCTGCGGCATTGCCGGTGTGGCAGCCGTGCGCAGCATCGCCGAGGACGGCGGCAAGGTAGCAGCCTTTGAAAAGGCTGACGGGCCCCAGTGCCGCAGCGGCGAGTATGCCGTCATCAACGGCAATGTGCAGGCCAAGTGGGGCCGCAACACATGGACCCGCGAGCAGATCGACGAGATCATCGATTCTCACATGGTGGAAAGCACCTACCGCTGCAAGCGCTCCATTATGAGCAAGTGGGCCCACAACATCGGCGAGACCTTTGACTGGTGGGTAGAAGCAAACCCGGAGCTGTACTACGCCGAGACCACCCGCAGCGCCATCCCCGATGAAAACGCAAACAACTTCCTGATTCCCATCTTCTACCCGCTGCCTGAGCACTACGACTGGACGCAGGAGCGCTTCCCCTGCTACCCCACCTCTGTGGAGTTCCTGCCCAACCAGTCCGTCACCGTCAATGCCAACATGCAGAAGGCTGTGGACACCGGCAACGTGGACACCTTCTACGGCTGCTTTGTGGAAAAGCTCATCATGGAGGACGGCCGCTGCGTAGGCCTGTATGCCCGCAATGCCGCCACCGGTGAGTACATCAAGTGCAACGCCGCCAAGGGCGTCATCCTGTCCACCGGCGATTACTCCCAGAACACCAAAATGCTGCAGCATTTCTGTCCGGAGGTCATCGAGAACAACATCCAGTGCCTGTTTACCAACGTGGACGTGGAGGGCAACTTTACCAATCAGGGCGACGGCATCCAGCTGGGTATGTGGGCCGGTGCACAGGTACAGCAGAGCCATGCACCCATGATTCATCACATGGGCGGCGGTGCAGACCTGAGCGGCGTCGGCGTTATGGGCAACGCAGGCTTTTTGAATCTGGATCTGAACGGCAAGCGCTTCATGAACGAGGACCTGCCCGGCCAGCAGCTGGAAAATCAGGTTGAGCTGCAGAAAAACCGCGAGAGCTGGCAGATCTTTGACGCCAACTGGCCCGAGCAGCTGCCCTATATGCCGGCAGCCCACGGTGGTGCCTGCTACTACGAGGACTACGCCAGCGAGGCAGACGGCCCCAAGAACAACGCGACCTACCGCAACTACAAGAGCCCCTATCAGCTGGAGGCTGCCGTAGCCGATGGCCGTGCCGTCAAGGCCGACACGCTGGAAGAGCTGGTCGCCAAGATCTACCCGGACGACACCGCTGCACAGCAGACTGCACTGGAGTCCATTCAGCGCTACAACCAGCTGGCCAAGGATGGCTACGACGAGGACTTCCACAAGCCCGCATCCCGTATGTGGGCGCTGGAGAACGGCCCCTTCTATGCCGACAAGTTCACCACCGCGCTGCTGCTGGTGTGCATCGGCGGTCTGGAAAGCGATGAGAACTGCCACACCTTCGATGCCGACCGCAACGTCATCCCCGGCTTGTATGTGGCAGGCAATGTGCAGGGCAACCGCTTTGCCACCGAGTACCCCATCGGCCTGAAGGGCGTGAGCCACTCCATGGCCATGTACTACGGCTATGTGGCAGGCAAGAACGCCATGCAGAACATCTAATGCCCCCGCAATAACTGAACCATCCCCTCGCCCGGAGCAGTCTTTTTTCTTCCTGCTCCGGGCATTTTTGCGCCCTGCGTGACCCGGTCATGGAAAAGCAGGCAGCGCATGGGGTATTCTGTCAATAAAACACAACGTCCATGGAGCCACAAAACCAAAACAAAAAATGAGATAGGCAACCCCTTTCGGGGAAGTCTATCTCATTTTTTCGTTGGGGCTATTTTGCAACAGCCCCCTTTATAACAACCCTGCCTTACAGTTTGGGAGAAACGCTTAGTGCTTCAGTTCCAGCAGCGCATCGCCCTGCTTTACGGTGCCACTGGCTTTAGCCGCGACAGCGGCATAGTCATCGGTATTGCAGACAATGAGCGGCGTGGTCACGGGATAGCCTTCGGCCTTAATGGCTTCCAGTTCAAAGCGGATCAACGGCTGACCTTTCTTCACCTTGTCGCCCTCGTTGACGAGGTAGGTAAAGTGCTTGCCACCCAGCTTGACCGTATCGATGCCGATGTGCATCAGCAGTTCGGCACCGTCAGCCGTGGTCATGCCCACGGCATGGTGGGTCTCAAAGGTGGAGGAGATCTCACCGTCAGCAGGTGCCACCAGTTCACCGTCGGTGGGCTCAATGGCAATGCCGTCCCCCAGTGCACCGCTGGCAAAGGCTTCATCCTTCACATCGGCCAGCGGCACTACAGTGCCGTTCAGGCAGGCAGACAGCACGGTATCCTTTGCTGCGGGGGCCGCCGGGGCGGGTGTTGCGGTCGCCGCCGGGGTCTTAGGTGCATTTTCCAGATAATCTTCCAGCTTTGCCTTGATGACGGCCACCTTGGGGCCGTATACCACCTGCACACCGTTGCCCTTGCAGATCACGCCGGAGGCACCGGAGGCCTTGAGCACATCCTGTTTGACCAGCGCCGCGTCCTTGACGGTGCAGCGCAGGCGGGTGGCGCAGCAGTCCACGTCGGACAGATTAGCGGCACCGCCCAGACCTTCCACGATCAGGGCGCTGACCGGATCATCCCCTGCGGGGGCGGTGCTGCCGGAAGCGGCGCTGCGGGCGTTCACGTCCGCACGGGTGTACAGCTTGACTTCCTCGGCATCATCGCGGCCCGGGGTCTTGTAGTCAAACTTGGAGATCATAAAGCGGAAAATGATGTAGTACAGTACAAAGTACACCGCACCGACCACGACCACCCACACCCAGTGGGTCTTGGCGTTGCCCTGCATCACACCGAACAGCATCAGATCGATCAGACCGCCGGAGAAGGTCATGCCCACGCCCACATTCAGAATGTGCATCAGCATGAAGGACAGACCTGCCAGCACGCAGTGCACGGCGTACATGGGCAGTGCCACAAAGATAAAGGTAAATTCCAGCGGCTCGGTGATGCCGGTGAGGAAGGCGGTCAGGGCTGCGGAAAGCAGCAGGCCGCCTGCCGCCTTTTTCTTTTCAGGCTTGGCGCACTGGTACATCGCCAGCGCCGCGCCGGGCAGACCGAACATCATAAAGGGGAACTTACCGGCCATGAAACGGGTAGCGCTGACCGAGAACACCGTGGTGGACTTGGAAGCCAGCTCGGCAAAGAAGATGTTCTGTGCGCCGGTCACGGTGACGCCATCGATGATGGCGGTGCCGCCCACAGCGGTCTGCCAGAACGGCATATAGAACACATGATGCAGTCCAAAGGGAATCAGCGCACGCTCCAGCAGACCGTAAATGAAGGTGCCTGCGTAACCGGAAGCCAGCACCAGTGCACCCAGCGCGGCAATACCGCTCTGCACCACCGGCCAGATATAGAACATGGCAATGCCGACCACCAGATACACAATAGAACTGACGATGGGCACGAAGCGTGTGCCGCCAAAGAAGGCCAGCACCTGCGGCAGCTCGATCTTATAGAACTTGTTGTGCAGCGCCGCCACGCCCAGACCGACCACGATGCCGCCGAACACACCCATTTGCAGGGTGGTGATGCCCAGCATGGTGGTGGTGGAGTTGGCAGGCATTGCGTCCACGCCGCCTGCCGCGTTGATCATGGCCTGAATGGCCGTGTTCATGATGATATAGGCCACTGCGCCGGACAGGGCCGCCACCTCTTTTTCCTTGCGGGCCATGCCGATGGCCACGCCCATGGCGAACAGCAGCGCCAGATTGTTGAACACGGCGCTGCCGGTCTGGCTCATCACGTCCAGAATGGTGTAGATCAGGGTACCGGGGTGGATGACGCTGTTCAGGCCATAGGCCGCCAGCATGGTTTCGTTGGTGAACGAGCTGCCGATACCCAGCAGCAGGCCCGCCACAGGCAGCAGTGCAATGGGCAGCATAAAGCTGCGTCCCACGCGCTGCAGCACGCCAAAGATTTTGTCTTTCATCTTCAGTTCTCCTTTTCTCAAGTTCGTATCCAGCATATATATCCACACAGGAAAGACCTGTGGAGGATCAAAGGTGAAGCAAGAAAGCTTACTTCCCCATCCGAATCCGTTTCAGATGGATCGTAAGGAACACCAGTTCCTCGTCCGAAAGCTCCTTGTGCCAGGTGTTGCGCACATACTCCGCAATGCAGCAGGCGCATTTGTAGTGTTCGCTGCAATTGCGGGCGATCAGGGCGCGGAACACTTCGTCGTGGGTATCGTTTTCCTGCTCCTGTTTTCCTTGAAATACGCGCTGCGCAAAAAAGCGCAAATGCACTGTAAAGCGGCTGAAATCCAGTGCATCCCGGTCAAAATGGCAGTTGTAAAAGTATTCCACTACCTGCACGCAGCCATCCACAAAGCGGGTGACATCGTTCACCACGCTCATGGTGGTGTTGAGCTCTGCGTTGACGATGTGCAGCGCAATGAAGCCGCCCTCGTCGTCCGAAAGGTCTGCATGGCAGCGCTGGCGGATGGCGGCAAGGCACTCCATGCCAAGGCGATACTCTTCCGGGTAGAATTCCCGAATGGGAGCCATCAGCGGGTTGGAAAAGCGAATCCCCTGCTCACTGCGCTGGATGGCAAAGCTGATGTGGTCGGCCAGCGTGATGAGCAGGCTCTCGTTCAGCGGGTAGTTCACCCGGCTGCGGATCATTGCCACCAGCTCGTCGGTGAGCAGCAGATGCTCATACGGGATCTGTTCCAGAAGTTCCACCAACTTCTGCTGCACGGCAGGGCTGGTCATGCGGTAGCTGCGCTCCACGGTTTCAGCCTCGATTTTATAGCCCGGCTTAACGCCAAAGCCCAGACCGCGCCCGGTGACGATCAGCTCACAGCCCGTGGGGTCCACCACGCGCAGAATGTTGTTGTTGATCGGTTTTTTGACGGTATATTGCATTGTTTCTCCTCCTCAGGTTGAAAAAGGCAATAAAAAAAGACCACTCTTGACACAGCAAACATACCGAAGGCTGAAACACGCTTTCGGCTTGTGCTATGCAGAGTTGGTCTAGCCCGCCAAACGGTAACAATCCAACGACGCTGCTCACGTACAATTTTCTTTTTTGTAAGGCACAAACAAATTAAGCACTTGAATGGAAATTTATTCTATGCTTGATTACAATACCATATTCTTTGCGGAGTGTCAAGAAGGAAACGTGTTTCTTTTTCTCTTTGTTAACTTTGTCTAAACTAAGTCGATATTTTACAGCAGATTGACAAGTAAGAATATTCCTTTTTTGCTTTATATGTGCAGTTGTTTTCAATCGAAATCATTGCGGAGAAAGCTGTGCTCCATCTTGTAACCCATCACCTTCACAAAAAACGGTCAAGAATTGCTGCCCTATATACAAAAAAACGCCGAGGATGCCTTCCCAACGGGAAGAATCCTCGACGTTCTTCAGTATAATGTGCCTTACTGCAACGCACAGATCACAGCCACTGTTTCAGCACATCGTTCAGCTTATTCAGATCAAGCGGTTTGGCGATATGCTCGTTCATGCCGGTGTTCTTTGCCAGCTGCACGTCCTCGGCAAAGGCATTCGCCGTCATGGCAATGATGGGCACCTTTCCACGGCTGCCGGCAAGCGCACGGATTGCAGCAGTGGCTTCGTAACCATTCATGACGGGCATCTGGATGTCCATAAAAATGAGATCGTACCACTTTTCCGGTGCTTCCATCACCTTTTCGACTGCAATTTTTCCGTTTTCGGCGCTGTCGATGGTCACGCCCGTCATGCCTATGATCTCGGTTGCGATCTCACGGTTCAGCGCATTGTCTTCCACAAGAAGGATCCGCTTGCCCGCATAGTTTTCCTTCGCAAAGTCTTCCAGATAGTTCCGGGCGTTTTTCTCCTTCTTCCCGGAGGTAAACTGCCGCAGAGTTGCCGTCAGGCGGGAACGGAACAGTGGTTTTGCCATAAACGCATCTACGCCCGCCGCTCTGGCTTCTTCTTCAATTTCGCTGAAATCAAAGGAAGTCAGGATGATGATCGTGACCTCTTCTCCTACCCGTTCCCGGATTTTTCTGGCGGTTGCAATACCGTCCATTTCCGGCATCTTCCAGTCCAGAATCACCGCAAAATAGTCACTGTTGGTCTCATGACGCGCATAGCAGCGCTCCACAGCTTCCTTACCGGTCAGGACCCATTCGCCCGCTATGCCGATCTCCTGAAGGGTCGCAACGGTGCTTTCGCAGCAGGTCTTGTCATCGTCTACGACCAGTACCGGCAGATCGAGCAGCTCTTTTTCCTGCTCCTTCTCGTTCTCCTGAAGTTTCAGATAGACCGTGACCGTGATCTTCGTTCCCTTGTTGGGAGCGCTTTCGACCTGAATATCACCATTCATCAGGTTGACGATGTTTCTTGCAATGGCCATGCCCAGACCTGTGCCCTGCACCTTGGTCGTCCGGTGATCGTCTGCCCGGCTGAACGGCTCAAACATGATCTTCTGGAACTCCGGCGTCATGCCAATGCCGTTGTCCTCGATGGAAAACTCGTAGCAGCCAAGTTCCGAGAAGCCATTCGGTTTTTCTTTGATGGAGAAGGTGATATTTCCTCCATCCGGGGTGTACTTGACGGCGTTGCTCATCAGGTTCACAAAGACCTGCTGGATGCGCAGACTATCGCCACAGACAGCTTCGTGCTCGATGTGCTCAACATGGACTTCGAACTGATGGTGGTGCTCGTCGATTGCCGGTTTTGTGAGGGTGAGCAGATTATCGACCAGTTCCGGCAGGCTGAAATCCTCCTCGGCAAGGCTCATTCGCCCGCTCTCGATTCTGGCCATATCCAGCACTTCGTTGATCAGTCCCAACAGATGACGGCTCGATTTTGTGATCTTGCCAAGGCACTCGACCACCCTGTCCTGACTCTCGATATTCGCACCCGCAATGGCGGTCAATCCAACGATTGCATTCATCGGTGTACGGATATCATGGGACATATTGGAGAGAAATTCCGTCTTGGCGCGGCTTGCGTTTTCCGCTGCACAATATGCTTCCTTCAACGCCTTGCGGGATTCGATCTCAACCTTTTTCTCCTGTGACGCATCCATGGACGCCAGCAGAACCTTGACCAGCTTTGTGCCATCCCACTCCAGCGGAATGAAGGAAGCAATCTTATAGGTATTTTCGTCTATGGAGCAGTATTCAAATTTGTAGATGTCGTTCTCGCTCTGCAAATTCTTTCGGATATTTTCCGGTGAGAACAATGCATTCATCGCCGCCAATGGCTCCAGCGTCTTATACCTTACAGCCACCTGCTCCACAAAATCATGGTAAGCCCCCGTCGGCGCGTATATCATTTCGCCTTTCAGGTTATAGAACCGATACCGGTCATTCTCCAGATCGCAGACGACAAAGCGGTCCAGCAGGCGCACCACACTCTTGATCAAAAGATCCATAGATGCGTTATCTGAGGCCATCTGCATCCGCCGTGCCGTCTCTGCTTTGGACTCTGTGATGTCCCGCAGAAAAATCATCGCATATTCGGAATCTTCGATCTCACCGCGCATGACCACGTTGCTGATCCATCGTTCCTCCCCATTCAGAACAATGCGGCAATCCTGACGCAGCTCCGTCTCCAGCCCCTTTAATTTCTCCGTGATGTAGGCGCGATTATAGAAATTCGTTACAGGCTTTTTGTCCTCTTCAACCACATAGTTATCCACAAAGAACTTGACCAGTCCATCCCATGTGTGGTTCTGCTCAAAGGCCGTCATCAAAGAAGGCTCCACTTTGAAAGTATCAAAGGTGTTCTTTTCCAGATTTACATAGTATTCGCAGAGGTTTGCGCTGGTAAATGCACGGTGAAATGCCGCTGCCCGCTGCGCCTGCATTAAACTTCTTTTTTCTTCGTCAATGTTGCTGATGATTCCGGCAATTCGATTTGCCGAACCGTCCAGACGGCGTATCACCTCCGCCGACGCCCGGAACCACTGGTATTGGCCATCCTGCATTTTCAACCGGTACTCTACATTATACTTCGTAGTATTGGTTTTGTCCGCAATCGTTTCCAAAAGCAGCTGCATTACCCGGTCATAGTCCTCCGGGTGCAAAAGGTTCGACCACGAATCCAGTTTGTTCGGAAAATCCAGAATGTCATGATAGCCAAGGATCTGCCGGAACGCATGGCTCCAGTTTACCCGGATGATCTCACTGTTTTCATTGCACTCAAAATACCACAGCGCAGAATGAATGGATTCGTTGACTAACGCAAGATTTTCATACGCCCAGTTCATCTGTACCGACAGGACCCAGATCGGCGTTCCATCCGTATCGACTGCATCTTCTTTATAGAGACGCACATAGACGGGAGAGCCATCTGCTGTAAGGATCTGGCCTTCCCCTTCGCCTTGGAGCTGACGAAAGCGTGCATTGTCAAGGAATGCAGCTTTTCTCTTATAGAAAAGATTCTTCAGTGACCCCTTTGTCTGCTCCATCAGGGACTCATAGCTGTGGTTCAGGTTATGCAATACCAGATCACTGACCGACAGAATCGACAATTCAGCATCATAGTACCCGGTAATGGTTCCGACGCCGCCATTATTGTGAATCGTTTCCTGCATGACCCGAAACGCATTCTCTCCCAGCTTTACTGTATCGGAAGTATAAATTTCGTCCGTAAGTCTATTGTTTAATTTCATTTTCATCCTCGTACGTTTTTGATCCCGCTGTACGTTCGTTCTCCGGTCTCTTCGTTTTTACCAGATGGCACACTGCAACATTTTATATTATACCCCCCCCGCACTGCCATTTCAAGTCCTGTCAGACATTGGCTGTGTAAAAAACAGAGGTCAACCCGCGTAAAATTTTACGCAAGTTGACCTCTGCTTTCATTTATCTGTGTTTTCTTCTTCCGCAACGACCTGTTCCGCGCATTTCGTTGCACTGGCATAGGCAAAATACCGCACCCTGCGGTTGTACTTCCGGGCAAGTTCGATAATGATGTATGCAAACAAAAGACATTCATAGCAAAAATACAGCGATAATGAGTGGTGACGAAAATCCAACCAAGGATTTCCGCTATACATACGAAAAACGCCGAGGACACCTCCCCAACAGGAAGAATCCTCGACGGTGTTCGTTTATCTGGTGTGCTGCGGCCTAAGATTGTCCTTGTCCTCTGCAAAGTACAATTCCATATTTTTCTGTGCTTTCATCAATTGTTGCATCTCATTCCGTACCTTGCGGTAGTCCGGGTATGGCTTTGCAGATAGTACCTTGCGCTCATCCCCGACACAACAAACAGCAATGCCATGAACCAAGGGTAGACCAGATAAGATGATTTTGCCTTCCATTGAGTCGATTGCTGTTTCAACTGTGCTTCTCACAGAGTTTCCCATTATTTCAGCAATGCTTCCAGATCTTCTTTCGGAGTCGTGATCGGCGCAATGCCATAGTTTTCTACCAGGAAGTTAAGGATGTTCGGCGAAACGAATGCCGGCAGCGTGGGGCCAAGGCGGATATTCTTAATGCCCAGATACAGCAGCGTCAGCAGGATGCACACAGCCTTCTGCTCGTACCAGGAGAGCACCATGGACAGCGGCAGGTCATTCACACCGCAGCCGAAAGCATCCGCAAGGGCAACAGCGATCTGGATGGCGCTGTAAGCATCGTTGCACTGTCCGACATCCATCAGGCGGGGCAGACCGCCGATGGTGCCGAGGTCAAGGTCGTTGAAGCGGTATTTGCCGCAGGCAAGGGTCAGCACTACGGTATCGGCAGGCGTCTGCTTTACAAATTCCGTGTAGTAGTTGCGGCCGGGGCGTGCGCCGTCGCAGCCGGCAACCAGAAAGAAGTGCCGGATCGCGCCGGACTTGACCGCCTCGATGACCTGATCTGCCACGCCAAGCACCGTGCCACGGGCAAAGCCAGTCGTGACGGTGCTGCCGCCGTTGATGCCAGTGAAGGATTTATCCTCGGAATAACCGCCCAGCTCCAAAGCCTTTTCAATCACCGGGGTGAAGTCTTTGTCTGCTCCGATGTGCGTCATTTCGGGGTAAGATACCACCGACGTGGTGAACACCCGGTCGGCATAGCTTGCTTTGGGCGGCATCAGACAGTTGGTGGTGAACAGCACCGGTGCGGGAAGCTCCGCAAACTCCTTTTGCTGGTTCTGCCATGCCGTGCCGAAATTGCCCTTGAGGTGGGAATACTTTTTCAGTTCAGGATAGCCGTGAGCGGGCAGCATTTCGCCATGGGTGTAGATGTTGATGCCTTTGCCCTCAGTCTGCTCCAGCAGCAGCTTCAAGTCGTGGAGGTCATGGCCAGAGACGACGATGAACGGTCCCTTTTCCACGGTCAGCGGAACGGTAACAGGCACGGGCGTTCCGTAGCTTTCGGTGTTGGCCTTATCCAGAAGCGCCATGCACCTGAGGTTTTTCTCGCCAACCTCCATCACGATAGGCAGCAGTTCCTCCATGCCCCAGTCCTCGCCAATGGCGAAGAGTGCCTTGGCAAAGAAGCGGTTCACCTCGTCATCGGTATACCCCAAGACCAAGGCGTGATGTGCATACGCTGCCATGCCGCGCACGCCAAACAGAACAAGGGATTTCAGGCTTCGGATATCCTCATCGGCATTCCAAAGCAGGTTCATATCATAGTCGCTGGTGCGTCCGCAGGGGGCAGCGCAGCCTGCGCAGTCGGGTGCCAGCCGCGCCTTTTCGGCGTGTACCCGACCGATCAATTCCCGAATCGTTTTTTCGTTGAAGTTCACATTGGTGACTGTGGTAAAAAGCCCCTCGATCATCAGCCGCCACATCTCTGGCGTTGCCTGCATACCGCCGTCCGTGGCTCTGGACAGTCCAACCAGAGCGCCGGTCAGTTCATCCTGAAGCTGTGCGACATCGGCGGTCTTGCCGCATACCCCTGCTTTTCCGGTGCAGCCGGAGCAGGCTGCCGTCTGCTCGCACTGAAAGCAAAACATTTTACGTTCCATCTTGAGTTCCTCTCTATTTGCTTAATCCAGAATTTTTCCGTCAATGGAGATGGTTACCACCTGCCACGGAATGAACTTCCCGCTGGTCTGCATTGCCTTTTTTGCAGCCATCTCCAAGCCGCCGCAGCAGGGCACCTCCATGCGGAGGATAGTCACGCTCTGGATGTCGTTATTGCGCAGGATCTCGGTGAGCTTTTCGCTGTAATCCACAGCATCCAGTTTCGGGCAGCCGATGAGGGTCACCTTGCCACGCATAAACTCCTGATGGAAATTGGCGTAGGCGTATGCCGTGCAGTCCGCTGCAATCAGCAGCTTTGCGCCCTCAAAATAAGGCGCGTGGACAGGTGCCAGCTTGATCTGAACCGGCCAGTTGCGCAGGCGGGAGACCGACTGCACAGGGGCAGAAGCTGCGCTTTCGGCAGCCTCCGGCTGCTCCAGCATCCGCATCCGGGAGCCAGGGCAGCCGCCCTCGTGGAGGTGCTTCATCTTCTCCTGCAGTTCCTTTTTCTTTTTGTTCTCCTGCACCGCCGCTTCGTCGTAGGCAGGGGCTTCCCGCTCTTCAAAGGTGATGGCTCCGGTAGGGCAGCCCGGCAGGCAGTCTCCAAAGCCATCGCAGAAATTTTCCCGTACCAGCTTTGCCTTGCCGTTGATGATATCAATGGCTCCCTCGTGGCAGGCGGTTGCGCACAGCCCGCAGCCGTTGCATTTTTCTTCGTCAATATGGATGATCTTCCGAATCATATCTATACTCTCCTGTTGTGGGTGTTTTTTGCATTTGCAGGTTTATTATAGTATACTAAAGCCATCTTGTATGTTTGAATTCCAACAAGGAGAGCATTTATGCAAAAATATCTGCCTGTTCTGCGGAACTGCCCCTTCTTCACCGGGCTTACCGACGATGAGATCTTGTCCATCCTGCACTGTGTCAGTGCAGCGAAAATCACCCGCCCCCGGGGCTCCTATATTTTCCGTGCCGGTGATTCCACAGAGGTCATGGGGCTTATGTTGTCCGGTTCCACCCTTGTGATACAGGAGGATCTTTGGGGACACCGCAACATCCTATCCAAGTGCAATACCGGAGACTTTTTCGGGGAGCCTTACGCCGCCACCCCCGGTGCCATCCTGAACATCAGCGTGGTGGCAGAGGAGGATTGCGAAATTCTGCTGCTCAACGTCAAGCGGCTGCTCACTGCCTGCCCCACCGCCTGCGACCATCACCAGAAACTCATCCGCAATCTGGTCAGCGTTCTGGCAAACAAAATACTGCTTTTCAACGATAAGATCACCCATGTCAGCAAGCG
>CAKTGQ010000030.1 GCA_934561555.1 uncultured Faecalibacterium sp. | reverse complement strand
TGGAGCGCTTCGGGTTTCTCGGTGCTAACCGGAACTTTTCAGCGTCTATTGGTTCTTTTCAAGGGCTTCCTGCTGAGGCTTCAGAAGTCATTCTTTTGTCTCAGCGCTTGGCGCTCAAGTATAATACCACACCCCGCTGCTCTTGTCAACACTTTTTGACATCTTTTTTCCAATTTCTTTGCGGAGGGGTAAAAGCCCCTATTTTTCTCCTATTATAATTATCTCCTTTTCTTGACAAGGCGGCGGGCAGAACGTATTATGGAGTCATTCCAGTATCCTGTATGATGTAGCTATACTTATTATATAAAGGAGAAGCGCCATGTCCTGTGTCAACATCCGCGGCTGCCGCATCGGGGAGGGCCGCCCCAAGGTCATTCTGCCCATCGTAGAGCGCACCGAAGCTGCTATTCTGGAAAAGGCCGCGCAGTTTTCAACATTGCCGGCCGATTGCGTGGAATGGCGGGTAGACTGGTTCGAGGGCTTTCAGTCCCCCGCTGCCATTGCCCGCTGCGTACAGAAGCTGCGGGTCGCCCTGCGGGACAAGCTTCTGCTGGTGACCTTCCGCACCAAGGCAGAGGGCGGCGAACAGGCGCTCTCCCATCCTGAATACCTTGCCTTTCTACACCTGATCCTCGACACTGACTGCGCCGACCTGCTGGACATCGAATTTTTCACCGCCGGAGCAGATTTGCCCAAGCTGGTGGAGCAGGCGCATTCCGCCGGGGTCGCGGTGGTCTGTTCCAGCCACGATTTTGCCAAGACCCCGCCCCGGGCAGAGCTTGTTTCCCGCATGGTACAGATGCAGCAGGCCGGAGCCGACCTGCCCAAGCTGGCCGTAATGCCCCGGTGCCGCACCGATGTGCTGGAGCTGCTGGCCGCTACCGCCGAGATGGCAGACCTTCACCCGGAAACACCGGTCATCACCATGAGCATGGGAGCGCTGGGTGCGGTGAGCCGTCTGGCCGGGGAGGCCTTTGGCTCCGCCATGACCTTTGCAAATCCCGGACAGGCCAGCGCACCGGGGCAGGTGTCGCTTGACATCGTAAATGAAGTGCTGGATGCACTGCATTTGTAATCAACAAATCGGAATTTGTGGAGGTACTTATATGAATGATAAGTGGATCGAGTTTGCGATTCGTATTCAGAGCATTGCGCAGGCAGGACTTCAATACGGAAAAGATCAGTACGACAAAGAGCGGTATGAAGAACTGCGGGAAATTGCGGCAGAAATGCTGTCTCTGAAGACAGATATTCCGGTAAACAAGGTCTTTGATTTGTTCTGCGGCGAATCCGGCTACCAGACACCAAAAGTCGATACCAGAGCGGCTGTGTTTGTCAACGAAAAAATCCTTCTTGTTCGTGAAAATGACGGAACATGGGCATTGCCGGGAGGCTGGTGTGATGTAGATCAGTCCATTGCATCCAATACAGAAAAAGAAGTTCACGAAGAAGCCGGATTGATCGTAACAGCAGAAAAGCTCATTGCTGTTCAGGATTGGAGAAAGCACAATGTGGTAAATTATGCTTATGGCATTCTGAAGGCGTTTGTCCTGTGCAGATATGAAGGAGGAACGTTCCGAAAGAATATCGAAACAACGGCGATTTCTTTTTTCAGCAAGAAGGAACTGCCAGTAAATCTTGCCGTTGAAAAGTGTACGCGGGAGCAAATATTGATGTGCTTTGAAGCACATGAAAATCCAAGTATGCAAACGGTCTTTGACTAAGACAAATTCCAGTTTGTCGCACATCCTGCCTAAAACATAAACCGGAACGATCTTCCCTTTTTCGGGTGGATCGTTCCGGTTTTTATGCTATATTGAAAATCGTTTTATGCCAACTTAGCTTCCAGACGGGTGCGGATGGCCTTGATAAAGCCCTCGCTGTCTACGGCGGTGGGGGTGATGCCCTCTGCCAGACCGCACAGGTCCTTGGTCATGATGCCCTCGTTCAGGGTCTGCAGGCTTGCGGCCTCCAGTGCCTCGCCAAAGTGCACCAGTTCCGGCAGGTTATCCAGCTCGCCGCGCTTCTTGAAGGCACCGGACCACGCAAAGATGGTGGCCATGGGGTTGGTGGAGGTCTTTTCGCCCTTCAGATACTTATAGTAATGGCGGGTGACGGTGCCGTGGGCGGCCTCGTACTCGTACTTGCCGTCCGGGCTGACCAGCACACTGGTCATCATGGCCAGCGAGCCAAAGGCGGTGGACACCATATCGCTCATCACATCGCCATCGTAGTTCTTGCAGGCCCAGACAAAACCGCCCTCGCTGCGGATGACACGCGCCACGATATCGTCGATGAGGCTGTAGAAGTAGGTGATGCCGGCAGCTTCAAACTTTTCCTTGTACTCGGCGTCGTAGGTCTCCTGGAAGATATCCTTGAAGGTATGGTCATACTTCTTGGAGATGGTGTCCTTTGCGCCGAACCACAGATCCTGCTTCACATCCAGTGCGTAGTTGAAGCAGCTGCGGGCGAAGCTGCGGATGGAATCATCCTTGTTGTACTGACCCTGCAGCACACCGGCACCCTCAAAGTCAAAGACGGTGGCGCACTGCTGGCTACCGTCTGCACCGGTGAACACCAGCTCTGCCTTGCCTGCGCCGGGAATGCGGAACTCGGTGCACTTATACACATCGCCGTAGGCGTGGCGGGCGATGGTGATGGGCTTCTTCCAGTTCTTGACCACCGGATGGATGCTGTCGATCATAATGGGTGCGCGGAACACGGTGCCGTCCAGCACGGCGCGGATGGTGCCGTTGGGGCTCTTCCACATCTCGTGCAGCTTGTACTCCTCCACGCGCTGGGCATTGGGGGTGATGGTGGCGCACTTGACCGACACGCCGTACTTCTTGTTGGCGAGGGCGGCATCCATGGTCACCTGATCTGCGGTGGCATCGCGGTTGGGCAGACCCAGATCGTAGTACTCGGTCTTGAGATCCACAAAGGGGAGGATCAGCTCATCCTTGATCATCTTCCACAGGATGCGGGTCATCTCGTCGCCGTCCATCTCCACCAGCGGGGTCGTCATCTTGATCTTTTCCATAGCAGGTTTCCCTTTCCTCTATTGGTTGTGTATTTTATGCCCCATGCAGGGGCGTTCCGGTTATTTGCGGTAGGCGGCTGCCAGCTTTTCAAAGGCGGGCAGGCTGCGCTTTACCTTTTCGGTGTCGATGCAATAGGCAAGGCGCACATAGCCCTTCACCCCAAAGCTGTCGCCGGGCACCAGCAGCAGGTCGAACTCCCGGGCTTTCTGGCAGAAGGCATTTGCGTCCTCCTCCAGTGCCTTGGGGAAGATGTAGAAGGTGCCGCCCGGGCGCTCCACCTCAAAGCCCAGCGCGGTGAGTTTCTGGTACAGCAGCTCCATATTGGTCTGGTAGACCGAAAGGTCGCTGGTCGCCTTCTGGCAGCGGCTGACCGCCCGCTGGATGATGCTGGGCGGGCAGTTGTGGCCGGTAAAGCGGGAGATCTGGCTCATCATGTCCACAAGGATATCCTCCCCCTCGCACCCCGGGCGCACCGCCACATAGCCCAGACGCTCGCCGGGCAGGCTCAGGCTCTTGGAGTAGGAGAAGCAGGTCAGGGTGTGGGGGTAGAACGCCGCCGGGTAAGGCACGGTCTTGCCGTCAAACACGATGTCCCGGTAGGGCTCGTCGCTGACCAGAAAGATATTGTGGCCGTACTGGGCGCTCTTTTCGGTCAAGATCGCCGCCATGCGGGTCAGGGTGTCGGCAGAGTAGACCACGCCGGTGGGGTTATTAGGCGTGTTGATGAGCACACAGGTGACCTTTTCGGTCAGCATCTGTGCAAAGGCTTCCAGATTGGGCTGGAAGGTGGGCGCCTGCGGGGGAACGACCCGCAGCACTGCGCCGGTGCCCGCCACATAGGGGCCGTACTCCGGGAAGTAAGGCGCAAAGGTCAGCACCTCGTCTCTGGGCTGGGTCACCGCCCGGATGGCGTGGGCGATGGCACCCGCCGCGCCGGTGGTGGGGAAGATGTGCTTTTGCGCGTAGGGCAGACCGAAAGTCTCGGTCAGATGCGCCGCCACAGCGGTGCGGAAGCCCGGGTCGCCCTGACTGGGGCAATAGCCGTGCAGACTTACCGGCTCTTCTTGTGCCAGCAGGGTCTGCATGGCTTCGGTGAACTCCGGCGGGCAGGGCACGCTGGGGTTGCCCAGTGAATAATCGAACACATTCTCGCTGCCGATCTGGGCAGCGCGCTGTCTGCCATACATGAAGGTTTCGCGGATGACGCTTTTGTTGTTCAGCATGGCGCGGTAGGTCTCGTTCAGCATACTACTTTCCCTCTGCTTTCCTTATATCTGCACAGAGCCTGTGCGGGGCGGCTCCCCCTCATTTATGAGCCGCAGCCGTATAGCTCTGTTCCAGCTTGATAATGCAGTTGTAGGCGGGGTCCTGCTCTTTGATGAACTGCTCCATCTGGGTCAGCAGCTCCACCTTGTCCCCGGCATAGCCCGCCGGGAGCACCAGATCAAAAAGCACATTGGTGTGGGTCTTGCCCGGCACGATGCGCAGGTCGTGCAGCGAGAGTGCCGGGTCCAGCTGGCGCAGCTTTTCGGTCAGGCGGCTGCGCAGCACCCCCACGGCGGCGTCCGAGGTGACGATGGGGTCGTAGTGGATGGTCACCATCAGGTGGTCATTTTTCATAAAGTCCCGCTCGATGTTGTCGATCAGGTCGTGCGCTTCCAGCGGGTCCTGCTCGGCGGGCAGTTCCACATGGATGGACGCAAACTGATGACCGGGGCCGTAGTCGTGCACCATCAGATCATGTACGCCCAGCACGCCGGGATAGCTCATCACAGTCTGTTCGATATGCTCTACCAGATCCTCGCTGGGGCTTTCACCCAGCAGCGGGCTCAGGGTATCCATCACCAGTCCCCAGCCGGAGATCAGGATAAACACTGCCACGCCCACACCCATCAGGCCGTCCAGCACATCCCAGCCGGTCACCCGGCAGAGGATGGCGGCCACCAGCACGGCAGCAGTGCTCAGCACATCGTTGCGGCTGTCGGCGGCGGTGGCGATCAGGGTCTCCGAGGCGATGATGCGGCCAATGGTGCGGTTGAAGCTGCTCATCCACAGCTTGACCAGAATGGACACCACCAGCACCGCCACGGTCAGCCAGCCGAACTGCACCGGTGTGGGATGCAGCACCTTGGTGACCGACTCCTTCAGCAGGGAAAAGCCGATGCCCAGAATGGTCACGCTGACCACCAGCCCCGCCAGATACTCAAAGCGGGCGTGACCGTAGGGATGCTCGGCGTCCGGTGCCTTGGCGGCCAGCTTGAAGCCCACCAGACTGACGATATTGGAGGAAGCATCCGAAAGGTTATTCAGCGCATCGGCAGTAATGGCAATCGAGCCGAACAGGGTGCCCACCACAAATTTGCCCAGACAGAGCAGGATATTGCACACCATGCCCACCACACTGGCCAGATTGCCGTAGGCGGCGCGGACGCGAGGGTCCTGCGGGGAATTTGGGCGGCGTATAAAAAGACGGATCAAAAGCTGCGTCATAAAGGCTCCTTTCGGGCTGCGCATTTTCAGCGCGTCCCAATTTCCTTCTAGTATAGCATTTTACTTTATGGTTTTAAAGGCGTTTCAAAAATTTCATCCCATTACGCCGGATATCAAACCGGGTTGCAGTACAAAAAGCCCCGGCGGCCATGCGGTCGCCGGGGCTTTTTGGAGATTTTGGGACTGTCTGTTCACAGTCTCTTGCGATTAAGGAGGAATACTCAGGTTTTTATCACAGGATCGGGCTTTCGAGGTCGCCGGTATCAGCGATGCCGTGCTTCTCGGCATAGCCGGTCAGCATCAGGGTCAACGCGCCGTCACCGGTCACGTTGCAGGCGGTGCCGAAGCTGTCCTGCAGGGCGAAGATGGCCAGCATCAGAGCAGTACCGGCGTTGTCGAACATCAAAACACCGGTGATCAGACCCAGAGAAGCCATGACAGTGCCGCCGGGCACGCCGGGTGCGCCGATGGCGAAGATGCCGAGCAGCAGGCAGAACAGGATCATGGTGCCGACGCTGGGCAGCTTGCCGTACAGGATCTTGGAAACGGTCATGCAGAAGAACACCTCGGTCAGCACAGAGCCGCACAGGTGGATGTTGGCAAACAGGGGGATGCCGAAGCTCACCATGTCCTTACGCAGGACCTTGCTCTTACGGGCGCACTCCAGAGCCACACCCAGGGTAGCAGCACTGGACATGGTACCGACAGCGGTCAGGTAAGCGGGGCCGTAGTGGCGCAGCACTTCCCAGGGGTTCTTGCCGGAGTAAGCACCGGCCAGCAGGTACAGCACAGCCAGCCAGATGTAGTGACCGGCCATAACGATGACGATGATCTGCAGGAAGGCGGGCAGCTGATGGGTGATGGTGCCCTCGTAGCTCAGGCCGCAGAAGGTGGCGGCAATGTAGAAGGGCAGAACGGGGATGATGACCTTGCTCACGATGTCCAGCACGATGTTCTGGAACTCAGCCAAAAAGTCGCAGGTCAGCTTGCTGTTGGTCCAGGTAGCAGCCAGACCCACCAGAACGCTCAGCACCAGAGCGCTCATGACGCTCATGATCTGGGGAATGTTCAGCTCAAAGACGACGCCCGGCAGCTCGCGCAGACCGGCAACGTTGTTATCGATGGACAGGTGGGGGATCAGACCGTAGCCTGCGCCCATGCTCATGAAGGCTGCGCAGACAGAGGACACATAGGCGATGACGATGGCCACTGCCAGCAGGCGGGAAGCGTTTTTGCCAAGCTTTGTGATGGACGGAGCAATGAAGCCGATGATGATCAGCGGCACACAGAAGGTGATGAGCTGACCCATGATGTACTGCAGGGTCACCACAACGCCCATGACGCTCTCGTTGAATATCTGACCAAGGATGATACCAACAAAAATGCCCAGCAAAAGCCGGAAGGGCAGACTATTGAATAGCTTTTTCATAACTTTAGTACCTCTTTCTTTTTCCCCGGAAAGGGGCTGGGTGGGGAGACTTATTCTGTCTCCGGGAGGTGTTTGTTCAGCATCAGATCAAGGATCACGCTGTCGCTGGTGCCGTGGGTGCTCAGGGTGGCAAAGTTGTCCAGCGTATATTCCACATTGTGCTCCACGATGCCGTCGGTGCTCTGCACCCGCACGCCGCGCACGCCCATGGCAGCTGCCTGACAGGCGGCGTTGACGCAGGTGGAGATCTTCAGTGCACAGTCGGCCTTTGCGCCGTCACATACCATGCCGGTGATGTTGCCCACCATGTTCTGGATGGTGCAGCACACCTCGTGGTAGCCGCCGCCCAGCAGGTAGGCAATGCCGCAGGCTGCGCCGGTACCGGCAACGGTAGCGCCGCAAAGGTTGCTCAAGCGGCCGAACTTAGCCTTGATGCGGATGGCGATCAGGTTGGAAAGGGTCACGGCGCGGAGCATCTTTTCCTCGTCGATGTCCAGCCAGCGGGCAGTTGCCACAACAGGCATGGTAGCCGTAATGCCCTGATTACCGCTGCCGGAGTTTGCCACAACAGAAACCGGCGCGCCTGCCATGCGGGCGTCCGCACCGGCGGAGGCTGCGACCATGGCGTTGGTGGTCAGGTCGCGGGTCATCAGACCCTTGCGGCAGTTCAGCTCCAGATTGCGGCCGATGGCAAGGCCGTATTCCTTGGAAAGACCCTCGTTGCTGATGGTCGTGTTCACCTGTACGGCGCTGCGGATGATGTCGATGGGGTCGTGCAGGGGGTCCAGTTTCTCAGTGCAGTAATCCCAGATGGAGCGGACGGTCAGAAATTCTGCGATCTGCTCCGGGGTCACCACATCGCTGTCCCCTGCTGCGGCGGGGTCTGCGTGCTGCTTGTCCAGCGTAGCCACGCCGTCCTGCTCCACCAGCACCACGTTGGTGTGCAGGTCCCGCACCACCGCGCGGCCGGTGTGGCCGTCAGAAGTGACAAGCACCTCAACGTAGAGCTTCTGCGGCACCTGTGCCACCTCTACCTTGACCTTGCCTGCCCTGACAAGGGCTGCGGCTTCTTCCTTCTGTTCCCGGGGCACATAGTTCATGACCTCCAGCAGGTGGACGGGGTCGCCGCCTACGGCACCAATGGCGGCGGCGTAATCCATGCCCTGATACGAGGTGCCCGGAATGCCCGCCGACATGGCGTTTTTGATAATGTTGATGCTGGCGCGGACGGTCACGGCTTCTACCCGCGTGCCGCCTGCCTTGCGGAGTGCTGCGCCCGCCTCTGCGGCGGTGAGAGCGACTGCGCCGGGCTCCGTACAGCCGGTGGCCAGCTCCATCTCACTGTTCAGGATGCGAACGAACATCTGTTTATCCATTTGGTTCACCGTTTCTTTTCTTCCCGTGCGGGGGAACTTACTTTACAGCAATGCACTCGATCTCCAGCGGAGCGCCCTTGGGCAGCTTGCCCACCTGCACCGCACTGCGTGCGGGGTAGGGCTGCGCAAAGTACTCGCCGTACACCTTGTTCATCTCTGCAAAATCGTTGATGTCCGCCAGAAACACCGTGGTCTTGACCACATTGGCCAGCGTCATCTCCTGCTGTGCCAGAATGGCCTGGATGTTCTTGAGGGACTGTGCCGTCTGGGCGGCGATGCCTTCCGGGATCAGGCCGGTGGCCGGATCAATGGGCAGCTGCCCGGATACATAGACGGTCTGCCCCGCAGCGATGCCCTGCGAATAGGGGCCGATGGCAGCGGGAGCATTGGGGGTAACGATCACCTGTTTCATCCGATTTTCTCCTTTTCCTTTTGTCGGCACTGAAATCAATTTTCCGAAAAAGGCTTCCCCCGGTCGGGGGAAGCTGTCACCGCAGGTGACTGATGAGGGCGCTGCTACCAGAATTACCCCTCATCCGGCGCTACGCGCCACCCGCCCCCCTTTTGTCGCTATGCGACATTTTCCCCGGCCGGGGGAAATCTGTCCCCAAGGGGTGAAGGCTTTTGCACCGGGTCAATCTTCAAAAGTTAATTTCCGTGTTTTTCGGGAAGGGCTGTCCTTCCCTTGCTGACACTATCCTAACGCAATGAGAATATTTTGTCAATAATATTTTCTTATCATGAGAATAAATTGTCGTGCATGACAAAAAGTCCCGAAAAATGTCACCACTTTGACGAAACAATGGATACAACGCACCTTCTTATTGTAAAAAACTGTCATTTCTGCTATGATAGCAATAGAACACGCATGAGAAATTTTTCTCATGCGCTCCAGCAGTACAAAAGAGGTGAACGGGATGGATGCAAGACTTGAGCCTTATCGCGTAGTGGTATCTTTTCTGGGGGAGGCGCTGGGCCCGGACTACGAGGTAGTTCTGCACGACCTTACCAGCGAGGACGGCACCATTGTTGCCATCGTCAACAACCACATCAGCGGACGCACCGAGGGTGCGCCCCTTTCCAACATGGCGCTGCGCTTCATTCAGGAGCGGATGTACGAAAAGCAGGATTATCTGGCGGGCTATCAGGGCGCTTCGCAGGCCAAGGGGCGTCTGCGCTCCTCCACCATGTTCATCAAGGACAACGGCCAGCTCATCGGGATGCTCTGCATCAACTTTGATGCCGGCAAGTACAGCCGCATCGCGCAGGAGCTGCTCACCCTCTGCGGCGCGCACACTGAGCCCTCCTCCACCGGCATCGGGGTGGAGAACTTTGTCAGTTCCCTGCCCGACGCCGTGCAGAACGCCATTGCCGAGGTGACCGGCAGCGCCGGGCTGCCGCCCGACCGGCTGACCATGGAAGAAAAGATCCGCATCGTGGAGTCTTTGCACCACGCGGGCATCTTTTATATGAAGGGCGCCGTCAGTGAGGTCGCCGCCCAGCTGGGCTCCTCGGAGGCCACCATCTACCGCTACCTGAGCAAGCTGAAGTGAGCCGCGAACAAACTGCGCTCCGACAAAAAGACCATCTCCGTTTTCAAACGCGGAGACGGTCTTTTGCGTATGGTTTACATTTTGGTCACCGGGAGCGGTGGACTGCACAGAACCGGCGGCGGTGAGTGCCCTACTCTTTTTTATGGCTGAGCCAATACCAGCCCGGATGCTCCTCGCTGCTTGTAATCTGATCCGGGTGCTCAAACAATATTGCATACTGCTGTCGTTCCGTGGGGAAATGCAAATCGAGACGAATACTTTGCTCTGTTCTGTATCAGTGGTTATTCTGAAGACCTGCAGCAGCTTGCGCAGGAAGATTCTCATCTTCTTTTGATGTAATTCTTCCCATATAATAATTTGTAAATAGGACTGCTCCACATATCTTGTGAGGCAGTCCTGTTTGCTTAGTACCGCATCTCCAAGGCACATCTTTTGACTTATCTCATCGGATTCGCACCCGGTCACGCTGTCCGGGCGTGACATCCTTGCATTTTCTCCTGCCGTTAGGTACACTGATGGTGTCAGCGGCAGAAGTTACATATTCAAGTGGATGCAAAGACAGGAGGAAACACTATGGTAGCGGAGCATCTGCATTTCCGAAAGCACAATATCAAGCCGGTAGACCGAAAGCCACCGATTTGCAGGATTTCTACGCCAAACAGCTTGAACGGGTCAAGGCAAATTCGGTGATCCATACTTTGACGGAGAGTGCAAAAGGAGAAGCAACTTCGTTTCAATCTTCAACTTTTTGTAATATTGTGTTTAAATTAAACAGGCGATTAGTTTACTCACTCTTTGGAGAGAATTCAGGAGAGAACAGCCCTTAAAAACCAGACGACCGCATGAAGCCCCCTCCTGTCAAGGCAGAAGCACGCAAAAGAAAAAGTCGCAGATTCGTTTGAATCTGCGACTTCTGGCGGAGATGGTGGGATTCGAACCCACGTGCCCGATTAAGGACAAAACGATTTCGAGTCGTTCTCGTTACGACCACTTCGATACATCTCCACAATAAACCTTACATAGTATAACAAAAAAGCCTTCTGTCGTCAACACTTTTCTCCATGCGCCGCGCAAAGCACAGTGCGGCACCGGGTACGCAGACAGCTGTTTCAAAACAGCCTACACACAAAAACGCAGGCCGCTGCACAAAGCTTGTGCAGCGGCCTGCGGTCATGGTTCAAAAGTTATTTGCTCAATCTTCGCTGGTGCTCTGATTTGCGATGAACTCATCGTACACTTCCTTGGTGATCTCCCAGTTCATGGAATACTCGGAGTTCTCGCGGATGGGGATGTACTTGAACACCACAGTGTAGCCATCCTGCAGCTCGGGGAAGTTGGCTGCTGCCAGATGGATCGTGATGGGCTTCTTCTGCTCGATCCGGCTGTTCTCAGCATCCAGGATCTGCATACCGCCGTTGTTCATGCTGAAGTAGACCTGCTTGTCCTCGGCGTCCTTGACGGCAAGGGAGAAGCGGTAGGGATCGAGCGGGATGGGGATTGCACGAGCAGACTCGATGTCCACCTCCAAAGTGCAGACACCGCCCTCGATCTTCATGCTTCTCAGGCCGGCAATCACCTGCAGATCGCTGGTGATCGCACCGGGCAGCGTTTTGCAGACCGGGTTGTTGGGGTCCTGATATTCACAGCCGCCCAGCAGACTGGCACCGGCCACAGCCACCGCAGTGGCTGCCGAATACTTCAGGAATGCGCGGCGGGAAAATGTATAAGACATGGCTTATTCCTCCGTTTTTTACCAGTATGTTCTTCCGGCCCAGAAGGTCAGGTCATAGAAGGGGTGGAGAGCTCCGGTTCCAGAACGTCTGCGGCCAGCTCCCAGTTGGCGCTGAACTCAGAATACTGCAGGTCGGGATAGAAGGTAAGGGTCACCGGACCATCCGTCAGCGCGTTCAATCCCTTTGCAAGCACATTGCAGATCATGGTTTCACCCTTCTTGACCTGATGGCTCAGCGCATCCGGGAAGTTCACCTGCAGCTTGTCGTTCTGATAAGCCAGATACCCGTCTGCCTTTACGGCAAAGTTCGCCTTGGTCACTTCCAGCGCATTCTTGCGACCGTTTTCCACCACCAGCCGGAACAAGGTGGTGTTGGTATCTTCATCGTATTCCACCCGATCCAGCGTGGAAACCACCTTCAGCACCTTGTTGCTGGTGCCGGGAGCGTGCTGTACCGGGGCATAGCCGGAACAGCCGGTCAGCAGGCTGCTGCCCGCTACGGCCACAGCGGTAAGTGCGGTATATTTCAGGAAAGAGCGGCGGGAAAACTCCCCAGTCATATTCGTTCCTCCTTTGGGACACATCAATACAGATTCTGCCATAGGGCACTACCTATACAATAGGCGAAACAGAGAAAAATGTCAATGATTTCCCACAAAACAAATGTGAAGATTTTGTGGCAGCATCGCGCATTTTAGACGAAGTTTAAGCATTTTTTCTGGTGATTCTGTCAGCTGCGGATCACGTCGGAAGCGTTCATGACGAAGGTCAGGCTCTTGCCCTCCAGGAAGGTGGGCACATAGGTGACCTTCAGCTGCTTCCAGTCCTTGGGCACCATGAGCATCAGCACGATGTAGGCGCTGCCCTGCGGGGGCAGGCTCTCCACATCGGAAAAGCTCTGGGAGTTGGCGTTATACAGCGAGATATTGGCGCAGCAGGCTGCGGGCTGGCCATCGCAGACGGCAGTAAAATCCGGGGTAGCGGCGGCCATGGCCTGAAAGTTTGCGTCCACGTTCTCCAGCGGGGGCACAGGGTAGGCTTCGTTGATGGCATCAATGCCCTGTGCGCCGATGGCATAGCTCTCGGTCTTGCTGCGGTTGACGGTGGTCACCCGCACGCCCAGATACTCGTAGCCTGCCGGCTGCACGGGGTCCTGCGTCAGGTGGAACACGCTGGTCAGCTGTACGCCCAAGCCGTTCCAGTTGCGGACGGTATCGCCCACCTTGACCTCCACCACGGTATCGCTGCCGTTGGACTTGCAGCCGCCCAGCAGGCTGGCTGCGCCCAGTGCAGCGGCAGATACGCCGGTGCACTTGAGGAAGCTGCGGCGGGAAATGACAGTAGACATAACGTTATATCCTCCTTGAAGGGTGATTTTCTTTTTTCTTATTTGGTTATACCGTTTCCGGCGCACAGATGCAAGAGCCCGGGCTGATTCTTTACAACAATTTCACAAGCCGTTCACTCCTGCGGCGAAAGCCCTTTGACGTGGGTCTCGCTGGTTTTGACCAGATTTAAGAGGCTGGGCGTGTACAGCGGGAACTCCCGCGTCAGGCTCTCGGTGGTCATGGCAAGGCAGGCAGGGTCCTTGACGCCCTCGCCGCCGTTCACGTCCTGTCCGTCCAGCAGTGCCTCCACATTGGCCTCGGCTATCCGCATCACAGCGTCGGAATAGCCGTGCCAGCGGTGCGGCTCAATGCTGAACATGCTGGAGGCATTGTGCGGCTCCGCAGAGTAGAGCAGCCGGAACATCTTGGCCACCGCCATCATCAGGTAAGCGCTCACCTCGGTGGTCAGCGCCTTGCTGTGGCACTGGCCGATCTTGGCGTAGAGCACGTTCAGGCTGTTAGAGATGAGTTTTTTGTTCATGGTGGGCAGCACGCTGCCGTGGTAGATGTTGTCCTTCATCTTTTCGGGGTTGGGCAGGTCCTCGGCAGAGAGCATCATGCCGTTGCGCTCGGCGCTGCGCCCCAGCAGATAGTCGCAGGAAACATTATAATAATCTGCCACCCGCACCACAAAGTCCAAGCCGCACTCGCGGATGCCTTTTTCGTAGTGGGACAGCAGCGCCTGAGAAACCCCCAGATCCTCTGCCGCCTGCTTTTGGGTGATGCCGCGCTCCTTGCGCAGCAGTTTGATGATGCGATTGAACTCCATGGTGTGTTCTCCTCAATCTCCGAAGGATCTATTTTTTGGTAACATCCTTGTTTTTGGTTTACAACAGGTTGATTATACACATTGGAAAACGACTTGTAAAGCAAGAAAAATGCCGATATTTTTCGTCTTTTTTCGTCATTATTGTCAAAAGTCTTGCCGGGGGCACCACATCTATGCTAAACTATGGGTATTAACACATAGATTTTGTGTTTCCGCTGCGGCAGAAAAACGACAGCCGTGGTGAAAGTCGTTCTTTTTCGAAACAAAAATTTTTCAAACAGGTGGTTCCATCTTTCTAAAGTTTGTGCTATAATCTCTTCTTGGCGACTGTACTTGACCGGCGCACAAATCCGCAATGGACAAAGCAGCCGCTATAAAAAGGTAATACATCAAGAATAGGAAAGAGGAACCTTCATCATGAAACTCGAGCGCAAAGTCCGTCTGTGCAGCGCTGCCGCTGCCGTCCTGATCGCCGCCATCGCCCTGACCGGCTGCGGCGGTTCCAAGTCCACTGCTTCTTCCGCAGCCGCTTCTTCTGTGGCTGCTTCCACCGCTGCTGCCACCAACAACAGCTGTGGCGAGGGCGTGACTTGGGCACTGGCTGACGGCACCCTGACCATCAGCGGCACCGGCCGTATGACCAACTTCACCAAGGACGCTCCGGCTCCCTGGGCAGATCAGGCCGACCAGATCACCACCGTTGAGGTGGAGGGCACCGTTACCAGCGTGGGCGCTACCGCCTTCAAGGACTGCACTGCCCTGACCACCGTGAACATCGCCGACGGTGTGGAGTACATCGAGGTCGGCGCTTTCAACGGCTGCACCGCCCTGACCGAGATCAACATCCCCCTGAGCGTGGGCTACATCAAGACCGGCGCTTTCAAGGGCTGCACCGCCCTGACCAGCGTGACCATCCGCGACAACTGCCGTCTGGACATGAACGTGTTCCCCGATACCGTGGAGGTCAACCACGCCGAGGGCTGAGCCACAAAATCAACTTTTACAGCCTTCACCCCTTGGGGGGAAGGTGGCTGCGAACGCAGTGAGCAGACGGATGAGGGGTGATTTCTCGTAAGCTGCTGCTTGCCTGCGCCCTCACCAGTCACCTGCGGTGACAGCTTTCCCCGACCGGGGGAAGCCTTCATTCGGAAAATCGTTTTCCGTAATTTTGAACCAAAAGAGGTGTGATCCATGAAAACCTTCAAGCTTCATCTCATCCGCCACGGCATGACGGCGGGCAATCTGCAAGGCCTGTACATCGGCAGCGGCACCGACCTGCCCCTGTGCGACGAGGGCCGCGCTCAGCTGGCTGACCTGAAGGAGCGGTTCGCCTACCCGCAGGTAGACACCGTTTTTTCCTCCCCACTGCTGCGTGCGGTGGAGACCGCCAACATCCTGTTCCCCGGGGCTGCCCATCAGTTTACGGTGCACGACCTGCGGGAGGCCGGTTTTGGCAAGTTTGAGGGCAGACCTGTGAAGGAGCTCGTGCAGGACGAGGACTTCAAAAAGTGGATCACCCCGGGCTCCGGCTACCTGCCGGAGGGCGCAGAGCCCACCGAGCAGTTCCATGCCCGCTGCGCCGACAGCCTGATGAAGCTGTTTGAGTACATGATCCGTATGGACGTTACCGAGGCCGCCTGCGTGACCCACGGCGGCGTGATCATGAGCATGCTCAGCCAGCGCGCCGTGCCCACCCGCCGTCCCGAGCAGTGGATGGCAGACCCGGGCTGCGGCTACACCGTGCAGACCGATGTGCAGCTGTGGATGCGGGACAAGCTGGTGGAGGCCATCGACATCGTACCCTTCGGCTACGCCGACACCCTGCAGGGGCAGGCTGAGGCTGAGGAGAACGAGGCCTACGAATAAGAAAGGGTTACAGTTTCCCGCTGCCCCTTGACAGAACGCGCAGAATCCTTTATTGTTAAAGGGTAGTATTGTATCGTACACAGGAGGAACGCTGTCATGTCCCAATCCATCTCCCGCCGGTCATTCCTGAAATGTGCCGGTTCCGGTGCGGTCAGCCTTGCGGCTGCGCTGCTTACCGGGGTCTGTGCTGCGGCGCAGCAGCCGTGTCTTGCGGGCGAGCCTGCCCTGCTGGACGGCAAAGCTGCCGTAGAACTGCTGGGCTATGCCCCGGCACCGGAGCTGGGCGGCGTGCTGGTGTACCTCTCGGTGGAAAACCTTTCGGCAGCCAGCCTGCCGGTGGATACCAGCTACCTGCAAAGCCGTGGTCTGCGTACCCGGGAGCAGCTGTACAGCATGGGCACCGGCGTGACCGCTGCCTGCAACGGTCAGAGCGTGCCCTGCGGCAGCTTTGCCGCCCCGCTGTACAGCGAGAACGCGGCAGATGCCTCGGTGTTCACCCTGAACCTTGCCGCCGGACGCGGTGCGCTGCTGCACTGCTTCTGCGCCGTGCCGGAGGATTGGCAGACCCTTGAGCTGACATGGCACCCGGACTTTGCCGCCGGGCGCATCGCCATCTTTACGGTGCGCCGCGATGCCGATGAAGCCGCTCTGGGTCCTGTCCCCACCACCCCCGCCGAGGTCGGCAGCGTGGTGGACCTGTAACAGCATAGCAAAAGAGCCATTGCACAAGTTTGCGTGCAATGGCTCTTTTTTGTTGAAACCCTCTCAGTCACGCCTGACGGCGTGCCAGCTCCCCCGAAAGGGGGAGCTTTTTGCGGCGGCGGGAAGGTTTCTTATTTCACCTGAAGCTTTAACGACAGGGCTGACGGCGTGCGCCCTCTCCGTCTTTGCTTCGCAAATCCACCTCTCCCAAAGGGAGAGGCAAGAGCACGCCCGGGAGCTTTCTCATTACACCTGATACTTTAGCAATGGACTTTACGGCTTGGCTCTCCCTTTGGGAGCGCCTGAGAGGGCGCTTCTGCCGGAAATCACCCGGCTCCTACCAGCGCCTCGCCGGTGCTGCTTTGCACCAGCAGCTCCTGCCCGGTAAGGCTGGAGAGCAGGGCGATATAGCTGCGCCCTGCCGGGAGATTCAGCGGCTTGCCGTTGGAATCGTAAATGGCAAGGGTGCTCTGAGTGCCCTGCGTCCATGTGACCTGCCACAGATGGCCGCCGTTCAGCCAGACACCGCCGCCCATGGAAAGGTCGTAGTCCAGCGTGCGTCCATCGTCCCGCAGGGAGGAGCCGCTGTACAGGATGAGCAGGTTGTCAAAGACCGCCTGTGTGCCGGTGTTGGCATCCAGCTGGGGGGTACCGTCGGCGTGCAGCATCCCGTAGGTGGCAAGTGTGTCATTATAGACAAAGCCAGTGGCGCCGCCGGACTGAAAATTCACCGTCACCTTTACCGCATCCGCGGCGTTTGCGTCCGGCAGATGGCCGGTGTCCCGCTGGGGCAGCAGGGCGGGCAGCACGCCCGCCGTTTCGCTCTCGCTGCCGGAGGCGCTCTGGTTCACGGCGGCAGAGATGCTCAGACTGTCCAGCACCGAGGCGACTGCCTTGCCGCTGGTGCGCCACAAAGGGGTGCTGTTCCAGCTGTAACCGGTGCTGACAAAGGCGTTGCGCCCTACCTCCTGCGCGTCCACCGCGCGGAGGTTATAGTATTCCAGATACCGCTTGGCGTATGCGCTGCTGCCGCACTGGATGGGCAGTACCTGCTGCCCGCTGAGCAGCCGCCAGTATAAGTCCTGCCCGCGCGTCACCGGCCCTACCACGGGCATGGCCTCGAGGGCGGGGTACACCAGACACAGCTCGGTAGAGCTGCCGCTCTCGGTCAGAGCTTCCAGCACCACCGAGGCGCTGCCAATGCCCCATTGCGTGGTGCTGTCGGTGGTATTTTCAATGACCACCGCCGCCGCCCGCTGCTCCGGGTACAGCAGCTGCTGCCCGGTAAGCGGGTCTGCCGGGGCGGTGCTTTCTGCGGGCGCAGCGGCGGTGCTGCCGCAGCTGCCCAGCAGCACCGCGCACAGCACGGCGGCACCAAGGCGCAGGCTCCATTTGCGTTTCATGGGCTTCTCCCCTTACTGATAGTTGAAGTTTTGCCACTCGTCGTCGTCCACGATGGCCAGATAGGTCTTGCCCCGGTTGAAGCAGATCTCGCTGCCGTCGGCGGCGTAGACCTTGAGCGGGTGCTCCGGGGAGGCCTTCTGCCATGTACCGCGCTGCACGGCGCCCCGGGTAAAGAAATAGGCCTCGCCGCCGGACACATAGTCCACCTGCTGCACGCCGCCGGAGTTGCCGGGGTAGTCCGCGATGCCTGCAAAGCAGACCAGCAGGTTGGTAAAGCCGAGCTGCTTGCCGGTCAGCTCGTCCACAGTGTTTTCAAAGGCACCGGCGGCGCGGCTGTACATGGACATTTTATAAAGGTGCTCCCAGCGGTTGTAGCTGAAGGTGGTCTTGTAGCTGTCCGAGTGCACGATGTGGATGGTCTTGGCGGCGGCAGCGCCGGACATCTTGTTCTCTGCGCCGGTGCGGTAGTCCGCAAAGCGGAAGAATGTGCTCTCATAAGGGTATTCCAGCCCGATGCCCGCGTTGGCAGCAGCTTTCCGGATCTCGGCACCGGAGGTGAATTCGGTGTGCTCGTAAGCCACATTGCGGCCGCGGCTGTCGCGGTGCGCCACATGGGGATGGGTGGGGGTGTTGAAGTAGCTCTTGCCGCCGATGTTCAGGCCGGAGTAGTTGTACACGTTGATGAACTTGGTGCAGGGGGCGCTTTCGCCGTCGTGGTAGTACAGTGCCTGCCACGGCATGAGCAGCTGCAGGAACTGGTCGCGGCCGGAGCGCAGCGGGCCCACCTCCGGGATGGCGTTGGCGTCATAGTACACCGCGCAGAAGCGGGAGATGCCGCCCTCCACCTTGCTCTCGATGAGCAGGTCGGCAGAGCCAAGGCCGCGCTGCGGGCGGGCGTTCTGCCGCTGGGTATTGCTGATGTTGTTCACCATCACGCCCACCATGCGGCCATTGCTGCGGCGCGGCTCGCCGGTAAGGGGGTCTGCGTTATAGGCGGGCAGGCTGCTGTCGGCGCTTTCTGCCGGGGCTTCAGACGCCGCTCCTGCGTCCGGGGTTCCTGCGTCCGGGGCTGCGGCCTCTGCGCTTTCAGAAGAGGCGGCGCTGCTGGAGGCGGCGCTGCCCTTCCCGAAGGTCTGCTGCAGCCAGTCGGAAAAGCCGTTGCCCACACAGGCGCTGCCGGTGGATGCGCAGCCGGACAGAGCCAGCGAGGCGGCAGCCAGCCCCGAGGCACGAAGAACAGTACGACGCGTGATCTTTTTCATGCAAAAAACCTCCTGACAAGAGAGTTCTGCGCAGCCCCGGCGCTGTCGGAACGGTTGCGCACGGTGGATGAAAACGAACGACCTTTCGGCATTGCTTTGATTGTAATTGTAACGGTTCTTGCGGCGTTTGTAAAGTGAAAATTAGCGGCAGCGCAGAAGAGGTGTCGCCGCCGGGAAGTGACGCTTCCGTGGCTGCACCCGGGAACCTGAAAAGACACCAGCTTCGGCCGGTGTCTTTTTTGCTGTCCCGCGCCCCGGCAAAAAAAGCGGTATCCCCCGCCCCGATTGCATGGAGAAAAAGTATCCGCTTTTCTTGCATTTTGGTGCGCGGTATGGTATCTTTTATACAGGTAAACACATCAGGGTCGGCAAACATTTTGTTACCTTTGCCGCCCTTGCATGATGACAGGAAGGAATGATACTTATGGGTTTTTTTGACAAGCTTTTTGGCGGCAAGTCCAAGGACGAAAACACCGCTAAGTTCACCAACCAGAGCAAGACTGTGCTGACCCCGCTGCAGGGCAAGGTGCTGGCACAGGCTGACATCCCGGACGAGACCTTTGCACAGGGCATTCTGGGCCCCGGCTGCGGCATCGAGCCCACCGGCGACACCGTATACGCCCCCTTTGACGGCACTGTGACCCAGATCGCCACCACCCTGCACGCTGTGGGCAT
>CAKTGQ010000029.1 GCA_934561555.1 uncultured Faecalibacterium sp. | reverse complement strand
TACGATGTTTATAAATATTGCGTGACCACCCGCGCAGGCGACCTTGTCTACAAGGCCGATCCTTACGCCTTCCACGCTGAGACCCGGCCGTCCAACGGCAGCAAGGTCTACGATCTGTCTGGCTTTACATGGCACGATGCCGCCTGGCAGACCGCGCAGAAAAAGGCGGACGTGATCAACGGCCCGATGAATATCTACGAGATGCACGCTGGCAGCTGGAAGCTGAAGGAGGGCGGCAAGCCCTACAACTACTCCGAGCTGGCAGATGAGCTGATCCCGTACATCAAGGATATGGGCTACACCCATGTAGAGCTGCTGCCGGTGATGGAATATCCGTTCGACGGCAGCTGGGGCTATCAGGTCACCGGCTATTTTGCACCCACCAGCCGCTACGGCACCCCCAAGGACTTTATGGCCTTTGTGGATAAGATGCACGCCGCAGGCATCGGCGTCATCATGGACTGGGTGCCCGCCCACTTCCCCAAGGATCAGTTCGGCCTGTACAACTTTGACGGTGAGGCCTGCTACGAGGACCCCAACCCCAAGCGCGGCGAGCACAAGGAGTGGGGCACCATGGTGTTCGACTTCGGCCGCAACGAGGTGCAGAGCTTCCTCATTTCCAGCGCACTGTACTGGCTGGAGCAGTACCACATTGATGGTCTGCGCGTGGACGCCGTGGCCTCCATGCTGTATCTGGACTACAACCGCAAGCAGGGCGAATGGGAGCCCAATAAGGACGGCGGTAAGGAGAATCTGGAAGCCATCGCCTTCCTGCGCAAGCTGAACAACACCGTGCTGGGCCGTCACCCCCACAAGTACATGATCGCCGAGGAGTCCACCGCATGGCCCATGGTCACAAAGCCCGCTTCGGACGGCGGTCTGGGCTTCAACTTCAAGTGGAACATGGGCTGGATGAACGATATGCTCAGCTACATGAAGACTGACCCGCTGTTCCGCGCCGGTAACCACAATAAGGTGACCTTCAGCTTCTTCTACGCTTTCAGCGAGAACTTTGTTCTGCCCATCAGCCACGATGAAGTGGTGCACGGCAAGGGCAGCCTGCTGAACAAGATGCCCGGCGAGTATGACGCAAAATTCGATAACCTGCGCACCTTCTTCGGCTACATGATGGCGCACCCGGGCAAGAAGCTGCTGTTCATGGGACAGGAGTTCGGCCAGTTTGCCGAGTGGAACGAGGCAAAGCAGCTGGACTGGATGCTGCTGGACTACGACAAGCACGCCGAGCTGCAGAACTACGTCCGCACCCTGAACGCCTTCTATAAAGAGCACCCTGCCCTCTGGCAGATCGATTACAGCTGGGAGGGCTTCCAGTGGATCGTGCCGGACGACTCGCAGCAAAGCGTTATCGCCTTCCTGCGCAAGGACGCCGCAGGCAAGCAGATCCTTGTCATCTGCAACTTCAACCCCGTCCTGCGCGAGGGCTACACCCTCGGCGCACCGGTGTCCGGCACCTATAAGGAGATCTTGAACAGCGATGATGCCGCCTTCGGCGGCTCCGGCACTGTGCACAACAAGCCGCTGCGCACCCACAAAAAGCCGCAGCACGGCTTTGAGCAGAGCATCACCGTCACCCTGCCGCCCATGAGCACCCTGTACTTTGAGGTGCCCACAAAGCGCACCCGCAAGGCAGCAGAGGACAGCGCGGACAAACCGGAAAAAAAGACCGCCAAAAAAGCCACCGTCAAGGACGCCGTGGAAAAGGCGGTAAAAAAGACGACCCGCAAGGCCAAAGCCGAACCGGACGCCGACAAGCCGGTAAAAAAGACCCGCACCACCAAGGCCAAGGCCGCCGAAACGGCGGATGAAAAACCGGAAAAAGTAAAAAAGACCGCTGCCAAGTCCAAGGCAAAGCCCGAGACGGCAGCAGAAAAGCCGGTAAAGAAAACCGCCGCCAAGGCAAAGACTGCGGCAAAAGCAAAGCCTGAGACCGAAGCAGAAACCAAACCCGCAAAGCGCACCCGCAAAGCAAAAGCACCCAAGGAGTAAGGATGCCCACACGGATGCACGCACGAACATTCTGATCTGTTGACTATCATTTCCAAAAAGGAAATGCTAAAGGGGAGAATAAAGCTATGGCAAAAGAAATCGTGGCAATGATCCTTGCCGGTGGACGTGGCTCGCGCTTATACGCGCTGACACAAAAGACGGCAAAACCTGCGGTGTCCTTCGGCGGTAAGTACCGCATCGTGGACTTCCCGCTGTCCAACTGCGTCAACTCCAATATCGACACCGTTGGTATCGCAACGCAGTACCAGCCCCAGAAGCTGAACGAGTACATCGGTAACGGTCAGCCTTGGGATCTGGACCGTCTGCACGGCGGTGTGCACACCCTGCCCCCTTACGAGCAGGCAAACGGCACCGACTGGTACAAGGGCACCGCAAACGCCATCTACCAGAACATCGGCTTCATCGACAGCTATGATCCCGAGTACGTCATCATCCTGTCCGGCGACCAGATCTGCAAGCAGGACTACGCCGACTTCCTGCGCTTCCACAAGGAAAAGGGCGCAGAGTTCTCTGTGGCTGTTATGGAAGTGGACTGGAAGGAAGCTTCCCGCTTCGGCCTGATGGTGGCGGACGAGACCGACCGCATCACCGAGTTTCAGGAGAAGCCCCCGGTGCCCAAGTCCAATCTGGCCTCCATGGGCATCTACATCTTCAACTGGGATGTGCTCAAGAAGTATCTGATCGAGGACGAGGCTGACCCCAACTCCAAGAACGACTTCGGCATGAATATCATTCCCGCCCTGCTGCGTGACGGCCGCAAGATGTACGCCTACCGCTTTGCCGGTTACTGGCGCGACGTGGGCACCATCGACAGCCTGTGGGAAGCCAACATGGAAGTGCTGGACCCCGAGAACTCCGGCATTGATATCTTTGATAAGACCTGGAAAATTTACAGCCGCAACCCCGTGCTGCCCGCCCAGAAGATCGGCGAGCGCGCCGTTGTGCAGGACTCCCTCGTCACCGAGGGCTGCAAGATCTACGGCAGCGTCAAGCACTCTGTACTGAGCGCTGGCGTCGTTGTGGAAGAGGGCGCTACTGTTGAGGACGCCGTGCTGATGGACGGTGTCGTGGTCAAGGCAGGTGCCGTGGTCAAGCGCTGCATCCTTGCTGAGGACGTTGTTGTGGGCGCAGGTGCAAAGGTCGGCGGCGAGGGCGCAATTGCCCACGTTGGCACCGGTCTGACCATCGGCGCAGGCGCTACCGTCAAGGAGGGCGCAAAAGTGTTTGAATCCGTCAAGGAGGGTGTGGAAGTATGCTGAGACAGAACACCAATGCGTTGGGTATCATTTTCCCCAACAGCTATGACAATACCGTTCCCGAGCTGGTGACCGAGCGCGCTATGGCCTCGATCCCCTTTGCGGGCCGTTACCGCATGGTAGACTTTGTGCTGTCCAGCATGGCCAACTGCGGCATTTCCAACGTTTCCATCGTGGTGCGTAAGAACTACCACTCCCTGATGGATCATCTGGGCACCGGCCGCGAGTGGGATATGGCCCGCCGTCACGGCGGTCTGAACATCGTGCCGCCCTTTGCTGAAAAGGGCGTGCGCATCTACTCCGGCCGTGTGGAGGCTCTGGGCTCCATTCTGGACTTCCTCGAGCACCAGAAGGAGAAGTATGTGGTCATGAGCGATGCCAACATCGCCGTCAACTACGACTTCAACGCCCTGCTGGCTGCCCATCAGGCCAGCGGTGCCGATGTGACCGTGGCCTATCAAAAGACCGAGATCCCCGAGGGCCGCAAGAACGATAACTACACCCTGACCATTGATGCCGATGGCCGCGTGACCGAGCTGCTGTTCAACGATTACCGCTCCGGCGAGCAGAATCTGGATCTGAACATCTATGTGCTGGAGCGCGAGACCCTGATCAAGCTGGTCAAGGACGCTACCGCCCGCGGCCTGATCTACTTCGAGCGCGATATTCTGGCACACAACGTCAACATCCTGAACATCCATGCTCTGGAGTACACCGGCTATGTCGCCCATATCTGCGACATGAAGAGCTACTTTGACGAGAACCTGAAGCTGATCCAGGACGAGAATCTGGAGGCACTGTTCCCCAAGGGCTGCCCCATCTACACCAAGATCCGCGACGATAACCCCACCCGTTACGTCACCGGCTCCAAGGTCTCGAATTCCATTCTGGCCGACGGCTGCGTCATCGAGGGCACCGTGGAGAACTGCGTGCTCTTCCGCGGCGTCAAGGTCAAGAAGGGTGCTGTGGTCAAGAACTGCGTCCTGATGCAGGATACCGTGGTCGAGCCCAACGTGGAGCTGGACTGCGTTGTCACCGATAAGAACGTGAAGATCACTGCCGGCAAAAAGCTGTCCGGCACCGAGAGCTTCCCGGTCTACGTCCAGAAGAACCACACCGTCTGATCGAGCAATATCCATAGGGGCGGCTTCCTCCCCGGTAGCCCCTCTTGAGAGGGGCGGGGGCACCTGTGTGCCCCCGCCTGCTCTTTTGTATGCAAGGTTCGCGCCGCTTTTTATGGCGGCGGGGAGCGCGAACATCTGTCTGTATCATGGAAGGAGCGAATCCTATGAAGATCCTGTATGCTGCTTCGGAAGCCAATCCCTTTGCCAAATCCGGCGGTCTGGCCGATGTGGCAGGTGCTCTGCCCAAAGCGCTGGTCAAGGACGGCGTGGACGCCCGCGTCATCATGCCCCTGTACGGCGATTTGAAGTTCCGCGATAAGCTGGAATACGTTACCAACTACTCCGTGCCTGTGGGCTGGCGCAGCCAGTACTGCGGCCTGTTCAAGGCCGATGTGGACGGCGTGACCTACTACTTCCTGGACAACGAGTATTACTTCAAGCGCCGCGGTCTGTACGGCTTCTACGATGACGGCGAGCGCTTCGCCTTCTTCTCCCGCGCCGTGCTGGAGACTTTGTTCTACATCGACTTCACCCCCGATATCATCAACTGCAACGACTGGCAGACCGCTCTGGTGCCGGTGTACCTGAACCTGTACTACCGTCATCTGGACAAGTTCAACCGCATCAAGACCGTGTTCACCATCCACAACATTGCCTATCAGGGCAAGTACGGCACCGATATTCTGGAGGACACCTGCGGCATCGGCCACCGGGACCAGCATATCGTGGAGTACGACGGCTGCGCCAACTTCATGAAGGGCGCCTTCGAGACCGCCGACAAGATCACCACCGTCAGCCCCACCTACGCACAGGAGATTTTGGACCCGTGGTTCAGCTACGGTCTGGACGCTCTGCTGCGTGAGAAGCAGTACAAGCTGTGCGGCATCCTGAACGGCATCGACATGGACGCCAACGACCCCGCTACCGACAAGAACATCCCCGCCAATTACAGCATCAAGACCTTTGAGACCGGCAAGGCCAAGTGCAAGGAAGCTTTGCAGGACAAGTTCGGTCTGAACAAAGACGGCAGCCCCGTCTTTGGCATGGTCAGCCGCATGGTGGGCATGAAGGGCTTTGACCTTGTGCAGAGCATCGCCGACGGTCTGGTAGACCGCGGCATCCAGCTGGTCATTCTGGGCAGCGGCGAGGGCCAGTACGAGAACTTCTTCTCCGACCTGTGCGCCCGTCACCCGGGCCGCGTAGGCACCTACATCGGCTTCGAGCCCAAGCTCTCGCAGGAGATCTACGCCGGTGCAGACGCCTTCATCATGCCCTCCAAGAGCGAGCCCTGCGGTCTGGCACAGATGGTGGCCTGCCGCTACGGCACACCTCCCATCGTCCGCGAGACCGGCGGTCTGCGCGACTCCATCCACGACAGCACCATGGGTGACGGCAACGGCTTTACCTTTGCCGGTTACAACGCCCACGAGCTGTATGTGGCCTGCTGCAACGCACAGGATGCCTACAACAACAAGGAAAACTGGAAGAACCTCGTGCGTCACTGCATGGAGTGCGATTTCAGCTGGGACGTTTCCGCCAAGAGCTACGAGGGTCTGTACAACGAGACCGCAAACCTCTGGTAAGCGCCTAGATCCCAAAGCACCCGCCGGGGCTGCCGCACAAACGTGCGGCAGCCCCTTTTTACACTCTGCACAAACTTTTCTGCAAAGTTTGTGCAATGATGTGGCCGCAGGCGCACAATGTGTGTTATAGCCGCACATTTATGGAATTAGTCTTAACAAACTATGAAATTTTACTATATTTCGGTGGAGAATTGATTGCAATATCCAACGCTTTGAAGTATACTGGGAGCATAGAATTTTTTGCTGCCTGTCCATCTCTGGCAAGGCTTCCAGATACTGGAACGCAGGCAGCACCCGCAGAAAGGAGCGGCACAGGACTTGAAGGGCTGGTATAAAGCTTTGGAAGATCTGGTCTGGCTGACCCAGCTGGGGCTGAATATGCTGCTGCCGCTGGTGCTCTGCCTTGCCGGGTGCTGGTGGGCCGTGGAGCACTGGGGCTGGCCGGAATGGCTGTTTTTGCCCGCTATTGGTCTGGGGCTTGCCGCCGGGGCGCAGAACTTCTGGGTGTTCTGCAAGGAACGGCTGGAGCGCTCCAAACACGAAAAAAATCATCGGGTGGGCTTTAACTCCCACCAGTAATGGAGGTCCGTTTTTATGAAATTGCAGCCGGAATCCAAAAGGGAGCTGCTGCGCATCGCCTGCGGCGTGTCCTTATGCACCGCCGTGATGTGGGTGGTGTTTGCAGCACTGCATCTGGTGGGCTGGGTAGTCTTTGACTACCGGGTGCTGCTGGGCGGCATCATCGGTGCGCTGGTGGCGATCGGCAACTTTGCCGGCATCTGCTTTGTGGTGCAGAAGGTCATTGACGAGCCGGACGAAAAAAAGCGTAAAGCGCAGCTGCAGATATCCTATAATACAAGAATGCTGCTGCAGGCGCTGTGGATCATCATAGCCATTGCGGCTCCCTGTTTCCAGGCGTTTGCAGGCGTTCTGCCGCTGCTGTTCCCCAGAGTTACGATCTATTATCTCCAGATAACCGGGAAGTACAAGCCGCTCACGCCCCCGCAGGAGCCGGTGGACATCGCTGTGGAAGATGACCCCGCCCCCGCCGAGGCGTCTGCGGTGCAGCCCCGTGACGAAGGGGGTGAACAAGAATAAATGGAACTGAACGGCGCAAAGATCCTGTATACCATCCACACCAATATCCCTCTGCTGGGTGATTTCAAACTCACCCAGACCCTGGTAAGCACTTGGATCGTCATGGCGCTGCTCTCGGGTTTTGCCATCTGGCTGGGGCACGACCTCAAGCTGGAAAATGTGTCCAAACGACAGGCCGCAGCCGAGTTCATCGTAACGCGGCTGGAACAGTTCGTGCACGACAACATGGGCTTCCACTTCGATCAGTATATCCCTCTCATCGGTGCCATCTTTGCACTGAGCGTCGGGTGCAACCTGATCAGCGTCGTTGGCCTGTGGAGCCCCACGGCCGACCTGAACACCGAGGCAGCGTGGGCCATCGTGGTGTTTGTTCTGATCATGTACTACAAGATCAAGACGAACGGCATTCTGACCTACCTCAAGGGTCTGCTCGATCCGATCTTTATCATGGCACCCATCAACGTGCTGTCGGAGATCTCTACCCCTGTCAGCATGGCGTTCCGTCACTTCGGCAACATCCTGTCCGGTACGGTCATCTCCACACTGCTGTACTGGGCACTGGCAAGCCTGAGCCACGTCATCTTTGGCTGGCTGCCGGGCTTCCTGAGTCAGATCCAGCTGTTCCAGATCGGCATCCCGGCCTTTACCGGTTTGTATTTCGACTGGTTCGGCGGCTGCATTCAGGCGTTCATCTTCTGTACCCTGACCGCGATCTTCATCAAACGTGCTGCCGGCGAGGACTAAGTGTTCCCGGCATCCCCCAAAACACAAACACATTTTAGGAGGACAAATCTTATGACTGATTTCCAGTATCTGGCTCGTGGTATCGCTCTGGCAGGCTGCGGCATCGGCGCAGGCTGCGCACTGATCGCAGGTATCGGCCCCGGTATCGGCGAAGGCAACGCTGCTGCCGCTGCCTGTGAGGCCGTTGGCCGTCAGCCGGAGTGCAAGAGCGATGTTACCAGCACCCTGATCCTCGGTGTCGCCCTTTCCGAGACCACCGGTATCTACGGCTTTGTTACCGGCCTGCTGCTGATCTTCCTGGCACCCGGTATGTTCATGAAGTATCTGGCATAAGCCTCCCGATCCGAAAAAATAACGAAAGGAGACGCTTATGGAACTGTATCAGGCGTTGATCACGCTGGATGGCTGGACCTTTCTGGCCCAGATCTGCAACCTGATGATCCAGCTGGTCATCTTCAAAAAGTTCCTGCTGAAGCCGATCAAACAGGTGATCGCCGACCGCAAGGCCAAGGCCGACAGCGAGATCGCGGATGCGCAGAAGCTGCGCACCGAGGCCGAGGCCATGAAGGCGGAGTACGAGCAGAACCTGCAGAACGCCCGCACCGAGGCCAACCAGATCGTGGCTGCGGCGCAAAAGACCGCTACCGCCCGCTCGGAAGAGATCGTGGGCGAGGCTCGTGCACAGGCCGCTGCGCTGAAGCAGAAGGCCGAAGCTGACATTGCGCAGGAGCGCAAGAAGGCCGTGAACGAGGTCAAGGACGAGATCGGCGGCATCGCCATGGAGATCGCATCCAAGGTGGTGGAGCGCGAGATCAGCGAGAAGGACCACAAGGACCTGATCGACGAATTTATCAAAAACGTGGGTGAAGCATCATGACCGAAACTGCAAAGATGTACGGCGGCAGTCTGTACGATCTGGCGGCAGAGGAAGGGCTGGAGACCCGCATTCTGGGCGAGCTTGACGAGGTGCAACAGCTTCTCAAGCAAAACCCGGACTACCTGCGGCTGCTCAGCACCCCCAGCATCCCCAAAAAGGAGCGCTGCGGCCTGCTGGACGAAGCCCTGCGCGGGCAGGTCCACCTCTATGTGCTGAACTTTTTAAAGATCCTGTGCGAGAAGGGCACCCTGCGGGAGCTGTCCGGCTGCGCACGGGCCTACCGCATCCGCTACAATCAGGCCCACGGCATTCTGGAAGCCACAGCCATCTCGGCTGTCCCGCTGACAGAGCAGCAGCGCACGGCGCTGCACGCCAAGCTGGAAAGCCTGACCGGCAAGACCATCGACCTTAAAGCCAAGGTGGATGCCAAGGTGCTGGGCGGTATCCGGCTGGATATCGAGGGCACCGAGCTGGACGGCACCGTCCAGAACCGCCTTGCCTCCCTGCGCCGGGATATTGCGGCGGTCACTCTGTAACATTCCCCTGCCCTGCGCAGGCGGGGCAGAGCACAGAACGAATTTCCACCCGAAATGACTATTATGAATTGAGTGGTGAACAAACAAAGATGCAACTGAAACCTGAAGAGATCTCCAAGATCATCCGTGCGCAGATCAAGCATTACGAAAATGCCATCGAGCAGAGCGAGACCGGCACGGTCATTATGGTGGGCGACGGCATCGCCCGGGCCAGCGGTCTGGAAAAGTGCATGGCAGGCGAGCTGCTCCAGTTTGACAACGGCGAATACGGTATGGCCCAGAACCTTGAGGAAAATACCGTTTCCATCGTGCTGCTGGGCTCGGATGCCGGCATCAAAGAAGGCAGCATCGTCAAGCGCACCGGCAAGGTAGTCTCCGTGCCGGTGGGCGATGCCATGATCGGCCGCGTGGTCAACGCACTGGGTCAGCCCATCGACGGCGCAGGCCCCATCGAGACCACCGAGTACCGCGCCATCGAGAGCCGCGCGCCCGGCATCATCGAGCGCCAGCCCGTCAAAGAGCCACTGCAGACCGGTATCAAGGCCATCGACTCCATGATCCCTATCGGACGCGGCCAGCGCGAGCTGATTATCGGTGACCGCCAGACCGGCAAGACCACCATCGCCTCCGATACCATCATCAACCAGAAGGGCAAGGACGTCATCTGCATTTACGTTGCCATCGGTCAGAAGCGCTCTACCGTGGCAAACCTTGTGCAGAGCCTGACCGAAGCCGGTGCCATGGGCTACACCATCGTGGTGTCCGCTACTGCTTCCGAGCTGTCCCCCCTGCAGTATATCGCCCCCTACTCCGGCTGCGCCATGGGCGAATACTTCATGCAGCAGGGCAAGCACGTCCTCATCATTTACGATGACCTTTCCAAGCACGCCGTGGCTTACCGCGCCCTGTCGCTGCTGATCCGCCGTCCCCCGGGACGCGAGGCTTACCCCGGCGACGTTTTCTATCTGCACTCCCGTCTGCTGGAGCGCGCTGCCAAGCTTTCTAACGAGCTGGGCGGCGGCAGCCTGACGGCTCTGCCCATCATCGAGACGCAGGCGGGCGACGTTTCCGCCTACATTCCCACTAACGTCATCTCCATCACCGATGGTCAGATCTTCCTTGAGACCGAGTTGTTCCACTCCGGCGTCATGCCGGCAGTCAACCCCGGTATCTCGGTGTCCCGTGTCGGCGGCAACGCCCAGATCAAGGCCATGAAGAAGGTTGCCGGTACCCTGAAGCTGATCTACTCCCAGTACCGCGAGCTGCAGTCCTTTGCGCAGTTCGGCTCTGATCTGGACGCCGACACCAAGGCGCGTTTGGCACAGGGCGAGCGCATCGTGGAGGTGCTCAAGCAGAACCGCTCCGCGCCCGTGCCTGTGGAAAAGCAGGTCGCCATCCTGTACGCCACCATCCACGATTACCTTGTCAACGTCAAGGTGCCGAACGTGGCCGAGTACGAGAAGAGCCTGTACGAGTATCTGGACAACGATGCCGCCGGGGCTGCCGTGATGGACACCATCCGCACCACCGGCAATCTGGATAAGGACACCGAGGAGCAGCTCAAAGCCGTGCTGACCCGGTACACCGAAAGCTTTGTCAAGGCGCATTAAAGGGAAGGAGGCGTAACGCATGGCTGGTTCCATGAAGGACATCAAGCTGCGCATCAAAAGCGTAGAGAGCACCATGCAGATCACCAAGGCCATGGAGCTGGTGGCTTCCTCCAAAATGCGCCGTGCCAAGGAGCGGGTCGAGCACAGCCGACCCTATTTTGAAACGCTGTACAAGACCCTGACCGAGATCGCGGCAGCGGACCCCCGGGCCCGCAACCCCTACCTGCGCCGCAGCGAGATCAAGCGCACGCTGCTGGTGGTCATTGCCGGTGACCGCGGCCTTGCCGGCGGTTACAACGCCAACGTGCTCAAGCTGGCCGCACAGGAAAGCGGCAACGTGGAGGTGCTGCCTATCGGCAAGCGCTCGGCAGAATACTTTGCCCACCACGAGGCCGAACTGTTCACGCAGGAGGTGCTGCTGGCCGCCGATATTTCGGTGGGACAGTGCTTCCAGCTGGCGCGCCAGATCACCGAAGGCTACCGCAAGGGCGAGTTTGACGCCGTAAAGCTCTGCTACACCCGGTTCGATTCCATGATGACTCAGACGGCTGTCTCCATCGAGGTGCTGCCGCTGGCCATGGAGCCCACCGAGCAGCAGAAGGCGGAGGCGCGCCGCAGTCAGATCCTGTACAAGCCCAGCAGCGAGGAAGTATTCAGCGCGATCATCCCGGAGTATGTGGCGGGTGTCGTCTACGGTGCCGTGTGCGAGAGCGTAGCCAGTGAACTGGCTGCCCGCCGCACCGCCATGGACGCTGCCACCAAGAACGCCGGTGAGATGATCGACCATCTCAACCTGTATTATAACCGTGCCCGTCAGGCTGCTATCACGCAGGAGATCACCGAGATCGTGGCCGGCGCGGAGAACTAAGACCCTCTCAGCCGCCTGACGGCGGCAGCTCCCCCGAAGGGGGAGCTTGAACGGAAAAACCTATCAAGAAGGAGTTGTAGCCTATGTCCGAAAAACATATCGGCAAGGTGATCCAGGTCATTGGCCCGGTGCTGGACATCCAGTTCAAGGATGGCGAGCTGCCGGAGCTGCTCAACGCCATTGAGATCGACAACCACGGCCAGAAGCTGGTGGTGGAGGTCGCTCAGCTGACCGGCGACAATGTGGCACGCTGCATTGCCATGAGCAGCACCGATGGTCTGGTGCGCGGCACAGATGCCGTGGACACCGGCGAGTCCATCAAGGTGCCCGTAGGCAACCAGTGTCTGGGGCGCGTGTTCAACCTGCTGGGCGAGCCGGTGGATAACAAGCCCGCCCCTGCCCCGGATGCCTACTGGCCCATCCACCGTCCCGCTCCCAGCTACGAGGAGCAGCAGTCCACCACCGAGATCCTTGAGACCGGCATCAAGGTCGTTGACCTGATCTGCCCCTACGCCAAGGGCGGCAAGATCGGCCTGTTCGGCGGTGCCGGTGTCGGCAAAACCGTCCTGATCCAAGAACTGATCTATAACATCGCCACCGAGCACAACGGTTACTCGGTGTTTACCGGCGTCGGCGAACGCACCCGTGAGGGCAACGACCTGTACGGCGAAATGACCGAGAGCGGCGTTATCAACAAGACCGCGCTGGTCTACGGCCAGATGAATGAGCCCCCGGGAGCCCGTATGCGCGTGGCACTGTCCGGCCTGACCATGGCGGAGTACTTCCGCGATGTGAAGAATCAGGACGTGCTGCTGTTCATTGATAACATCTTCCGCTTCACACAGGCCGGCTCCGAGGTGTCCGCACTGCTGGGCCGTATGCCCTCTGCCGTTGGTTACCAGCCCACGCTGGCCACCGAGATGGGCGCCCTGCAGGAGCGCATCACCTCCACCCGCAAGGGCTCTATCACCTCGGTGCAGGCCGTCTACGTTCCCGCCGACGACCTGACCGACCCCGCCCCTGCCACCACCTTTACCCATCTGGATGCTACCACGGTCCTGAGCCGTGATATTGCATCGCAGGGCATCTACCCCGCTGTGGACCCGCTGGACTCCACCAGCCGCATCCTCAGCCCAGAGGTCGTGGGGCAGGAGCACTACGAGATCGCCCGTGCCGTCCAGAAGGTGCTGCAGCGCTACAAGGAGCTGCAGGACATCATTGCCATCATGGGCATGGACGAACTGAGCGAGGAGGACAAGCGTACCGTCAGCCGCGCCCGCAAGGTGCAGCGCTTCCTGAGCCAGAGCTTCCACGTGGCAGAGCAGTTCACCGGTATGCCCGGCCAGTATGTGCCGCTGAAGGAGACCCTGCGGGGCTTCAAGATGATCCTGAGCGGCGAGTGCGACGAGCTGCCCGAGAGCGCTTTCCTGTTCGCGGGCACCATCGACGACGTGTTCGCAAAAGCGAAGAAGGGGTAAGCCATGACGACCTTTCATCTGACGGTGGTCACGCCGGACGGCTGCGCCTTTGAAGGTCAGGCCGAGCGCATCGTCTGCCGCGCCATCGACGGCGATATCGCCATTCTGGCAAAGCACGGCGATTACTGCACGGCACTGGGCATGGGCGAGGCGCACATTGTGGATGCCGACGGTCAGCGCCGCCGTGCAGCCTGCATGGGCGGCCTGCTCAGCGTGCTGGACGGGGACGTACGTCTGGTGGCTACCACTTGGGAATGGGCCGAGGACATCGACCAAGCGCGTGCGGAGGCATCCAAGAAGCGCGCCGAGGAGACCCTTGCCCGCAAGAACCTGAACGACCGTGAGTACGAACTGGCACAGGCGCGCCTCAAGCGTGCGCTGGTGCGTACCTCTATCCACTGAACAACCGGCAGAAGCCGTTTCCCCAATCGGGAAGCGGCTTCTTTTTTGTGCATGCTGAACAGGAAAAAATAGTTAAAACAGGGAAAATGCCCAAAAATTTCGTTCCTGATTGACAATGATGGAAACCCGGTGTATTCTGCAAATAGATCAACCCTAAAACACTTCTTTTTGCGATAAGGAGGAAAAACAATGCGGAAAACAAATTGGAAACGCGCCGGTGCACTGGCGTTGGCAACTGCGATGCTGGCCACAGCACTGGCTCTGCCCGCCAGTGCGGCGGCAGATGCCGCCTATACCCAGCGGCTGACTGAACTTTGTGAGCAGGAATGGTCTGCCCCGGTGGCCTTCCGGCAGGGCATGCAGCAGCTGATGCAGGAGCACCCGGACAGTCCGGAGCCGTATTATCTTTATGCGTCCAACCTTTGGAATAGTAAACTTAACTGGGGAGAAGCTGTGTCAGAAGCAGAAAAGGAAGAAGCTTTGTCGTATCTCAACACCGCGATTGGACTTGCACTCCGGGCGGACCATCCTTATCAAAGCCGGTGGAGCTACGGACAAGATGATACGCCATGGGAACTTGGCGAAGAGCCGGACTACGCTACGCTGGCTTCCAAAGTGCGGGTGGAGATCCTTTCCAGTATGCCCGGGCGGCAGGCAGAACTCAATGAGGCCATGCAGCAGTATCTGGACTGCGGGGACCGTGGCGCACGGATTGGACTGAAGGATATTGAGCAGGAGGAAGCTCTCTATTTGCAGCGTGAGTTGGCGTATGGAGGATCGGAAGAACAGGCACGGCAGTACGCAGCAGATAGTATGGAAAGTTACCGGGAATATTACACAACACGCCTGAACAGGGAAATCCCGCAAGACCGTGCCGAGTTGGCAAGGATTCGGGCGTGGACAGGCACCGGAGCCACCTCGTTTGAAGTGCATGTGGGCGACGATGTTGAACAGATAACGATTGCAGAAGACAGAGAGAGCATACGAGAGGAGAACGATTGGCATACATATGTTTGGGTCACATCAAAACCGATCCAGTCGATCCAGCGGACACTGGATGGCATTGTTGCATTCGTTCCGGCTGGGACAGAGGTAAAGCTGCAGGGTGATAGCCTAGGAGGGTATATAGTGAAGAAGGATGCTTCACTTAGTTGTAGGAATGTAACCTTTGTTGGCGTATAAAAAGCAGGAAACTGGCAGAAGAAAATCCAATCAAATCAAAAGAGGGAGGACAAACTTATGCGGAAAAGTGATTGGAAACGCGCCGGTGCACTGGCGTTGGCAACTGCGATGCTGGCCACAGCACTGGCTCTGCCCGCAAGCGCTAAGGCAGATGCCGACTACGTAAAGCAACTGGAAAACATTTATTATGATGATTCAGAAAGTTACTGGCAGGGATTGCACGATTTGATGCAGAAGTATCCGGATAGTCCGGAGCCTTACTATTTGTATGCGTCTGATTTCTGGTTCGTGAAAAATTTTTGTAATGAAGATAAAACTGTGACCATTGAAGAGAAAGAAAAGCTTTTACAATATCTGGACACAGCCATTGAACTCGCACTCCGGAAAGAACACCCCTATCAAAGTTGCTGGGGGGCGGGACCAGTGGAAACCGGCGAAGAACGAGATTACGCTACAATGGCTTCCGAACTCCGGATGGAAATTCTTTCCCAGATTCCTGACCGGCAGGAAGAACTCAATGAGGCAATGCAGCAGTATCTGGACTGCAAAGAGCGTGGTGCACAGATCAGCCTGAAGGATATCAAGAAAGGAAAACGTCAGGAAGAGTATCAGGGGGAAAAAGAGTATTACACAGAACTCCTGAAATATGATATCCCTAATGACCGGATGAAACTGGTAGATATACGACAGTGGACGGGTACGGGTAAAACGTCATTTATGCAGGAACACTGGGAACGGAATCAGGGTGAAGGAGTGGAGGTGAAGTGTTCCTCACAGCGCGTTATAGATATCGATGCCTCGTCGTGGGCCACAACACAAGCAATCCAGTCGATTCAAAGGACGCTGAATGGAGTGGTTGTGTTTGTTCCGGTAGGTACAACGGTGGTAAGTACGCACGGCGGGTATTTTTACCCGGATGTCCTCTTGAAAGCAGAGGGGGAAACTTATTCTGACAGGGGAGCATTGCAAACAGAAGTAACCTTTGTGGCCGTATAACGCATAAAAATAAGGGGACGGTGCTGCACAGCATATTGTGCGGCACCGCCCCTTTGTCATGGCAGGAAATTACTGCATATTTGCTTTTTCGATCAGGGTGCGGATGTGGTGCGCAAGCATCTCCACAGCGGTGCTGTTCTCGCCGCCGTTGGGCACAATGATGTCCGCGTTGCGCTTGCTGGGCTCTACAAAGGCTTCGTGCATCGGCTTGACCGTGGTAAGGTACTGGTCGATCACGCTGTCCAGGCTGCGCCCGCGCTCCTTTACGTCCCGCAGGATGCGCCGCAGGATGCGCTCGTCTGCGTCCGTATCCACAAAGATCTTGTAATCGAACAGGGCGCACAGCTCCGGCTCTACAAAGGGCAGAATGCCCTCCACGATCAGCACCGGGGCGGGCTCGATGTGCTGCACCTCATTGCTGCGGTTGTGGTTGGAGTAATCGTACACCGGGCAGTCGATGGCGCGTCCGGCCTTCAGCTCCTGCAAATGGTAGATAAGCAGGGCGTTGTCGAAGGCGTCCGGGTGGTCGTAATTCAGCTTGCAGCGCTCTTCATAGGGCAGCTCGTCGTGGCGCTTGTAGTAGCTGTCGTGGGAGATCAGCCGCACCTCGTCCTCCTCAAAGCGCTCCTTCAGCCGCAGCGAAAGGGTGGTCTTGCCGCTGCCCGAGCCGCCCGCGATGCCAATGATCAGGTTGTTCATGATGCAAACTCCTTCTGCACAAAATCTGCCGGTTTCTGTGGAAAAACCGGCGGGAATCGATTATAATAGATTTGTATATGTTCTGCTGCCCCGGGGCTGTTACCGCCCGGCAACAGTTCTTCTCTTTTATCATAGCACAAAATGTGTCATTTGGACAGGGCTTGCAGGCCATCCTCCGACACATTCCCAAAAAAGGACGGTCAAAATGCCAAAAGAAACATTGCAGCACACCATGAGAAGCAAGGTCCGGGTCTTTGAGGACGGCGGCATCCGCCTGCTCCGCAAAGGCCAGAAAGGGCTCATCCACGCCATTTTCAGCCGTTTTGGGCTGGTGCTGGTGCTGCTGGTGCTGCAATTCGGGGCGCTGTTCAGCCTGATGCGCTGGTTCAGCGGTCTGCTGCCCCACTACTTGGGCGGCACCTTGCTGGTCACGGCAGCCATGATGGTCTACCTGCTCAATCAGGACATGAATAACAGCGTGCGCATCCCGTGGCTGGTGGTCACAGCGCTGGCGCCGGTGCTGGGCGTGCTGCTGTTCTGCTACACCAAGGAGGACGTGGGCCACCGGGTGCTCAAAAAGCGCCTGATGGAGCTGGAAGGGCAGACCCGCAGCCAGCTGCCGCAGCCCAAAAAGGCCGGCAAGGCGCTGGACGCAGACTGCCCCGGCGCGGCCTCTCTGGCGCAGTATCTGCGCGGACGGGGCGGCGGCTTTCCGGTGTACGAAAACACGCAGGTGACCTATTTCCCCAGCGGAGAAGCCAAGTTTGCCGCGCTGCTGCCCCAGCTGGAAAGCGCCACCCAGTACATTTTTCTGGAATACTTCATCATTGACGAAGGGCTGATGTGGGGGCGCATTCTGGAAATTTTGGCGCGCAAAGCCGCGCAGGGCGTGGACGTGCGGGTGATGTATGACGGCACCTGCGAGTTCTCCACCCTGCCTCGGGACTACCCCAGACGGCTGGAAGCGCTGGGCATCCGCTGCAAGGTGTTTGCGCCGGTCACGCCCTTTGTTTCCACCCACTACAACTACCGCGACCACCGCAAGATTCTGGTCGTAGATGGCCGCGTAGGCTTTACCGGCGGCGTGAATCTGGCTGACGAGTACATCAACCACGTTGAAAAATACGGCCGCTGGAAGGACGCCGCCGTCATGCTGGAGGGCGAGGGCGTGCGCACCATGACCGCACTGTTTTTGCAGATGTGGAGCATCCAGCGGGAGCCGGAGTTCGCGCAGTTCCTCACCCGCCCCCTCCCGCAAACGCAGGCAAAGGGCTTTGTCATCCCCTACGGCGACTGCCCGTTGGACGGCGAGCGGGTGGGCGAGATGGTCTACATCGACCTGCTCAACCGCGCCCGGCACAGCGTACATATCATCACGCCCTACCTCATTCTGGACGGCGAGCTGGAGACCGCCCTGCGCTTTGCCGCCGAGCGCGGCGTAGACGTGCACCTGATCCTGCCCGGCAAGCCGGACAAGGTATTTGCCTATGCGCTGGCTAAAACGCATTACCTGCCGCTGCTGTCCTCCGGTGTGAAGATCAGCGAGTGGCTCCCCGGCTTCACCCACGCCAAGGTGATGATCATGGACGGGCAGGAGGCCGTTGTGGGCACCATCAATCTGGATTACCGCAGCCTGTACCACCACTTTGAAGACGCAGTCTGGATGCGTGGCGTGGACTGTCTGCCCCGCATTGAAGCCGATTTTCAGGATACGCTGGCGCAGTGCCGCACGGTGGAGCCAACCCGCCAGAGCGTCTGGCAGGGCAAAAAGCTGCTGCATCTGGTGGGCATGGTGCTCAAGTTCATCGCCCCGCTGATTTAAACGAAAAAACGCCCCGGAAACGCTGTCAAACGTTTCCGGGGCGTTCTTTGCTTATGCTTATGCACTCACCGACGCTTTCTCTTCTTTCAGCGTAGAGGGCATTGCCTTCAGCGGGTCGCCCACCACATGATGATAGACCTCCTCGTAACGGTCCAGCATCACATCGTACTCAAAATTTGTATGGACGTACTCGATCTGCTGCTGCCGCATTGCGTCCGGGTATTCCTGTGCGCATTCCCGCTCCAGCGCCCGGGCAAGATCGTCCGTATCCTCCGGTTTGAAGGCCGCACCGTAAATGTCGGCCACGACCGTATTCTCAGGGATATCGCTCACCAGACACCGTGCACCGATGGACAGTGCCTCCAGCAAAGACAGGGAAAGTCCCTCGGTGTGGCTGGGCAGAACAAACAACCCGCAGTTGCTGTAAAGCTCCTTCAGCGGGTCGCCCACCAGATAGTCTGTCATGATGATATTAGGGTTCTTCCGTGCCTGCTCCTGTACCTCTCTGCAATATTCGCTATCGTCCAGCGGGCCGACCAGTGCAAGCTTTTTCCCTGTATTGGCTTTGCAATAGCCCTCTACCAGATCCATCGTGCCCTTTTCCGGCGAGATGCGCCCCACATACAGGATGTACTCTCCCTGCTCCAGCCCATATTTTTCCCAGATCAGATTACAGGGGCGTTTTTCATAAAAACGGATGGCATTGGGGATCAGAATGGATGCGCGGTCATATTTCTGCAAAAAATAGTTCCACTCCGTCTCCGAAAGCACCACCAGATCATCCGCATATTTTGCAGCGATCCGCTCTCCCAGCTTCATGTAACGGCTTGCAAAGCCACGCCACTTGTCTACCTTCCAGTTCAGTCCGTGCACCGTACATACGGTGTGTTTGCCGAACAGTTTGGCGATCAGCAGCGGTACGCTGGGCCCGATGGCGTGGTAATGGATCACATCATAGCGCCGGAACAGCGCATCAAAGGTTGCCAGAAATGAGTAGACCGTGGCATTCAACGAAGGCTTTTGCAGGGTAAATACACGCCGCGCGTGAACGCCCTCCACATCGTACACATTATGGTGCTTTTCTAAACCTCGGTTATACACGGTTACATCATAGCCGCGCTCTACCAGACTTCTAGCCAGCCCGCCGACCATCACCTCCACACCACCCGAGCGACTTGGAAAATCCTTGTGCCCGATCATTGCCACTTTCACCGCAACTACTTCCTTTCATTTTGTAATACATCCTCATCAAATCCCATTTTCATCACATTAATGTATTATTATTGTATCATAAGCATCCCTTAGCTGCAACTAATTCCTATGAAGTATTTTAACAAAATATGAATTTTCAGTTATATCTTGCTTTATTTATAAAAAATTCATCTTATATACGTAAAAAAGCCCTGAGACTTTCATCTCAGAGCTCTTTGTTAAGTCGGCGACTACCTATTTTCACAAGCCGTTTCCAGCTAACTATCTTCGGCACAAGTAAGCTTAACTTCTGT
>CAKTGQ010000028.1 GCA_934561555.1 uncultured Faecalibacterium sp. | reverse complement strand
CAAAGCGGATATGGTCGGCGTTCAGCTTCATAAACCGGCTGCGTACCACCTCGGCGGGCTTATCGTCCCCGGCAATGCGCAGCAGCTTGCGGTTGGTAGCGCAGGTGTCCACCAGCAAATTCACGATTTGGTAGAGAGGGTATCTTCATCATCCGGGTAAAGCCGGAGAAGAAGGTCTATCTCCAAAGAACGTGAAAAATATTCTTCGAGCAGTTCGCGATTCTTCATCTTCTCCGATTCGTCGGAAAGGATAAGATTCGTATTATTCATCTCTGTTTTATTCTCTTTCTTCTTAATACCTCGTGATTTTACCGGGTCTTGACAAGCGATTTTAGAGCCACAAGAATCGTCATTATCACGATTCTTGACACTCTCCTTTGAAGATTCTGCCGAAAAGTTTTTCACATACACCAAACATGGCTTTCCTTGCCCTCGACGTTTTCGTTCAATCAAACCAAATTCTTCAAGTTCCCGGAGCAGTCTGGTCGCTTTGTTGTCTGCGCAACGCAAAGTCCTCTTGACATCCTCAATCGTGAAGATGATGAACACTCGACCTTTTTTGTCAAACCATTCATTTTTAACAGAAAGGCTCATGCGGTCAAGCAGGATGCCGTACAGAGTTTTGGCATCGGTTGACAGATCTTGAAACCGCTGCTCCTGAAAAAGAGCCTTTGGAATGCGGAAGAACGAAAAGAGTTCTCCGGCCTGTCCGTAAAAGTAGTCAAGGGTCATACAATTCTGTCAAGGATGAAAAAACAACGATGGTTCATTGACATGGTTGACAAATCCTCCTTATAGATAATTCGTGCAAACAAAAAGCGCAACTTCGATTGATGAAAATCGAAATTGCGCGATGTAACTTAGCTGGGGGAGAAAAGTCATTTGTCGGGGTCGTTTGACCACAATTTGACCACAAAAGGAATGAAACGTCTTGACATCCAATGAAACAGAATGATATAATACATTTGAAATTTAACGATACTGAGTCTAGGCAGTATCGGATTGTACATTGTGTTTTCGAGAGAAGCACAATGGGGTTCAAGAGGCCGTGAGTTCGATTCTCGCCACTCGGACCAAACAAAAAATAATCCGAACTTGTTTCCGATAGGAGATGGGTTCGGATTATTTGTTTTCTACGGAAAACAGATTTGCATTTATCAAAAGATAACCGAGCCTTGCGGCTGTTAATGGAATGTGCCGCAGAGTTCGGGCAGATCCTATAAGGAGGTTGTATTATGAATACCACATTGCGGCGGGATGCGGATGAAATCATCCGTTCCAGCATTCAGGCGGTGCTGCCGGATAAAGCGGTGTGCCGCGCGCTGGAAAACTTTCAGCCCGGAGGCGGCAGGGTGCTGCTGGTGGCGGCGGGCAAGGCCGCGTGGCAGATGGCACACGCCGCCGTGCAGGCACTGGGGCGCGTGGACGGCGGTGTGATGGTGACCAAATACGGCCATGTGAAGGGCGAGATTCACGGCGTAGATTGTTACGAGGCGGGCCACCCTGTACCGGATGCCAACGGCTTTGCAGCCACCCAAAAAGCCTTGGCGCTGGTGCAGGGGCTGACCGCAGAGGACACCGTGCTGTTTCTGCTTTCCGGCGGCGGCAGTGCTCTGTTTGAAAAGCCGCTTGTCTCCGGTAGGGAATTGCAGGGCATCACCAATCAGCTCCTTGCCAGCGGAGCGGATATCGTGGAGATGAATACCATCCGCAAGCGGCTGTCCGCAGTCAAGGGCGGGCGGTTCGCACAGCACTGCGCGCCCGCAAGGGTGTTCAGTATCGTGCTCAGCGATATTCTGGGCGACCCGCTGGATATGATTGCCAGCGGCCCGGCGGTGCCGGATGGCTCCACCTGTGCGCAGGCCCTTGCCATTGCGGAAAAATACCAGCTGCGCTTATCGGCACAGGCAAAAGCGCTGCTGGCGCAGGAAACGCCGAAAGCCCTCGACAATGTGACCACCCAGATCACCGGCAGCGTGCGGGAGCTGTGCGCCGCCGCCGCCGAAGCCTGCCGGAAGCTGGGCTATGCGCCGCTGCTCCTCACCGACCGGCTCTGCTGCGAGGCGCGGGAGGCGGGCAGCTTTCTGGGTGCCATCGCCCGCAGCCATGCGGGGCAGGGGAAAAAGCTGGCCTTTATCGCGGGCGGCGAAACGGTGGTGCACCTGACCGGGAAGGGTCTGGGCGGCCGCAATCAGGAGCTTGCGCTGGCCGCAGCTCTGGCGCTGGCAGGACAAAACGCGGCGGTGTTTTCGGTGGGCAGTGACGGCACCGATGGCCCCACCGATGCCGCCGGGGGCTATGCGGACGGCGACACCGCCGCTGCACTGGCTGCGGCGGGCTGGAAGGTGTTCGACACCCTGCAAAACAACGATGCCTACCACGCCTTGCAGGCAGTGGAGGGACTTATTCTCACAGGCGCTACCGGTACCAATGTCAATGATGTTGCCGTGGTGCTGATTGGGGGAAAAGAGCAGGCGGACGTCTGATGCCCTGTCCACCCGGTGCGCAGCGCTCCTATAACGCTTGACCCCGCTTTGCCCGCAGTATACGGGCAGGCGGGGATTTTTTGTTGGAAGTACTTGACAGGCGTTTTATAAAATGATATTATTTTGATATCAGAAAGAAATACTTCCGACCCTGATAAGGAGGGACTTGTTATGGAAGAAAAAATTTTGAATACCCGCAAAAACGGTATGACCGCGCTGCTGCTTACCCTGCTGGGCTATGTGGCATCTATTGCCCTGTTCATTTACAGTATCACCCTGCTGAATGCGGACCGGATGCTTCTGGGCGTGCCGCTGCTAATTTTGTCCATTGCCTATTGGATTGCAGGCATTTTCCTGTTCTGCGGCCTCAAGGTGTTAAAGCCGCAGGAGGCGCTGGTACTCACCCTGTTTGGTGATTACATTGGCACGTTGAAGGGACAGGGCTTTTACTGGGTGAACCCCTTCTGCACTGCTGTCAACCCCGCCGCAGGCACCCGTCTGAGCCAGAGCGGAGACGTGAGCAGTAAGGAAAACAGTGTGGCTGCGATGTTTGGGAATAACGGCCAGAATGCTCAGATGACCGCCGAGTCCATGAGCAAGAAAATCTCCCTCAAGATGATGACCCTGAACAACTCCCGCCAGAAGATCAACGATTGTCTGGGCAACCCGGTGGAGATCGGTATTGCAGTCATCTGGCGCGTGACCGACACCGCCAAGGCTGTGTTCAACGTGGATAACTATAAGGAATATCTCTCCCTGCAGTGCGACAGCGCCCTGCGCAACGTGGTGCGGGTGTACCCCTATGATGTTGCCCCCAATGTGGACACCACTGGTGACGGCGTAGCCGATGAGGGCAGCCTGCGCGGCTCCTCTGAGGTGGTGGCTGCCCGCATCCGGGACGAAATTCAGAAGAACGTAGCCGAAGCCGGCATCGAGGTGGTGGAAGCCCGCATCACCTATCTGGCTTATGCACCGGAGATCGCAGCGGTCATGCTGCAGCGCCAGCAGGCCAGTGCCATCATTGACGCCCGCAAGATGATCGTGGACGGCGCTGTGGGCATGGTGGAAATGGCGCTGGATCGTCTGAACGAGAACAAGGTAGTGGAGCTGGACGATGAACGCAAGGCGGCAATGGTGTCCAATCTGCTGGTGGTGCTGTGCGGCAACCGGGATGCCCAGCCCATCGTGAACAGCGGCAGCCTGTACTGATGGCCGAGCCGAAAAAACAGGTGCCCCTGCGCCTGAACGCCAAACTCTACGATGCCCTTGCCGCTTGGGCAGAGGATGACTTCCGCTCGGTGAACGGGCAGATCGAATATCTGCTTACCGAGTGCGTGCGTCAGCGCAAAAAGAACGGGAAATATGTTTCCGACCAGCTGGATGTTCCACCGGAACTGGATCTCCATTGAAGTACCCGTGAAAAAGTGATTGGAGCGCTCCGCAGAGCGCGACAAACGCAAATTATTCAATATGGCTGCTGCACAAGACCGGTGCAGCGGCCTTTTGTTTGTTATGAGAAAGCTGCGCTTTCCAAGGAGCAGAGAGGACAAATGAAGAAGGCATTGATATACCAATTTGTTGCATAATACTCCGACATTTTGTCGAAAAAGCAATTGGCGAACTGGAATTTTGGCAAAAACGTTTCTTTTTTGGATTTTCCTGGAAAATAACTTGCCTAAAAGTTTGCGGCGTGCTAAACTAACAGCGGGGAATTGTTTTGCGTGAGCAGACAGGGGGTGAAGCTATGAAAATACTGGTTGTGGATGACGGTCAGCTTGCAATCAATTCGCTGATCCGTATCCTGTGCAGGGTGGCACCGGACTGTGATTATATCAGCGCCATGACGACCGACGATGCTCTGACGTGGATGCGGCAGGGTTCGATGGATGCTGCCTTTTTGAACTTGGAAATGCCGGGTATGAATGGCCTTGCCCTTGCCCGTATGATCCAGAAGCTGCAACCCCGCTGCAACCTGATCGTAGTTACCGAACACCCGGAATATGCGCTGGAAGCATTGCAGATCTTTGTCAGCGGCTTTCTGCTCAAGCCCGCCAACGAGGCCGATGTGCGCAATGTGCTGGAAAATCTGCGCTACCCGCCGGAAACGGCGCCGGTGGGCATCAAGATCCAGTGCTTCGGCAACTTCGAGATCTTTGTGGGCGGGCGTCCGCTCTCCTTCAAACGCAGTAAGAGCAAGGAGCTGCTGGCCTACCTTGTGGACCGTAACGGTGCCACCTGCACCAACGGCGAGATGCTGGCTGTTCTGTGGGAGGATAAGCCCGACACCGCTTCGCTGCACAGCCATCTGCGTAACCTGATCTTTGACCTCAGCCACACGCTGGAGGATGCAGGGGTCAACGGGCTGCTGGTACGCGGCCGCAGCACATTGGCGTTGGATACCAGCAAGGTGGACTGCGATTATTATAATTTCCTGCGGGGAGACCGCTCGGCTTTCAATTCCTACCGTGGCGAGTATATGACCCAGTATTCTTGGGCAGAGGTCACCCGTTCGGCGCTGCGCCAGCAGGCCGCAGCTACGCCCAAAAGCGGGTCTATCCCAAGCTATTACGTCCCGCCCACGGGCTTTTAAAACTGTATAAAACACCAAAGGCTGTTGTGCAAAACGATGCGCAGCAGCCTTTTTGACTTTCTATAAGTTTGAAAGCGGGACAACGGAACGCCCGCGGTCGTTCTGTTATCCCGAAATAAAATTCTTAAAACCGCTCCAGCTCCAGCAGATATTCCTTGATGTCCAACCCCTCGGCGTAACCGGTCAGGCTGCCGTCTGCGCCAATGACCCGGTGGCAGGGAACCACGATGCACAGCGGGTTGCGGTGGCAGGCGCTGCCCACAGCGCGGCTTGCCTTGGGTTTGCCCAGCGCCGCCGCCAGTTGTCCGTAGGTGCGCACCTCCCCGTAGGGAATCTTGCGCAGCTGCGCCCATACCGCCTGCTGAAAGGCCGTGCCTTTTGCCGCCAGCGGCAGGTCGAACTCCCGGCGCACCCCGGCAAAATATTCGTTCAGCTGCTCTTCGGCTTCCTGTAACAGGGGCGTTTCCACCACCCTGCGGGGCAGCGGTTCCAGCTCCGGCGCGCCGTCCGGGCAGAAATGTACCCCGCACAGCGCGTCGTTCTCCTCCTCCAAGCAGATGGCTCCAAGGATGCTGTTGATGTACCAGACGTTCAAAACCGGCCTCTTCCTTTCCTGCAAGAATGTGCTATACTGGTACTATCTTAACACAAAAGCTTCCGTGAGGAAAGGGGCGTTTCAACTATGGTCAAGGCACTGGAAGACATTATTGCAAAAAGCAGCAGCATCGTCTTTTTCGGCGGTGCGGGCGTTTCTACGGAAAGCGGCATCCCGGATTTCCGCAGTGTGGACGGGCTGTACCACCAAAAATACGATTACCCGCCCGAAACCATCCTCAGCCATACCTTCTGGGAGGAAAAACCGGAGGAGTTTTACCGTTTTTACCGCGATAAGCTGATCGTAAAGGGCGCAAAACCCAACGCTGCCCATCTGCGGCTGGCAAAGCTGGAACAGCAGGGCAAGCTGCGGGCCGTGGTCACCCAGAACATTGACGGCCTGCATCAGGCGGCGGGCAGCAAAACGGTGTACGAGCTGCACGGCAGCACCCTGCGCAACTACTGCACCCGCTGCGGCAAGTTCTACGATGTGGATTTTATCGCAAACAGCACCGGCGTGCCCCGCTGTACCGAGTGCGGCGGCATTGTAAAGCCGGACGTGGTGCTTTACGAGGAGGGCTTGGACGAGCAGGTGCTGTCCGGCGCTGTGGATGCCATCCGCCATGCCGATACTCTCATCATCGGCGGCACCAGTCTGGTGGTGTATCCCGCTGCCGGGCTTATCCGCTACTTCCGGGGCGATAATTTGGTGGTCATCAATATGCAGCCTACCGGAGCGGATGCCTCTGCCGACCTGTGCATCGCAAAGCCCATCGGGCAGGTGCTGAGCGAGGACGTTTCGCTGGACTGATTTTTGCGCTGTAAGGCGCGCTGTTTCGCGCCGGTTCGCATGCAGTTTTCCGTATGCTGATGGAAAGAACACCAGAACGGAGGAACTGCAAATGATCCAGGTATGCGACCCGCCGCGTCAGCGGCAGGTACGGCGGCTTTCCGCCGAGGAATTTTTTACATTGGTGCGCTGCGGCGGGGCGGGGTTTTACCGTCCCTGCTCCGAGGTGCTGCGGATGCTGACCGCAGGCGAGGCATGGGGCACATCCGAGGCGGCGCTGCTGGTGCTGCCCCTCACTGCTGATACCGCCGCCGCAGCGGCACTGCGCAGCTGGCTGGGACGCAGGCAGCTAGAGGGTGGCTGTCTGCTCACCCCGCCAGTGAGCACCGGCGAGGAACTGCCCGCCCGGCTGGTGGAAACTGCCGCCGCCCGGGCAGACCGGCTGCGCCGCAAGGGCGCGGCATGGGCGGTAGTGGAGTGCACCGAAGCGGCGGCAGCGCTGTTGCCGCTGTATTTCCGGCAGGGCTTCGGGCTGCGGGCGCTGCGCCCGCTGGAAAGCCTTGCACCCTGCTTTTTGCTGCGCACCGGCTGCGTGCCTGCCCGCACCGCGCCGGTGTGGGTGCCGCTGGAAGATAGGGTACAGCTGGCGCTGCTGCTGGCAAAAGGCTATGCCGCGCTGGACAGCCGCCCCTACGGCGGCAGCCTTGCGCTGGCGCTTTATCCGCTGAAAGAAACGGAATAACGTAAACCAGAGAGGGAATGAAAGATATGAAGGCAGTGATTCTGGAAAGCTATGTGATGGAAGAAGGAGACTTGGATTGGTCCGGGGTAAAGGCGCTTGTGCCGGACACCACCTGCTATGTGCGCACAGACTACGCCGACATTGCACCCCGCATCGGGGACGCAGAGCTGGTGCTTATCAACAAGTGCCGCATTGACGAGGAAGTATTGGCGCAGTGCCCGAACCTTAAATGGGTGGGCATCATCGCCACCGGCACGGATAATATCGACCTTGAAGCCTGCCGCCGCCATGGGGTGGCAGTGGCCAACGTGCCGGGCTATTCTACTTACAGTGTGGCGCAGATGACCTTCAGTCTGCTGCTGGCCATCTGCCAGTGCGCCCAGCGGTACGACCGGGCAGTAAAGGCCGGGTACTGGCAGCTGGGCATCCCGGCAGAGTACGGTCTGCTGCCGCAGGTGGAGCTGCTGGGCAAGACCTTTGGTATCTACGGCTACGGCAGCATCGGCCGCCAGACTGCCCGCATTGCAAAGGCTTTTGGCATGGAGGTGCTGGTGTGCACCCGCACGGTGCGCCCGGAATATGCCGCCGATGGGGTGGAGTTCGTGGACTTTGACACCCTGCTTGCCCGCAGCGATGTGCTCAGCCTGCACTGCCCGGCTACCCCGGAGACCCGCGGGCTGATGAGCCGGGAAGCCCTTGCAAAAATGAAGCCCGGTGCCATTTTGCTGAACACCGCCCGGGGCGCACTGGTGGACGAAGATGCCGTAGCCGATGTGCTGGAAAGCGGCAAGCTTGCCTTTTACGGCGCCGATGCCTTTGCCACCGAGCCGCTGCCGCCCCAAAGCCGCCTGCGCGGTCTGCCGGGCGCGGTGCTCACCCCGCATATTGCGTGGACCACCAAGGAAGCGCTGCAGCGGCTGATGGACATTACCACCGGCAACCTGCGCAGCTTTCTGGCCGGTAAGGGCGAGAATATCGTCAACCCTTGATTTTGGCAGGGCGCTGTACAATCGCAAGGCAAGAAATTAGTGCAACATGAAAACGGCATATTTGCGATATGCAATTCAACGCTGTTGCTGTTGCATTAAAAGTTGAATTGCTATATACTGTTCCATGATCTCAGGCTCTCCCTGCAAAGGAACTGCCGTAAAATAACGTATGCACAAGAGCAGCCGGCAGCCTTGCCGCTGCTCTGAGGGAGGTAAAAATGAGCTACGCCATCGTATTCAGCAGCAAAACCGGCAACACCGCGCTGCTGGCACAGACCCTGCGGGAGCAGCTGCCGCAGGCAGACTGCTGCTATTTCGGCGCACCGGATACTGCTGCGCTGGCAGCAGATACCCTGTATGTGGGGTTCTGGACGGACAAGGGCAAGGCGGATGCCGACACGCTGGATTTCTTGCAGCAGCTGCGCGGCAAGCGGGTGTTTCTGTTCGGCACCGCAGGCTTTGGCGGCAGTGCGCCCTACTTTGAAAAGATCCTTGCTGCCACCCGGAAGGCGCTGGACGGCAGCAGCACCGTCATAGGCAGCTTTATGTGTCAGGGTAAAATGCCGGTGTCCGTCCGGCAGCGGTACGAGGCCATGAAGGCAAAGCCTGTACACATCCCCAATCTGGACGCCCTGATCGAAAACTTCGACAAGGCGCTCTCCCACCCGGATGTCGCAGACCTCGAGCAGCTGAAACAGGCTGTAAAGTAAGCGAAAAAGAGCGACCGCACATGGTTTTGTGCGGCCGCTCTTTCTGTATGGGACAAACGCTAGTCAATGGTGGTTTTGGTGCGCCCGATGCCAATGACGGCGGTGGAGATCTTTTTCCAGCTGTCGCAGCCACACACGCCGTCCACCCGCAGACTGGTGCGCTTCTGGTAGCCGCGCAGCGCCTGCTCGGTGCGGGCACCAAAGATGCCGTCGATGCGGCTGCCGGTCTGGTAGCCAAGGGTGGAAAGCGCATCCTGCAAAACCATGACATAGCAGCCCCGGCTGCCCCGGCGCAGGGTGGGGTAGCCTGCGGTGGTGCCGCTGCAGGCCGGGGTGCCGTAGCGACGGTCAAAGTGCACCCATGTGGGGGTCTGGCTCAGCGGCTCCACATAGCCCCATGCGCCGGTAGCGCGGGCGGCGTTGTAGATGGCGGTGCGCTGGCGCTGGTCAAGGCTTTGCCCCACATCGAACGCTACCCCCGCGTAGTGCTGGCTGCGGGTGCCGTGGCCGCCCTCCCAGATACGCCGGAAGGCGTACCCCACCGGGATGCCCCTGCCGTATTTGCGGCGGGTCAGGTTCCACGCCTCCATGGCGGCAATGGTGGTCCACAGGGTAGGGCTGGCCGATTTGCCCCGGAACTCCCGCAGCCGCAGGGTGGTCAGGGTGCTGTAAGGCATGGGGTCGTTCTCGTTCAGGTTTGCGTAGGTGTACACCTTGTTTTCGTAGGCGTCATAGATCAAAAGGCGTGCCATCCCTCATTCCTCCTTCTCGCAGCCGCAGGGGTCGGTGCACTGAGCTTGCAAAGCGTGCCATGTTTCCCGGTACACGATACCGTTTACCGGCTGCAGCCCCGCCTGCTGCTGGAAAGTCCGCACGGCGGCAGCGTCTGCCGCGCCAAAGCGGTTGTTGTCGGCCACATAGTCCTCGCCGCAGGAAAGCTGTGCCCGGCGGTTGAGCCAGCGCTCCACCTGTCCCACCTCCTGCCCGGCGCTGCCCTCGGCAATGGCGCGCCCCGGATAGGCGGTGCTGGGCGGGGTATCCCGGTCGGGGTTCGGGGCGTGGGCAGCCAGCTGCAAGCTCAGCGCCTCCACCGCCGTCCATGTGTCGGCATCGGCAATGCCGGTTTGCTCCAGCCCTAATAGCTGCTGGGCGCTGCGGGTGGCAGTGGCAGTCTCCTCGGTATAGTGGTCGGCAAGGGGAGGGGCCTCTACGCTGGAAAAATAATAGGCGATGCGCTGCAAAAGCAGATTGTAGTACAGCACGGCCTCGCCGCTGCTGCCCTCTGTCAGCGGCGTGCCGGGGTAGGGCAGACGCTTTAAGGTGACCACCGGGCCGGAAGAGCGCAGCTGGCTGGCACGGCCATAGAGCGAGTTCCATGTGGTGCGCCCTACCACGCCGTCTACGGTAAGCCCCGCAAACCGCTGGTATGCCCGCACCGCGCGCTCGGTATCCGGGCCAAACTTGCCGTCAATGCTTACCGGTGGGATGCTGCTCTCGTAGGCGCTCATGAGGTAGAGGTAAAATTGCAGCTCCCGCACCGCTGTGCCAGAGCTGCCGGTGCGCAGCACGCCCGGGTACTCGCCGGGGCGCAGGGAAGAGGAGAGCAGCCGGTTGGCGATATCGTTGTACACCTCGTACAGCTTTTGCCACGTGGTGCGCCCTACTACGCCGTCTGCCGTCAGCCCGAAGTACCGCTGGAAACGCCGCACAGCAGCCGCCGTGCCCGCGCCGAATTTTCCGTCTACGGTCACGTTTTCAAGGCTCGTGTATACCGTGCGGGCGATCTTCAGCCAGAACTGCACCAGCCGCACGTTTTGTCCGGAAGAACCCTCCCGCAGCGGGGTGCCGGGGTAGGCGTTGGGGGTGCCGTTGTCGGACTGGATGCTCAAAAATTCGTCATATAGCTCCTTCCATGTGGTCTGCCCCACCACGCCATCTACCGTAAGGCCGTACTTGCGCTGGAAGGCGCGCACCGCATTGGCGGTGGCAGTGCCGTATACGCCGTCCACTTTTACGGCGGGGATGGCGCTGTCGTACTGCGACAGCGTGTTCAGCCAGAACTGCACCTGTTCCACCGCGCTGCCGGAAGCGCCGGTGCTGAGCGCCGTGCCGTTCCATGTGCCGTTGGACAGGGTGCCGGTGGAAGTTTCGCCCTCGCTGGTCAGCTCCGCAAGGTCCTTTACCGATACATAGATGTAGCTGATCTTGTACCATGTCTGCCGCCCCACCACGCCGTCTGCGGTCAGGTTGAACTGCTTCTGGAACGCCCGCACCGTGGCGGCCATCCGGCTGCCGAATACACCGTCCACCGCCAATTTGCCAAGGAAGGGGTAGTCCTTGGCAATGCGGTTCAGCTGCCTTTGCAGGGTGAATACCGCCGCGCCGCGGCTGCCCTGCCGCAGCGGTGTGCCGGGGTAGCTCTGGGGGATGGAGCGGATATTTTTGGTGCGCACGATCTCGATGCTGCTGCCGTAGTAGTAGCGCAGGATCTGCAAGGCACTGCGCCCGTTGTTGGCCAGCGTCACCGTGCCCCACTGCTTGAGCCCCGGGCAGGTGACTGATTTGCCGTCGCAGTACTCGGAATAATAGGGATTCACCGTACCGCTTTTGCGCAGATAGGTGTTGAAGATATCATCCGTAATGCGCACCATCACCTCAAACACCGTGCGCCCGTGGACGTAGTATTGGTCGTAGCTGGTGGAGTTGGTGATGTTGAAGGTGTAGCCCTTGCTGGGGTACCACTCGGTGTAGATACGGTTCAGCGCCAGTGAGATCTGGCAGTGGATGTTTGCCCGCAGTGCCTGCTCCGGCCATGTGGGGTAGACCTCACTGGAAGCAACGTTTGCGATATAATCCCGGAAGGAGACCGTCACGTTGCGGGCGGCAGCTGCCGGTTTGCCCAGATGCACCGTGATATTTTTGGGGATGACGACCTGCTCCAGCACCCGGGGCGTGCAGTTTTCCCGCGGCTGCGGGCCGCTGCCGCCGCTGCCCGCAAACAAAGCGTGCGGCGGGATGACGATGGGCGCGTCCGGGATGTCCTTGCCTTCCTCGGTGTCGGGCAGCATCTGCGGCTGCGCCAGCGTTACCTGCCCGGCAAAAATTTGGATGCCCTCAATGCGCACGGTGCGGTAGCCGGGCTTTGCGGCGGTCAGGCTGACAATGGCGTAAGGGCGGGTGGTGTTGCTCTCGTCCAGCGAGAGGGCGCAGGCGGGGGCTTCAATGGGGATATCGGCGGCGCTGCCGGTGGCATCGGTGATGCGGTGCAGGGTAAAGCCGTCCCCCTGCACTGTAACGGTCACCCCCTCTACGGGGGCAGACTGGCGTGCCGCAAAGGTCTGGATGCGGAGAGTTCCGGTGTTTTTCATGGAGATACGCTCCTTTGCTGGTAAAAGTATGCTTCTGCCCCAGCGTATTCCGTCCGGTGCCCGGGCGTGCATGGCAATGCCCGGCGCAAACAAAAAAAGCCGCCCGAAGGCGGCAGGGGAGAATAGCTTATTTGGCGCTGTCCTTGGCAAGGGCGGCGTCAATATTTTTTTGCAGGGCGGCAAGGTTTTCTTCCTTGTCGATGCCGCCCAGCAGGGGCTGCCCCACAATGTTGCCGTCCCGGTCAAAAACGTAGGTGGTGGGGAAGGCCATGATGTTCAGTGCAAACTTACCGGCCTCGCTGCCGGAGGCAAAGTAGATGTTGCGGTAGCTTGCGCCCGTTGCAGCCAGCAGCTTTTTGGCAGCTTCGATGCCCTGCTGGTTGCCGTCCAGCGTCTCGGTGTTGATGCCGATGACCTCGCCGCCCTGTGCTTTGACCCTCTCGTTCAGGGCGTTCAGGTCGTCCAGTTCCTCCACGCAGGGCTTGCAGCCGTTGAACCAGAAGTTCACCACCGTAAAGGCGTTGCCCGCAAACAGGCTGTTGTCCACCGGGTTGCCCTCTAAATCGCTGCCCTCAAACTGGGGGAAAGCAGTGCCCTGTGCGGCAGCACTGGAAGCAGCCGCGTCCGCAGGGGTAAGAGCGGCAATTTGTTCCTCAATGGCACGGATCTTTTCTGCATCGGCGGTCAGGGTCTTGTACTCCTCGTCCGAGAACTGGTCTTTTGCCTTTTCTACGGCACTGAGCAGAAAATCACCGTAGTTCGTGCTGAGGGTGCTTTCGGTCACGTTTTTGTCCATGGAGGAGAACACTTTCTCCCACAGGGCATCGTTTGCGGAAAGGATCTCGTTTTCCTCGGCCAGCAGCTGCTCCTCGGTCTTGCTTTCCGCTGGCGCAGAGGAAGCGGAAGAAGAGGCAGTAGATGCAGAGGATGCGCCCTGCCCGCAGGCGGCAAGGCTGAAAGCCAGCGCAAGGCTGAGCAAAAGTGCGGTTACACGGTTAAGCTTCATGGTTTTACTCCTTTGTTGTTTCAGCGTTTGATTTGTCTCCCAACCCGAACTTGTACTGGATGGCATCCGTAGGGCAGGCTTTCATGCACATCCCGCAGCGGATACATTCGGCGTGGTTTGGGGTCTTGGTAATGTCTACATCCATCTTGCAGGCCTTTGCACAAGCGCCGCAGGAGACGCATTTGTGGGTGTCTACGCGCATCTGGAACAGCGAGACTTTGTTCAGCAGCGCATAGAACGCGCCCAGCGGGCACAGCCACTTGCAGAAGGGGCGGTAGAACACCACGCTGCCCACGATGACCGCCAGCAAGATGCAGGCTTTCCATGTAAACAGCTTGCCCAGCGCGGCGCGGATGCCCGCATTGGTCAGAGAGAGGGGAATGGCACCTTCCAGCACGCCCTGCGGGCAGAGATATTTACAGAAGAACGGGTCGCCCATGCCCAGCTCGTTGACCGCCAGTAAAGGCAGCAGCACCACCATGACCAGCAGCACCGCATACTTTAAATAGCGCAGCGGCTTTAACTTTTTGGTGGAGAGCTTGGGGGAGGGAATCTTGTGCAAAAGCTCCTGAAACCACCCGAACGGGCAGAGGAAGCCGCAGATGAACCGCCCCAGCAGCACCCCGAAGAGGATGAGGATGCCGGTGATGTAGTAGGAAAAGCGGAACTTGGAAGAACCAACCACCGCTTGGAACGCCCCCACCGGGCAGGCACCGGCAGCACCCGGGCAGGAATAGCAGTTCAGCCCCGGCACGCAGACGTATTTTCCGCTGCCCTGATACAGCGTCCCTTTGGCAAAGTTGGGCAGGTGGATATTGGTCAAAAGGGCCGCCCCGGCCTGTATAAAGCCCCGGAACCGGGCGAGGGGATCTAGTTTTTTCTTATCCAATGCCCACACACTCCATACACAGCCGGATGGCCTTTGAAAATACGGTATCTGCCTCGCCCCGCCATACGCCGAACAGCAGCATCAGAACCCCGGCGGCAAGCAAAAGCAGCTGCGCCTGTTTTTTTGTCATGAACATCATAGCCTCCTGTTGTTTGATGGCACCAGTATACACCATGGGAGATAAAATTTCTGCTAAGAAAATCTTAACACGAATCTTAACACCGTCTGCTATAATCTGTTATAATGAAGAAAAACGCAAGAAACGGAATTTTTACGGGAAGGGTGGAAAACAAAATGCGCCTTTTGGTGGTAGAGGACGAGCACTCCCTGCGGGAGGACATTGCCCGGAAGCTGCGGCTGTCCGGGTACGAGGTGGACGCCTGTGCAGACGGCGAAGCCGCACTGGAAGCACTGGCGGCAGAGCGGTACGACCTTGTACTGCTGGACCTCAACCTGCCCAAGGTGGACGGGATGCAGGTGCTGCGCAGCTTACGGCAGCACGACCTTGAGACCTGTGTGCTGATTTTATCTGCACGCAGTGAAATTGCAGATAAGGTGGAAGGGCTGGATGACGGGGCGAACGATTATCTTTCCAAGCCCTTCCACCTTGCAGAGCTGGAAGCCCGGGTGCGCAGCCTGACCCGGCGCAAATTCATCCAGCAGGATGTCTGCTTGTGCTGCGGGCGGCTCAGCTTCAACACCCGCAGCCGCGTTGCCGCGGTGGACGGTCAGCCCCTTGCGCTGACGAGGAAGGAAAGCGGCGTACTGGAATATCTGCTGCTGCATCAGGGACGCCCGGTCAGTCAGGAAGAACTCATCGAGCACGTCTGGGACGGCAGCGTGGACAGCTTCAGCAACTCCATCCGGGTGCATATCTCCGCCCTGCGCAAAAAGCTGCGGGCGGCGCTGGGGTACGACCCCATCCGCAACCGCATCGGGGAAGGCTACGAGATCGGAGGAGAGGTACAATGAAGCGTTTGTCCCTGCAATGGCGCATCACTCTGCTGACGGCGCTTCTCATCGCCTGCGCCTGCGTGTGCATGAATCTGCTCTTATACCGCACCGGCGTTACTGGCATGGATGCCCTCAACGGCTTTATGATGCAGTACCAGCCCGGCAGTGCGGATTCGTTGACCATCGAGATCCCACAGGAGGAAATGTCCAGCCTGCTGGCGCATTTTTCGCAGGAAGTCTACGATGCAAAGGTGGTTTTTGGCCGCAAGGGCTGGTGCATCACCGCCGTGGTCACTATTGTCAGTGCAGCCATCGCTTATTTTGTCAGCGGCAGAGCGCTGAAGCCGTTGCAGCAGCTTGCGCAGCAGGCGCAGCGGGTCGATCAGGACAGCATTGCCACCGCCCGTCTGGACGAAAACACCGTGCAGGAATTCGGGCAGCTGAGCCGGTCGGTGAACCGGATGCTGGATGGTCTGGCGCAGTCCTTTGAATTGCAACGGCAGTTTGCGGGTAACGCCGCCCACGAGCTGCGCACCCCGCTGGCTATTTTGCAGACGAAGCTGGAACTGTTTGCAGAGGAGCACCCGGCCATGGATGCCGAGACTGCCGGGCTGGTCAGCTCCCTGCGGGAGCAGCTGGACCGCCTGACCGCCCTTGTGCGCACGCTGCTGGAAATGAGCAATCTGCAATCGGTCTCCCGCATCGACCAGATCGCCCTTGCACCGCTGGTGGAGGAGATCTTGACCGACCTGACCCCTCTTGCGCAGAAAAACAACATCTCCTTGCAGCAGGACTGCGCAGAACTGGGCATGGTGGGCAGCGATGCGCTGATCTACCGGCTGGTGTTCAATCTGGTGGAAAATAGCATCAAATATAACCGCCCCGGCGGGGCGGTGCGCGTCACCCTGCGGCAGGAAAAACAGAATGCGGTGCTGCGCGTTGCAGATACCGGCCCGGGCATCCCTACGGACTGCCGGGACAGTATCTTCCAGCCTTTTTTCCGGGTGGATAAGTCCCGCAGCCGGGAGATGGGCGGCGTCGGACTTGGTCTTGCCCTTGTGCGGGAGATCGCCGTGCTGCACGGCGGCAGTGTGACCGTGGAGCACAGCAGCGAAAACGGCACCACCTTTGCCGTCACCCTGCCGCTGGCACAGCCCTGTTAAAACCGGGCGGACTGGGGCTTTATTTTTGGCACACGGGGGAGTATACTGGAAGCAGCAGAACCCCGGAAAATAAGAAGGACAAAGGAGATACTGAAAATGCAGGCAACCATTCACAACGAATTCCTGACCCTGACCGTGGACACCCACGGCGCAGAGGCTGTCAGCCTGAAGAACGCCGCAGGCGAAGAGCTGCTCTGGCAGGCCGACCCCGCCATCTGGAAGCGCCACGCGCCCATCCTGTTCCCGTGGACAGGCAAGCTGGTGGACGGCACCTTTGCAGCCAAGGGCAAAACATGGAAGGGCGGCCAGCACGGCTTTGCCCGGGATCTGGAGCACACCCTGCTGCGGGCGGAGGGGGACACCATCCAGCTGGAACTGCGCGCAGACGACGCTATCAAGGCAGAGCGCTTCCCCTATGACTTTGTACTTACCAGCACCTTCCGGCTGGAGGGCAAGACCGTGCACCATACTTTGCAGGTGACGAACCCCGGCACGGAGGAGCTGCGCTTTGGCATCGGCTTCCACCCGGCGTTCAATGTGCCGTTCGATGAAAAGCACACCACCACCGACTACGAGTTCCGCTTTGACCGGCCGGAAAGCCCGGTCATCCTTGATGCCCGCCCCAACGGCCTGCTGAGCGGCAAGAGCTATTATCAGTGGAAGAACCAGCAGACCATCCCGCTGACCGATGACCTGTTTGCCAACGACAGCTTCTGCATGGCAGGTCTGCGCACTGGCACCATCGGCATCTGCGAGAAGGACACCGGCCGCAATATCACCTGCAAGGTGGAGGGCTACCCCTATTCGCTCATCTGGTCGGCTCCCGCAAAGCCGGTGCGCTTTGTGTGCATCGAGCCGTGGCACAGCCTGCCCGCCGCTGCCACCGACCCGCAGGACTGGGAGCAGCGCGCCGCAGCCGCCTGCCTTGCCCCCGGCGAAAGCTGGCAGACCACCCTCAGCACCACCTTTGAACGGTAAGAAAAAAGCACGCAGAAACGAAGCTACGTGCTCTTGACAGAAACCTCAAAAGTGGGTATACTGTAAATAGAAAAGGCACTGCGACAAGCGGTCAGCCCTTTTGATGAACCGTCTTAGAAACTAAGAACCGTCACCGGCCAGGGTGGCGGTTCTCGCTTTTTACCTTGATGGTAAATACCAATCCGAAGATATGGAACGTCAAAGTAATTGGCATAAGCTTCACCTCCTTTCGGAAGTGGGGCCGAACCGCCTGCCGTTATGTGCAGTGCCTTGCTGCTAGAGCAGCAATTCTATAATGGCATATAATTCGACAAATGACAAGTAAAACCCCCGGAGCGTTTTCGTGCTCCGGGGGTTTTGTATCGGGTCAGAAAAACGGATGCTTAGTAAGCAACGCCCCAGTAGACCATGGCCTTGGCGGGCTTACCGCAGCAGGGGCACACATCGCTCAGCTGCTCCTGCTCAAAGGGCATGCAGCGGCTGGAAAGTCCGGCCTCTTCCTTCATCTTCATCTCGCAGGCCAGATCGCCGCACCACATGGTCTTGATGTAGCCGGTGCCCGCCTTTGCCAGCTCCTTCACCTCGTCCATGGTGGTGGCAGCCCAGGTACGCTTTTCGCGGTTTTCCAGCGCACGCTGGTACAGATCCTTGCGCAGGGCCTCCAGCTGGGCGGGGATAGCGGTCTCCAGCTCGTCCAGACTTACAAAGATCTTCTCGCGGGTGTCGCGGCGCACCAGCACGCACTGGTTCTTTTCCAGATCCTTGGGGCCGATCTCAAGGCGCAGGGGCACACCCTTCATCTCCCACTGGGCAAACTTCCAGCCGGGAGCGTTGTCGCTGTCGTCCAGCTTTACGCGGGCGTACTTGCTGATCTTTTCGGCCAGCTCGGCAGCCTTCTCGGAAACACCGGGCTTGTGGGCGGCAATGGGCACTACCACCACCTGAATGGGGGCAATGGCCGGGGGCAGGATCAGGCCGTCGTCGTCGCCGTGGGTCATGATGATAGCACCCACCAGACGGGTGGAAACACCCCAGCTGGTCTGGAACGGATGATGCAGCTGGTTGTCGCGGCCGGTAAAGGTGACATCGTAAGCCTTGCTGAACTTGTCGCCAAAGTAGTGGCTGGTGCCGCTCTGCAGTGCCTTGCCGTCCTTCATCATGGCTTCGATGGTGTAGGTGGCCTCGGCACCGGCAAACTTTTCCTTGTCGGTCTTGCGGCCCTTCACCACGGGGATGGCCAGATCCTGCTCGCAGGTGTCTGCGTAGCAGTTCAGCTGCTGCTGGGTTTCAGCCTCGGCCTCGGCAGCGGTCTCGTGGATGGTGTGACCCTCCTGCCACCAGAACTCGCGGCTGCGCAGGAAGGGACGGGTGGTCTTTTCCCAGCGCACCACGCTGCACCACTGGTTGTACTTCATGGGAAGCTCGCGGTAGCTGTGCAGCACGCGGGACCAGTGGTCGCAGAACATGGTCTCGCTGGTGGGACGCACCGCCAGACGCTCCTCCAGCTTGTCGGAGCCGCCCATCGTGACCCACGCCACCTCCGGCGCGAAGCCATTGACGAGCTCGCCTTCCTTCTGCAGCAGGCTTTCCGGGATCAGCACCGGCATAGCCACGTTCTCATGGCCGGTGGCCTTGAACCGGGCATCCAGATCCTTCTGGATCAGCTCCCAGATGGCCTGACCATAGGGGCGCAGGATGATAAAGCCCTTCACACTGGAATACTCCACCAGCTCTGCCTTTACGCAGATGTCGGTGTACCACTGTGCAAAGTTTTCTTCCTGACTGGTGATCGCCTGCACGAGCTTCTTGTTGTCTTTTGCCATTTTGTTTTATCCTCCCAAGGCCGTGCGCCAAACGCTGTGCGTTCCGCACGAACCATAATAAAACCCCGCCTGCCTGCACGGCCGTGTGCCGCACTGCAAAGGCGGGGCTTTTGCCTAAAAGAATCAGTTCTGCGCGTGGCTGTCCACAAAGTTTACCACATCGCCTACGGTGCGCAGGGACTCGATGGCGTCGTCCGGCACCTCGATGCCAAACTCGTCCTCCAGCGTCATCACCATGTCCACGATATCCAGACTGTCCGCCTCGAAATCGCTCATGATATCGCTTTCCAGCGTGATCTTTGCCGGGTCAACGTCCAGCTGCTCAGCCAGCAATGCACGGATTTTTTCAAAAGTATCCATTCCTGTGGTCTCCTTTTTGCAGTTGTATTGCATACGCGTACAGCCCGCCGTGCCCCGGAAAAGGCTCCGGTATCCGGCACAGCCTTGCCTGCTGTACAAAGCGCTCTCTTTTTTTATATCCCATGCAGTGCGTATTGTCAAGCCCTGTTTTGCAGCAACTGAAGAAAATTGTCTGAAAGCTGCTTTTTCCCTTGACATCTCGTGCCGGTTTTTTTATCATTATAAAGTAATGAGTTTACAGGGACTGACCGGTCCCTTTTATAAGGAGCGATAAGCATGAAGCTTTCATTCACCAAAATGCAGGGCTGCGCCAACGACTATATCTATCTGGACTGCCGCACCTCCGGCGTGCCGGAGGAGATCGCGGCGCTTTCAGAGCGCTTGTCCCGGCGGCACTTTTCCATTGGTGCGGACGGCATCATCTGCATCTGCGCACCGGTCACGGCCGGGGCAGATGCCATGATGCGCATCTTTAATGCGGACGGCAGCGAGGGCAAGATGTGCGGCAACGGCATCCGCTGCGTGGCCGAGTGGCTGTACACCCACGGCATGGCAAAGCCGAAGCTTGCCATCGACACCCTGAGCGGCTTAAAGACCGTTGCCCGCATGGGCGAAGGGCTGTGGCAGGTGGAGATGGGCGCCTACACCGCCATGGCAGCGGCGCTGCCCGCCGTGAACATGGGCGAAGGGCCGCTGGTAGATCTGCCTTTGCAGGTGGAAGAGAACCTGTGGCGGGTGACCTGTATCAGCGTGGGCAACCCCCATTGCGTGACCATTGTGCCGGATGTGGACAGCCTGAAGCTGGAGCAGATCGGCCCGGGCTTTGAGCACCACGAAAACTTCCCGGAGCGCATCAACACCGAGTTTGTGCAGGTGGTGGATGCCACTCACCTGAAGATGCGTGTGTGGGAACGCGGCAGCGGCGAGACATGGGCCTGCGGCACCGGCACCTGCGCCACCGTGGCAGCCCTGACCGAGCTGGGTGTCTGCCCTGTCGGGGAGGACGTCCATGTGCAGCTGCGCGGCGGCGAGCTGACCATCCGGGTGCTGCCCGGCAAGCAGCTGCTGATGACCGGCGCTGCCGAGACCGTGTGCGAGGGTACGACTGAAGTGTAAATAAGAACCCTCTCAGTCGCCTGACGGCGCCAGCTCTCCCGAAGGGCGAGCTTTTCTGCATCAAGAGGAAAAGTTTCCCTTCAAAGCGAAAAAGCTCCTCCCTCGGGGGAGCCGGCACGAGATGCCTGAGAGGATTCCACAATATAGAAGCGAGGGAAAGTATCATGAAGATGAACAAACATTACAACGAGCTGAAGGCCAGCTATCTGTTCGTGGACATTGCCCACAAGGTGGCTGCGTATCAGGAAGCACACCCGGAAAAGGAGATCATCCGTCTGGGCATCGGCGATGTGACCCAGCCGCTGGCAAAGTGCGTGGTGCAGGCCATGCGCGATGCCGCCGAGGAGATGGGCACCAAGGAGGGCTTCCACGGCTACGGCCCGGAGCAGGGCTACCCCTTCCTCAAGCAGGCTATTCAGGGCTACTACGCCGGCCGCGGCACCCAGCTTGCCGAGGACGAGATCTTTATCTCGGACGGCGCAAAGAGCGACCTTGCAAACCTGCTGGGCCTGTTCGATGTGGACAACACCGTGCTGGTACCGGACCCCGTGTACCCTACCTATGTGGACGATAACGTCACCGATGGCCGCAAGATCATTTACAGCCGCACGGGGCAGGAGAACGGCTTCCTTGGTATGCCGGACGAGAGCGTGAAAGCAGACATCATCTATATCTGCAGCCCCAACAACCCCACCGGCGCAGCCTACACCCGCGCACAGCTGAAGGCATGGGTGGATTACGCCCGCAAGAACGATGCCATCATCCTGTACGATGCCGCCTACGAGTGCTTCATCTCGGATGGCGAGCTGGCCCGCAGCATCTTCGAGATCGAGGGTGCACGCGAGTGCGCTGTGGAGATCTGCTCCTTCTCCAAGATCGCAGGCTTTACCGGCACCCGCTGCGGCTATACCGTAGTGCCCAAGGAGTTGGAGCGCGAGGGCATGAGCATCAACAAGCTGTGGCTGCGCCGCCAGACCACCAAGTTCAACGGCGTGCCCTATGTGGTGCAGCGCGCCGCTGCCGCTGTGTTCACCGAGAGCGGCATGGCCGAGATCCAGTCCAATCTGGACTACTACCGCCGCAATGCAAAGGTCATTGCCGATGCACTGGACGAGTGCGGCGTGTGGTACTGCGGCGGCAAGAACAGCCCCTACATCTGGCTGCGCTGCCCCGGCAACATGAA
>CAKTGQ010000027.1 GCA_934561555.1 uncultured Faecalibacterium sp. | reverse complement strand
AATGAGTTTTTTCACACATTCATTATCTCTCTGTTGTCGCCATTTGTCTTTTCTTTTTTCTACTATTGATTCGCATCGAAGGGGGAGCTTTTAAGCATCTGCCGGTTCGCGCTAATAAAGCTCCCCCCTTCGGGGGAGCTGGCACGCCGTCAGGCGTGACTGAGAGGGTTTTCCCGCTAAAGGCAAGCCTAGACTTCCCCGCAGCGCCGCGCTTCCGCAGGAAGCAGGCGCTGCAAATGCCGTTCGCCTTTACGACCCCACCCGTGAAAATGGACTACCGGAGCGAGCGCACCGCGCGTTTCAAATCATTTCTTCTTCAGCTGCTCTTCCAGCCCATCCCGTGGGGTGATATAGACGGTGGTGTACACCTCGTACAGCACCATGCCGGGCTTGGCACCGTTGGCTTTCCAGATGTTCTTCACCTCGGTGGTGTCCACCGCCACCTTGGCACCGGTGCCTGCCTTGTAGGCGCTGGAATGGATGACCGCCAGCTCCGCAGCCTCCTGCTTGGTGGTGTCCGGGATGTCCTCGCCCCGGCTCATGACCACAACATGGCTGCCAGGTGCTTTCTGCACATGGAACCATAAGTCCTTGCCCCGGGCGGTGTGCAGGGTAAGCTTGTCGTTCTGGGCGTTGTTGCGGCCTACCAAGATCTCAAAGCCGTCGCTGGAGGTATAGCGCAGGAAGTCCGCAGGCTTCTGCTTTTTGTCCCGCTGCTTGTAGTATTTCAGGTAGCCCTGATTTTTCAGTTCCATGCGGATCTCGTTCAGCGCAGCTTCGCCGGAGGCGCTTTCCACCTCATAGAGCACCGTTTCCAGATAGGCGATTTCCTTTTCGCCCTCTGCCAGCAGGTCTACCAGCATCCGGGCGGCGGTCTGCTTCTTCTTGTAGTTTTTAAAGAAGTTCTGGGCGTTCTGGCTGGGGCTGAACCGTAAATCCAGCGGGATGGTCACCTCTTTGCCCTCGTCGTACCAGTTGGGCACGGTCAGGCTCTTCATGCCCTTTTGCGCCAGATAGAGGTTGGCAGACAGCAGCTCGCCGTACAGGCGCAGCTTTTCGCTTTTGCCGCTGGCGGCAAGCTCCTCCTGCCGGGCAGCCTGCTTGCGCAGGGCGCGGTCGTACATATTGTGTACCGCCTTGTGCAGTTCCTTGCTCTTGGTGCGCAGCCGCTCGGCGCGGTCTTTCTCGGCATAGTAGCCCTCCAGCATCGCGTTGAAGGACGGCCACTCCCGGATGGTGTACTGCTCGCCGTACTGCTGCGGACGGAAGAAGGTATACTCCACCGGCTTGCCGTCCGGTGCGGTGACGCTGCAGGGACAGCCGCCCTGGGCGTGCAGCTCCTTCAGCTCGTCGATTGCCGCCATCAGGCTGCGCTTCTGGGCATCGGTCAGTTCGTTGGCGGGTAGGTGCTCCCCGTCAAAGGCGCGCCATGCGGCTTCGCGGCAGACCACCGGCCCAACGCCGGCCACCGTCTTGTTCAGGGCATCCGCCACCGGCAGCTCCCGCTGACAGGCTGCCGCCACGATGGACGCGCTGCTCACCAGCAGAAAATCCGGGCGGGCAGGCTTAGGGGGTGTGGTGTAGGGCAAGCCCGGCAGGAGCTGCCGGACGTCGCTGTCCTCAAAATCCACCCGCTTGAGGGCGTCGATAATTTTGCCGTTCTGCACCAGCACAAGGTTGGAGTAGCGCCCCATCAGCTCAGCGCACAGGGTGTTGCGCACAAGGTCGCCCATCTCGTTGGTGCACTGAAAATCAAAGTAGACGATGCGGTCGCCCGGCTCCATGTGCACGTCCAGCAGTCTGCCGCCAGTCAGGTGCTTGCGCATGAGCATACAGAAGGAGGGCGGCGTCTCGGGGTTTTCAAAGGTCTCCTCGGTCAGGCACACCCGGGCAGAGCCGCTGCGGGCAGACAGCAGCAGCGCATAGGTATCGGTGCGGGTGCGCAGGGTGATGACCAGCTCATCCCGGGTCGGTTCAAAAATTTTTGCGATCTTGGCATCGGTCAGGGTGGCTTTCAGTTCCGCTGCCGTCAGCGCCAGTGTCGCGGCATCCAGTGCCATAAATGTTACCTCGTTTTATCTATAACCCTCTCAGTCGTCTGCGGCGTTTCCAGTTTTTCGGTTAATGCTGAAAGACCTCCCCCTTTCGGGGGAGGTGGCATTGCGCAGCAATGACGGAGAGGGTCCTCTCTTTATAAATAAGTATAGGGGTCGCGGTCGTCGGTGCTTACCAGCACCTCCAACTCCGGCAGGGCGGTGCGCAGAGCAGATGCCACGGCAGCGGTCACCGGAAACTCGGTGGCGTAATGCCCCGCTGCAATGAGGGACAGCCCCAGCCGCTTGGCATCCAGTGCATGGTGGTGGTTGGCTTCGCCGGTCAGCAGACAATCCGCACCCTCGGCGATGGCTTCGGCAAACAGACTGCCGCCCGCGCCGCTGATGACCGCCAGCCGTTGCACCGGCTTTCCGGTGTCGGCAAACTTCACCTGCACCGCTGCACCGGTGGCAGGTGCGTTGCACAGCGCCGCCAGTTTGCGCTGCGCCTGTGCTGCCAGCTCCGGCACGGTGATGGGCTCGATGTCCCCCACCCGGCCGCAGCCGTCCGCAAAGGCGGTGCGCTGCCGGATGCCGAAAAGGTCCGCCAGCACATCGTTCACCCCGCCCTCGGCGGCATCCAGATTGGTGTGCATACAGATGGCGGAAATGCCCGCCTGCACCAGCTGATAGGGCACATCGGCGGGGCACAGCCGCTTGAGCGGGTCAAAGATGACCGGGTGGTGCGCCACGATGACCGTGCACTGCTTTGCCGCAGCCTCTGCCACCACCTCCGGGGTGATGTCCAGCGTCACCAGCACCCGGCGCACAGCGCCGCCGCAGTCCACCAGCAGGCCGGGGTTATCCCAGTGCTCTGCCAGCTCCGGCGGGGCAAGCCGCTGCATTACTTCGTATACCTGCTGTACCGTGGTCATTTCAGTTTCCCTCTTTCAGAATGGCATCCATCTCTGCGGCAAGCGCACTGCCGTCCGGCACACCAAGCCGCATCCGGGGCAGCTTTGCCCGCTGCCATGCGGCGTAGCCCGCACCCTCCGGCCAGCAGCCGGTATCCCCCAGCAAGCACCGGGTAAAGGTGGGCTCTATCACCTCGCCGGTGTACTCCGCTGCCATCACCGCATACCAGCGGCCTGCGGCCTGCACCGGGCGGTCTGCCACAAGAGCAAAGCCGTGCTGCCACAGCCAGCGGCGCAGCTCGCTGTGGCGGGTGGCGGGCACCATAACAAGGCGCGGCCCGCCCACAGCGGACACCCACGGCGCTTTTTCGATGATCTCCCATGTAGTCTGCGCCGACACGCCCGCCAGCACGATGCTGCCCACCTCCCCGGCAGACAACACAGAAAGACCGTCGCCGAGCCGAAGCTCAGCGCGGTCCAGACAACCTGCATTTTCCAGCGTCTGTTTTGCCTTTGCCAGCGGGCCGGGGCGCAGGTCTGCCCCGATGACCTTCGGGTATCTGCCCGAAGCCGCCAGCACCGCCGTCAGCTTGCCGTGGTCGCAGCCGATGTCCGCCACCGGCTGTCCCGGGCGCACAAGCTCAGCCGCTGCGGTCAGACGCGCATCCAGTGTGGGCAGCACTCAGGCCTTCTTGGCTGCCAGATGGGTGTTCAGCTTCTCCAGCAGCTCGTCGCAGTTCACGCCGTGCACTTCGCAGGCTTCCTCGATGGTCTCGCCGCGGGAAGCCGGGCAGCCCAGACAGTGCATCCCGATCTCCATAAAGTAGGGTGCGGTGGTCTGGTCCATATCCAGAATGTCACCGATGATGGTATCGCGGGTCACCTGCTTGGGTGCGGTGTGTTCCTCTTTTTTGAGCATATTGAAAATATCAAACATGATAGCTTTTCCTTTCTGTTTTGGGTGAGATACAGTAAAACCTACTGTTCCTCTATACTATACCCCAAACCGGGGCAGTTTTGCAAGAGCCTTGGGGAAATCCATCCACCTCTGAAGCCTTCAAAACCCTCTCAGTCACGCCTGACGGCGTGCCAGCTCCCCCGAGGGGGGAGCTTTATTGGCGCTAACCGGCAGATGCGTAAAAGCTCCCCCTTCGGGGGAGCTGGCGAACGGAGTGAGCCTGAGAGGGTTTGCTCACTCCTCTGCCTGATAGTCCTTTTCCAGCGAGAAGCCGCGCCCGCTTACCTCGGTAACGTGGCTCACGATCATAAAGCAGGTAGGGTCGATGGCGTGCGCCAGCTTTTCCAGCCTTGGCAGCTGCCGGTTGGAGACGACACTCAGCAGCACCGATTCCGGCTCCCGCAGGTAGCCGCCCTCGCCGTGCAGGATGGTCACGCCGCGGTCCAGCTGTGCAAAAATGGCGGCGCAGATCTCGTCGGACTTGGCGCTGATGATCTTCACCTCGGTACGGGTAGTGCCCAGCATGAGCACCTTGTCCAGCACAACGGTGTAGATGATGGCCATCACCACGCCGTACAGGGACTGCCGCACCGGGCTGAACGCCGCCTGCGCCGCCAGAATGGCAAAGTCGAAAGCCATCATGGTGCTGGACACCGGCAGATGGAACCACTTGTTCAGCACCAGCGGGGGGATATCCATGCCGCCGGTGGAGGCACCGGCGCGGATGGTGATGCCCAGCGAGATGCCGATGCCAAAGCCCGCAAATACGGTGTTCAGCACCAGATCATCGGTCAGCACAAGGCTGCCCAGCAGGCGCTCCCACAGCGCCATAAAAAAGGGACTGAGCACCGTGCTTGCCATGGTGTTCAGGGCAAAGCGGCGTCCCAGCACCCACCAGCCCAGCAGCAGCATGGCCACGTTGACCACGAACAGCACTGCGGACACCGGCAGCCCGGTGACCTTGTTGAAAGCCAGTGCGATACCGGTAGCACCGCCGGTGATCAGGCCGGAGGGCATCAGAAATAATACCACAGTCAGCGCATACATCGCGTTGCCCACCACGATGGACAGTGCGTTGAAGAGCTGCTGCTGCTTGCGTGTTAATTGCGTCATCTTCATCTTCCTTTGTTTATAGTTGAAGTTTCTTCTACTATGATAACGAAAATATCCGCATTTATCAAGCCTTCGGCGATAAATGCGGATATCGGGATCCATTTTTAAGGGGTCACAGGGCGGCTTCCGGCTGGGCTTCGTCCTCTTCCATCAGCCGCAGACCGGCGGTATCGGTCACCGGCAGCGAGAACACGATAGCGCCCGCCTTGGGGTTTGCCCCCTCCATGATGGCCTTCATGATGGTGTTTTTCTGGCTGGTGCGGCTGACGATGAGCACCAGCTCCTTTTCGTTCACCAGCTCCACGCCCAGAAAGGCGGCTGCACCCTCCATGCCGGTGCCCTTTGCGTGGATCACCGTGCCGCCGCCTGCACCGGCGGTGCGGGCAGCGTCCATAATGGAGCCGGTGTAGCCCTGATTTGCCACCACCAGCAGCAGTTCATAGCGGGTATCCTTCAAGGTGCTCTCCTCCTTCCATGTAAGGGGCTGGTGCTCGGTGAGGAACATCAGCGCCCGTTTGCCGCCGATGCTGCTCAGCGGCACAATGAACGCAATGCCGGTGCCCGGCACATCAATCTGCATTTTGCGGCGCAGATCCTTCTGGATCTTCTGCCAGCTTTCTGCCGTGACCACAGCCAGCAGCACCGCTTTTTCGGTCTTTTCCAGCCCAAGGGTGGAAAGCGTCTCCTGCACCGCCGTGCCGGAGCCTACGGTGCGCATACTTACCGTTACGCCGTGGCTTTTGTACAGCTGCAAAAAGCCGTCGGTAGAGCGGCGGTCGGTGATGGTAATCATCAAAAACAAACTGCTCACGTTCTGCCTCCTTTACAGCTCGATAATGGCGTCATCCGGCAGGTCTGCAAACACGGTTGCAAGCACCGCAGCGGGCTGCGCCGTCCGTGCCTTGCGGGTGCGCAGCTGCGCTACCAGACCCATCATCTGCACGGTGATGAGCGGGGTCATGGCGACCATGGCCACCACGCCGAAAGCGTCAGTGACGATGTTGCCGCCCACCGCCACGCAGGCGCCCTGCGCCAGCGGCAGCAGGAAGGTTGCAGTCATGGGGCCGGAGGCCACGCCGCCCGCATCGAATGCGATGGCGGTGAACAGCTTGGGCACCACAAAGGAGATGCTGATGGCAAACACATAGCCCGGCACAAGGAACCACAGAATGGAGATGCCGGTCAGCACCCGCACCATGGCAAGACCCACCGAGATGGACACGCCTGCGGAAAGCGCCAGACCCATGGCCTGCGCCGAGATGGCACCGTCGGTCACCTCTTCCACCTGCTTGTTCAGCACATAGACCGCAGGCTCGGCCTTAACGATGAAGTAGCCGATGAGCATCCCGATGGGGATGAGCGCCCAGCGCACCCCGCTGCCTGCCAGCACCTGTCCCAGATAGTTACCGGCGGGCATAAAGCCCACGTTTGCGCCGGTCAAAAAGAGCACAAGGCCGATATAGGTATACACAAGACCCACGCCGATGCGCCCCAGCGTGCGGCGGTCCAGCCGCAGGGCGATGAGCTGAAATGCCCCGAACATCAGCACGATGGGCAGCAGCGAGCGGGCGATCTCTGCCAGATAGGTGGGCAGACCTTCCCGGAACAGCTGCCACAGTTCCACCGAGTCTGCCACCTCCGGCAGAACAGGCGGGATGTAGGTGCTGTCCGCCGCGCGGAACGCGATGCCCAGCGTCAGCACCGCCAGAATGGGGCCGATGGAACACATGGCCACCAGACCAAAGCTGTCGTCCGCCGCATGGCGGTCGCTGCGGATGGAGGAAACGCCCACGCCCAGCGCCATGATAAAGGGCACGGTCATGGGGCCGGTAGTCACGCCGCCGGAGTCAAACGCCACCGCGAGGAATTCCTTGGGCACAAAGGCCGCCAGCAGAAAGATGAGCCCATAGAACAGCACCAGCAGCTTTGGCAGCGCGATACCGATGAGCATACGCAGGAAGGCAAAGACCAAGAACAGGCCCACGCCCGCCGCCACCGAGAGGATCAGCGTGCCGCTGGGGATGGAAGGCACCTGATTTGCCAGCACCTGTAAGTCCGGCTCGGAGATGGTGATAAGGAAGCCCAGCAAAAAGCCGAGCACGAGGATGAGGGGCAGCTTGCGGCTGCGGGTGATGACTGCACCCACCCGCTCGCCCATGGGGGTCATGCTCATCTCTGCACCCAGAGTAAAGAACATGATGCCCACCACGATCATGGCAGCGCCCAGCAAAAAGCACAGCAGGATGCTGGGCGATACCGGTGCTACCGAGAAGCAGAGCACCAGCACAATGGCCACAATGGGCAGCACCGCCTGCAGCGCCTCCAAAAGCTTTTCCCGCAGCTTGGGGAGCGATCGTCTGAGAATGATGTCCACCGCCTTTCGTCTGTATCCTGTTTGTACACTTTTGTACAAGATATATTTATAGTATACGGATTCCGGGTTATGCCGTCAACCGCCAGAAGGAAAAAAATTGAGCAAGTTCCATAAATTGTAAAAAAGAATTTTATGAAAAGGGGTTCTGAAAAGCCGCAGGCTTTTCAGAACCCCTAAATTATTCTTATGCCTTTTTCGGCTTCAGCCAGCCGTCCACGGCGGCTACCAGCGCCTTGCCACGGCGGCCCAGCAGACGGGGCAGCAGCACCCGCGCCATCGCCCATACGCCCGCAAAGTTGTACAGGATGACCGCCAGCGTGATCATCCCCGTCCACAGCCCGTACAGCGGCGGCTCTGCCAGCAGCACAAAGGCTTCAAACACCAGCACGGCGGCGTTTGCCAGCACCCGCGCAGGGTGGACGTGCATCCCGATCATGCGGCGGGCGTCCACCGCACGCAGGGTGAACACCAGCGCAAGGCCAAGGAAGGACGCATAGGTCGCGCCCACAGGCCCCCACAGCTTGATGAAGAAGTAGTTCATGATGCAGTTGCTGATGGCACCCGCCATCATGGTGACCATACTGCGGTCAGACTTTTTGGTCACCACATAGACGCTGTTCATGAACTGGTTGAAACAGCTGCAAGTGGAAGCCAGCACAAGGAACGGCACAAAGTGCCATGCGTAATAATAGTTGGACTTCATGACGTGCATCACCGGGCGGCACAGCCAGATAATACCCGCCGCACAGCAGAACAGCACACTGGAGTAGGTGCGGAAGATCTGGGTAAAGAACCGGGCGCGCCCCTCTTCCTCGGTGACGGCGGAAAGCTGCCACGCATCGTAGAAGATCAGGCCCAGCGTGGTCAGGATGGTGGGCAGGAAGTAGCCGGTGGAAAGCAGGCCGCTCCATGCGTTGCCGGTGCGCCCGTCCAGTCCCTCGCACATCTCGCGCACAAAGAACAGGTCGGAGGCGTTGATGATCCAGAAGCTGATCTGCGCCGGGATCATGGGCAGCGAGAAGTTGAGCATCTGCCGCCACAGCTTTTTGTTGATGCCCTTCAGCTCCACATAGTTCCACAGCTTGCCGGTGAACATCAGGAACAGCACGCTGACAAGGTCGCCGCTGATGATGGCAAGCAGGTAGCCGTTAGCGCCCCACTTGAAGCCCACCAGATACAGCACATAGAACGCCATGGTGGCCACGGTGCACAGCACGCCGTCCACTGCCACCAGCTTGTTCCACTGGCGGCTGCGCACGAACTGGGTGCACAGGGTGCGCAGGCAGCTCATGAGCACATAAATGTAGATCAGCAGGCCGTACTGCGCCATATCCGGCAAAAACTGGGTGACCGGCCAGCACAGCACCAGTATGCCAAAGCCGCCCAGAATGGTGAGCAGGCCGTTGGTGAACACCTGCTTTTCGCTGTTGCCCTTGTCCAGACCAAAGCGGATGATGGCGTTGGACATTCCCATGGACACAAAGGGGATGAGCAGGTTTGCGTACTGGCTCAAAATCTTGGACAAGCCCAGATCCGAGATCTCCGCCATGGCGTAGGTCAGAAAGGGCTGTACGATCAAGGTGAGCAGCTTGGATGAAAAGCTGGAAATTGCAAAGATCAGGGTATTGCCAGCCAGTTTGGAATATTTATCGCCGGTCTTTTTTTCGTTTTCCAAGGGAATTTCCCTCCGTTTTTACGATAGATTATTTTTTCAGCAGCTCCCGCCGGGCCTTCCAGTCCGGCAGCAGATTTTCCACCTCTGCCCAGAAAGCCGGGCTGTGGTTCAGCTGCAAAAAGTGGCAGTACTCGTGTACTACCACATAGATCTGCGCCGCAGGGGGCTGGTTATACAGCTGCAAGGCAAGGGTGATCTGCCGCTTAGCCGGGCAGCACACGCCCCAGCGGCTGGTCATGCTGCGCACTTTCAGGACAGGCTTCTGCCCGCCCAGCACCCCGGCAAAGGCCGGGTAGACCTTATCGCTCATGGCGATAAAGTAGGCCAGCGCCGTGGCTTTGTCCGGCAGGTCGGCGTTATCCTTGTTGCGCTTCGTGATATTCTTCACCCGGGTGTCCCGGATCCACTGGGCGTTTTGCAGCACAAAACGGTCAGCCTGTTCCAGACTGGCCGTCAGGGGGATGCTTACCATCACGGTGCCGTTGTCCCGCACCCGCAGGTGCAGCTGCTTTACCTTTTTGCGCACCAGCTCGTACTGGATGCCCTCCACGCTGCGCAGCTGGGCGCACGGCTTTGCCGCCACCTCAGGCTTTGCTCCGCATCAGACGGCCAAGGGGCAGCTGCGCCAGCACCACGGCGGCAAACAGCAGCACGCAGCCGAAAGATTCCCGCAAGGAAAGGTTCTGGTGCAGCAGCAGCCAGCCGCCCAAGGCGCTGAATACGCTTTCCAGACACATGATAAGGCTTGCCACGGCGGGGTTCAGGTCCCGCTGACCCAGAATCTGCAGGGTGTAGGCCACGCCGCTGGACATAATGCCGCAGTACAGGATAGGCCCGGCGAAGGCGACGAACTCTGCCATGGCAGGCTGCTCGAACAAGAATGCCGCCGCGGTGCTTTCCACCGACACCACAAAAAACTCCACAAGGCTCAGGCGCACACCGTCCATCTGCGGGGAGAAATGGTCCACCGCCATGATCTGGAAGCTGAACAGCACCGCGCACAAGAGCAGCAGCCAGTCGCTGCTCTGGATGCTGCCAAAGCCGTCCTTCATGCACAGCAGGTACAGCCCCACCACGGCAATGGCCATGCTCACCCACAGCTGCGCGCTGCCCTTGCGCCCCAGAAACAGGCCGAACACCGGCACCAGCACCACATACATGGCGGTCAGGAAGCCCGCCTTTGCGGTGGAGGGGTCCAGCGTGATGCCCAACTGCTGCGCCGCGCTGGCTAAAAACAGCAGCGTGCCGCACACAAGCCCGGCTTTCAGCAGCAGCTTGCGCTCTGCCGCCGTCTTGGGTTTGCCGTCCGGTTTGCCCTGCCGGCGGTGCAAGGCGTCAAACGCCTTAACCGTGGGAATCAGCACCAGCACCGCCATCCAGCTGCGCCCCGCCAGAAAGGAGAACGCGCCCATGCCGGAACCGGCGCTCTGCGCCACAAAAGCTGTGCCCCAGATCAGGGCGCACAGCATCAGCAGCATTGAATTTTTCGTCTGGTTCGTCATCCGGCAATGCCCTCCACCTTCAGCAGGCCGTACAGGTAGTACCGGCTGGAATCATACGAGATGGTCACGCGGTACTGCGCCGCCGGGTCCAGCCCGGAAATGGTGCAGCGGTAGTCAGTGCCGTCGGTCTTGACGTAGTAGGTGCTGTCCGGCACATACGCTGCGCCGCCGTCCACCTTTTTCCACAGTGCCACCTTGAACTTCTGGGTGCCCTCGGCGGTGCCGCAGGCCATGATGTTCAAACTGCCGCCCGGCACGGTAAAGTAGCCGGTGTTGCGGCTCCAGATACCGTTGAACACCGCATACAGGCAGCCGTCTGCGGTGGCGGTGGCATACTTTGCCGAGGCATCCGCAATGCCCTGAATGATCAGCGGGTCGGTGGTGGCTTCTGCCCAGCGGGTGGTATCCTCCTCCTGCACTTCCTCGGAGTGGCCTGTCACCTTCTGCGCCACCTTTTTCAGGGTCTCCTTGCAGCCGGTCAGGCTAAGCACCATGACCGCCGCCAGCAGCAGTGCCAAAAGCTGTTTTTTCATCTTCATAGCTTTCCTCATAGAAACAAAGAAACTTCTCTTTTTCGTGCGTCTCTGCCAACGGGCAGATACAGGGTAAGTATACCGCATTTTGCCGCTCTGCACAAGATACCTGCGCTTATTTTGTGCGGTTTGCCGCCCGTTTCTGCACAAATTTTCACGCATTCAGCGCCCGCAGCGCTGCGCACTCGGCCTCGGCCAGCGCAGGAGCCTCCGGCCCGAACAGACTGCCGTAGCGGTACAGCGCCCAGCCGCCCGCCGCCTGCTGCCGTAAGTCCTTTACCTGTGCCGCCAGCGCACTGCCGGTGCTCCAGCCGGACACGCTGTCCGGGTTCGCACCGCCGTCCCCGGTGCCCACCCGGTACGCGCCCAGCCCGAAGTACAGCGCCACATCCCCCGCCCGGGGGTAGCTAAGCCACGCCGGGACGATGTTTTCAAAGGCAAAGCGGGTGCTGCCGGAGTGCAGGGTAAAGCCATAGCCCCAGTACACCTGCGGGCAGAGGTAGTCGATGACCTTCTCCTCCCCGCCCGCCGCCAGCCATGCGGTCACATCGCTGTACTGCTGGTCAAGGTCGTTGTCCGGGTTGCCCTGCGGGCTGATGCCGAACCGCAGGGTGGGGTCTGCCGCCTTTACGGTGCGGTGCACGTTCGCCACCAGTGCGGTGACGTTCTGCCGCCGCCACGCGGCAAGGTCGGCTGCGCCGCTTGCCGCAAACTGCGCCGCGTCCACAGCGGCATCGGTGGTGGGGTAAAAGTAATCGTCAAAGTGGATGCCGTCCACCGGGTAGTTCTGCACAAGCTCTGCCACCCCCTGCACCACATAGTCTGCGGCGGCAGGCACGGCGGGGTTCAGGTACAGCCCCTCCCCGGCGGTGCACAGCCAGTCCGGGTGGAGGTTTGCCAGATTATTCTCCGCCAGATTCGGCGGCATCGCCGCCGAGGAGCGCAGGCGGTAGGGGTTGACCCACGCCTCCACCCCGATGCCCCGGCGGTGCGCCTCGGTAAGAAAGACATCCAGCGGGTCAAAGCCGGGGTCTTTGCCCTGCACCCCGGTGCACAGATGGCTCCACGGGAACAAGCTGCTGCGGTACAGCGCATCCCCGAAGGGGCGCACCTGTGCCAGCACGGTGTTCAGCCCCAGCCCGGCGCAGTTGTCCAGCAGCTGCGCCGCCCCGGCGCGGAAGGTATCCTCGGTGGAAAAATCCAGCAGCGCCCAGTCCAGATAGCTCACCCACACCGCCCGCCACTCTCCGGCGGGCAGGGCGGGGTTGGGTGCCGGGGGCGTATCCTGCCCGGAAGCGGCGGTATGGTCTGCATCGCTTTTCTGCCGCAGATACCACCCCGTTGCCGCACAGGCCGCTGCGCCCGCACCAGCCAGAAAGGCTCTGCGGCCAAAACGGCGTTTTGCCTTGGCTTTCGACGTCCTGCGGCGCTGGGTCACAGGGTCTCCTCCTGCGTCTTATACAGGGTAAGCCCCGCCCAGCCCCGGGCGCAGGTCAGCAGCACGAACATGATGTTCGTCCAGAAGGCAAGGCCGCTCATGCCCGCGTACTTGGTCAGCATCCAGAACACCAGCCGCAGCACCTCGGCGGCGCTTACCAGCTGCAGCTGCCGCTGGATGGGTCTGCCGCGCTCGTACTCGGTCGCCAGCAAAGCAGGCCACACCAGCGCCGAGCAGATATCGCCCGCCCAGCCGCTGGCACCCAGCTTGCTGAGCATCAGCACCACGAACACGCCGGTGTAGTTGCGCTTTTCCCTTGCCGGTGCGCCCTTCTGCGCCGCCAGAAACAGCACCGCAATGCCGGTAAGGCAGAATACGACCATTTCCAACCCGGAAAAATCCATCCCGCCCAGCACGGCAAAACCGCCCAGCATGGACACTGCCGCCGCAGCCAGCAAAAAGAAATACCATGTCTTGCGCGTAAATTTAAGCTTCATGAAGCCCCTCCCCCGGGCGTTTGCACCCGGCTTGCCAAAAAAATTAAAAAAGAATTGTAAATATTATAGCACAAACCCCCGCAGGTTGTGTTACAATAAGGAAAACTCTTTTGGGGAGGGTCTTTCCATGAACGCTGTCGTTTCCGTCTGTCTTTTAGCCTGTGCGCTGGGCATCATCGTGTACCTGCTCTCCCGGCGGGAGACGAACCGCCGCAGCCAGTACGGCCCCGCCGGCCTGTCCGAGTTCCGCACGAACCTTGCGCTGGACGAATGCTTCGACCGTCTGGACACCCACAGCGACACCGACCTCTTTGCCTACGAGTGCCGCCGGGAGAACGACGGCGGCTTCATGCTACACCTGACGCTGCACCAGCCCAGCCAGCAGCCGCTGGACACTTTGTACACCCTGCGGCTGGACCCCGGCCGCCAGACCGTGGTAACTTTGATCTTCATCCGGGAGGCCTTTGGCTATAAAGAGCCGCTGTTCCCGCCCGCCATGCTGGACGAATTTATGCTGCAAAAGCTGGATGCCCGCCGCACCAAATGATTTTTGCAGAAAATGCTTTCCTTTTTGTGCATTTTTTGTTATACTAGTGCGTGTTGCAGCAATGTAGCACTCCTGCGGGCCAGTAGCTCAGCTGGTCAGAGCTGGCGGCTCATAACCGCTTGGTCGCGGGTTCAAGTCCTGCCTGGCCCATCAAAAAAGCACGAGATTTTGCTCTCGTGCTTTTCTTTTTGCATGAATAAACGATTCACCTGTACAGTTCTTTGCTCATCTGTTTGCGAATCTCTTTGCGCCACGTGTCATAGACCTGCGTGTAAATTGCAAGGGTCGTGCTGGGCTGAGCGCGTCTGGCATCTACGTTTTACAGCGTAGCGCAATCACATTTTTCAGTTACCTTCGAAAATTTGAAAATTTTTGTAAAAAACACTTGTCAAAAGGAGGAAAATGCGGTATGATACTATGCTCTTCGCTTGACAAGTTGATAATCTTTGAATATAATGCAAATGGAAAGGCGTTGTATTTTTACGCAAGCGGCTACAACACCTTACCAATCAGCAGAGAAGGACTAACCGGAAAGTTACCAGCCTAACGGTTAGTTCTTTTTTTCTTTGTGATTGTTATAAATTGCCCATGCAATTTGAAATATCACATGAATAATATTGACCACTAGTCCGGCCAATGCAATCAATTCAGATGTAGTCATCACACATTCCCCCGTTCGTCATTCACGATTTCCAAAAAAGTTCTCAACATCATTCGTGAAGAAAGGTAAGGATGTGCCGCTTGCGTATAAGATACAGCGCCTTATATATTATAAACCCACTTGATGATTTTCACAACCGTGTCCACTTTACTTTCTACCTTCTGCTCACGTAAAATTGGGTAGGCATAACCTTTTTCATGGATTTTGCGAAAACAAGCTTTTTTTCTTCTCCGTATTTCACAAAATTATAAAAATTTTTTGTGCATTACAGCAAAAACATTTGGCGTATCCGCCAACTGGCTGTGAGCCTTTTAGAATCACCCCCCTGCGGGTTCAAGTCCTGCCTGGCCCATACGAAAAAAGACACCCTTCCGGGTGTCTTTTTTGTATTTCAGGGGCTTTTATTCCCCATCCTCTGCGGGCAGCTGGTTCCACAGGCGGTAGTAGACGCCCTGCTTTTCCAGCAGCTGGGCGTGGGTGCCCTGCTCCACGATGCCTTCCTCGCCCAGCACAAGGATGCGGTCGTAGTCCTTGATGGTGGTCAGGCGGTGGGCGATGGTCAGGGTGGTGCGGCCGTGGGCCAGCTTTTCAAGGCTCTGTCCCACAAGGATCTCACTCTCGTTGTCCAGTGCACTGGTGGCCTCGTCCAGAATGAGGATGGGCGGGTTCTTCAAAAACACCCGGGCAATGGCGATGCGCTGCTTCTGTCCGCCGGACAGCTTGACGCCGCGCTCGCCCACATAGGTGTCGTAGCCGTCCTTCAGTGCAAGGATGAACTTTTCCGCGCCCGCCAGCCGGGCAGCGGCCTCAATCTCCTGCCGGGTGGCGCCGGGCTTGCCGTAGGCGATGTTCTGCGCCACCGTGCCGCTGAACAGGTACACGTCCTGCTGCACGATGCCGATATCCTGCCGCAGGCTCTTCAGGGTGACGCGGCGGATGTCCTGTCCGTCAATGAGGATGCGGCCGCTGGTCACCTCGTAAAAGCGGGGAATCAGGTTGCACAGGGTAGTCTTGCCGCCGCCGGAGGCTCCCACCAGCGCCAGACGCTCCCCGGCGCGGATGTCCAGACTGACGTCGTGCAGCACCTTGTTGTGGTCGTCCGGGTACTCAAAGCACACCTTCTCGAACCGGATCTCGCCGGGGCCGGGCTGTAATGGCACAGCGTCCGGGGCGTCCTTGATGGCTACCGGGGTGTCCATGATCTCGGCAAAGCGCTCGATGCCGGTCATGCCGCGCTGGAACTGCTCGGCAAACTCCACGATGCGCCGGATGGTGGCAATGAGGGTGGTGACGTAGAGCATATAGGCTACCATGTCACCAGCGGTAATTTTACCGTACACCAGCGACAGGCCGCCCGCCAGAATGACCACCAGATACATCAGCCCGTCAAACAGGCGGGTGGAGGTGTTGAAGGCACCCATGGCGTAGTAGCCAAGGGTCTTGATCTGCTCAAAGGCACGGTTGCCCTTGGCAAACTTTTCCCGTTCCTCGTCCTCGGCGGCAAAAGCCTTGACCACGCCCTGTCCCAGCAGGCTGTCCTCGATGGTGGAGTTCAGCTCGCCGATCTGGACGCGCTGCTGACGGAACCGCGCCCGCAGACGTCCATTCAGGTACACCGACACCACGCCCATCAGCGGCACACAGGCAAACACTGCCAAGGTCAGCGGAATGCTGGCACGGCACAGGATGACAAAGGACGCCACGATCTTGATGCCCGCAATGAAAAACTCCTCCGGGCAGTGGTGGGCAAACTCGGTCACGTCAAACAGGTCGTTCGTGATGCGCCCCATGATGGTGCCCACCTTGGTATTGTTGTAGTAGGTGTGATCCAGCTGCAACAGATGGTCAAAGGCATCCCGGCGCATATCCGTTTCGATATGCACGCCCATGATATGGCCGATGCTGGACATATAGTAGCTGGCTGCGCCGTCGATGATGCGCAGCACAAAGTAGAGCGCCGCCAGCTTCAGCACGATGCCCGCCGTCAGGGTGATGCCCACCCCCATGGCGGAGTTGGTGATGATGCTCATGATCTTGGGCAGCACGATATCGCACAGGGTGGTCAGTGCCGCGCAGAACAAATCAAGGCACAGCACCATCTTATAACTTGCCAGATACGGCAGAAAACGCCGGATCAGCGCACCGCTGCTTGCGTGGTGCGCCCCGGGGTCGTTAGGCTTAGTTTTCGGCATGGTTCCTCCGTTATTATCGTTACTTTTTACTGTAATCCCTCTCGCCGTAGATGGCGGTGCCGATGCGCACAAGGGTAGCGCCCTCGCGGATGGCGTTCTCGAAATCGCCGCTCATGCCCATGGAAAGGGTCTGCATCTCCACGTTGCGGTAGCCCCGCTCCCCTGCCTTGACGAACAGCTGATACACCTGCGCCAGATACCGGCGGTTCTGGGCATCATCGTCGTTCACGGGCGGAATAGCCATCAGGCCCTTGACCCGGATATGCTCCTGTGCGGCAGCGGTGTCCAGCAGCGGCCAGAGCAGCTCCGGCGCAGCACCGGTCTTGCTCTCCTCCCCGCCGATGTTCACCTCCAGCAAAATGTCCTGCACGATGCCGGCCTTGGCGGCTTCCTTCTCGATGGCCAGCAGCAGGTGCTCGCTGTCCACGCTCTGGATCAGGCTTGCCCGCCCCAACACCTTTTTGATCTTATTGGTCTGCAAGTGGCCGATAAAATGGCTGGGTTTGCCGCAGTAGGCCCCGGCATCATAGTTTGCACACAGCTCCTGCACATGGTTCTCGCCGAACACATCAATGGGCAGTGCGGCACTGGCGGCAATGGTCTGCGCCGTGCGGGTCTTGCAGGCGGCGCACAGCTGCACCGCTGCCGGGTCGCGCCCGGCCTCCCGGGCGGCTGCGGCCATCTTTTCCCGAATCTCCGCCACGGCCTGCCGCATCTCTTCCAAATTCTTTTCTGCCATGTCGCTCAATCCTCCTCGGTATAGCGGGCGCGCTCGCCGCCGATCAGTTTCGGGCGGGTGTAGGCGCACAGAATGTTTGCTTCGCCGATTTTAGCAAGGCTCAGCCGTACCGGCACCGCCACCCGCTTCAGGTGCATCCCGATCAGGGTGCCGCCGATATCCATGCCCGCGTTGGCGCGGATCTCCTCCACCGCCACCGGGTCTTTGAAGTTCTTCCAGCAGGTAGTGGCCCAGCTGCCGCCCGCATGGGGACGGGGCACAACGCACACTTCCTCCCAGCCGTATTTCTCTGCGGCTTCCCGCTCAAGGATAAGGGCGCGGTTCAGGTGCTCGCAGCACTGGGCTGCCAGCCAGATGCCTTTTTCTGCCAGCACCGGCGCAGCGCCCGCGTAAAGCGCCCGGGCAGCTTCTATGCTGGAATCCTTGCCGATGTGACCGCCCACCATCTCACTGGAAGAGCAGCCCACCACGAGCACATCCCCCTTTTTCAGCTTTGCCGCAGCCACCAGCTCGGTCATTGCCTGCCGCGCTTCGGCCTCGATCTGTTTTGCAAATGCTTCGGTCATACAAAAACACCTCGCTTATCGGTTTGCAGCCAGCAGGCTGTCAGCCCCTGCCGCACCGAAATATACTTTACTTTCCACCGGACACACCGCCGCGCAGCTGTCCTGTGCAAGGCCGGTAAAGGTCTGCTCCCAAGCCCCGGTGGCAAGGCTCACCGCCTCAGCGCAGGGAGCGTCTGCGGTGCATCGGAACAGCCGCTCCTGTGTATTCTGCCCCGCCCGCAGGGCGATGCCCCGCAGCAGGGTGCTGTCCGCATTCTTTTCCAGCCAGCCGCTGTGCGCCCAGCGGTAGCTGATGTACAGCGTGCCGTCCGTGTCCGCAGCCAGCGCACCGGGATAGCCCGGCAGACCGGCAAAGGCGGCGGTGCAGCCCCGTCCCCCGGCGGTCAGCTCCCGAGCGGCGGCATCCACCGCCCAGATGCAGCGGCTGCCGAGGTCGGAGACATACAGGGTGCTGCCGTCCGGGCTGAGCGCCAGACCGGCAGCGCCTGCCACCCCGCCCAGCACCTTTTCTACCGTGCGGGCGGCGGGGTCGTACACATACACGCAGCCGGTGGCGGTGTGCGCCAGCAGTTCGGTGCGCAGGGCACTTTCCAGCCCGTTCTCTGCACCTGCCGCCGCAGCCACCGCAAAGTACACCTTGCCCGCCGGGCTTACCTCCACGGCAGACACCGCCCCCAGCGGCGCACCGTCCAGCTGGGTGACCACCTGCTCCACCGCTGCGCCCCAGCTGTCGTGCTTGGCGCGGCACAAGGTGCCCCCGGCGGCGGTCAGCTGGGTCAGCCACACATCCCCGGCGGCATCAAAGGCAAAGCCGGTCAGCTCGCCCTCCACGCTCAGGATGGCGGCAGAGTGCCCGCCATCGGTGCGCACAAGGTCGCTGGTGCGCTTTTTCAGGGCGGCACCGTTCCATGCAGCGGCATACAAAAGGCCGTCCTTTGCGCGGATGCAGTCCACGCCCTGATACTCCCCCAGCTCCAGCCGGGTCTTGCGGTCGGTGGAAACTGCCGTCTGCAGAGCGCCCGTCTCCTGCCGGAGGTCGGGGGCTTTATAAGCCTGCGGCGGGGTTGCGATGGGGCGGAAGCCCAGCGCATACACCAGCACCAGCAGGATGCCCACCCCGAACACCGTGCTGGCGGTGCGGAACCGCTTGAGCATGGCATCCCGCTCGATGGCCATCTGGGCGGCATACTCTGCCCGGCGGCGCGCCGCCATGGCGTTGGCACGGTTAGCACGGCGCATCCACCGGTCCACGAACAACGCCACCCGCGGCCCCACCGTGAGGGACGCAATGGCAAGTATGAGCAAAAATTCGATCAGTCCGATTCGCATAGACGCTTTTCCTTTATCTCTGAAAAACCTGCGGACAGCGCACTGTCCTTTATCGCTAAAGTATAGCATTCCTGTGCAAAAAGGGCAAGCGGGGACAAAAAGAACCGCCGCACAGCATCGTGCGGCAGCTCCGGTTTTCAGTGTTTCTTTTTCAGCCGTCCCTCGACCCGACCGCGCAGAGGGCAGTACCATGTATAGTAGTGCTTCTTCAGCAGCCGCTGCAAAACGCGGCTGACCGCGCTGGGTTTCGGCTTCCAGCTCTCGGCAAATCGGTGGATGGAGTAGGTATTGGGTGTTACCCGGAGCTTCCGGGTGTAAAGGTCCATCGGGCAGAAATACTCCGCCGGAAAGATCTCCATTTCCGCGATGCTCTGCCTTGTGCCGTCTTTGCGCACACCCAGCGTCTGCAATACCTTTGTATTCCGCTCCGGGCAGGGTGTCAGGTCCGCGCTGCCGTCCGCCTTTATAAAATCCAGTGCATCGTAATCCCGCAGCAGCGCCTGTACTACCGGGTTGCCCTTGCGTGCCCCAAGCCCCAGCCCGGTGGCCACCTCGTTGTTGTTCTGAAAGCCCATAAAACCGGGCAATTCCAGCAGTTCGTCCAGCGGGCGCACCAGCTCCACATCCGTGTCCAGATAGACGCCGCCGTACTCATACAGCACCGCCAGCCGCGCATAGTCCGACACAAAGGCATATTTCTTTGCCTCGTAGGCCTGCTGTGCGTAGCGGTTTTGGCTGATATCAAAGTTCTGCTCGTTCCACTCGATGATCTTGTAATCCGGGCAATATTTCTTCCAGCTTTCCATACATTTCCGGTTCTCCGGGCTGATCGTCCCGCCGCCGAACCAGCAATAATGGATGATCTTGGGAATGCTCATGGACGCTTCTCCTGTTCTGCCGCAAGTGCTCTGCTCTTCACGACCCTATTTTACAAAAGTCCGCATTTTCTTGTCAAGTTTCCCCAGCGTATTTTGCAGCGCCTTTCCGTAAAAAGATTGCCGCCCCGCCGCCTGGTGTGGTATACTGGGTGCAGACGGTTTTGTTTTTCCAAACCATTCACTTAAAATTCACAGCTTTTTCCAATTCTTGCATTAAAATAGAGTTGTATATTGATATATGATAGGGAGGAGTCCTGTTTTATGGCAAAGATCCTGATCGTTGACGATGAGCCCCGCATCCGGGAGCTGATCCACGAGCATCTGCAATATTCCGGGTATATCTGCGAAGAAGCCGGGGACGGCTCTGCGGCGCTGGCACAGCTGTCCGGCGGCGGGTTTGATCTGGTGATCTTAGACCTGATGATGCCCTTTATGGACGGCATGACCTGCCTGCGGGAGATGCGCGCCCGCCACATCAACACCCCGGTCATCATCCTGACCGCCCGGGGCGAGGAATACGACAAGCTGGCCGGACTGGAAAGCGGCGCAGACGACTACGTGGTAAAGCCCTTCTCCCCCCGGGAGCTGGTGGCGCGGGTGCGCGCGGTGCTGAACCGCACCATGCCCCGCCCCACCGAGGCCGCCGATACCATGACCTTTGGCGAGCTGACCATCGACACCGCCAGCCATACCGTGCGGGTATCCGGCGAGGAAGTGGCCCTGACCCCCAAGGAGTTTGACCTGCTGGTATTTCTGGCTTCCAACAAGGGTATTGCCCTGAGCCGGGAAAAGATCTTGCAGAAGGTGTGGAACTACGACTACTTCGGCGAGGACCGCACCGTGGACACCCATGTAAAAATGCTGCGCGGCCATCTGGGCAAATGCCGCAGCTACATTGCTACGGTATGGGGCATCGGCTATAAGTTCGACCCCGATGCCGCCCGTTGACTGAAGGAGCGTGCAGTCCATGCGGCAAACCACCAAAGCGCGGCATACCCTTGGCATCCGCGGGCAGCTGATGTGGTTTTTGTGCTTCATCTGCCTGTTTCTGCTGGGGCTGTTCTGGCTGCTGTCCACCCAGCTGCTGGAGCCCTTGTACACCAAACACATCGAGACCCAGCTTACCAATCAGGCGGACAGCATTGTGGAGCGGCTGGACGATGCCATTGCCGAGGGCAAGGTGCTGTCCAGCTGGTCTTTCGGGCAGCTGTCTGTCAACAACAGTTTTTTTGATAAGCTCACGCTGGAACTGTACACCAAAGGCTCTTTGAACAGCTTCTGCGTGGATATCTCGGACACCACCCTGCACACCATTTATAAGATTGAGAACCAGTCCTTCTGCAACCTGCACGGCACCTATCTTTCAGACTCTGCCAACAATGATAAGATCATTGCCACCGCCCTTGCCATGCGGCGCAAGTGCCGCAGCATGGGCAGCTTTGTGCAGACGCTCAACCCGCCCAGACTCTCCGGCTCGGCGCAGCTATTGGTGGGGCGCACCACGGCTGACGGCAGCTACACCGTGCTGGTGACCACCAGCCTTGTGCACGTTGCCGAGGCCGGAAACGTGCTCAGCACCCTGCTGCCGCTGGCGGCGGCGCTCATCTTCGGCTTTGCCATGTCGGCGGCGTGGCTGTTCAGCGAGTGGTTCACAAAGCCGCTGCGCCAGCTTTCCAGCGCGGCGCGACAGATGGCGCTGGGCAACTACGCCGTGCAGGTGGACAACCGCCGCAACGACGAGCTGGGCGACCTTGCCCGGGACTTTAACCACATGGCCGAGGAGGTGCAGCACGCGGTGCAGATGCAGCGCGACCTGCTGGCCAACGTCTCCCACGACCTGCGCACCCCGCTGACCCTCATCAAGGGCTACGCCGAGACGGTGCGCGATTTGACCGGCGACGATAAAGCCCACCGGGACGAGCAGATGAACATCATTGTGGACGAAGCCGACCGCCTGACCGCGCTGGTGTCCAGCGTGATGGAGCTGAGCAAGGTGACCAGCGGCACCTACAAGTGCGAGCGGGTGCACTTTGACATGGGACAGCTGTGTGACGAGGTGAGCGAGCGCTACGACGCCGTCTGCGCCCAGAACGGCTGGCAGCTGAAACTGGAACTGCCGGAAGAAGAGCTGCCTGTCTACGCCGACCCGGACATGATGCAGCGGGCGCTGCACAACCTGCTGGGCAACGCCATGCACCACATCGGCAAGGACGGCATCTTTATCCTGCGCGCCTTCCGCTGCACCGAGGGCGTGCGGGTAGAGGTGGAGGACCACGGCCCGGGCATTGCCGCCGCCGACCTGCCCCATATCTTTGACCGGTACTACCGCTCCCGCTCGGACGCGGGCAAGCAGGGCACCGGTCTGGGGCTTTCCATCACCAAGGCCATCTTCCAGCAGCACAGCTTCCGCTTTGG
>CAKTGQ010000026.1 GCA_934561555.1 uncultured Faecalibacterium sp. | reverse complement strand
GAAAAAAGTGGTTACAATTTATTGACAAACAGAAAGTGAGGATGTGAATGGCTGCGCAATACGAACTGCTCAAAGAGCTGCTCAACAGCGGCACAAAGCTAAGCTTTGGACAGGATTTCTTCTTCAAGTTTTATCAGGCCTTTCTGCTGAAGGACCGCTGGATGCAGTACATCAGCGGCGTGGGCACCACCCTGCTGGTCACCGCACTGGCGCTGGCGCTGGGCGTGGTGCTGGGCAGCGTGGTGGCGCTGGTGCGCGTGACCCACGACCAGCAGCGCCCCGGCCACAAAAACGCGGTGCTGGGCTTTTTTAACGCGGTGTGTCAGGTGTACACCACCATCATCCGCGGCACGCCCATGATGGTGCAGCTGCTGATCATGAGCATGGTCATTTTTGCCAACAGCCGCAACTTTACCATGGTGGGCGCGCTGACCCTGGGCATCAACTCCGGCGCGTATGTATCCGAGATCATCCGCGGCGGCCTGATGGCCGTGGACCCCGGCCAGATGGAGGCTGGGCGCAGCCTTGGCCTGAACTACATGACCACCATGGTGGTCATCATCATCCCGCAGGCCATCCGTGCGGTGCTGCCTGCACTGGGCAACGAGTTCATCATCCTGCTCAAGGATACTTCCCTGATTACCACCATCGGCGGCAAGGAGCTGCTGTATGCCGCACAGGGCATTATGAACCGCACCTACGAAGCCATGTTCCCCCTGCTGGGCGTTGCACTGATTTACCTGATCCTTGTTATGCTGTTTACATGGCTGCTGAGCAAGTTTGAGAGGAGGCTGGCACAAAGTGACCGATAAGATTTTGGAAGTACGCGGCCTGACCAAGACCTACGGCGGCGTAAAGAAGCGCGGCGCAAAAAAGGCCGACCCCACGCTGGACGTGCTGAAGGGCATCGACCTTGACATCTACCGCGGCGATGTGGTTTGCCTGATCGGCCCTTCCGGCTGCGGCAAGTCCACCTTTCTGCGCTGCCTGAACCGGTTGGAGACCCCTTCCTCCGGCTCTATCAAGTTTGAGGGAGTTGAGGTGGACGAGGCGCACATCGACTCCGTGCGCCAGAAGATGGGCATGGTGTTCCAGCACTTCAACCTGTTCCCCCACCTGACCGTGAAAAAGAACCTTGAGCTGGCACCCAGCCTGCTGAAGCTGAAGGACAAGGAAGCCATCTCTGCCCGGGCCGACGAGCTGCTGGCCCGCGTAGGTCTGGCCGACAAGGCCAACGCCTACCCCAAGAGCCTCTCCGGTGGTCAGCAGCAGCGCATCGCCATTGCCCGTGCGCTGGCTATGGACCCGGACGTGATCCTGTTCGATGAGCCCACCAGCGCCCTTGACCCCGAGATGGTGGGCGAGGTTCTGGAACTGATGAAGGAGCTGGCACACACCGGCATCACCATGCTGGTGGTCACCCACGAAATGGGCTTTGCCCGTGAGGTGTCCAACCGTGTCATCTTCATTGATGACGGCAAAATTCAGGAGGACGAGCCGCCGCAGGAGCTGTTCACCAACCCCAAGCACCCCCGCCTGAAAGCCTTCCTCTCCAAGATGCTGTAATAATATAAAAAAATTCAAGCCCGGAAGGTCGGTAGACCTTCCGGGCTTGTTTCGTTAAAAATAGTGCTGCGGCTTAAAGCTCTGCCAGAATGGCATCGCCCATGGCGGTGCAGCCAAGGCAGGTGCAGCCATCGCTCATGTTGTCGGCGGTGCGCAGACCCTTGTCCAGCACACGGCTCACGGCGTTCTCAATGGCATCGGCCTCCTCTGCCATACCAAAGGAGTACCGCAGCATCATGGCGGCAGACAGGATGCAAGCGGTGGGATTTACGATGTCCTTGCCTGCAATGTCCGGGGCAGAGCCGTGGATGGGCTCGTATAGGCCGCGGGTGCCATCGCCAAGGCTGGAGGACGGGATCATGCCGATGGAACCGGTGATCATGGAAGCCTCGTCCGACAGGATATCGCCGAACATATTCTCGGTAACGATGACATCAAACTGGGCGGGGTTTTTCACGATCTGCATGGCGCAGTTGTCCACGAACATCTCGCTGTACTCCACATCCGGGTATTCGGCCTGCAGCCGGTGCATCACGGTGCGCCACAGGCGGCTGGTGTCCAGCACGTTGGCCTTGTCCACGCAGCACAGCTTTTTGCGGCGCTTGCGGGCGGTCTCGAAGCCGATGCGGCCAATGCGCTCGATCTCGTGCTCTGCATAGGGCATGGTGTCCACAGCCTGCTTTTCGCCGTTTTCCAGCGTGTGGGTCTCGTGATTACCGAAGTACACGCCACCGATCAGCTCCCGCACGATGATAAAATCAATGCCCTGTGCCACGATCTCGGGCTTTAAGGGGCTGGCAGGTGCCAGCTGCGGCCAGATCTTCGCGGGGCGGTTGTTGGCGTACAGTCCCATCCCGGCGCGCAGCCGCAGCAGACCCTTTTCCGGCCGCTGCTCCCCGGGCAGACCCTCCCACTTGGGGCCGCCCACCGCGCCCAGCAGCACGCTGTCGGCGGCAAGGCACTTGTCCAGCTCGTGCTGGGGCAGCGGATTGCCATACTTATCAATGGCCTCGCCGCCCATGGCGGCAGCGGTGTAGTGGAAGGCATGGCCGTACTTTTCAGCCACCTTATCCAGCACCCGGAGGGTCTGCTTTACGATCTCCGGGCTGGAGCAATCGCCCCAGATGACAGCAATATTTTTTTCCATGAGGTACTCCTTCTATGCTCAAAACGCCCCTGATAGCCCCACTCTCTTAAAGCCTTACGCCCTCTTTGGGGGTTGGACGATTTAGAATGCGCTCCGCGTTGCTCTGCGCATAATCAGCGGAATTTTTATTTATATTTCGTGTTTGTCGCGGCCTGCGGGCCGCTCCAAACACATTTTCACGGATGGGAATGGGCTTATTTCTGGATGGCCTTCATCAGGCCGCCGGCAGAGATGATGTTCTGGATAAAGGGCGGGAAGGGCTCGGCGTGGAACACCTTGCCGTTGGTCTCGTCGGTGATGACGCCGGTATCAAAGTCCACCTGAACGGTGTCCCCTGCCTCGATGGCGTCCACAGCCTCCGGGCACTCCATGATGGGCAGGCCGATGTTGATGCTGTTGCGGTAGAAGATACGGGCAAAGCTTTTGGCAATGACCACCGCGATGCCGGCGGTCTTGATGCACAGGGGTGCGTGCTCGCGGGAGGAGCCGCAGCCAAAGTTCCAGCCGCCCACCATGATATCGCCGGGCTGCACCCGGTTCACAAAATCCTTGTCGATATCCTCCATGCAGTGGCTGGCAAGTTCCTTGGCGTCCTGCGTGTTCAGGTGGCGTGCCGGGATGATGACGTCGGTATCCACATTATCCGGGTATTTGAAAACAGAACCTCTTGCGTTCATGCTCATGCTCCTTTCGGGTCAGACCGTGCGCGGGTCGGTGATGTAGCCGGTCAGGGCGCTGGCGGCGGCGGTGGCGGGAGAGGCCAGATAGACCTCGCTGTCCACATGACCCATGCGTCCCACAAAGTTGCGGTTGGTGGTGGAAACACAGCGCTCGCCCGCTGCCAGAATGCCCATGTAGCCGCCCAGACAGGGGCCGCAGGTGGGGGTGGACACGATGCAGCCCGCATCGATAAAGGCGGTGGTCCAGCCCCGCAGGATGCACTCCTTATAGACTGCCATAGTGGCGGGGATGATGATGCCGCGCACGCCCTTGGCGATGTGCTTGCCCTTGAGGATGTTGTAAGCGGCTTCCATGTCCTCCAGGCGGCCGTTGGTGCAGCTGCCGATGACCACCTGATCGATCTTGATGTCCTTGCCCTCGCTGGCAACATGGGTGTTCTCGGGCAGATGGGGGTAGCTGACGGTGGGCTCCAATGCGCTCAGGTCGATCTCGATGGTCTTTTCATACACGGCATCGGGGTCAGCTTCGTAGAACACCGGCGGGCGCTGGCTGCGGCCCGCAAGATAAGCCTTGGTCACCTCATCCACCGGGAAGATGCCGTTCTTGGCACCGGCCTCAATGGCCATATTGCAGATGCACAGGCGGTCGTCCATGGTAAGGCCTGCCACGCCCGGGCCGGTGAACTCCATGGATTTATACAGTGCGCCGTCCACACCGATCATGCCGATGATGTGCAAAATCAGGTCTTTGCCGGACACCCGGGGATCAAATTTGCCGGTAAGCACGAATTTGATGGCAGAGGGCACTTTGAACCATGCCATGCCGGTGGCCATGCCTGCGGCCATATCGGTAGAGCCCACGCCGGTGGAGAAGGCACCCAGCGCACCGTAGGTGCAGGTGTGGCTGTCCGCGCCGATCACGCAGTCACCGGCGGTGACGATGCCTTTTTCCGGCAGCAGGGCGTGCTCGATGCCCATCTGGCCTACATCGTAGAAGTTGAGGATATCGTATTTATTGGCAAATTCCCGGCACTGCTTGGACTGGGTAGCGCTCTTGATATCCTTATTGGGTACAAAGTGGTCCAGCACGATAGCGATATGCTCTTTATCGAACACGCGGTCAAAACCGGCGCGCTCAAACTCGTTGATGGCCACCGGGGTGGTGATATCGTTGCCCAGCACAATGTCCAACTTTGCGTTGATGAGCTGGCCTGCCTTGACCTCCGGCAGTCCGGCGTGTGCGGCAAGGATCTTCTGCGTCAGGGTCATTCCCATGGTAGTTTTCTCCTTTTTACTTATAACCCTCTCAGTCAATGCCTTACGGCATTGACTGAGAGGGTTCGTTCTTTACTTGTTATTGATCGCACTGACAAGGGCGCGGATACCGGCTACGATGATGTCGGTGTCGGTACCGGCACCCCATGTGACCGTGTTGTCGCCCCAGACAAGGCCCACATAGGAGGCTGCGCGGGAGGTAGAACCTTCGTCCAGACTGTGCTCAGAGTAGTTTTCCAGATGGAAGTCCATGCCGGTGGCGCTCTGGATGGCGTTGGCTACGGCATCCAGACGGCCGTTGCCCACCGAGGTGACCACCTTGCGCTGGCCGTTCAGTTCCAGCGTGACCGTGGCGGTGATGCCGTTCACCTGTGCAAAGTGGGCTTCCACCACGTTCAGCGGCTTTGCGCGGTTGAGATAGGTGTCCTCGAAGATGTGCAGCACCTCGGCGGCACTCAGCTCCTTGTGGCTGTGGTCGGACACGCTCTTGACCTTGTAGCCCAGCGCCTCCCGCATCTTGGGGGGCAGGTTGTAGCCGTAGTTCTGCTCCAGCACAAAGCCGATGCCGCCCTTGCCGCTCTGGCTGTTGATGCGGATGACGTCGGCGTCGTAGGTGCGGCCGATGTCGTGGGGGTCCACCGGGATGTAGGGGCAGGTCCAGCGGTGCTCGCCGGTCTGCTTGCGGTAAGCCATGCCCTTGGCAATGGCGTCCTGATGGCTGCCGGAGAAGGCTGCAAACACCAGCTGTCCGGCATAGGGGGTGCGCTCGTAGATGTGCATCCGGGTCACCCGCTCGTAGGTGGCACAGATGGCGGGCATATCCGAGAAGTCCAGCTTGGGGTCTACGCCGTGGCTGTACATATTCATAGCCAGCGTCACGGCGTCCACATTGCCGGTGCGCTCGCCGTTGCCAAACAGGCAGCACTCCACGCGCTGTGCGCCCGCCAGCACTGCCAGCTCGGCACAGGCTACGCCGGTGCCGCGGTCGTTGTGGGGGTGGGTAGAGATGATCACACTGTCGCGGTACTTCAGGTGCTTGTCGCAATACTCGATCTGGTTGGCGTACACATGGGGCATACTCATCTCCACGGTCACCGGCAGGTTGATGATCATGGGGCGCTCCGGGGTGGGCTGCATGATATCCAGCACGGCGTTGCACACCTCTACGGCGTAATCTACCTCGGTGCCGGTAAAGCTTTCGGGGCTGTACTCAAACAGGAAGTTGCCCTCGTACTCCTCGCTGAGCTGCTTGACCAGCTTTGCGCCGTCCACAGCGATCTGCTTGATTTCCTCCTTGGACTTATGGAACACCTGCTCCCGCTGCGCCACGGAGGTGGAGTTGTAGAAGTGGATCACCGCCCGGGGTGCGCCCTTGACCGCCTCAAAGGTGCGGCGGATGATGTGGTCGCGGCACTGGGTCAGCACCTGCACGGTGACGTCGGCGGGGATCATATCTTTTTCGATCAGGGTGCGCAGGAACTCGTACTCGGTCTCGCTGGCGGCGGGGAAGCCCACCTCGATCTCCTTGAAGCCGATCTTCACCAGCATCTGGAAGAACTCCAGCTTTTCTGCAAGGCTCATGGGCACGATCAGTGCCTGATTGCCGTCCCGCAGATCCACGCTGCACCATGCGGGGGCTTTTTCAATATGATCTTTTTTTACCCAGCTGTCATAACCGGCGGGTACCGGGTAGTACCCCGGTGCGTACTTGGTAGCGTCCATCATCCTGTTGTCCTCCTGATGTTGTGGTGAGACGAACCCTCTCAGTCAGCCCCTGCGGGGCTGCCAGCTCCCCCGAAGGGGGAGCTTTCCGGCTTCTGAAAAAGGTGAGACGCTTCTTAGAAGAAGCATTCCTCCCCTTTTCTCTTAAAGCTCCCCCCTCGGGGGAGCTGTCGCCGTCAGGCGACTGAGAGGGTTATCATACAAAAAGGCTCCCGTCTTTCAAGGCGAAAACCTTGAGAGACGAGAGCCTGTAAATTGCTTTTACAGGGCACCCGTGGTACCACTCTCCTTGCTGCACGGTCAGGTACAGCCACTTTGCACGATCGGCCAAAACGGCGAATCGCTGCCCCTGTAACGGTGGGCGTCCGTCAGAGCCTACTTATCGATTCAGCTCTGCCGCTCGGGGGCCAGTATCCGAAGTTCTCTGCACCCGCCTTGCACCACCCGGCGGCTCTCTGCACGCAGAAGAAAGATCGTTTTATCCCCGTCAACGCATTTGCGCTTTGTTGAAAGTGAGATAATTTTAGCACGCCTGCCAGAAAGTGTCAAGAAGTTTCGTTCAGGATAAAGATGAAAGCATTTCACAATGCCATAGGGAAAATCATGAAAAATTAGGGACTCTCCCCTCTTTGTTAAGAAACTGCTAAGTTTTTGCAAAGTTGCCCTCGCTGCGCTGTTGCCGGGCGGCAAGGTGTGATATACTGGACGCAGCAAACAGATGGAAGTCCACTTTATATAGAAGGAGGAAGTTCCCATGAAAGAAGTCAAGCCATCCAGAAAGCCGTTGGCCATCTACTATGCCATCGTGCTGCTGGTGCTGCTGGTCATCAACCTTGTGGTCATGCCGTGGCTGGCCGAGCGTCAGGTGCAGGAGGTAGACTACGGCACCTTTATGAGCATGACCGAGCAGGAGAACATCGGCAAGGTGGATATCCAGTCCAACCAGATCATTTTTACGGATAAGGACAACAAGCAGATCTACAAGACCGGCCTGATGAACGACCCCGGCCTGACCGAGCGTCTGTACGATGCCGGTGCGCAGTTCTCCAGCGAGATCGTGGAGCAGGGCTCGCCGGTGCTCAGCTTTTTGCTGTGGTTCGTACTGCCCATCCTGCTGTTCAGCTTCATCGGCAACCAGATGAACAAAAAGCTGATGGAAAAGGCAGGCGGCGGCCCGAGTTCCATGATGTTTGGCGGCGCAGGCAAATCCAACGCAAAGGTGTATGTGCAGTCCACCCACGGCATCCGCTTTGCAGATGTGGCCGGTGAGGACGAGGCCAAGGAGAACCTGCAGGAGATCGTCAATTATCTGCACGACCCCAAGAAGTACGAGGAGATCGGCGCTTCCATGCCCAAGGGTATTCTGCTGGTAGGCCCTCCGGGCACCGGCAAGACCATGCTGGCCAAGGCCGTGGCAGGCGAATCCAACGTGCCCTTCTTCTCCATCTCCGGCTCGGAGTTCGTGGAGATGTTCGTGGGCATGGGTGCCTCCAAGGTGCGCGACCTGTTCAAGCAGGCCAAGGAAAAAGCACCTTGCATCGTATTCATTGATGAAATCGACGCCATCGGCCAGAAGCGCAACAGCGGTCAGTTTGGCGGCAACGACGAGCGCGAGCAGACTTTGAATCAGCTGCTTACCGAGATGGACGGCTTTGAGGGCAACACCGGCGTCATCATTCTGGCGGCTACCAACCGCCCGGATTCCCTTGACCCTGCCCTGACCCGTCCCGGCCGGTTCGACCGCCGTGTGCCCGTGGAACTGCCCGACTTGAAGGGCCGCGAAGAGATTTTGAAAGTACACGCCAAAAAGGTGAAGATTGCCCCGGGTGTGGACTTCAACACTGTGGCACGCATGGCCTCCGGTGCTTCCGGCGCAGAGCTTGCCAACATCGTGAACGAAGCCGCCCTGCGTGCCGTGCGGGCAGGCCGCAAGAGCGTGACCCAAGCCGACCTTGAGGAGAGCATTGAGGTGGTCATTGCCGGTTATCAGAAGAAGAACTCCATCCTGACCGACCACGAAAAGTGCATCGTAGCCTACCACGAGATCGGCCACGCCCTTGTGGCAGCTAAGCAGTCCAACTCTGCCCCGGTGCAGAAGATCACCATCATCCCCCGCACCTCCGGCGCACTGGGCTACACCATGCAGGTGGACGAGGGCAACCACTACCTGATGAACAAGGCCGAGCTGGAAAACAAGATCGCCACCCTGACCGGCGGCCGCGCCGCCGAGGAGGTGGCCTTCAACTCCATCACCACTGGCGCGTCCAATGATATCGAGCAGGCCACAAAGCTTGCCCGTGCCATGCTGACCCGCTACGGCATGAGTGATGAATTTGACATGGTGGCGCTGGAGACCGTGAATAACCAGTATCTGGGCGGCGATACCTCGCTGGCATGCAGTGCCCAGACCCAGTGCGAGATCGACCGAAAGGTGGTAGAGCTGGTCAAGACACAGCACGAAAAGGCCATCCGCATCCTGACCGAGAACCGCGCCAAACTGGACGAACTGGCACAGTATCTGTACCAGAAGGAGACCATCACCGGCGAGGAGTTCATGGATATCCTCAACCGCGATGATACCAAAAACAAACTGGAGAACGCAGAAAAAGAGCAACCTACGCTGTAAAAGACACCGCAGACTGCCCTTGACAAAGCCGGTAAAAGGCACTATACTATAAACAGAAGGGACGCTGATCCGCAAGAGGTCAGCTTTCCGTCCCACTGGTCAAAAAGATTGACTGCACGAGTTGGTAGCTAGGCGGTCAATCTTTTTTGTTTTCATGCTCCTGTTTCTGATAAAAGGTCGTTACCTCAAAGGTCAGCCGGATGACTTCAACGATCAGCGTAAGCAGACCGAGGATGAACATCAGCAATGCCAACAATTCTGTCAGATTCACAGCATTTCTCCCTCCCTTCGCCTTCAGGGCTCCGGGTCGGGTACTTACAAAAAAGTTCTCCTCCCGCGAACCCCTGCTTCATTCCATGTAGGTGAAACAGCGTGCGGGACGGAAAGCATGACCACCAATCTTGCAAATCAGCGCCTTATAGTTAGAATAGCATATTTTCCGGTAAAATACAATGTATAACAACGGAAAATCGCATGATGGAGAGCAGAAAGGACGCTGATCTGCAAAAGGTCAGCTTTCCGTCCCGTTGGTCAAAAAGATTGACTGCTTGAGTTGGTGGCTGAGGCGGTCAATCTTTTTTATTGCCGTTTTTCCCTGAAAATAAAAAATTTTGAATCTTTTGCAATAATCCGGCCGCCGTATCCGTTTATAGAGCAGATACGGCGGTTTTCCATTGTGGATGCGCCGCAGCTGAACCATGGTTTCAAAAAACGATTACGATGCAAAAAAACAAAGGCAGTCCCTGCGGCTGCCGTTTTCAGGAGGTATTTCCTATGAAGATGCTGAACAAAAAGTTTGTCCGTACCCTGAGCTGTGCTGCTGTGGCGGTGTGCGCCGCTGCCATGCTGAGCATGGGCGCCTTTGCCGCCGAGGTGGATTCCACCTGCGTGGAGGGCTATCTGCCCCCGCAGGAGCAGATGGTACAGGGCGACATCGCACTGCACAGTGCCGACGTTGCCGTGGGCGAAAAAGACCCCAGCTACGGCGGCTACGGTGCCCCGGAGGGCAACCCCATTCAGGGCAACATTATGCTGATCTCCGGTGACGAGCTGGCTGACACCGCAAAGACCGAGGCGCGCTACACCGTCAAGGGTCTGCTGGGCAAGCAGCTGCTGTACACTGCCCGCCAGAAGGACGGCGTGCTGACGCTGGATGTGCCCGCCGAGGTGGCTACCTTCCGCACCACCATCGAGGATATGCAGACTTTGCAGGCCAACGGCGTGAAAACGCTGGTGCTGGTGACCGAGAAGAACACCACCACCCTGAACCTCTCGCTGCTGTGCGAGGGACAGAAGTCCGGCACCCGCGTCACCCTGCGGCATCTGGGCAGCAGCGCCACCCTCTCTGTGGGTCTGCGCTGCCGCCGCGACCTGCTGATCGGCCGCTGAGTAAAAGGATTTGAAATGCCCGCCGCCTGCGCTTTGGGCATGATACAAGGAAAAATTATTTTTATTAGCGCAATGCCGGAGCGTCTGCGGACGCTCCGGCATTGCATTTTCACGGGTTGGATTTTAAAGATAAACGAGATGACAAGACCCCCGGCGGGCAGCCGGGGGTCTTGTCGCACACTTATGGAGGCTTGGATAGGAATAAAAGGAAGATCACATTCCCTTGCGGGAAAGAGAATCGCTGCTTACTCGCCGCGGACGGCTGCGAAGCCGGCTTCCAGATCGGCAAGGATATCGTCAATATGCTCGGTGCCGATGGACAGGCGGATGGTGTTCTGATAGATCTGCTGCTCGGCCAGCTCGGCATCGGTCAGCTGGCTGTGGGTGGTGGAGGCCGGGTGGATGACAAGGCTCTTCACGTCCGCCACATTGGCCAGCAGAGAGAAGATCTTCAGATCATCGATGAAGGTAAAGGCTTCTTCGCGGCCGCCCTTGATGTTAAAGGTAAAGATGGATGCGCCGCCGTTGGGGAAATACTTCTGGTACAGCGCGTGATCCGGGTGATCCGGCAGCGAGGGGTGGTTCACCTTTTCCACCTGCGGGTGGTTGGCAAGGAACTCCACCACCTTTTTGGTGTTCTCCACATGACGCTCGATGCGCAGGCTCAGGGTCTCGGTACCCTGCAGCAGCAGGAAGGCGTTGAAGGGGGAGATGGTAGCGCCGGTATCACGCAGCAGGATGGCGCGGATGTAGGTGACAAAAGCGGCAGGGCCTGCGGCATCCGCAAAGGAGACGCCGTGGTAGCTGGGGTTGGGGGCGGCAATGTTGGGATAACGGCCGCTGGCCTTCCAGTCGAAGTTGCCGCTGTCCACGATGATGCCGCCCAACGTGGTGCCATGGCCGCCGATGAACTTGGTGGCAGAGTGCACCACGATGTCTGCGCCGTGCTCGATGGGACGGATGAGGTACGGGGTGCCGAAGGTGTTGTCAATGACCAGCGGCAGGCCGTGCTTGTGGGCGATGGCGGCAATGGCGTCGATATCCGGGATATCGCTGTTGGGGTTGCCCAGCGTTTCCAGATACACAGCCTTGGTGTTGGGCTGGATAGCCGCCTCCACTTGTGCAAGGTCGTGGGCATCCACAAAAGTGGTGTTGACGCCGAACTGGGTCAGGGTGTGTGCCAGCAGGTTGTAGCTACCGCCATAGATGGTCTTTTGTGCCACGATGTGGTCACCGGCCTGCGCCAGTGCCTGAATGGTGTAGGTGATGGCTGCTGCACCGGAAGCGGTAGCCAGTGCTGCCACGCCGCCCTCCAGCGCTGCAATGCGCTTTTCAAACACATCCTGCGTGGAGTTGGTCAGACGGCCGTAGATATTGCCTGCATCGGCCAGACCGAAGCGGTCTGCGGCGTGCTGGCTGTTGCGGAACACATAGGACGTGGTCTGGTAGATGGGCACCGCACGGGCATCGGTGGCGGGGTCGGCCTGCTCCTGGCCGACATGAAGCTGCAGGGTCTCAAATTTATATTCAGACATTGTTATTTACCTCTCTTTATATACTAAAAGTATTATTGTCGTGTACAAAAAATCCCGATGCGTTTTCAAAGGCGCACCGGGCAGTGTGGTCTACCGGAGCTGCTGCTGTCACATTCGAGTGCACATTCGCACAGCCGAGGGCAACATACAGTACACATCCGATGCCTGTGCCCGGTTGGTACGCATTCGCCCACAGCGATAATTCGCGTGCAGCAGTTCTTTCCAGATCAGCTTCATCTTTGTGCCCTCCTTCCGGTAAAACTTTTCCATTCCTCTATGTACCACCCGCCGGGGAACCTCTGTTTCATTTCCCTACAAGACTGGTGGATTGGATGTTTGCATTATATCCCGTTCTACCTAGTTTGTCAATAGGTTAATTCCACTTTTTTCAAGGATGTATTTTTTGCATGATAATTTTGCCCGTGCCGCCCCCGCCCGACAGCATTTTGTACAGCGGCTCCTCTGAACAAAAACGAAGCCCGGAGCGTCTGCGGACGCTCCGGGCTTCGTTTTTTCATAAATTGGTCAGACCCGCTTTGTCTCTTCTGCCCGGGTGGAAATGCCGAACAGCACAAAGCCGATGACGAACAGGATGGCAATGGAGCCAACACCCACGTTGGCGCTGCCGGTCAGCTGGCTGCCCACGCTGACGATCATGGTGCCAAGGAAAGAGGCACCCTTGCCGCAGATGTCGAACAGACCGAAGTATTCGCCGGATTTTTCCTGCGGGATGATCTTAGCAAAGTGGCTGCGGCTCAGTGCCTGCACACCGCCCTGGAACATCCCCACCACCACGGCCAGCACCCAGAACTGCCACTGGCTCTTCAGGAAGAAGGCAAAGACGGCAATGCCGGTATAGGCCGCGATGCACACCGGGATCAGGGTCTTGGATTCATATTTCTGGCTCAGGCGGCCAAAGATCAGCGCCGAAGGGAAAGCCACGATCTGGGTGACCAGCAGTGCCAGCAGCAGGCCGGTGGTGTCCAGCCCCAGTGCCGTGCCGTAGGCGGTGGCCATATCAATGATGGTATACACGCCATCGATGTAGCAGAAGAATGCCAGCAGGAACCAGAACACCTGCTTGTCCTGCGGCAGATGCTTTAAGGTATGCCCGATGCGCACAAAGCTCTGGCGGATGGCGTGCTGCTCCACCTCCACATAGTTGATCTGGCGGTACTTTTTCAGCAGCGGCAGGGTGACCACCAGCCACCACACGGCGGTAATGACCAGCGCGATGGACAGCGCAGTCATCTGGCTGAGCCCCACTGCACTGCTGCCCAGCACCAGCGCCAGGCAGACCACAAAGGGCACGCAGCTGCCGATATAGCCCCACGCGTACCCGCGGGAGGACACCATGTCCATCCGCTCCGGGGTGGTCACATCGCCCAGCATGGAGTCGTAGAACACCAGACTGCCGGAGTAACCGATCTTGGCAATGATAAAAATGACCAGAAAGACCAGCCATGTGCCCGCCAGACCCATGGCGCAGCAGCCAATGACGCCCACAAAAAGGCAGAGCATGAAGATGGGCTTTTTAAAGCCCTTGGTGTCGGCCAATGTGCCCAGAATGGGGCCCAGAATGGCGGTGACCACCGTGACGATGGAGCTTGCGTAGCCCCAATAGGCCAGATAGTCCACCTTGCTCACGCCACCGGCTTCGGCCAGCGCGTTGAAGAAGATGGGCACTAGCGTAGCGATCATCAGCACAAAGGCCGAATTGCCCACATCGTATAAGATCCATGCCCGCTCCAGCGGTGTCACCTTGAATTTTTCAGTTTTCATCGTATTTTCCCTTTTCCCCTTGCACCGCCGGGCGGCGCGTTTTTTAAAATTCCCCAAAGGTGTGGTCGTAAGCAGCGTCCAGCGGCTCGTCCGTATCCAGCTTTGCCACATACTCTAAGATCAGCCGCTCTGCCAGCGGCAAAGCCTTAGCGTACAGCGTATCCAGCTTGTGGTTGCTCTCGGTGCACTGCGGGTTCGGCTGCGGGTTTGCCACAAGGCCGTGCATCCCATCGTACTTGCCCAGCACCTTCATGCCGGTCAGCACCACCCAGCGCTTGACCGGGTTTGAGGCTTGCAGCACCTTATGCACCATGATCATCCCCTTCAGGGCTTCCAGCGCGGTCTGCTCCGAAATATCCTTGTAGAACGGCGCAATGACCCGGGCGTTCTCTGCGCTGGGGTGGATATGGCTGGCGGTAAAGAAGGTCAGCGGGTCATAGCCGTCCCGGCGCAGCAGCATATTGTCGAACTCGGTCTCGATCTCGCAGTGGGTCACACCGCTCTCCCGGGTGAACTGCTCCACAAAGGGGTGGCAGGTGCTGTCCAGCGCAAAATGGCACACAAAGCCCAGCGCATAGGCCAGCGCAGCCTCGCGGTCGGCTTCCTCGTGCACCACCCGGCGTGCCCGGTCAAAGAACGTTCTGCCCGGCTCGTCGTGCATGGCGTTGCCCAGCGCGGCGACCGGGGTGGACTTTTCTGCATGGTAATAAAACAGCAGATCCGGCCCGTGCAGGCCGATATCGTACAGCTCCCGGTGCGCCTCCAGCTTTTCCCGCAGCGGCGCAGGCAGATGATCCAGCACATTTGCGCCAAAGCGGCGGTGTGCGTAGGTAGAGGGCATCTCTCATTCCTCCTTCTTGCAGTGCCAGCGCCCGCCGCCCTGTTCCGGCTGCGCTGACCAAAAATTCTATCGTTTTCAGTATAGCAGAAAGTTTGCCGACCTTCTACCCTTTTGTGTCTGTTTTCCGTAAAAAGTTTTAATAATTTTGCTGCATTTCCCGCCGTTCCCCCAAACAGAAAAGGGACCTCCCGGAATGCCTGCGGACATTTCAGGAGGTCCCTTTCTAATCATTCAGACTCACTCGCCCTCATAGCCCTGCGGCATCTCGCTCTTGCGGTCGCGGGACATCAGGTTGCGCAGCGCGTCGCTGGCGCTCATGCCCTCCTTGACGATGGCGTTCACCGTCTGGGCGATGGGCATTTCCACATGGTACTTCTCGGCCAGTTCCATAGCGGCGGGCAGGGCGTTGATGCCCTCCACCACCATGCCGACTTCCTTCACGGCCTGCTCCGGGCTTTCGCCCTTGCCGATCAGGATACCGGCGCGGTTGTTGCGGCTGTGCATACTGGTTGCGGTGACGATCAGGTCGCCAATGCCCGCCAGACCCGCAAAGGTCTGAACATTGCAGCCCATCGCCACACCCAGCCGGGCGATCTCGGCAATGCCGCGGGTGATCAGGGCGGCGCGGGCGTTATCGCCGTAACCAAGGCCGGTGGAGATACCAACGCCCAGCGCGATAACGTTCTTCATGGCACCGCTCAGCTCCACGCCCTTGATATCAGAGTTGGTGTACACGCGCATACAGGTGTTGCTGAACACCTCCTGCACCACCTCGGCAGCCTCCAGATCCGGGCTGGCCGAAACGATGGTGGTGGGCAGATCCAGCGCCACCTCCTCGGCGTGGGTGGGGCCGCTGAGCGCCACCAGACGCACCGCACGGGGACCATTCTCGTGGCTCAGCTCGTCGGCGAGGATCTCGGTCATGGTATATAAGGTATCGGGCTCAATGCCCTTTGCCACGTCCACGATGATCTGGCCGGAGCGGATATAGGGCCGCGCCTTGGCCGCCGTGGCGCGCACGAACACCGACGGCACTGCAAACAGCAGCACATCCTTGCCGGTGCACACTTCCTCTATGCTTTTGGTAAAACGCAGTTCCTGCGGGATGACCATCCCCGGCAGATTAGGGTGCACCCGGGTGGTGGAAAGGTTATCCACCTCTGTCTCAATGGCCGACCACACCTGTACATCGTTGCCGCTGACGGTCAGCATCCGTGCCAGAGCCATGCCCCAGGTGCCAGCACCCAGAACACCAATACTAAACTTTTTCACGTTCGTATCCTCCGTGTCTGCACCGGGCAAGGGGCAAGCCCCCTGCCGGTGGATTTGCGCCGCGCCGGGCCGTTGCCCCGCAGCCGCGCACTACTATGACCATTGTACACGAAAGCGCTCACAGCGTCAAGCATCTGCCGCATTGCACAAATATTTAACAAGTTTATGCAATTTTTCGGGCACATCACACGTTTTGCGCAAACCGTTTGCGCTGCGGGGCATTTCATGCTATTATAGTATTCTGGTAGGTTTTGTAGGGATTTGTGACCGGGTCTCTTGACTTTGACCCTACTTTAAGGTATATACTGCTTTGGTCGGCAAAAACTTTGCCGGATTGCGTATTTTTTAGCTTTGAGGAAAAACCGATGTTTGAAGCACTTTTATCCAACCGCACGGTCGGCGTGCTGGTGGAGGCGCTGCCCCGCATCCTGACGGCAGGCCTGACCATGACCATTCCGCTGACCCTTCTCTCCTTCTTTTTCGCCATGATCATCGCGGTAGCGGTGGCGCTGGTGCAGTACGCCAATGTGCCGGTGCTGCGGCAGATCGCCCGGTTCTACATCTGGGTCATCCGGGGCACCCCGCTGCTGGTGCAGCTGTTCATCATCTTTTACGGTCTGCCCAGCGTGGGCATCATGCTGGACGCCTTTCCGGCGGCGGTCATCGCCTTTGCCTTCAACGAGGGTGCCTACTGCGCCGAGACCATGCGCGGCGCGCTGGAAAGCGTGCCGCAGGGGCAGCTGGAGGCCGGGTACTGCGTTGGCATGAGCTGGTGGCAGATCATGCGCCGCATCGTGCTGCCGCAGGCGCTGCGCACCGCCGTGCCTGCGCTGTCCAACTCCCTTATCGGCATGATCAAGGACACCTCGCTGGCGTCCAACATCACAGTGGCAGAGCTGTTCATGGCCGGGCAGCGGGTAGCCGCCCGCACCTACATCTTCCTGCCCATCTACTGCGAGGTGGCTGTGGTGTATCTGCTGTTCTGTACCGTCATCACCAAGCTGCAGGCGCTGCTGGAACGTCAGCTCAACGCCCGCGGCTTCCAGTAAAAAGGAGGGTGTGCACCTATGGCTATGCTCGAGATTCGCAATGTGCAAAAAACCTTCCGCACCTATGCAAAACCCGGTCTTTTTCACCGCCCCGGTGCGCGGAAGGTCGCCAGCGAGCTGCCCGTACTGCGCGGGGTAGACCTGACCGTGGAAAAGGGCGATGTTGTGGCCATTCTGGGGCCGTCCGGCTCCGGCAAGACCACCCTGCTGCGCTGCCTGAACTTTCTGGAAACTGCCGATGCCGGGCAGCTGGTGTTTGACGGCGAAGGCTTCGACCTTGCCCATTCCAGCTGCGCCGACATTGCCCGGCTGCGCAAAAAGACGGCCTTTGTGTTCCAGAACTACAACCTGTTCCGCAACAAGACCGCCCTGCAGAACGTGACCGAGGGGCTTATTGTGGCGCGTAAGCTGCCCAAGGAGCAGGCGGATGCCATCGGCATGAAGATGCTTGCCAAGGTAGGCCTTGCCGACCGCGCCGACTACTACCCCCGCCAGCTTTCCGGCGGGCAGCAGCAGCGGGTGGCGATTGCCCGCGCCCTTGCCGCCGACCCGGAGATCATTTACTTTGACGAGCCCACCAGCGCCCTTGACCCGGAGCTGACCGGCGAGGTGCTCAGCGTGATGCGGCAGCTGGCCGAGGAGGGCATGACCATGCTGGTGGTCACCCACGAGATGGGCTTTGCCCGCAACGTGTCCTCCAAGACCGTGTTCATGGAAAACGGCGTGGTGGTGGAGCAGGCACCCTCTCAGCAGTTCTTTGCATCCCCCAAGGAGGAGCGCACCCGGGCCTTCCTGCGCAGGATCGCCCATACGGAATAAGCACGCTCCTGTTTTATATTTTTTCACGACAGAAAGGATTTTTCACTTATGAAACGCAGAACCTTTATTTCTCTGATGGGTGTTATGGCCGCAGCCGGTGTGCTGTCCATGACCGGCTGCTCCTCCAAGGACACCGCCGCCAGCACTGCCAGCTCCGCAACGCTGAACAAGCTGAACAGCATCCAGAAGAGCGGCAAGCTGGTGGTGGCACTGGAGGGTGCATGGCAGCCCTGGAGTTACCACGATGCCTCCGACACGCTGGTAGGCTACGATGTGGAGGTATCCCGCGCCATTGCCGAAAAGCTGGGCGTGGAGCCGGAGTATGTGGAGAGCGACTGGGACAGCCTGTTTGCCGGTCTGGACGCAGGCCGCTACGACATGGTGTGCAACGGCGTAGAGGTGACCGAGGAGCGCGCCAAGACCTACGATTTCACCACCCCTTACGGCTACATCCACACCGCGCTGGCAGTGCGCAAGGATAACGAGGACATTCACAGCTTTGAGGACCTGAAGGGCAAGACCACCGCCAACAGTCTGGCTTCCACCTACATGGAGCTGGCCGAAAGCTACGGCGCTACCGTGCAGGGCATCGACACGCTGGAGGAGACCATCCAGCTGCTGACCGCAGGCCGCATTGACGCCACCCTGAACGCGGACGTTTCCTTCTACGACTACCTGAACGTCCACCCGGAGGCAGATTTCAAGCTGGTGGCACAGACCGCCGAGGCCTCTCATGTGGCTATTCCGGTGCTCAAGAGCGAGGACACTGCCTATCTGGACGCGCTGAACACCGCCATTGAAGAACTGCGCGCCGACGGCACCTTAAAGACCCTGAGCGAAAAGTATTTCGGACAGGATATTTCTTCTGAAAACTAAGAAGTTTGACCCTCTCAGTCTGCTCACTTCGTTCGCATCCAGCTCCCCCGAAAGGGGGAGCTTTTTTGTTAGGAACGAACTCCCTCAGTCAAAGCCTAACGGCTTTGCCAGCTCCCTCGGAGAGGGAGCCTCTGGCATGGCGGGAAAGTTTTTCATTACGTTTGAAGCTTTAAAATAGGGCTAACGACGTGCGCCCTCTCAGTCAAAGCCTAACGGCTTTGCCAGCTCTCCCAAAGGGAGAGCCAAGAGCACTATCGGAAGCTTTTTCATTTCTCCTAATACTTTAGTGATAAACTTTACGGCTTGGCTTTCCCTGAGAGGAAAGACTTCCCCCGCTCCGGGGGAAGATGTCACCGCAGGTGACAAAAGGGGGAATCTGGCGCGGGAGCTCCTGAGAGGGTAAACTTCCTATTGACTTATGCAATATTATATGCTATATAATATTATAGAAACAGACCACACCGAAAGGAGGCTGTTCCCGCATGAGTTTTCCCATTAGTGCCGCGCTGCTGGATGCCATTGTGCTGTCCGTGGTGGCGCAGGAGCCGGAAGGTACCTACGGCTACAAGATCACCCAACAGGTCACCCACACGCTGGAACTAAGCGAATCCACCCTGTACCCGGTGCTGCGCCGGTTACAAAAAGACCAGCTGCTCACGGTCTACGATGCGCCCTTCAATGGCCGCAACCGCCGCTATTATCAGATCACCTCCGCCGGGCGGGCACAGCTTGCCGCCTACGCGCAGGAGTGGAGCCGCTACCGTTCTTCCATTGACACATTTTTCAGAGAGGTGGAATGATCTATGACCCGTACTGCATTTCTTGCTGCGCTGGAGCAGCTTCTTGCTCCCCTGCCAGAGGCCGAGCGCAAGGACGCTTTGAGCTATTATGAGGATTATCTGGATGCCGCCGGGCCGGAAAACGAAGCCCGCGCCATTGCGGAGCTGGGCAGCCCGGAGGAGGTCGCCCGCAAGATTCTGGACGAGCAGACCCCGGCAGGCGCCTCTGCCGCCCCGGCATCCCCTGCCCACAAGCCGCGTTCCCGCTGGCGCATGGTGCTGGGCGGCGGACTGGCGGTGCTGGTGCTGGCCTGCTTTTTCTTCCAGCACTCCAAGGCCACCCCGGTGCAGCCGGTCGAATCCGTTTCTCCTGCTTCGGAAATTCCTGCTTCCTCTGCGGAAGTACCTGCCGAGAGTGCCTCAACGCAGCCCGCAGTTCCCGTTTCCACTTCAGACGACTTGACTTTCTCCCTCTCTGCCGAGATGGTCAGCGATAAACTATCGCTGAAGTTGGATTATGGTACCGTTCTCTTTGTTGTTGACCCAACCGCTTCAGATATCACTTTACAGTTTGATGGCTTTAGGACCCGGTACCTCACCCATTCCAGCAAAAAAGACGGTACCACAGAGTTTTCCTATCATATTCCGAAATACTACGCTCTGCCTGATATTGACAGTGCTGTGCTCACCATTACAGCTCCAGAAAATATCCTGCATAAGGTAGACATTGATCTTGCTATGGGCGACATTGACCTTGGCACGCTCTCTGTGGAAGAACTGGATCTGGAACTTGCCATGGGTGACGTTATTGCCAATAGCCTAACTGTGAAGGAGGCAGATTTCAATCTTGCCATGGGCGACTGTCGCATTGACCATCTGTCCGCGCCGGAATTCGATGCTGAACTTGCCATGGGGGACTGCACGATCGGTATGCTGTCCGGTGCTCAGGATGTCAGCATCTCGGTCATCACTGGCGATACTGAGTTGACTCTGGAAGGCAACGCCTCGGACTATTTCCTCGTCACGAATGGGCTTAAGGGCAGCTCGATCCATAATGGCAAGGCAAATACCTCTCGTAAAATTTCCCTCGATTCTGTCACCGGCGATTTCTCTATCTCCTACACCAATTAACCCCTAAACGCAGAACACCCCCGGCATCCGTTTTCGTTTTGTTCGGATGCCGGGGGTGTTTTTATGCTTCCCTGTGAAAATACTCGTAGATGGTCTGCGCCAGCTGCCTGCCCACACCGGGGGTGTTTTCCAGCTGGTCGGGGGTGGCTTCCTTCACCGCGCCCACGCTCTTGAACTGCGCCAGCAGGGCTTTGGCTGTTTTGGGGCCTACGCCCGGTACCTCGGTCAGGGTGGAGGAGTAGCTTTTCTGCTTCATCTGCTGCTTGCGGTAGGCGTTGGCAAAGCGGTGGGTCTCGTCCTGAATGGCAGTGATGAAAGTAAAGGTGCCGCGGTTCATATTGATGGCAATTTCCCGCCCATCGCTGTCCACGATGGCACGGGTGCGGTGGTGGTCATCCTTTACCATGCCGTACAGCGGCACATCTGCCAGCGCCGTACCGGCAAGCGCTTCCTTTGCGGCGCTCACCTGTCCCCTGCCGCCGTCCATCAGCAAAAGGTCCGGCTTCTGCCCGAACCAGTTGCTGCTGGACTGACCATTTTCGGCCTGTGCGGCGTATTTTTCGTACTCTGCCGCCCGGCGGGAGACGGTCTCTGCCAGCGAAGCGTAGTCGTCCGTGCCCGCCACGGTTTTCATTTTGAACTTGCGGTAGCCCGCCTTGAAGGGCTTGCCGTCCTTGAAAGTGACCATGCCGCAGACGCTGCTGCCATCGCCCCAGTTGGAGATATCGTAGCTTTCAATGGCGCGGGGCGGCTTTGAAAGCCCCAGCACCTGCGCCAGTTCGTCCAGCAGCTTTTCCTCCCGGGCGTAGCGGCCGCTCTCCCGCGCCAGACGCTCCACCGCGTTGGTGTGCGCCATCTCCACCAGATGCGCTTTATCGCCCCGCTGGGGCACATACAGCTGCACCTCGCTGCCGCGCTTCTGGTTCAGCGCCTGCTGCAAGGCATCCACGTCCGGCGGCAGCGCGTCCACCGCGATGATCTTTGGAATCTGCTCATCGTCCAGATAGTACCGGGGCAGAAATTCCTCCCGCACCGCGTCGATATCCGAGGTATCGTGGAACAGAAACTCCCGCTTGTCGGTCAACCGTCCCTCCCGGAAGCGCAGCACCGCCGCGCACACGCTGTCCGGTGTACCGGCAAGCGCTACCACGTCCATCTCCACGTCCGGGTCTACCACCACCTTCTGCCCTGCCGTCAGCTTGGTGATGGCATTGATCTGGTCCCGCAGAAGGGCGGCGGTCTCAAATTCCAGCCGGTCGGAGGCTTCCTGCATCCGCTCGTTGAGGGTTTTCAGGATATCCTTTTTGCCGTAGCGGATGAGGTGCACCGCGTTTTTGACCGCCTGATTGTAGGTCTCGCAGCTGATTTTTCCGCTGCACACCGCCATGCACTTGCCGATATGGGCGTTCAGACAAGGACGGCCTTTGCCGATCTCCTGCGGGAAGCGCTTGGAGCAGCGCGGCAGCAAAAAGGCGTCCATGGCCGTTTCTGCCATCTGCCGCGCCGCAAAGCTGGAGGTGTAGGGGCCGATATACTCCGCCCCGTCCTCCTCCTTTTGCAGGGTGAAGGAAAGGCGCGGCCAGTCCTCCCGGGTGACGCGGATATAGCTGTAACCTTTGTCATCCTTGAGCAGAATGTTGTACTTGGGCGTGTGCGCCTTGATCTGGCTGGCTTCCAGTACCAGTGCCTCGAACTCGCTCTGACAGACGATAACGTCAAAGGCGTAGGCATGGGCGATCATCTGGCTGACCTTGTTGTCGTGGGGCACGCCCTCGCGGAAATACTGGCTTACCCGGATGCGCAGGCGCTTGGCCTTGCCGATATAGATGATGGTGTCGCTTTTGTCCCGGATGATATACACCCCGGGCAGCAGCGGCAGCATACAGGCTTTTTGGTAGAGCTCGGCCTTGGTCATGCGTTTTCATCCTCAGCCTTGGCAGCCCGGAGGTTTTTGCAGTGGAAGATATCAGCCACACAGCCCACGATGCCCGCCGCGTTGAGCAGCCACACCCAGCCCTTGACCCGCTGCTCGGTGAGCAGTTCCAGCAGAGCGTTTGCCGCCAGCAGCAGGCTGAACAGAACAAGGAACACATACCACGGCTTGCCGGAATCGCACAGTGCCACGAACTTTTCCATTCGCTGTTTGTTTTTCTCGCTCATAAAAAGCCCTCCTTCTTCCCGTAAAAAAGCTTATCAAAAAAGCGGCAGGGAGCCCCCGCCGCTTTCTGTTGCTTGTGATACAGACTTACTCTGCAAAGCCGGACTCCACCAGCTTGATCAGGCCGTCCACGGCAGCCTGCTCATCAGCGCCGTCAGCGATGATGCGGATGGTGGTGCCGCCCACGATACCCAGAGACAGAACGCCCAGCAGGCTCTTTGCGTTCACGCGGCGTTCTTCCTTTTCGACCCAGATGGAAGACTTGAACTCGTTTGCCTTCTGGATAAAGAAGGTAGCCGGACGAGCGTGCAGACCAACCTGATTTTCAACGGTAACTTCTTTTACGTACATAGTAAAGCGCTCCTATCTAATATCGTTTTGGTGTACAAAAGCATAGTGTGCCTGTTGTGTTACACTCATTTTAGCGCAAGTCGAAACGGTTGTACAGCCCCCTTTTGCATTTTTGGCGGTTTTCCCAATGAAATCGGGAGCATTTTTCAGGTTTTGTACAAAGATAATAAAATTATACCCCGAAGGTTAGAGGGGTAATACAAAAGTTTTCAACAACTTTTAGACTGCCGGAGAGTTTTCCTCTGAATTTTGTGTATTTTCACCGACATTTCCGGCGCGGCTCACTCCTGCACAGGGCCTGCGTAGCGCATCTGCACCAGTGCGCATTTGCGCGTCACGGTGGGGTATTGCTGCGGGTCAAATTCCAGACTGGTGCTGCCGTCCAGCTGCCAGCCCATGCGGGTATACAGTGCAATGGCGCGGGTGTTGGTGTTCAGCACACTCAGCACCGGGTGTGCGTGCTCCGGCAGCTTTTTGCGGGCAAAATCCAGCAGCTTTGCGCCAATGCCGTTGCCCCGGGCTTTTTCCGTGACGAACAGGTGCTCGATATGCCCCGCCTTGTGGCTGACGCACACCATGCCGTCCGGCACGTCCTTGGTGGTGTGCAGGTAGCATACCCAGCCCGCCGCCTTTTCCTGCTGCAGCTGCAGCAAAAACTGCTGTTCGGTCAGGGTGCGGCAGTATTCCGGCGTCCAGTTGTCGGCGCAGACAGCCTGCCGTCCCTCGGCAAACAGCTTTGCAGCGGCGGCAAACTGTTCGGCGGTCTTTACCAGACGGACATTCTCGCCCCGCTTCCACTTGGGCACTTCGGCAATGGGGTGGCTCGCGCACCACTGCTCGTACAGCTCCGGGCGGCGCAGACGGGTGCGGGTGCGGCTCTGCTCGCCGCGCCATGCGTCGATTTTTGCGTGGTCGCCGCCCAGCAGCACCTCGGGCACGGCGCGGCCTTCCCACACCTCGGGGCGGGTGTACTGGGGGTATTCCAGCAGACCGTCCCAGTAGCTTTCCTCCTCGTAGCCCTTCTGCTCGGCCAGTACGCCGGGCTTCAGGCGCAGCACGCTGTCTGCCACCACAAGGCTGGCCAGCTCGCCGCCGGTCAGGATATAATCACCGATAGAGATCTCCTCGTCCGCAAAAGCTTCGATGACACGCTCGTCAATGCCCTCATAATGGCCGCAGACCAGCGTCAGGTTGTCGTACTGTGCCAAGCGCTTTGCGTGCTCCTCGGTGTAGCGCTGGCCGCCCGCCGTCAGGAACACGATATGCGGGGCGGGGCGTCCCTGCTGGGCCACCTCGCGCTGCACCGCCCGCAGGCAGTCCGCGATGGGCTGGGCGTACAGCACCATGCCGCAGCCGCCGCCGTAGGGGTAGTCGTCGGTCTGCTTCTGCTTGTTCAGGGTATAGTCCCGGATCTGGTGGCAGTGGGTCTCAATATAGCCCCGCTTTGCCGCCCGGCCGATGATGCTGGCATCCAGCACCTGCTGGCACATCTCCGGGAACAAGGTCACGATATCCACACGCATTCCCATGGTTTACTCCTCCTCCCGCTCGCTGTCAAAATCGTCATCCAGCAGGCCGGGGATGGGGGTGACGAGGATATACCCCTCCGGCGGGTTGCGCTCTTTCAGGAAAGCGTCCACTCCGGGGAACATATACTCCTTGCCGCCGGGTGCCTTGACGGTGTAGATATCCTGCGCACCCGGGTGGTCCACGCTGGTCACCACGCCGTACACCTTGCCGGTGTCGGCGTCCCGTACCTCGCACCCGATGAGGTCTGCCACATACCACCGACCTGCAGGCAGGGTGGCATCGTTGCGGTCAAAGTAGAACACCTGCCCGCGCAGCGCCCGGGCGGCGTCCATATCGCTGACCCCTTCCAGCTGGAGCAGCGCCATCTGCCCCTGCGGACGGATGGAAAGGATCTTATACGCCTTACCGCCCTGCGCCGAAGGGTACAGGCGGCCCACTTTTTTCAAAAAATCCACCCCGTCGCACCAAAGCTCCAGCTTCATTTCCCCGCGCACACCGTGGGTGGTAACAACTTTTCCGGCTTCCAGATATTGCTGCATCGTTTTCTCCTGTAAGAACCCTCTCAGTCAATGCCTGCGGCATTGCCAGCTCCCCCGAGGGGGG
>CAKTGQ010000025.1 GCA_934561555.1 uncultured Faecalibacterium sp. | reverse complement strand
CGGGTGCTGCAGGAGGGATTTATTACGTTTTTCGAGATCATTAAAGCGATCCTGATGGGTATCGTGGAGGGCATTACCGAGTGGCTGCCCATCTCCTCCACCGGTCACATGATTTTGGTGGAGCAGGTCGTCAAGTTCAATGCCAGTGAAGAATTCATGTCCATGTTCCGGGTGGTCATCCAGCTGGGTGCCATTCTGGCTGTGGTGGTGCTGTTCTGGAATAAGCTCTGGCCCTTCGGGCTGCGGCAGGGCAAGGTCATCTCCAAGCCCAGTGTGTGGAACCTGTGGTTCAAGGTGGTAGCCGCCACCCTGCCGGTGCTGGTCATCAGCCCGCTGGACGACTGGATGGAGGCACACTTCTATAATTACATCACCGTAGCCGCTATGCTGATTTTGTACGGCGTGCTCTTCCTTGTGGTAGAGAACCGCCGCACCACGCCCCGGGTCACAAAGCTGGAACAGATCAGCTACCGGGACGCGCTGCTCATCGGCGTGTGGCAGTGCCTTGCCATCATCCCCGGCACTTCCCGCTCCGGTGCTACCATCGTGGGCGGTCTGCTGCTGGGGCTCTCCCGCGCCTGCGTGGCAGAGTTCACCTTCTATCTGGCCATCCCGGTCATGGCGGGTGCATCCCTGCTCAAGGTGATCAAGTTCGTCATCTCCGGCGTATCCATCACCGGTACCGAGATCGCCGTGCTGCTGGTGGGCTGTGTTGTGGCCTTTGTGGTCAGCCTTGCGGCCATCCGCTTCCTGATGGACTACGTCAAGCGCCATGACTTCAAGTTCTTCGGCATCTACCGCATCGTGCTGGGTGCCATCGTGCTGGCTGTGGCGGCCATCACCGCGCTGGCATAAGAGAAATTTTGTTATGATAAAACAGGGGCTGCTGCACGGCATTCAGTGCAGCAGCCCCTTGTTTTAATGAAAGCGTTCCCCGGCGGGTGAAGGCTTCAGCGGTGGCAACAGAGTTTCTCGTTGCTCTTGATACTTTAACCATCGGACAACGGCGTGCGCCCTCTCCGTCTGCTCACTGCGTTCGCATCCACCTCTCCCAAAGGGAGAGGCAAGAGCACTGCCGGAAACTTTCTCATTATACTTAATACTTTAGCAACGAACGTAATGGCTTGGCTCCCCCTTCGGGGGAGCTGGCGCGGGAGCGCCTGAGAGGGTTTTATTTAAACCTCACTCTTCCTCTTTTTTCACCTTCACGCGCCACTTATGGGACATATACTCCGAGCGCAGCTTGTTGGTGACAAAGGTCTGGCTGCTGTACAGACCGTGGTGGCCGGAGAGCATATAGCAGATGCCGCAGCCCAGCGCGATAAGTTCCAGCCCTGCACCGCTGAACAGCTCAAACCCCAGCAGGATGGAGGGGATCAGGACGTTGGTGGCACCGCAGAAGATGGACACAAGCCCCACCGCTGCCGCAAATTCGGCGGGCAGACCCAGCAGCGGGCCGACCACGCAGCCGAAGGTAGCGCCCACAAAAAAGCTGGGCACCACCTCGCCGCCCTTGAACCCGCAGGCAAGGGTCAGCGCGGTGAGAAAGATCTTGCACAGAAAATCCCACGGCAGCGCCTGTCCCTGCTCCACGGCAGCAACGATGACGCTCATGCCCGCGCCGTTGTAGCGCCCCACGCCGAAGAGATAGGAAAAGCCGATGACCAGCACGCCGCCCGCAAAGCTCCGCACCCACGGGTTCGGGAGAAGCTTTGGCACGGTATGCTCCATGAAGTGGAGGGTGTAGCAGAAGAGGCGGGAGACGGCAGCGCAGGCTACGCCCAGCAGGATGACCAGCAGGGCGGTGCGGACGTTCAGCTCCGGCGCGGTGAGGGCAAAGTGGGTGGGCGCGATGCCAAAGGCCAGCGAGCAGCCGTAGGCGATGAGGGCGGAGGTAAAGGCCGGGACAAAGGCAGAGGTGAAGGTCAAGCCCACATCCTCCACCATCATGGCAAAGCAGGCCGCCGCCAGCGGGGTGCCGAACAGGGCAGAGAAGAACGCAGCCATGCCGCTGATGGTGGCGGTGCGGCGGTCGTGGTCCTTGAGCCGCAACAGGGTGCCAAGGTTCCAGCCGATGCTGCCGCCCATCTGCAAAGCAGCGCCCTCGCGGCCGGCAGAGCCGCCGCACAGGTGGGTGAGCACCGTGCCCAGAAAGATGGCGGGCACCAGCAGGATGCTGACCGGCTCGCCGCTCTGCACGGCGCGCAGAACGTTATTGGTGCCCACGCCCTCGCACTTGGTCACCTTATAAAGGGCGGTGATGAGCAGACCTGCCACGGGCAGCAGGAACAGCAGCCATGGCTGCGCGGCGCGCAGTTCGGTCGCGTGCTCGACGGCAAGGTGGAACAAAGTGCCCAAAAGCCCGCAGAGCAGACCCATGGGAACCGCCAGAAAGAACCATTGCAGCGCCACCCGCAGGGCGGCTTCGGCTTCGTGCCGGAATGTATCAAAATCGTTCATAGATATAAACTCCTATATATAGACATCCGTTCCATTTTTCGGAACCGATATAAGATAACACCGCAGGGCAGGGCTGTCAACCCCAAAATGGGCAGAGAAAAAACGGCGCTGCTCCATTTTCTGTTTACACCGCTCGCCCGGGTGTGCTATACTGAACAAAAGAGAGACCGTGCGGCAGACGCCGCCGGAAAGAGATGGGAGGAAAAACACCATGGAAGCATCCAAAGTCTACTATACGGATTTCCGCTGTCCGGTGGGCACCAGCCTGCTGGAAAAGCTGCGCCGGGTGTGCATCGCCGCCGGCATCAGGGATATCGACATGGACGGCCGGTTCGTTGCCATCAAGATGCACTTCGGAGAGCTGGGCAATCTGGCCTTTCTGCGCCCCAACTATGCCAAGGTGGTGGCAGACCTGTGCAAGGAGCAGGGCGGTATGCCTTTCCTGACCGACTGCAACACCTTGTACCCGGGCAGCCGCAAGAACGCGCTGGAGCACCTGAACTGCGCCCAGTTGAACGGCTTCTGGCCCATGACCACCGGCTGTCAGGTGATTATCGGTGACGGTCTGCGCGGCACGGATGAGGTGGAAGTGCCGGTGCCGAACGGCGAATACTGCAAGACCGCCAAAATCGGCCGCGCCATCATGGATGCGGACGTGTTCATCAGCCTGAACCACTTCAAGGGCCACGAGGCCACCGGCTTCGGCGGTGCCATCAAGAACATCGGCATGGGCTGCGGCTCCCGCGCGGGCAAGATGGAGCAGCACGCTGCCGGCAAGCCCGCCGTGCAGGAGGGTCTGTGCCGCGGCTGCCACCGCTGCGCCAAGGAGTGCGGCTCGGACGCCATTACTTACAATGCCGAAAACAAGGCTGTCATCGACTACGACAAGTGCAAGGGCTGCGGCCGCTGCATCGGCGCGTGCAGCTTTGACGCCATCTATTCTCCCAACGACTGCGCCAACGAGCTGCTGGACCGCAAGATGGCGGAGTATGCCGCCGCAGTCTGCCACGACCGTCCCTGCTTCCACATTTCTCTGGTGCAGGACATCAGCCCCAACTGCGACTGCCACGGCGAGAACGACGCGCCCATCCTGCCGGATATCGGCATCTTTGCATCCTTTGACCCGGTGGCGCTGGACCAGGCTTGCGTGGATGCCTGCCTGAACGCCGCCCCGCTGCCCAACAGCCAGCTGAGCACGAACCTTGCAAAGCCGGGCTGGAACTGCTACCACGACAACTTCAAGGACTCCAACCCCAACATTGAGTGGAAGGCCACCCTTGAGCAGGCCGAGAAGGTGGGCATGGGCACCCGCCAGTATGTGCTGAAAAAGGTATAACGACAAAATGGGGCGCTGACCACACGGTCAGCGCCCCATTGCGCTTTAAAATTAAGTTTAAGCTTCGCCGTTTGTCTCCGGCACAATGTCGTCCAGCACGGTCTGCAGTGCCTGCCAGTTTTTCAGGGTGCAGCCGGGCAGGGTGTCAGCGTCCAGCCCTGCGTCCGCGATGCGGCCGGTCATGCTGTCCTTGTCGCTGAGCAGGTCCAGCGCGGCGTCCTTGATCAGCGGCCACGCCTCCGCAAAGCCCTCCTGCTGGTTGTCGGTCAGACCGTCGTACCAGCTGTAAAAGGCCTCCTGAATGGCATCCGGGGAGCGGCCCGACATCCGTGCATCCTCGGCCCAGTGCAGCAGCGATGCCGCCGCGATGACCGATTTCAGGGAGCAGCCGGATACCCCGGGTCCCCAGCCCAGACAGGGCGCAAAGGCATCTGCCGTGCCGGTGATGGAGAACACCGAGTTCTCGTCAAAGTTGCCGGGGTTCAAGTCGCCGGTGTTGGCTTCTGTGGTGGAAGAGGGCAGCGTGCTGCTGCCGGAAGCGGATGCGCTGTCCGAAGCGGGCGCAGCGCTGGAAGCGGGGCTATCGGAAGAGCCGCCGCAGGCTGCCAGCAGGCAGCCCAGCAGGGCGGCACACAGCAGCAGCGCAAGGGGACGGATATATTTCGATGTCATAAGAAAAACCTCCGTAAACGGTGCTCCGGCAAGCCGCCGGAGCGATGCGGAACCCACACCTTAAGTATACGTTCTGCGCACGGCGTTGTCAATCGTTCCGCGCAGGACGAATTTCAAGCAGACCTGTGCAGGATATACAAAAATTCAGCTTGAATTTCGGGCAGTTCAACACATTGACATTTTCTGCGCTGGCTCGTATAATCTAAGGCAGACAAGTGAATTTATCAGTGCGTGTAACTGTTCGATCAGGCATGAGCATCAGAGGGAAGGCGGCAACGGCATCCCTTTGGTTCTTGTGCCCTTTTTCTTTTTTCAACAAAAGCTGCGGCATGGAAGCGGAGGAGTGCGGCGATGCAGGCTGTAAAGGTATTCAATAACAATGCGGTGTCGGTGGTCATGCCGGATGGCAGGGAGGCCATTCTCGTGGGCAACGGGCTTGGGTTTGGCCGCCGCCCGGGCGATGTCATCGACAAAAGCCGCGTTTCCAAGGTGTACTATGTGCAGAACGCGCTGCAGACAAAGTTCCTCAAGATGCTGGATAACGTCACCCCGCAGGTGATGCAGGCCGCCGAGCGCATCTCGCTGGCGGCAGAGGAGCAGGGCATTCTGCTCAGCAGCAAAAGCACCATCTCGCTGGTGGACCACATCAGCTTTGCGCTGGAACGCGTGGAAAAGGGTACCTTTCTGCCCAACCTCATGCTCTCAGAGACCCGGATGCTGTACCCGAAGGAGTACGCGGTGGGGCAAAGGGCGCTGGAACTTGTCCGGCAGTTCTGCGGCGTACAGCTGCCGGAGGACGAAGCGGGCTACATTGCCCTGCATCTGGTAGCCGGTGCGGCGGACGGTGCGCTGGCTTACGATACCGTAAAGTTCGTCAAGGCGGTCAAGGAGATCATCTGCGATACCTATCACTGCACCTTTGAGGAAGAAAGCCTTGAGACTACCCGCCTGACCGTGCACCTCAAGTTTCTGGCGGCGCGCATCCTGCGGCACACCCCGTGGCAGGACGCCGGGCTGGAATCCATGTACACGGTGCTTTTGCAGCGCGACAGCCGCAACGAGGTGTGCTTGCAGCGCATCAATGCCTATCTGCGGCAGGAATTTGATTACGAGCTGGATCATCAGGAGCAGGTCTATCTGCTCATCCACCTGACCAAGATCGTCGGTTAAAATGTTTCAACAGGGCGTCCGGAAGCCCTGCGGAATAGAAATCATCCCCCAAAAACAGTCAAGTCAAAAAGTGAGGAGTATTACACGATGAAAGAAAAAGTCATGAATGGCTTGGAAAAGTTCTCCAAAGCCATGCTCTCACCGCTGTCGTATATCTCGGCAGCAGGCCTGATCCTTGTGCTGGGCGCATTGCTTACCAGCACAAGCCTTAGCGCGATGATCCCTGTTTTGCAGTGGACCCCCATCAAGCTGCTGGGACAGCTGATCTACAACTGCATCATGGTCATCATCAACAACCTCAGCCTGATGTTCTGCGTGGGCATCGCAGCGGCGCTTGCCAAAAAGAACAAGCAGCAGGCTGCCATCATCGGTCTGATGAGCTACTTTATGTACCTGACCGCCGGCAACGTCACCCTGACCCAGCTGGGTATGCTGGCCGAGGCTGACCCGATGGTGGGCCTGTACGGCACCGGTCAGTCCACCGTGTTCGGCATCCAGACGGTGGACATGGGCGTGTTCGGCGGCATCCTGCTGGGCCTGGTCTGCGGCTGGGTGTACAACCGCACCTGTGAAAAGCAGTTCAAGGGCATCATCACTCAGATCTACTCCGGCAACCGCTGGTCCTTTACCTGCATGGTGGTCTTTTCCATCCTGTTCGGCTTTGGTTCCTGCTTCTTCTGGCCGCCGGTGCAGAGCGTCATCAGCGCACTGACCGATCTGATCGCCACCTCCGGCAACTTCGGCCTGTTCCTGTACGGCTTTTTGGAGCGCTTCCTCATCCCCACCGGTCTGCACCACCTCATCTACACCCCCTTCCAGTTCTCTGCACTGGGCAACAGCTTGACCGTGGGCGATGCCACCTACACCGGCTCCTACATCGTCATGATGATGGAGTACAGCATGGGTCTGCCCTTCTCGGACGGCATCGTGTGGATGTACACCGGCTTCACCAAGACCTTCGGCTACTTTGGCATCGTGGCGGCCTTCATCTTCTGCGCCCGCAAGGAGAACCGCAAAAAGACCGCTGCCGTTCTGGTGCCGCTGGCCTTTACCGCTTCTCTGGCTTCCATCACCGAGCCGCTGGACTTCATGTTCTGCTTCTCTGCCCCCATCCTGTGGGTGGCACACGCCTGCATCTCCGGTCTGTTCATCGTGTTGCTGCACACCTTCCATGTCACCGGCTTTACCACCAACCTCCTCGGCTCGGTGCTGATGAACCTTTCTGCCGGTGCAGATAAGACCAACTATCCCACCCTGTACCTGCTGGCACTGTGCCAGATCGCAGTGTACTTTGTGGTGTTCACCCTGCTGATCAAGGCCTTTAACATCCATACCCCCGGCCGGGAAGAGGTGAGCACCGAGACCGCCAAGGGCGATGCGCCCGCCAAGAAGGCAAGCGTGAAGAACGCTGCCGAGGTGCAGTGCGTCATCGACGGTCTGGGCGGCAAGGAGAACATCCTGTCGGTGGACAACTGCTTCACCCGTCTGCGTGTAAACATCAAGGATCCCGCAAAGCTGGACGAAGCTTCCATCAACAAGCTGCCGAACAGCGGCATCGTGAAAAAGGGTACCGATATCCAGATCGTTTACGGTCTGCAGGTGGCCGATATCAAGCGTGCCGTGGAGACACAGCTGGAAAACCAGTAAACCGCTTTTCCGCGTCCCGGCGGATTGTGCCGGGCTAACCTGAAAAATACAAAAAAGGAGCGTTTATACTATGGTCATTACCATTGCTGGCGGCGGTAGTACTTTTACCGCCGGTATCGTCAAATCCATCGCCCTGCGCCGGGAAGAACTGGAAGTAGACGAGATCCGTCTGTTTGACATCAACAAGGAGCGGCAGGACAAGGTTGCCGTTGTGGTGGACTGGGTCCTGCATAAGGAACTGAATACCGACATCAAGCTGGTGGTCACCACCGATGTGCAGGAGGCTTACACCGACACCTCTTTTGTGTTTGCCCAGATGCGCGTGGGCGGCTACGCCATGCGGGAACAGGACGAAAAGATCCCTCTGCGCCACGGCTGCGTGGGACAGGAGACCTGCGGCTGCGGCGGCATGGCCTACGGAATGCGCACCATTTTCCCCATGATCCAGCTGATCGATGATGTGGAAAAGTATGCCAAGAAGGACTACTGGATCCTGAACTACTCCAATCCCGCCGCCATCGTATCCGAGGCCTGCCGCAAGCTGCGCCCGAAGGCACGGATCATCAACATCTGCGATATGCCCATCGCCATCATTGACGTGGTGGCAGCTGCCATGGGCATCCAGAACAAGAAGGAGATCGTTTACGATTACTTTGGCCTGAACCACTTCGGCTGGTTCACCTCCATCCAGTACCACGGCGAGGACCTGATGCCCAAGCTGCGCGCCTACATCAAGGAGAACCAGATCCTTCTGCCGGAAAGCTACCTCAAGGGCATGGGTGCGCTGACCTCTTCCGGCAGCCAGAACCGCCACACCAAGGGCAGCTGGTACTATGTGTGGAAGGGCGAGTACGAGATCATGGAAAACTTCCCGGAGTACCTGCCCAACACCTACCTGAACTACTATCTGCAGGCCAAGGAGTTCGTGGAGCACTCGGACCCGAACCACACCCGCGCCAACGAGGTGGAGGAGACCCGCGAAAAGAACCTGTTCGACGGCATCGACCACTACCTCAAGACCGGCGAGGTGGACGCCAATACCTTCTATGCCGGCAGCCACGGCGACTGGATCGCAGATCTTTCCGCTGCGCTGAAGAACGACACCAAGGCACGCTTCCTCATCATCACCGAGAACCGCGGCGCTATCCCCAATATGCCCTATGACGCAATGGTGGAGCTGCCCGCCTACATCGGCAAGAACGGCCCGGAGGTCATTGCCCGGGACAACATCCCGCTGTTCCAGCAGGGCCTGATGATGCAGCAACTCAACAGCGAAAAGCTGCTGGTGGAGGGCTGCGTGGAAGGCAGCTACGAGAAGGTGCTGCAGGCCTTTACCCTGAACAAGACTGTGCCCAGCATGAACGTTGCCAAGGCCATTCTGGACGATATGATCGAAGCCAACAAGGGCTACTGGCCGGAGCTGCACTGAGCAGCCGACCTTACAGCCGCCGCAGGCATTGCCGCCTGCGGCGGCTTTTTTATGCGCATTGACCTTTGCACAGCAAGGGCTTATAATGAGAAAAAACCATTGGAAGCGAAAGGAAGCACACCCATGCAAAACCAAGTCCCTGTCTCCACCAGCCGCCCGGTCACCGGGCGCTTTGCCCCCAGCCCCAGCGGACGGCTGCATCTGGGCAATCTGGCCTGCAGCCTGCTGGCGTGGCTCAGCGCAAAAAGTCAGGGCGGGCGCATCGTGCTGCGCATCGAGGACTTGGACGCCGAGCGCTGCCCCCGCGTCTATGCTGACCTGCTGGAACAGGACCTTGCATGGCTGGGGCTTACATGGGACGAGGGCGGCAGCACCGGCGGCGCACACGCGCCCTATTACCAGAGCGCGTGCGGGGACATCTATACCCAAAGCTACCGCAAGCTGGAGCAGCTGGGGCTGGTGTACCCCTGCTTTTGCTCCCGCTCCCAGCTGCACGCCGCCAGCGCACCCCATACCTCAGACGGCAACGTCATCTACCCGGGCACCTGCCGGGGGTTGACACCGGAAGAAATTGCGGAAAAGCGCAAAAAGAAAGCCCCTGCCTACCGTCTGATAGTGCCGGATGAGGCCATCACCTTCACGGACGGCTGCATGGGTACGCATACCGAAAATCTGCTGCGGGACTGCGGCGATTTCTATCTGCGCCGGGCAGACGGGGTGTTTGCCTATCAGCTGGCGGTGGTGGTGGACGATGCCCGCATGGGTGTCACCGAGGTGGTGCGCGGGGCAGACCTGCTTTCCTCCACGGCGCGGCAGCTGTACCTGTACCGGCTGCTGGGCTTGCAGCCGCCCCGCTTTGCCCACTGCCCGCTGCTGCTGGCAGCGGACGGGCGGCGGCTGTCCAAGCGGGACGGCGACCAGAGCCTTGAAAACCTGCGGGCAAAATACACCGCCCCGGAGATCATCGGCAAGCTGGCGTATGCCTACGGCCTGCAGCCGGAGCCAGCCCCCCGCACCCCGGAAAGCCTTGTGCCGGACTTTGCGTGGACGAAAGTCCCCAAGCAGGATATCTGCCTGCCCGAGGGGCTGTTCTGAAAAGAACCCTCTCAGTCATCGCTGCGCGATGCCAGCTCCCCCGAAAGGGGGAGCTTTTGGCATAACGGTAAAGTTTCTTGTTACGTTTGAAATTTTAGCGACAGGGCTAGCAGCGTGCGCCCTCTCCGTCATCGCTGCGCGATGCCACCTCTCCCAAAGGGAGAGGCAAGAGCACTGCCGGAAACTTTCTCATTACACTTAAAACTTTAGCAATGAGCCTTACGGCTTGGCTCTCCCTTTGGGAGAGCTGGCGCGGGAGCGCCTGAGAGGGCGAGGACGTTTTCCCGCAGCGCCGCGCTTTCGTAGAAAGCGGCGCTGCAACTGCCGTTTGCCGTTACGACCCCAACTGTGAAAAAGTGGCTCAGAAACACCCGCAGGCGCTTCTGAGCCACAAATTATAAAAAGTTTTATGCTCTCCGCACCTGCGGCAGCTGGCTGCGCTCGGCGGCGGTAAAGGCGCTGTCCAGCGCCAGCGCCAGCAGTGCACCCAGCGCCACATCGATGCAGCTGTGCTGCTTGAGCAGCACGGTGGAGCAGACGATGGAAACGCACAGCACAGCGGCTGCGGGACGCATCCAGCGGCGGCGGGGCACCTCAAAGATATGGCTGCGGTAGTACGCCAGCAGCAGCGTTACCGAGTTGAACACATGGATGGACGGGCAGACGTTGGTGGCAGTGTCGGTGCGGTACAAAAAGCGCACCACCCGGGCAAAGATGTCGCTGCCCGGCACCCAGTAGGGGCGCAGGTCCAGCGCCGTAGGCAGCACCGCGTAGCACGCCAGTGCAATGGTCATGCCGGAGAACAGCGGCAGGCACAGCCGCCAGAAGTCCTCACGCGGGGCTTTCCACAGCAGATAGAACAGGGTGAAGGGGATCCACACAAACCATGCAAAGTAGGGGATCACCGCGTATTTGCAGAAGGGGATCACATCGTCCAGACGGCAGTGCACCAGAATGCTGCGCAGGGGGACGTTTGCCTCCAGATGGTGAAAGACGGACAGATAAAATATAGTATACAGCGCCATGAACCCGACCGGGTGGCGCGCAAGCCAGCTGCGTTTCATAAAATAGCCTCCTTTTGCAGAAGAGCAGAACTTGATAGCATTGAGAAATTATACGCCCGAACGATGAAGATTGCAAGAACGAAAGGTGAAAACTTTGTCAAGTGCTAAAAAAATAATTTGTGGAACCTGTAAAAAATACCAGCAATCTTCTGTTGATAATACGAATCAAAGCGGCGGTTTCCTGCAAAAAGAAAAGGCATCCGCCCCATTTTCACCGGTCTTTCACAGACCGGCAAAGGGGTGGATGCCAAAAAATCAGATCACACTCTGCTCCAGCCAGCTGCCCCGGCGGAAGCGCAGATAGAAGCACAGCGAGCGGAACACCCAGTCCAGATACATCCCCATCCAGATGCTCAGCAGCCCGCCGCCGAAGCACAGCACCACCAGATAGCAGAAGCCCACCCGGAACGCCCACATGGACACGATGCTCACGGTCATGGTAAACCGGGCGTCACCGGCGGCGCGCAGGATGTTGGGCAGGGTAAAGCTGGACGGCCACACGAACAGGGAAACGATGTTGAACCACACCATGATGTCCAGCGCCATGGCCTGTGCCTCCGGTGAGAGATTGAACAGGGACACCGCGAACCGGTTGGCGAAGAAGAAGGCGGAAAGGTTCATCACCCACGCGCCGCAGTAGGCGGTCAGCATCAGGCGGCGGGAGTAGTACACCGCCTGTTCCTTTTCGCCCGCGCCCAGACACTGGCCTACCACGGTCAGGGCAGCCATGCCCACGGCGTTGGCGGGAACGTTCAAAAAGGTAGTGGTGGTATTGGCCACCGCGTTGGCGGCAATGGCTGCCGTGCCAAGGGTGGAGGTCAGGCTGGACACCGACAGCTTGCCGATCTGGAACATGCCGTTCTCGATGCCGGCAGGGATGCCCACCCGCAAAATGCGCCGGATCAGCCCACCATTCGGCGCCATCGCCCGCAGGCTGTCCACCCGCAGGGCGCAGCCCGGCTTTTGCAGCAGATACAGCACCACCGCGCAGGCAATGGCGCGGGACACAAGGCTTGCCAGCGCCGCGCCCATGACCCCCATGCCGAAGCCGTAGATCAGCACTGCGTTGCCGCCGATGTTCACCACGTTCATCACCAGGCTGGACAGCATACTGATCTTGCTGTTGCCCTGCGCCCGGAACAGCGCCGCACCGGCGTTGTACAGGCCGATGAAGGGGTAGCTCAGCGCCGAAAGCAGAAAATAGGTCTCGGCGTAGTGCATCACGTCCGCGTCAATAGAGCCGAAGATGCCCCGCAGGATGGCGTGCCGCCCGCCGATGACCACCGCCGCCACCAGCACGCTGAAGCTGGACAGCACGAATAAAATTTGCGCCGCCGCTGCCTTGGCGTTTTTGGGCTCCTGATGGCCGATGTACTGGCTGGTGACCACCGCGCCGCCGGTCGCCAGCGCGCTCATGATCTGGATCATCAGGGTGTTGAAGCTGTCCACAAGGCTCACGCCGGACACGGCGGCTTCGCCCACCGAGGATACCATTAAGGTATCCGCCAGACCAATGGTCACGCTTAACGCCTGCTCCGCGATCAGCGGCAGCAGCAGCGCCACCAGCGCCTGCCGTGGAAACAGGGGAGTGGATGTAAACTTGGACGATTTCATGCGGCCCTCCGTTGCAAATGATAAAAAAGCTCGAATACTATTATCATACAGCGGATGCTGTCGAAATGCAAGGGGTTGTATACAAGAAAGCGTCAAAAAGCAACAGCCCGCCGCACTCAGCGCCCTTTACCCCCGGGCGCAGTTGTGTTAAAATAAGGTTGCAGCCCGCCCCGCTGTGCAGGAGAGGGGCGCTGTTTGGTAAATGATACGATATATGATAAGAAGTTGAGGACCCATAAGGGGGTAAACTATGCAGCAAACTGCCCACAAGGTCGTTGTTATCGGGCATCGCAACCCGGACACCGACTCCATCTGCTCTGCCATTGCCTATGCAGAGCTGAAAAATAAGACCAGCGATCTGGTCTGCGAAGCCCGGCGTGCGGGCAAGATGAATCAGGAAACCGAATTTGTGCTGAAAAAATTCGGGGTCACGCCGCCCCGGATGTGCACCGACGTCAACCCGAAGATCCGGGACGTGGATTACCGTCAGATGCCCGGCATCCCCGGCTCTACCAGCCTGCGCAAGGCGTGGGAGATCATGCGCGACCAGAAGATCGACACCCTCCCCGTGACCAGCGAGGAGAACGAATTGCAGGGCCTCATCACGGTGAAGGATATCGCCACCGCCAACATGGACCTGTTCGACACCGGCATCCTTGCCAAGAGCCGCACCAGCTACCGCAATATTCTGGAAACGCTGGGCGCCACCATGGTGGTGGGCAGCGAGGACGCGGTGTGCACCACCGGTCACATCCGCATTGGCACCGCCACCCCGGAAATGCTGGAAAGCAACATGGAAAAAGGTGATATCGTCATCCTGACCAACCGCTACGAAAGCCAGCTGTGCGCCATCGAGAAGGAAGCTTCTCTTATCATCATCTGCAACGGCGCAAAGGTGGGCCGCACCATCCAGCATATCGCCGCCGAGACCGGCGTAGCCATCATGAGCGCCCCCTGCGATACCTACGCGGCGGCAAAGCTCATCAGCCAGTGCGCGCCCATCTCCTATTACATGACCCGGGACGATATCATTAAATTCACCCTCGTCACCCCGGTGGCAGACGTCACCCGCGTGATGGCAAAGGTGCGCCACCGGTATTTCCCCATTCTGGACGCAGACGGCAAGTATTGCGGCATGATCAGCCGCCGCAATATCATCAACCTGCGCAAGCGCCGCATCATTCTGGTGGATCACAACGAGGCCACACAGGCGGTGGAGGGCTTTGATCAGGCCGAGATCCTGGAGATCATCGACCACCACCGCATCGGCAGTCTGGAGACCAGCGGCCCGGTGTACTTCCGCAACCAGCCGGTGGGCTGCACCGCCACCATTGTCACCCAGATGTACGATGAAAACGGCGTGACCATCCCGCAAAAGACCGCCGGTCTGCTGCTGGCTGCCATCCTGTCGGATACGCTGGTGTTCCGCAGCCCCACCTGCACCCCCATCGATGTGAACGCCGCCAACCGTCTGGCAAAGATTGCCGGGGTGGACATCAACGAGTTTGCCAACGAGATGTTTGAAGCCGGCGAAAAGCTGGACGGCAAGACCGCCGAAGAGGTCTTTTTGCAGGACTTCAAGGTGTTCATGTGCGGCGATATCCGCTTTGGCGTGGCGCAGGGCAGCTACATGACCCGCAAGAACCTGACCGCCGCCGAGGCGCTGCTGAAGCCGTATCTCGAGGAAGCACGCAACAAGCAGAACGTGGAAGATATCTACATGCTGCTAACCGACGTGCCCAAGGAGGAGAGCGTGGTTATATGCAACGGGCGCTACGCCGCCGAGGTGCTGACGGATGGTTTCGAGACCCAGCCCGACGCCGATGCCAGCTGGACGCTGCCGGGCGTGGTGAGCCGCAAAAAGCAGTTCATCCCCGCCTTGATGACCGCCTATCAGGAACTGTAAAGGGACACTGCCGTGTTTGATTTTCTTTCCAAAAAGGACCGCACCCCGCCCGCACTGCCGGAGGGCACGGTGCGGCGGCGCTACACCATCACCGGACAGGTGCAGGGGGTAGGATTCCGCTACCGGGCGCGGTACGCCGCGCAGGCGCTTGACCTGACCGGCTGGGCGCAGAACGAGGACGACGGCAGCGTGACGCTGGAAGTGCAGGGCGACCCGGACAAATTTCTCTCCCTGTTCGCCATGATCCAGAAAAGCGATTATATCCAGATCACCGGCATCCGCCAAAAGGACATCCCGCCCGACCCGTGGGAGCGCGGCTTCTCGGTGAAGGGGTATTAAGGAACTGAATAGAAACAGAACGCCTGACACTGCGGTGTCAGGCGTTCTGTTTCTATCATATTATACTTTTACCCCAGCACCTTGAGGGGGGAGTTCTCCACCCACAGGGTATCGTCCAGCAGGCGGGTGACGGCAAGCCGTCCGTTTGCCGTTACCCGGGCGGGGTCGAGGGCGTAGAAATCGCTCTCGGTCAGGTTTTCCGGGTCGGCGGTGGGGGAGATGCCCGCCACGCACACCCAGTGCCCGTAGGTGCTGCTGGTGGCAATGTGGGGGTAGTTCACCTCGTCCCAGCCGGAGCCGGTTAGGTGGTATTCATAAGTAGAGGTGCGGTTCGAGTGGCGCTTTACCCCGCTGACCGTGGTGTTTTTCAGGTGCACGATCACCGGACGCCCGGCGGAAAGCTCGCTGTACAGCTTTTTCAGGCACTCGGCGCGGGTGCCGGAGTACCCCGTGTAGCCCGCAGCCGACCACACCGCGCCGTTCGACCACATCCCGCTGCCGGAGCACACCTTGCCGTCCAGAATGGTGCGGGCGTAGCGCAGCGCGTACAGGCTGCACTTGCCGGAGGTCTGGTTGCCGATGGAAAGAATGTGGCTGGTGTCGAAGCTGAGCAGCCGGATGCCGTTTTTCTCCTTCAGCTCAGCGGCATGGGCACGGGGCAAAAAGGCGCACAGCAGCAAAACCAGCGCCAGAACTGCCGCCGCCAGCCGCTGTGCCGCGCGGGCGGGACAGTGTTGCATGGGTACTTCCTCCGAGTTCGTTTCAATTCGGACATGATTTTACCACCAAAACGTGGTGAAAATGTGTAAAAAGGCAAAATAATGGGGGAAAATACCCCTTCCGTCTGCTCCCGCCGGTCGCAGCCACCTTCCCCAAGGGGACGGCTTCAGCGGTGGCGGGAAACTTTGCGACATTGCCAAAAGGCGTCCCCTTGGGGGAGCTGGCAAGCCCGACAGGGCTTGACTGAGGGGGTGCCCCTCAAAAAAGGAGTTCACACCCCTAACACAACATATGTCCAAATTTAAGTAAATCCGCACCCCGGCAAAAACGCGCCGCCGGGGCAGGGAAAACAAGATTCCGTAGACTGTCGACAAAACTACCCCCGGAACATATCAGAACTGCAACAAATCCCGCTTGTTTTCATCCTTTTTCACGAAACCGCTTCAGGAAGTTTAGCTATTATTACGATTGACAAAACCGTCACTGGTCGGATATAATCAGGACAGAAAGGCAACGATGGTTGCGAAAGCCTTTCAAGAAAAAAGAAACATAACCACAAACAAGCTGATTGGAGGGATACCCTTATGAAGAAACTGTCAAAGATCGTCGCTCTGCTGCTGGCAGGTGTGATGGCTATGGTGATGCTCACCGCCTGTACCGGCGGCGGCACTGCTGCGGACACAGAGAAGGAAGAAGCAATTCGGAAGCAGCTCGGTCGAAAGACTCAGGCTACGGCTCTGTGTGATAATGACGGCAAGGTCAAGAATGACAGCAAGCTCTATAAAGAGACCGCAGAACTGCTGGATGCACGAATCAAGGCTGAAACCAGTGCATTTGGTATTCTCGCTGTTGATTTTGATGTCAAGGGCATCGACCCTGCAGAGCAGTTTGTGACTGTTACCCTGTCGGCAGACTATAAGACCGCAGGTCTCGTGGCAGGTTTTGTCAATTTGATCACTGAAAAGCTTGGCAAGATCGACGCCAGCAACAATAGCGTGAAGCTCGATACCGAGTGGGCAAAGGCCGCTGTCGTTGTCAGAACCAACGAGAAGGGCAGCTATGCTGCAATCGCAATTCAGGTCAAGAACCTCGCTTACAACAAATAAAAGAATAGTCAGTCCTTTCTTCCCCGGAGAGCACCCGCCCTCCGGGGCTTTTTTGTGCCTTTTTGTGACAAACCCCGCCCGCTGTGGTACAATAAAAGGGTATCGAACCAAGACAGAAAGGACGTTTCCATGCAGCTGTTTGAACTGGTCAGCCCACGGCTGTTCCGCCCGCTGGCGGGGCCTAACCGGGCGTTTTATGCAGAGCTTTTGCTGCTGCTCTGGGAGGAGTGCCGCCATACGGCAGATTACAGCATTTCCCGCGCCGAAGCCGTCTCCCGCGCCGAGGATTATTTTGCCGCGCTGGCAAAGCCGCTGGCACTGGATGCCGACGGCGCGGGCGATGAGGACGAGCAGCCTACCCGCGACCCCCACACGCTGGCGGTGGGCTTTTTGCTGCGTCTGCGCCGCACCGGCTGGCTGGAAGAGCAGCCCGGCAGTTACGAGACGGAGCCCACCCTTGCCTTTATTCCGGAGGTTACCCCGCTGCTGGACGCGCTGGAAGAGATACTGAACCCCCGGGTGGTCACCTACACCGGCAAGCTGTATAAGGCGTGGCAGCTGCTGGGCAGCATCGGGCAGGAAAAAAGCCCCTACGAGAACGTGCTGCGGGAGGTGGCGGCAGACCTTGAGACGTTGAACAAGTCTCTGCGCGCCCTCAATGCTTCCATCGGGCATTATATCGACCGCCTGACCCATAACCGCACCCCGCAGGAGGTGCTGGAGCTGTTCGACCAGTACGAAGAAAAAGTCGTGGCAGCGGCCTATCACCGCTTTAAAACCAGCGATAACCTGTTCAATTACCGCGCCTATCTGGAAGAAGAGCTGGACGACTGCGAGCAGAACCAGCTGCCCCGGCTGGCGCTGGATTACGCCCGGGTGGAGCGCTGCGCCCCCGGCGAGGCTGCACCCCGGGTGCGTGCCCTTATCCAGCAGCAGCGGGACGCGCTGGAAGAGATGAGCACCCTGATGAAGGAAATTGACGCCAGCCACATCCGCTACCGCAAGCGGGCGGTGCAGCGGGCACAGTTTTTGCTGCTGAGCGACCGCTCGGCACAGGGCAGCGTCACCGCCCTGCTGCGCCGCTATGCGGAGGACATCCGCAGCCCGGAGCAGCTGTTTGAAGTGGACGACGGCCCGGTGGCGGCGCGGCTGCACCTGTACCCGGCGGCAGTGTTCGGCGCAAAGCCGCTGTATCCCCCCGCCGCGCCCCGCACCGAAGCACCCCTTGCCCCGGTGCGCACCGAACCTCTGGACCCCGAACGGCTGCGGCAGGAGCAGCAGCTGCTGCTGGACTACGCCCGCCTTGCCGTCACCGAGGAAAACGTGGCGCTGCTGGCGCAGCAGGCGCTGGCTGCCCGCCCGCAGGTGAACGCCTCCACCCTTGTGGAGGAATACCCGAACGACTTTACAGGCATCATCGGCTTGCACACCTATTCCCAGTCGCCGCACCGGGAGTATGAGATCACCCTGACCGGAAACTGGGTGGAGCGCGGCGGCTTCCGGTTTCAGGATTTTGTCCTGACCCGCCGCAAGGAGGTAAACACGGATGGCAACCATTGATCTGCTGGAAGAGACCGCAAACTATCTGCTCAACCACTGCTTTGTGCTGGGCTGCGTAGAGGAACAGCGGGCAAAATATCTGTATATTCAGGATCACCTCAACGAGGTGCGCGCGGTGTTCAAACCGCTGGGCTACGCGGTGCTTTTGTACCCCGCGCCCATGCAGGCGGCGGCGCTGGTCAACGAGCACGAGGGCAGTCAGGCACGGCTGCTCAAGTACGAGAGCATTCTGCTGCTGGTGCTGCGGCTTTTGTACCTGCAAAAGCGGGAAAGCCTTGCCGCCAGCGCGGACGAGGTACTGGTGACCGTGGAAGAAGTGCAGGCCGAATTGCAAAAGATGAACCTGCCCCGCAAGCTGGACCAGCAAACGCTGGAAAAGCTCATGCGCACCCTGCGCCGGTACAATCTGGCGCGTCCGGTGGGGCGGCTTTCCGGGCTGGACAGCCGCATCGAGGTGTTTCCCACGGTGCTGCTGGCGCTGCCGGATGCCGACCTTGCGGATGCCGCCGCCGAGAGCGCCCGCACCCGCACCGAACTTGGCCTGTACGAGCGCCCGGAGGGCGCAGACACCGAAGCAGGGGAGGTGGAAGCATGATCGAACTCAAGCGCCTGAAACTTATCAACTGGCACAACTTTGAAAATACCACCTTCGACTGCGCCCGCCTGACCTATATGATCGGCGTGAACGCCGTGGGCAAGACCACCATTCTGGACGCCATCCGCTACTGTCTGACCACCAACCGCAACTTCAATGCGCTGGGCAACAAAAAGAGCGGCCGCACCCTGCAAGGCTCTGTCCACGCAAAGCAGCGCGGCGAAAACGCCTACCGCCGCCCGGGACATACCGTGGCGTATATCGGGGCAGAGTTCTGGGACAGCGTCAAGCACACCAGCTTTGTCATCGCGGTGCGGGTGGAGTCCGAAGGCCCCATGCAGGAGCTGCACCCCGGCGACCAGACGTGGTATATCTCGGAGGACGGCATCACGCTGGAACAGCTGCCCTTTATCGACCCGCGCACCGGTGCGCCCAGCGCCAAGGAGGACTTCAAGCCCGCCGAGGGACGGCTCTCCTACACCCGCAGCCCCAGTGAGGCGCGGGATAGAATATGCCGCGCACTGGGCATCGGACGCGCAGCCAGCCCGCTGGGCAAGAAGTTCAACGAGGTGTTCCAGATGGGCACCAGCATGGACGAGATCCCGAATTTCCGGGAGTTTCTGTACCAATATATCCTGCCCCAGCCGGAGCTGGACTTGGAAGCCTTGCAGGGCGACCGCTTGGAGCTGGAAAACCTGCACGCCGTGCTGGCGGAAGCCCAGACCCGCGCCGACGCGCTGGACGAGATCGTCCGCTTTGGCCGCGAAGCCACCGAAAAGCAGACCGAAGCCCTTGTGAACCGGGGCGCCGCCCTGCTGGCGCGCGCCGCTGCCGATGCCGGGGAAAAGGCTGTCTGGCAGGAGCGGGTGGAAGCCGGACGCCGCCAGCAGGAGACGCTGCGCACCCGCTACGCCGAAGCCAAGACCGCCGAAGCGGAAGCCCGCCGCGCCTACCTGACCGCCCACAGCGCCGCCGGTGCCAGCGGCGAGGGACGCGCACTGGACGCCCTCAGCGAGGAGCTGGCGCACCGGCAGACCGCACTGGATGCCGCCGCCCGCAAGGCGGACACCGCCGAAAAAGCCGCCGAAAAGACCGGTAATCTGCTGGCGGTGCTGCGCCGCAGCGGCTTTGCTGCCGGGCAGAAGATGGCAGACCTGACCCCGGACACCCTGCCCGCCCTGACCGACTGGCTGACCGCACAGGAAAAGCCGCTGGAAGAAGCCTATTTTGCCGCCCGGCAGCACACCGCCGCCTTGCAGCGGCAGCAGACCGAGAAGCGCGCCGAGCTGGACGCCGTATCCGGCGGCAAGTGGGTGTACCCCCACGGCGATGCCGCCACCCGGGTGCGGGACGCCGTGAACGCCGAGCTGAAGAGCCGGGGCATGGAGCCGGACGCCCGCATCTTCTGCGAGCTGCTGAATGTGGAGGACGAGAGCTGGCAGGACTGCGTGGAAGCCTGTCTGGGTGACCGCCGGTTCGATATCCTTGTGCCGCCCGCCCACTACGCCGCTGCCAAAAGCGCCTTTGTGGCGCTGAAGGACAAAGTGGGGCCCATCAGCCTGCTGGACACCCCGGGTCTGCGCAAGGCCAACCGCCGCGCCGACACCGCCCCCGCCGACAGTCTGGCGGCACAGGTCACCAGCGAAAACCCGCTGGCGGCGCAGTACGCCGACACCATTCTGCGCCGCATCGTCTGCTGCGACACCCCCGACACGCTGGAAAACTACCCCGACAGCGCCACCCGGGACCTTCTGCGCCACCACCCCTTCCGTTTGGAGCGTCTGCGCGCCCCGCAGCGCTATATCGGCTTGGAGGCCCGCCGCGCCCGCGCCGGGGCACTGGCAGGGGAGATGAACGCCCTTGCCGAGGAGGTACGCGCCGCCGCACAGGCAGAGCAGAACCTGAAAGCTGCCTACAGCCAGTACCAGACCCTTTTGCGCGGCACCACGCTGGAAGAGCTTGCCGCTTTGTGGGACGCCCGCGCCGCCCTGACCGCCGCCCGCGCGGCGGTGGAGGAACAGGCGGCAAAGCTGGCCGAGTGCCGCGAGAACCCCCTGCTGCAGCAGCTGTATAAAGAGGAAGAGGTCCGCGAAGCCGCATGGGAAGCCGCCCGCACCGCCGTGGAGCAGACCGGCGGCGACCTGCGCGTGTGCGAAAAACAGATCTCCTCCTGCGAGGCGGAGCAGCAAAAGGCGGTGGACACCGCCGAAAAGAGCGCACAGGCCGCAGAGAGCTTCTTTGCCGCTCACCCGCTGGTGGAACCGCTCTCCCGCAGCCGTCAGCAGGCGCTCACCGGGCCGGACAAGTCTCCCCGCGCTGCCGCGCAGGCCGCCGAAAAGGCACAGGCCAAGCTGGACGATGCCCTGACTGTCTACCTGAACAGCACGCTGGAACCGGCGCAGAAGGCCTACAACCAGCGCTATGTCTGCGATTATCCCTTGGGGCTTGCCGGGCTGGAACAGTACCGCGCCCAGCACGAGAGCCTTGTGCGCATCGATTTGGAGCGCTACGCCGCCCGCCTGGAGCAGGCGCAGCGGGACTGCAAGGACCGCTTCCGCAAGGATATCCTGTTCCGCATGAAGGACGATATCTTCAACGCCCGGCGGCAGTTCCGGGAGCTGAACAAGGTCATGGAGCAGCTGACCTACGGCGAGGAAGTCTACCGCTTTGAGCTGGAACCCAGCCGCGACCCGCAGCTGGCGGCGTTCTATCAGGTCATTGTGGATAAGGGCAACCAGCAGATGACCGAGGGCGACTCCTTGGACAACCTTGCCGCCACCGCCGATCCCGCCTACGAGCGTCAGGTGGACGAACTGATGGAAAAGATCATGGCGGACGTGGACGAGAACACCCGCGCCCGGCAGGAGGGACGCACCGCCGCCGGTGCCACCCTTTCGGACTATGTGGACTACCGCACCTATCTGGATTACGATATCAAGGTGACCAATCAGGTCACCGGGCAGCAGGCGTATCTGTCCCGCGTCAGCCGCGATTCCTCTGGCGGCGAGAATCAGGCACCCTTCTATGTGGCCATCTGCGCCAGCCTTCTGCAAATTTACCAGAAGAGCGAGAACAGCATCCGGCTGGTGCTGCTGGACGAAGCCTTCAGCAAAATGACCAGCGACCGCATCCGCCCCATGATGGAGCTGTTCCGCCGCCTGCAATTGCAGGTGCTGCTCATCTCCACCGTGGAAAAGAGCACCGCCATCCAGCCCTACTGCGATATCACCTACTCCATCGTCCGCCACGGCGATGCCAACGCCATCGCGCCCTTTGTCCGCCTTGCGGCAGAGCATGAAGAAACTTGAACGGCACACACTTTATGCTATAATAAAAATAAGCAACGGAGGACGGAACAGGCAGCCGTCGCCCATTGTTAGGAGATGTGGGAATCGTCACCCCACCCTTGCTCAAAAGAGAACACCCGCCGCATTCGCAGTGGGTGTTCTCTTTTTTCGTGTTTTACACTTTGCAGCAGAGTGATGCAAAACGGAGCTTGACATAAAAAATAAACTTTGTTATACTGTTTTTCGCTCATCGGAGGGCTGTTTCAACGTAATTGAAAGGCCGGATAAGATGTCATCGTTCGTGCTTCCCGGAGGCTGTGGGCACCGTAGTGCCGCAGCAGAAGAGGGAATGCACCGGAACGGTGGTTCTTATCCGGCCTTTTTGCATATACGGATCTCAGAAAAGGAGGATCTATGCCAAAGAAAACCATCCAATTGTCCGATCATTTCAACTATTCCCGCCTGCTGCGGTTCGTGCTGCCCTGCATCGGCACCATGCTGTTCACCTCCATTTACGGCATCGTGGACGGGCTGTGCGTCTCCAACTTTGTGGGCAAAACGGCCTTTGCGGCGATCAACCTCATCATGCCGCTGCCGCAGATGCTGGGCACTGTCGGCTTTATGCTGGGCACCGGCGGCAGCGCCATCGTAGGCATCACGCTGGGCGAGGGCGACCGGAAAAAAGCCGACCGCTATTTTTCCATGTTTATGTGGGCAGCGCTTATCTCGGCCGGTGTGCTGTCCGTGCTGGGCATCCTGTTCCTGCGGCCGGTCGCCGTGCTGCTGGGCGCAAAGGGTGAGCTGCTGGATTACGCCGTGCGCTACGGGCGCATCCTGATGCTGGCGCTGCCGGGCTTCGCTTTGCAGAATCTGTTCCAAAGCTTTTTCGTCACCGCCGAAAAGCCGCATCTGGGCTTCTGGTTCACCGTAGGTGCAGGCTGCACCAACATGGTGCTGGACGTGGTAATGGTGGGCATGCTGCACTGGGGCGTGGAGGGCGCTGCCCTTGCCACCCTCATCAGCCAGCTGGTGGGCGGCGTGCTGCCGGTGTTTTATTTTATCGACCACCACAACACCAGCTGTCTGCACCTGTGCAGAACGCAGTTTTATGGACGCGTGCTGTGGGATGCCTGCATCAACGGCTCTTCTGAGCTGATGACAAGCCTTTCCATGTCGCTGGTCAATATCCTGTATAACTTCCAGCTGCTGCGGCTGATTGGGGAAGACGGCGTGGCGGCTTACGGCGTCATCATGTACGCCGCCTTCCTGTTCGTGGCGGTGTTCGTGGGCTATGCGGTGGGCAGCGCGCCCATCGTCAGCTTCCATTACGGTGCGCGCAACCGTGCCGAGGTGCACAACCTGTACCAGAAGAGCCTGCGCCTGATTGCTGTGGTGTCTGTGACCATGACGGCGGCGTCCATGGTGATCATTCCCTATGTGGCGCGCATCTTTGTGGGCTACGATGCCCAGCTGCTGGCGCTGACCAGCCGCGCCTTCCGGCTGTATGCGCTGTGCTTCCTCATCAAAGGCTTCAACATCTATGCGTCCTCCTTCTTCACGGCGCTGGGCGACGGCGTGACAAGCGCCCTCATCTCCTTTCTGCGCACGTTTCTGTTCCAGATGGCCGCACTGCTCCTCCTGCCCGCTCTCTGGGGTCTTGACGGCGTGTGGCTGGCAGTCACCGCCGCCGAGCTGGCCACGCTGGCAGTGACCGTGTATATGTTCGTGACAAAAGACCAGAAATTCCATTACCGTCATGCTTGATGCGCCATAACAAGAAAAGCCGCCGGAGTCCGGCGACTTTCTTGTTTATTCAAAGGTGTATTCCACCAGCTGGCAGTTTTTGATGCCCGCAGCGGCGTATTCCTCGTTGGTCATGTCGTAAAAATAGGAGTGCACCACCCGGGCGATGCCGTTGTGCGCCACCAGCAGGTAGGTCTTGCCGGTGTCGGCTTTCAGCTCGTCCAGCAGGTTGTAGATGCGCTGCGCCAGCTGCATCATGCTTTCGCCGCCCACATAGCGGTCGGCAAAGTGGGTCTTGGAAAGGCGGAACTCCGCACCGTCCCGGGGCGTGCCCTCGTATTTGCCGAAGCACTGCTCCCGCAGGCGTGGCTCGCAGCGGGCGGGCAGACCGGTAGCGGCGGCAATGGCCTTTGCGGTGTCGGCGGCGCGGGAAAGGGGAGAGTACAAAATTTCGTCAATGTGCAGGCCGCTGTCCCGGACAAGCTCGCCCAGCTGCCGCGCCTGCTCCTGTCCGTGGGCAGTCAGCGGGCTGTCGGTCATGCCGCAGATCTTGTTTTCCACGTTCCATACCGTCTCGCCGTGGCGGGTGAAATAGATATTATGCATAAAATTACTCCTTACAGCTTGTGCAGGGTGCCGTCCGGCAGCAGACAGACGGTGTCTCCCTCGTCGATGCCCAGACGGGTCAGTTCCTTGTCCGGGTAGGGCAGGGTGCGGGCACTTCCGGCGGCGTCGGTCAGGGTCACATCGCACAGCACCGGCTGCCCGGCGGGCAGCTCCTCGCAGCCGTACAGCTGCTCGTCAATGCGCAGCACGTGGTATTCCGGCATGGTACAGCCCCTCCTTTGTGTTTTTCCTTATTATATAGCACCCGGGGGCTCTGGTGCAAGGGGGAACGTAACCCTCTCAGTCACGCCTGACGGCGTGCCAGCTCCCCCGAAGGGGGAGCTTTTTGCCATCTTTCGGTCAGTGCGAATAAAGCTCCCCCTTTCGGGGGAGCTGGCATCGCGTAGCGATGACTGAGAGGGTTTATCCTCCCCCGCTTGACAGTGGCGCGGGGAAATTGTTACAATACGGTTACGACTGCAAACCACGCGGAGGGGTTCATGAATATTACGGAACTGCGATATCTGGTAGCCATCATGAAATGGGGGTCGGTGTCGGCGGCGGCAAAGCAGCTGTACGCGGCGCAGCCCAATGTCAGCAAGGCGCTGAAGAACTTGGAAGAGGAATATGGGCTGCGCATTTTCGAGCGCTCCTCCACAGGCATGATCCCTACCGAGCAGGGCAAGCGGTTCATCCGGCAGGCGCAGCGGGTGCTGCAGCAGGTGGATGAGCTGGAGCAGGAGGCGCACCAGCAGCGCAGCTGCGCCGAGCTGCGGGTGGTGCTGACCCATGCCACCTACGCCTCCTATGCGGCGGTGGACTTTTTGCAGCAGGCTGCCCGCAGCGAGCAGCTGCGGGTGCATATCCGGGAGAGCGGTGCGATTGAAGCCTTGGACTTTGTGCTGCGGCAGGGCTACCACATGGCGCTGCTGCGCTACGCCGCAGAGGACGAGGACTACTACCGCCGCTACTGCCAGCGCCACGGCCTGCGGCAGGAGCCCATCATGGAGTTTTCCTACCTGCTGCTTACCAGTCAGGACAGCCCGCTGGCGCGGCGGCAGGTGCAGAACCTTGACGAGCTGAACGATTACATCGAGGTGCTGCACGGCGATACCCATCTGCCCGGGGAGGAGAGCACCGCTTCCCGCTGGGAGGTGAACCCCAACCGCCGCATCCATGTGTACGAGCGGTGCAGCCAGTTTTCCATTCTGCAGAACCTGCCCACGGCCTATATGTGGTCGTCCCCCATGCCGCAGCGCGCGCTGGAGCAGTACCATCTGGCGCTGCATAACTGCCCGGCGCAAAAGCAGCAGATGCGGGACGTGCTGGTGTACCCGGAGCGGGAACCCCTGCAGCCGGAGGAGCAGCTGTTTGTGCAACTGCTGCACAAGCAGGCGGATGCTACCATCAAGGACAGCGGGTGGAAGAAGATTTGAAATGCGCGCCGCGTTGCTCTGGGCATCAATAGCGGAAGAATTATTTTAAATTTCGGGGTACAGAAACGCCTGCGGGCGTTTCTGTACCCCTTTTTCACGGGTGGGGTTTTGGAACGAACTCCCTCAGTCAAAGCCTGACGGCTTTGCCAGCTCCCTCTAAGAGGGAGCCTCTGGCGCGCCCGGAAACTCTCTCATTGCTCCTAAAGCTTTAGCAACAGGTTTAACGGCGTGCGCCCTCTCCGTCATCGCTGCGCGATGCCACCTCTCCCAAAGGGAGAGGCAAGAGCACTGCCGGAAGCTTTCTCATTGCTCCTAAAGCTTTAGCAACAAGTCTTACGGCTTGGCTCTCCCTGAGAGGAAAGACTTCCCCCGCTCCGGGGGAAGATGTCACCGCAGGTGACAAAAGGGGGAATCTGGCGCGGGAGCGCCTGAGAGGGCGGATTTCCCTTCTTTTCGTCCCAAATCCCACGTTTTGGGGAGAAAATCGTAAACGATTAAGCAAAGTGCACAAAAAGGCGGCGCAAAGTTTGGCGGGGGTGGCTTTGACCGTTCCCGGGAGAGAAGTTTTGAGAAACAACAAAATAAATTTAAACGTACCAGCGCTGCAAAATGCAAGTTTGCGCAAACAAATAAAATAAACGGTCATATACTTTTTGATATAGGAACTATACCTAAAAAATATTAACACAATTATGAAAAAGGTGTTAACATGAAGCCAGAGATCGGTCATAGCCGCAGTATGGCATAAGCTGCCGGCGGCTGAAATTCAAAAGGAGGTTTCTGGTATGATTAGTTTCTTACTGTGTCTGGCGCTCCTTATCATCGGCTACTTTGTCTATGGTAAGATCGTGGACAACACGTTCGGACCGGACGACCGCGAAACTCCTGCTGTGCGCATCAACGATGGCGTTGACTACGTTGTGATGCCCCAGTGGAAGCTGTTCCTCGTCCAGCTGCTGAACATTGCAGGTCTGGGCCCCATCTTTGGTGCACTGCAGGGTGCTCTGTGGGGTCCCGTGGTGTTCCTGTGGATCACCTTCGGCACCATCTTTGCCGGCGGCGTACATGACTATTTCTCCGGTATGATGAGCGAGCGCAACGACGGCGCTTCCATCGCCGAGGTCACCGGCCGCTATCTGGGCCCCGTGATGCAGAACATCATGCGTGTGTTCTCTGTGGTGCTGCTGATCATGGTCGGTACCGTGTTCGCAGTCGGCCCCGCAGGCCTGATCGTTACCCTGTGCAAGAACGGCGGTATGTCCGGTGTGATGACCACCACTCTGTTCTGGCTGATCATCATTCTGGCCTACTACTTCATCGCAACCTTTATCTCCATTGATGCCATCATCGGTAAGATCTACCCCCTGTTCGGCATCTGCCTGATCATCATGGCCGTGGGCGTTATCTTCGGTATCTTCACCAACCCCGCCTACACCATCCCCGAGATCTGGGCAAACTTCAGCAATATGCACCCCTCCAACACTCCTATCTGGAGCTTCATGTTCATCACCGTTGCCTGTGGTGCTATCTCCGGTTTCCACTCCACCCAGTCGCCTTTGATGGCCCGCTGCATGAAGAGTGAGAAGCAGGGTCACTTCGTATTCTACGGTGCAATGGTCAGCGAGGGCATCATCGCTCTGATCTGGGCTGCTGCCGGCTGCGCACTGTACACCATCACCGACGGCAAGATGGTCGGTCTGGCTGAGGCTCTGGCTGCTGGTCAGTCTGCCGCTATCTACGACGTCTGCCTCAAGACCATGGGTAAGGTTGGCGTGGCACTGGCTATGATTGGTGTCGTTATCTGCCCCATCACCTCCGGTGATACCGCATTCCGTTCCGCTCGTCTGACCTTGTCCGACTGGCTCAAGATCGATCAGGACAGCTACGCAAACCGCCTGAAGCTGTGCATCCCCGTGCTGGGCGTTGGTGCTTTCCTTGGCATCGGCAACGCACTGGGCTTCATCAACTACACCGTCATCTGGCGTTACTTCAGCTGGACCAACCAGAC
>CAKTGQ010000024.1 GCA_934561555.1 uncultured Faecalibacterium sp. | reverse complement strand
TGGAGCGGCCGACGAGGCTCGAACTCGCTACCTCCACCTTGGCAAGGTGGCGCTCTACCAGATGAGCTACGGCCGCATATTCGGTGCATTTTACCTTGCACCCATCATTTCTGATGCCCTGAAAACAAGTTTCAAAGTAGGTGAAAGCTTGCGCTTTCTTGGTGGCGACCCGGATCGGGCTCGAACCGACGACCCCCAGCGTGACAGGCTGGTGCTCTAACCAACTGAGCTACCGGGCCATACCGGAGCAACTAATGCTGCTCCTTAATGGAGCGGCCGACGAGGCTCGAACTCGCTACCTCCACCTTGGCAAGGTGGCGCTCTACCAGATGAGCTACGGCCGCATATTGGGAAACCCTGACGGGTTTCCTCGACGTGGTGCCTCCGATCGGAATCGAACCAATGACACGGGGATTTTCAGTCCCCTGCTCTACCGACTGAGCTACAGAGGCGCACCGGACGATGATTATTATACCTGAAATTTCGATTTTGTAAAGGGGTAAATGCAAACTTTTTTGAAAAAATTGAAAAGTTTTTGTTTTTTGACGGCTCTGCGCACAAAATAAGAACGACTTTTTTCGCGGTTTTCGTGCCGGAGGGCGGCACCGGGAAAGATAGAAAGAATATTTGACAAGTTTTACAACCTATGGTTTAATAAAAGAAAAGAACACAGGCGCTTATGCCCTAAGAAATACTGTTATATTTCTTATATAATAGAAAGGGCAGGCGCTTGCTTTGATTACAGGACGGTCTGCGCGGCACGGCTGCGGCGGGCCGGGAGGAGCAGCATGGCAAAAAAACAGGAATATGGCAACGAGAGCATTACCTCGTTAAAGGGCGCCGACCGTGTGCGCAAGCGCCCGGCGGTCATCTTTGGCTCGGACGGCGTGGAGGGCTGTGCCCACTCGATCTTTGAGATCGTGTCCAACTCTATCGACGAAGCCCGCGATGGCCATGGCGATACCATCAACGTGACCCGCTGCAAGGACGGCAGCGTCATCGTGGAGGACTTTGGCCGCGGTATGCCCGTGGACTGGAACAACGGCGAGGGACGCTTCAACTGGGAGCTGCTGTTCTGCGAGATGTACGCGGGCGGCAAGTACGGCGAGGGCGAGGATAACTACGAGTTCAGCCTTGGCCTGAACGGTCTGGGTCTGTGCGCCACCCAGTACGCCTCGGCATGGATGACCGCCGATATCTACCGTGACGGCTGCCACTACCATCTGGACTTTAAAAAGGGTGAGAACGTGGGCGGCCTGCAAAAGGAGCCCTACAAGGGACGCCGCACCGGCAGCATCATCCACTGGAAGCCGGACGACGAGGTTTTTACTGATATCGACGTGCCCGGCAGCTACTATAAGGATGTGCTGCGCCGTCAGGCCGTGGTCAACGCCGGGCTTACCCTCAACTTTACCGATGAAAAGGAAAAAGACCCCGCCACCGGCAAGCCGTGGCACGAAAGCTGGTGCTACCAGAACGGCATCGCAGATTATGTGGCAGAAGTAGCAGGGGAGGACACCCTGACCCCCGTGTTCGGCTGCGAGAGCGAGGCTGTGGGCCGGGACCGCGAGGACCAGCCGGACTACAAGGTGCGCATGAGTGCGGCTTTTTGTTTCTCTAATAAGGTACAGCTGCTGGAATACTACCACAACTCTTCGTGGCTGGAACACGGCGGCAGCCCGGAGCACGCGGTGCGCACCGCCTTTGTTTACCAGATCAACAAGTACCTGAAGGAAAAGAATCTGTATAAAAAGGGCGAGAGTGCCATCAGCTTTCAGGATGTGCAGGACTGTCTGGTGTATGTGTCCTCCAGCTTTTCCACCCGCACCAGCTACGAGAACCAGACCAAAAAGGCCATCACCAATAAATTTGTCTCGCAGGCCATGACCGACTTCCTCAAGCATTATCTGGAAGTGTATTTTCTGGAAAAGCCGGAGGAAGCCCAGAAGATCTGCCAGCAGGTGCTGGTGAACAAGCAGAGCCGCGAGCACGCGGAAAAAACGCGACAGAGCATCAAAAAGACGCTCTCCACGCAGATCGACCTGGCCAACCGCGTGCAGAAGTTCGTGGACTGCCGCACCCGGGACGCCGCCCGCCGCGAGCTGTATATCGTGGAGGGCGACTCGGCTATGGGTGCGGTCAAGTCCAGCCGGGACAGTGAATATCAGGCCATCATGCCCATCCGCGGCAAGATTCTGAACTGCCTGAAGGCAGATTATGCCCGCATCTTCAAGTCGGACGTCATCGTGGATCTTATCAAGGTGATGGGCTGCGGCGTGGAGCTGGGCGGCAAGCACAACAAGGAACTGGCTACCTTTAACCTCGAAAACCTGCGGTTCAACAAGATCGTCATCTGTACCGATGCCGATGTGGACGGCTACCAGATCCGCACCCTTGTGCTGACCATGCTCTACCGCCTTACCCCCACCCTGATCAATAAGGGCTATGTATATATCGCGGAGTCGCCTTTGTACGAGATCACCACGAAGGACCGCACTTATTTTGCTTATACCGAGCCGGAAAAGGCCGCTTTTCTGGAGAAGATCGGGGACAAAAAATATACCATCCAGCGCTCCAAAGGCTTGGGCGAGAACGACCCCGAGATGATGTGGCTGACCACCATGAACCCGGAGAGCCGCCGCCTGATCAAAGTGATGCCCACCGATGTGGTGCAGACCGCGCAGGTGTTTGATATCCTGCTGGGCGACAATCTGGCAGGCCGCAAGGAGCATATCGCCCAGCACGGCGCAGAGTATCTGGATGATCTGGACGTGTCCTGATAAACAGAACGATACCGTGCCAAAGCCTTCCCCCGGACGGGGGAAGGTGGCGAGTTTACGAGCCGGATGAGGGCGCGGGCGGCAGCAATGCTCCCCCAAAAGCCCGAAACACGGCCTCTGGACAGTATGAGGAAACACAATGGCAAAAAAATCGACCAAGAAAACCTTAAAGCCGGTGCGCCCGCAGCTGGGCGACGGCGTTGAAATCTTAAACGCAGGCAGTGTGCTGGAGGACCCCATTACCCGCACGCTGGAAACCAACTATATGCCCTACGCCATGAGCGTCATCGTCAGCCGCGCTTTGCCGGAGATCGACGGCTTCAAGCCGGCGCACCGCAAGCTGCTGTACACCATGTACGAGATGGGGCTGCTCAAGGGCGCACGCACCAAGTCCGCCAACATCGTAGGCAGCACCATGCACCTGAACCCCCACGGCGATGCCGCCATCTACGACACCATGGTGCGCATGGGCCGCGGCAACGAGAGCCTGCTGGTGCCCTTTGTGGACAGCAAGGGCAACTTTGGCAAGGCGTACAGCCGGGATATGTCCTGCGCTGCCGCCCGCTATACCGAAGCAAAGCTGGAAGGCGTGTGCGAGGAGCTGTTCCGGGATATCGACAAAGAAACGGTGGACTTTGTGCCTAACTACGACAGCACCACCACTGAGCCTACTCTGCTGCCGGTCACTTTCCCCACCATTCTGGCAAACAATACGCTGGGCATCGCGGTGGGCATGGCCTGCAATATCTGCTCCTTCAATCTGGCAGAGCTGTGCGCCACCACCGTGGCGCTGATGAAGGACGAGCACCACGATATCGGCACCACCATGCCCGCCCCGGACTTTGTGGGCGGCGGTCAGATTCTGTACGATGAAGCGCAGATGCGTGAAATTTACGAGAACGGCCGCGGCAGCGTAAAGGTGCGCGCCCGCTACAATGCGGTGCCCGGCGAAAATATGATCGAGGTCACCCAGATCCCGCCCACCACCACGGTGGAGGCCATCATGGACAAGATCGCGGAGCTGGTCAAGACCGGTAAGGTCAAGGAAATCAGCGATATGCGCGATGAGACCGACCTGAACGGCCTGAAGCTGACGCTGGATCTCAAGCGCGGCGTGGATGCCGACAAGCTGATGGCAAAACTCTTCAAGGCTACCCCGCTGGAGGACAGCTTCAGCTGTAACTTCAACATTCTGGTGTCCGGTCAGCCCCGGGTCATGGGCGTGCGGGAGATCTTGAAGGAGTGGACGGCCTTCCGTGTCGAGTGCGTGCGCCGCCGCACCTACTACGATCTGCACGGCAAGGAAAAGCGGCTGCATCTGCTGCAGGGTCTGGCCGCCATCCTGCTGGATATCGACAAGGCCATCCATATCATCCGCACCACCGAGGAGGAGACCGAGGTGGTGCCTAACCTGATGATCGGCTTTGGCATTGACGAAGTGCAGGCAGACTATGTGGCAGAGATCAAGCTGCGCCATTTGAACCGGGAATACATCCTCAAGCGCACCGGCGAGATCGAGCAGCTGGAAAAGGACATTGCCGACCTGAACGATGTGCTGGCAAAACCTGCCCGCATCCGCCGCATCATTATCAATGAACTGAACGATGTAGCGAAAAAATACGGCAAGCCCCGTTGCAGCGAAATTTTGTACGACCTGCCGGAAGAGGATGCTGCCGCCGAGGAGGAAACCGTGCCGGACTACCCGGTGACCGTGTTCTTTACCCGGGAGGGCTACTTTAAAAAGATCCCGCCTCAGAGCCTGCGCACCGCCGGTGCCCACAAGCTGAAGGAGGGCGACGAGATCATCCAGCAGCTGGAGACCCGCAACAATGTGGAGGCACTGTTCTTTACCGACAAACAGCAGGTGTACAAGGTGCGTCTGGCAGAGCTGGAGGACGGCAAGGTAGCGCAGATGGGCATCTTCATCCCGGGACGGCTGGGCATGGACGAGGGCGAAAATGTGCTGAGCATGGTCATCACCGGCGATTACAGCGGCTTTATGCTGTTCTTCTTTGCCAGCGGCAAGTGCGCGAAGATCCCGCTCGGCTCCTATGCCACCAAGCAGAACCGCCGCAAGCTGCTGAAGGCGTACAGCGATAAAGAACCGCTGGCCATGATGCTTTACCTGCCGGAAGAGACCGAGCTTGCCATCCGCACCAGCGCCAGCCGGATGCTGCTGGTGGGTACGGCGCAGATCGCAGCCAAGACCACCCGCGACAGTCAGGGCGTGGCGGTGGTCACCCTGAAAAAGAACCAGACCATCACCTCGGTGGTGTCGGCGGATACCTTGGAACTGGCTAACCCCCACCGCTACCGTGTACGCAGCCTGCCCGCCACCGGTGCGCTGATCCGCGCCGAGGACGAGGGCGAGCAGATGAGCCTGCTTTGATTGGCAGGCAGCGGGGAGCTTTCCTTCGCAAATGAGTCCGGAACCCCCTGTTCCGCCCCAGTGCTGCGCACCGGGGCCCCACTTCGCCGGAATTTGCTCAGGAAACTCCCCGCCGCCTTTCCGAAAAGTCCCCTCCCGTGAAAAAGTAACTCCGAAACGACCGCAGTCGTTTCGGAGTTACAAATTATAAAAAATTTTCCGCTGTTATTGTCAGAGCGAAGCGGAGACAATTTCAAATCGTTTATCCTGAAAAGAGGAAGCATTCATGCAAAATATCGACCTGATCTGTGTGGGCAAGCTGAACGCCAAATATTTTGCCGAGGGCGTGGCAGAGTACCAGAAGCGTCTGGCGGCCTTTGCCGCCTTCCGCATCATTGAACTGCCGGAGGAAAAGATCGAGGAGAAAAACGCCTCGGACGCCGTAGTGAAAAAAGCGTTGGATAAGGAGGGAAAAGCCATCCTTTCTAATGTGCGCAAGGGTGCTGCCATCGTGGCCATGTGCATCGAGGGCAAGCAGATCTCCTCCGACGAGCTGGCGCAGTTTCTGGCGCAGCGCGCCGGCAGCGGGGCAGGGGATGTGGCTTTTGTCATCGGCTCGTCCCACGGCCTGTCCGATGAGGTGAAAAAGGTCGCAGCCCTCAAGTTCAGCATGGGACGCATCACCATGCCCCATCAGCTGGCACGGCTGGTGCTCACCGAGCAGATCTACCGCGCCTGCACCATCAATGCAGGCATGAAGTACCACAAGTAAAGGATCATTTCTGGCTCCCGGAGCGTTTGCAGGCACTCCGGGAGCCCTTTTTGCACAAAAACGCAAAAATGGCCGGAAAAGTAATTTTTGGCTTTTCTTTTGGAACAGTTTTTATTATACTGATAACGTGGAGCATTCTATTACAAGAAACACAGGATGGAAGAACCATGAAAAAACACAGAAGAGGACTGCGGCTGGCGGCCTGCCTGCTGGCGCTGGCAATGTGCGCGGCACTGCTTTGCAGCTGCCTGCATACCGGAAAAGCCGACAGCTATACAGCAGCGATGCCGGTCATCGTGGTGGGCAGCGATAACTACCCGCCCTTCAACTATATGGGCACGGACGGCGCGCCCACCGGCATTGACGTGGAACTGGCCACCGAGGCGTTCGGGCGGCTGGGCTACCGGGTGAAATTTGTGACCATCGACTGGGAAAAGAAGAAGGATCTGGTGGAAAACGGCACCATCGACTGCATCTGGGGCAGCTTTTCTATGGATGGCCGCGAGGAAGAATACCACTGGGCAGGGCCTTATCTGTACAGCCGTCAGGTGGTGGCGGTGCGCTCTGACGGTGATATCCACACCCTGCAGGATCTGGCCGACAAGGTGGTGGCGGTGCAGTCTACCACAAAGCCGGAGGAACTGTTTTTGAACGCGGAGCAGAACGGTCTGCCCCGGCTGCGCAGGCTGTATTCCCTGCAAAACCGGGATCTGCTCTACACCACCCTACTCAAGGGTTATGCGGATGCTCTGGCCGCCCACGAAAGCGCCATCCGGCAGTTTATGAAGGATTACAACGTAGAATACCGCATTCTGGACGAGCCGCTGATGACGGCGCGGCTGGGCGTAGCTTTCAGCAAGACGCGCAGCGACGACCTGCCGCAGCAGCTGACGGAGGTGTTTCAGGAGATGCTGGCGGACGGTACCGTCCGGCAGATCGTGAGCCGCTATCTGGACGACCCCGGACACTATCTGGATGGACTGGAGGACAGCACCCATGCATGACGGAATGGAAAAAGGGTCACTGGTCATCAGCCGGAAGCAGCACATTCTGATCTGTGCACTTGCTGGGCTGCTGATACTGGGCGGTATGCTGGGGTTTTCGGCCCACAGCGACCTGCAAAATGCTGAAAAGCAGTTTGAGGATACCATCAGCTACGTTAAGGAGCAGTGCACCGGCTACGACAACCTGAACCTTGCCTCCGAGACCAAAAGCCTGATGCGGATGATGGAAAACGCCCAGCATCTGTGCAGCGAGATCGCCCGGGATCAGCAGGACGACCCCAAGCGGGTGCTGGACGATGCTGCGATGGAAGAATATTTGCGGGATTATACCCTCAGCGGCATCCTTGTGCTTTCGTCAGAGGGCAAAATTTTGTGCGGTGCCTCACAGGATGGCCGGGCGGCTGACCCGCAGGTCCGGGCACAGATGGAAAAGGAGCTGGCCGGTTCTATCGTGCTGAAGGTGGCCGACCACCCGGAGCAGGTCTACGCCGGACGGACGGAAAAGGAGGACAGCTCCTATGTGGACACCGCAGCCTGCGCCCGGAAGGACGGGGACGGGGTGCTCGTGGTGTACTACCGCACCACGGCAGAATATGTGCGCAATTACAGCCTTTCCTACCAGAACTGCGTGCAGGGCTATAACCCCGCCGTGGACGGCACCATTGTAGTGACCCGGGGCGACCGCATCGTGGCCAGCAACGACCTCTCTTTGCTGGATACCACCGTGGACGAAACCCCCACCCTTTCTGCCTTAAAAGCGCGCAGCAACGATGGCGGCATGATCCATGTGCACAGCACCACCGGGCAGCAGTACGCCTACGGCATCGTAGGGCAGGGACGCAGCTTTTATATCTATGTATACCGCCCGGAGAGGGAGGTGTATATCTCTACTATGCGTAATGCGAGCATGGCTGCCTTTGCTTACATGGTCATCCTGTTTTTGCTGCAATTGCTGCGCGGCAAAACAGACCGGCGCTGCCGGGAGCAGCAGCTGCGCTGGGAGCAGGAGTACCAGGAGACCCTCAAGGCAGCCGCGCTGAAGGCAGAGAGCGCAAACCTTGCCAAGACCGAGTTTTTGCAGCGCATGAGCCACGATATCCGCACCCCCATCAACGGCATTCGGGGCATGGTGGAGATCGGTGACCGCTGCCCGGAGGATATGGCACGGCAGGCTGACTGCCGCAAAAAGATCTGGGAGGCCTCCACCCTGCTGCTGGAACTGGTGAACGAGGTGCTGGATATGGGCAAGCTGGAGTCCGGCGAGATCGTGCTGGAAAACGTGCCCTTTGATCTGTCCGAGCTGATGCACGAGATCACGGACGTGCTGGAAAAACAGGCGGCAGAGCGCGGAATCGTGCTGCATCTGGAATACGGCAGACTGCCGCATCCCCGGCTGGTGGGCAGCCCGCTGCACGTCAAGCGGCTGCTGATGAATGTGCTTAGCAATGCCATCAAGTATAACCGGGAAAAAGGGCATGTGATGCTGGACTGCTTTGAATTGAGCAGCAACGGGGACAAGGTGCAGATCTGCTTTGTCTGCGCGGACACCGGCATCGGCATGAGCGAGGAGTTCCAAAAGCGGATGTTCGAGCCCTTTGCGCAGGAGAATGCCGGGGCTCGCTCGGTATACGGCGGCACCGGCCTTGGAATGTCCATTACCAAAAGCCTTGTGGATAAGATGGGCGGTACCATCGGGGTGGAAAGCAAGCAGGGCGTGGGCACCACCTATACCATCACCCTGCCTTTTGCCGTTGATAATACCGCGACTGCAGAGCCGGAGCAGCAGACAGACCTTACCGTGCTGCGTGGGCGGCGGGTGCTGCTGGCCGAGGACAACGCCCTGAATATGGAGATCGTGGAGTTTTTGCTGAACGAGGTGGGCGTAAAGGTGACCAAAGCCGCCGACGGACAGCAGGCGGTGGAAGCCTTTGCAGCCTCGCCGGTGGGCGGCTTTGACGCCATCCTGATGGATGTGATGATGCCGGTGCGGGACGGCCACGAGGCTACCCGCGCCATCCGCGCCATGGACCGCCCGGACGCAAAGACCATCCCCATTTTTGCCATGACGGCAAACGCCTTTGCGGAGGACCGCCTGAAAGCGCTGCAGGCCGGTATGAACGAGCACCTGTCCAAGCCCATCGACCCGGAGGAATTGTATCGCCTGCTGGTAAAATACCTGACAGAGCGCAGCTGAACTGTTTGCCGGGCTTTACAAGCGGGGCAAAACATGGTACAGTAAATATACTGTGCTTGCGCAAGCCGGAAGCACGTCCGGCGGTGGGGAAAGCCGCCGGAACACAACACGATACGACACGGCAAACCAGCCGCGGACGGAAAGGATGTACTACAATGGAACAGAGCGAAAAGACCCTTGACATGATCGTCAATCTTTGCAAGAACCGTGGTTATGTGTTCCCCGGTTCCGAGATCTACGGCGGTCTGGCCAACAGCTGGGACTACGGCCCCCTTGGCGTGGAGTTCAAGAACAACGTCAAAAAGGCATGGCTGAAAAAGTTTGTGCAGGAAAGCCCCTATAACGTGGGTTTGGATGCTGCCATCATCATGAACCCCCAGACCTGGGTGACCACCGGCCATGTGTCCAGCTTCTCGGACCCCCTGCTGGACTGCCGCGCCTGTAAGGCACGCCACCGCGCCGACAAGCTGATCGGTGAGGAGCACCCCGAGGTGAACGTGGACGCCATGAGCTTTGACGAGATGGATGCTTTCATCGCAGAGCACGAGGATATCGTCTGCCCCGTCTGCGGCAAGCACGATTTTACTCCCATCCGCAAGTTCAACCTGATGTTCAAGACCGCCATCGGCGTGACCGAGGATAGCTCCTCCACCTGCTATCTGCGTCCCGAGACCGCACAGGGCATCTTTGTCAACTTTGCCAACATCCAGCGTACCACCCGCCGCAAGCTGCCCTTCGGCGTGTGTCAGGTGGGCAAGGCTTTCCGCAACGAGATCACCCCGGGCAACTTCACCTTCCGCACCCGCGAGTTTGAGCAGATGGAGTGCGAGTTCTTCTGCAAGCCCGGCACCGATCTGGACTGGTTCGCTTACTGGAAGGATTACTGCGAGAACTGGCTGCTGAGCCTTGGCATCAAGAAGGAACACCTGCGTCTGCGTGACCACGAGCCCGCAGAGCTGGCCTTCTACAGCCGTGCTACCACCGATATCGAGTACGCCTTCCCGTTCACCGACTGGGGCGAGCTGTGGGGCATTGCAGACCGTACCAACTACGACCTGACCCGCCATCAGGAGGCTTCCGGCAAGAGCCTGGAGTACTTCGACAGCGAGACCAACGAGCACTACATCCCCTACGTCATCGAGCCCTCTCTGGGCTGCGACCGCGTGGCACTGGCCTTCCTGTGCGAAGCTTACGACGAGGAGCACCTGACCGACAGCAAGGGCAAGGAGGATGTCCGCACCGTGCTGCATCTGCATCCGGCTCTGGCTCCCTACAAGTGCGCCGTGCTGCCCCTGAGCAAGAAGCTGGGCGACAAGGCCATGGAGATCCGCAACGAGCTGAGCAAGTACTTTATGGTGGACTACGACGATACCGGTTCTATCGGCAAGCGTTACCGCCGCGAGGACGAGATCGGCACCCCGTTCTGCATCACCGTGGACTTTGACACCGTGGGCGACGAGGCCAAGGGCATTGCTGCCGACAACTGCGTCACCGTCCGTGACCGCGATACCATGGAGCAGGTGCGTATGCCCATCAGCGAGCTGAAGAGCTACATCGAGAGCAAGATCGAGTTCTAAAAAATACACTGTTACGCAAAAGCAGCCCCGCCGGAGCACCGGCGGGGCTGCTTTTTTAGTTGTGATGGTTGAAAAAAAGTGGCTCAGAAGCGTCCGCAGACATTCCTGAGCCACAAAATTATAATTGTTAGGCGGGCAGCTTACTGCTGGGCGAAGATCTTTACCTCGTCCTTGTCCATAAAGGCAGCGCCTGCAAAGCCTGCGGCTTCCAGTTGACCCAGCTGCTTGCCCAGCTTTTTGCCCTGCGGCAGCACGGTGACATTATACTGCTCGCGCAGCGCGGCGGCCTTGCTCAGCACAGCAGGGAAGTCAACGTCCTTGCTGTACAGCAGGGCAATCTTTTGCTTTGCGCCGGGGATCTGGTAGCCCTGCTCCAGCAGGATGCCGCACACCCGCTCGAAGCCGATGGAGAAGCCCACGGCGGGCACCTGCACACCAAGGAACTTGCCCACCATGTTGTCGTAGCGTCCGCCGCCGGCCACAGCACCGCTGAACTGCGGGCAGGTCACCTCGAACACCATGCCGGTGTAGTAGCCCTGACCGCGCACCAGACTGGGGCAGTAAGCTACCTGATAGCGGCCGGCAGCCAGCGTGTTGGCGGTAGCCAGCACATACTTCAGGTCGTCGGCGATGGCGGGGTCGGTGCAGCGGGCAGCTACGGCGTCCAGTGTCACGTCCCCGGCGGCAATGAAGTCTGCCAGTGCGTGGATGGCGCTTTCCGGCAGCTGCTTCTCGGTCAGCTCGGCCTTCACGCCCTCGGCACCGATCTTGTCCATCTTGTCAAAGGTGATGCAGACGGAATCCAGCGTGTCGGCGGCAAAGCCCATGCTCTCCAGCATCCCGCGCAGGATGCGGCGGTCGTTGATGTTGACGGTAAAGCCGGTAAAGCCGATGTTCAGCAGAGCGCGGGTGGTCACGTCGATCAGTTCCACCTCGGCGTTGGGGGAGGCATCGCCCAGAATGTCGATATCGCACTGCACGAACTCGCGCAGACGGCCCTTCTGCGGGCGCTCGGCGCGGAACACTCGGTCGGTCTGGATGACCTTGAAGGGGCTGGGCAGCTTATCCTTATTGGCGGCGTAGTAGCGGCTCAGCGGCAGGGTAAGGTCGTAGCGCAGACCCATGTCGGACAGCTGCTTGGGGTCGCCGGTGTTCAGGGCGGCGGTCAGCTTGTCGCCGCGCTTGAGCACCTTAAAAATCAGATTCAGGTTGTCGCCGCCGTCGGATTTGTCCAGATTTTCCATATCCTCCAGCATGGGGGTGGAGATGCGCTCAAAACCGGCGGAGCGGTAGGTCTCCAGAATCTTGCCCTGAATGTAATCGCGCAGGGTCTGCTCAGCGGGCAGCAGGTCCCGCATACCCTTCAAAGCCTGTGTTTTCATAACAGTAATTCCTCTCTATCTGTAAATTGTACCCGCCCTCGATGCTTGAAAAGGGGCGGGAGCGTTTTTCAACTCAGTACTTTACCATTATAAAGGATAATGCCGGATTGTCAATCCAAATGGGCACACTATCGCAAATTGCACAAATCTTTGAGGTGAAGGTATGAAACAGCAGTTTGCAGCAAAACACCCGTGGACGATTCTGGCTGCGGGGGCAGCTATTCAGGTGCTTACCGGCTTACCGGCAGCTTGGGGTGTCTTTCAGCAGCCGGTCATGGAGGAATACGGCCTTTCGGAGCAGGGGGCGGGCTACGCCTTTGCCCTGCTTATTGCCGCCTTTGGGGTGGGATGTGTGCTGGGCGGTTTTTTACAGGATCAAAAGGGCCCGCGCTGCGCTGCGCTGTGGGGCACCGCCCTGCTCTGCGGCGGCTTTTTTGCAGCGGCCTTTCTGCCGGGCAGGGCAGGGTGGGGATTCTTTCTGGTATTCAGCATCCCGGCGGGGCTGGGCACGGCCTTTTTGTACCCCTCTATCCAGTCCTGCGCCCAAAAGTGGTACGCAGGCCGCAAGGGACTGGCGACCGGAGTCATCGGCGGGGCAGTGGGGCTTTCCGGCGCGTTCCTTACGGTATTCGTCCGGGCGGCGCTGCGGGGCTTTGGCCCGGTGCAGGGCATCCGGGGCGCGTTCTGGGCGCTGGGAGCACTCACCTTGCCGGTGTGCCTTGCGGGCAGTGCGGTGCTCAGCGACCCGCCGCAGAAAAAGCAGCAGCCAAGCGGCAAAAACGGCATCGACCTCTCCCCGGGGCAGATGCTGCGCACAAAGCAGTACTGGCTATGCGCGGGTGCGGTGTGCTTTTCCACCCCGGCGGTGCTGCTGTTCAGCCCCATCATCTTAAAGCTGGGCATGGAGCGCGGGCTGGACGAGACCGCCGCGCTGTGGAGCATCGTGCTGGGCAGCGTGGGCAGCGCCGCAGGCCGGATGCTGATGCCCATGCTCAGCGACCATATCGGCCGCCGCGCCACCGACCTTGGGCTGTTTGCGGCTTCGCTTGCGCTGTCGGCGGCGTTCTGGGCAGCACAGGGCTGGTGGGTGGTGGCGTGCTACGCCGGGCTCACCTTCTGCTACTCGGCGCTGGCGGCGGTACTGCCCGCCCTTTCCACTGACCTGTTCGGGCTGCCCCATGCGGGGGTGAACTATGGTTTTCTGGCCTTGGGGCAGAGCGTGGGCAGCCTTGCGTTCCCCTTTGCGGCCAACTTGTTGGCGCTGGAGAACGGGCGGCACCTGCTTGCCATGGCCGGTGCGGCGGCGGGTTTTGCAGCCATCTGGGCGCTGCATCCGGTGCAGAAAGACCCGCGCTGAAACGCGCAAAAAGAAAAGGCCGCAAAAAGTTTGCCGGTGCTTACGGCAGAATTGACAAAAACTTGACGACTGTTTTGTGCAAAGCGGTGGAAATGACAGTTAGTGCCAGATGACCGTAAAACCCGGCTGCACTTTTTGCAGGAAATGACTTGCAAAATTCGTCCGTTTTCTCTATAATAAAACCATGCGTGGTAGTACCGGTGCAGGCGCTGAAAGAGAGCAGCGCACCCGGTTCGGATGCAAGCAGCAGAGAGCAGCAGCTGTGCCGGCAGGGCGCGGCAGCGGCTTTGTGCTACCAAAGCGACATTTGTCAAAAGGAGAGTATGATTATGACCTATTCGCAGCAAGTACAGAATATGTGCCCGATCACCAAAGGTCCTAAGCATGGTCCGGCTCCCATCCCCGAAGAGGGCGCATGGGTCAAGGCCTATGAGATCAAGGACATCAGCGGCTACACCCATGGTGTGGGCTGGTGTGCACCCCAGCAGGGCACCTGCAAGCTGTCCCTGAACATCAAGAACGGCGTCATCGAAGAGGCTCTGGTGGAGACCATCGGCTGCTCCGGCATGACCCACTCTGCTGCTATGGCTGGCGAGATCCTGCCCGGCAAGACCATTCTGGAAGCTCTGAACACCGACCTGGTGTGCGACGCCATCAACGTGGCTATGCGCGAGCTGTTCCTGCAGATCGTCTACGGCCGCAGCCAGACCGCTTTCTCTGAGGACGGTCTGCCCATCGGCGCAGGTCTGGACGACCTGGGCAAGGGTCTGCGCTCCATGACCGGCACCATCTTCTCCACCAAGGAGAAGGGCGTGCGCTACCTGGAGCTGACCGAGGGCTACATCAACAAGCTGGCAGTGGACGCTAACGATGAGGTCATCGGCTATCAGTTCGTCAAGCTGGGCAAGATGATGGAGGATATCCGTCACGGCAAGACCCCCAACGAGGCTTACGAGAAGAACGTGGGTACCTACGGCCGCTTCAGCAAGGAGCAGGGCGCTGTGAAGTACATCGACCCGCGTGAGGAATAAGAGAGGAGGAACAACTCAATGGCAACTTTTGAATCTATGGATCGCCGTATGCCTAAAATCGAGGCATGCCTGAAGGCTAACGGTCTGGAGTCTCTGGACGCTTGCAACGAGATGCTCCTCGCTAAGGGCATCGACTGCGACAAGATCGTCCGCGGCGTGCAGCCCATCTGCTTTGATAACGCTGTCTGGGCTTACACTCTGGGCACCGCTATCGCTGTGAAGCGCGGCCTGACCGATGCTGCCGAGTGTGCAGCTGCTATCGGTGAGGGTCTGGAAGCTTTCACCATCCCCGGCTCTGTTGCTGAGCAGCGTCAGGTCGGTCTGGGCCACGGCAACCTGGGCGCTCGTCTGCTGAGCGAGGACACCACCTGCTTCGCTTTCCTGGCAGGCCACGAGTCCTTTGCTGCTGCTGAGGGTGCTATCGGCATCGCCCGCACCGCAAACAAGGTCCGCAAGACCCCCCTGCGCGTCATCCTGAACGGCCTGGGCAAGGACGCAGCTTACATCATTTCCCGTATCAACGGCTTCACCTATGTGCAGACCGAGTACGATATCCCCACCCAGACCCTGACTGTGGTCAAGGAGATCCCCTTCTCCGAGGGTGAGCGTGCAGCCGTTAAGTGCTACGGCGCTAACGACGTTATGGAAGGCGTTGCCATCATGAAGAAGGAGGACGTGCAGTGCTCCATCACCGGTAACTCCACCAACCCCGTCCGCTTCCAGCATCTGGTTGCCGGCACCTACAAGAAGTGGGCTAACGAGAACGGCAAGAAGTACTTCTCCGTCGCTTCCGGCGGCGGCACCGGCCGTACCCTGCACCCCGATAACGTGGCTGCAGGCCCCGCTAGCTACGGCCTGACCGACTCTCTGGGCCGCGTGCACGGTGATGCTCAGTTTGCTGGCTCTTCTTCTGTGCCCGCACACGTTGAGATGATGGGTCTGATCGGCATGGGCAACAACCCCATGGTCGGTGCTACCGTTGCCTGCGCTGTTGCTGCAGCTCAGGCCAACGCCTAATCCTTTCCTAAGTTTCAGCGAGGGGGAGCTGCTTTCCGAATGAGCAGCTCCCCCTTTTTAGCTGATAGAGATCCGAACACAAGCAACCCAAAATGAGAAGGAAGAAACAATGAAAAAGAATCAGATCCGCAAGAGCGTGGCTGCGCTGGCTATGGCGGCTGTTGTAAGCGTCAGCCTGCTGGGCTACGGCTGCGGCAGCAAGCCTGCATCCTCCACCGCAGGCGTGTCCGGCGAGTTCACCGGCACTGCCAAGGGCATGGGCGGCGATGTTACCGTCACCCTGACCCTGACCGACGGCAAGATCACCGGCTGCACCGCCGAGGGCAAGGACGAGACCCCCGGCATCGGCACCATGGCTCTGGAGCAGCTGCCCGGCGCGATTGCCGAGAGCGGCAGCATTGCCGTGGACGGCGTGTCCACCGCAACCATCACCTCCAACGCCATTAAGGAGGCTGCTGCTGCCGCTCTGGTCGCAGCTGGCCTGAACGCTGATGACTACAAGACCGAGGTCAAGGCCGACACGACCAAGGCCGAGGACTCCACCATTGATGCAGACATTGCCATCGTGGGTGCAGGCGGTGCAGGTATGACTGCTGCCATCACTGCTGCTGCCGAGGGCAAGAGCGTGGTCATTCTGGAGAGCCAGCCCATGGTGGGCGGCAACTCCGTGCGCGCTACCGGCGGCATGAACGCCGGCAAGACCGTGTATCAGGACGAGAACGAGTTCGGCGAGTCCGCAGGCGTGGAAAAGACCCTGAAGACCGCTGCCGAAAAGTACGCCGACAACGCCACCATCACCGCTCTGGCTAAAACCGTCTCTGAGCAGTGGGCAGCTTATCAGGCAGACCCCAAGGGCTACTTCGACTCTGTGGAGCTGATGGAGCTGGACACCATGATCGGCGGCAAGGGCATCAACGACCCCGCACTGGTGGAGACTCTGTGCTCCGACAGCGCTGACGCCATCGACTGGCTGGACGAGCACGGCATCACCCTGCACAGCGTTTCCAGCTTCGGCGGCGCATCCGTCAAACGTATCCACCGCCCCGTGAATGCTGAGGGCAAGACCGTTTCCGTGGGCTCCTACATGATCCCCCTGCTGCAGGAGAACTGCGACAAGGCCGGCGTGCAGACCCTGCTGAACACCACCGCTACCGAGCTGCTGACCGATGCAAATGGCGCTGTTGTGGGCGTGAAGGCTACCGGTTCTACCGGCGAGACCATCACCGTGAATGCCAAGGCTGTGGTGCTGACCACTGGCGGCTTCGGCGCAAATCTGGAGATGGTCACCGAGTACAAGCCTGAGCTGAAGGGCTTTATGACCACCAACGCCGCTGGCGCACAGGGTCAGGGCATTGAGATGGCTACCGCTGTGGGCGCTGACACTGTGGACATGGATCAGATCCAGATCCACCCCACCGTGGAGGCTAACACCGCTGCTCTGATCACCGAGGGTCTGCGCGGCGACGGCGCTGTGCTGATCAACGCCGAGGGCAAGCGCTTCATCGACGAAGTGGGCACCCGTGACGTGGTTTCTGCTGCTGAGATCGCACAGACCGGCAGCTACAGCTGGCTGGTGGTCGATCAGGCCATGGTCGATGCTTCCAGCGTCATTCAGGGCTACATCAAGAAGGGCTACACCGTGACCGGCCAGACCTACGAGGAACTGGCAAAGGCCATGGGCGTGGACGAGGCTGCTTTTGCCGAGACCATGAAGACCTGGAACGGCTACGTTGAGGCCAAGAACGACCCCGATTTCGGCCGTACCAGTTTTGCAAAGGCTCTGGATACCGCTCCCTACTACGCCATCAAGGTCACCGCAGGTGTGCACCACACCATGGGCGGCCTGAAGATCAACACCAACACTGAGGTGCTGAAGGCTGACGGCTCTGTGATCCCCGGCCTGTTCGCAGCAGGTGAGGTGACCGGCGGCGTGCACGGTGCAAACCGTCTGGGCGGCAACGCTGTGGCCGACTTTACCGTCTTTGGCCGCATTGCCGGCGCAGCTGCCAGCAAGTACGCTGCATGAGCATAAAGCAAAAAAACGCTGACACCGCCGCCCCCAAGGGCAGCGCGTGGAAGAAAAATGTGATCTTTGCACTGGTGGTGCTGGCGCTGGCCGCAGGCATTTTTCTTGCGGTGCGGGCGCAGCACCCCGCCAAGGGCAGCGGCTTACAGGCCGTTGTGGATTTCGGTGACGGCGTTACCGAAACTTTGACCCTTGCGCAGGATCACGATTATCTGTACGAGGTAGGAGACTACGTCGTGCACCTGCAGGTGAAGGATGGTGCCATCGCGTTTTTGGACAGTCAGTGCCCGGACCATGTCTGTGAGCAATTCGGCTGGCTGGACAAGGACGGCGCATGGGCTGCCTGCGTGCCCGCAGGGGTGTATGTGGTGGTAGAGCCCGCCGCAGACGCAGGGTAAATCAAACAAAGAAAACGGCACCCGGTAGGAAACTTCCGGGTGCCGTTTTTGCTTGAATAAAGGCCATTCTTTGTTAAAAAAGTCTGAAACTTTGTGGAAATGCCGTGAAACGAAAAATGGACGCTTGTTTATCGGAGCAAAATGCGCTACACTACAAATATGAGTTTTTGATGGGGGCTTTTGCAAAAAGCACCTTATCATAAAAGAACCTAGGAGGAACGGCAAGAATGATCTGGAACAAGTCTAAACAACCCGCCGACCCGCAGCAGGACGCAGCGGCTGCACCGAAAAAAGGCGGCGCGGTGGCGTTTGCCAAAAAGAACTGGAAGTGGCTGGTGCCGGTGGCAATTGTGGTGCTGGCCGGCGGCTGGTGGCTGCTGAAGCCCAAGAGCGCAAAGCCCGCCAACGTGGATACTTCCTATACAGAGGCAGCGCCGGAGACCCGGAATGTCTCCAACACGCTCAGCGTCACCGGCACGCTGAAGCCCGCCAATACTTACAGTGTCAAATCGCTGGTGTCCGGCAAGGTGCTGACCGGAAGCTTTGAAGAGGGCGATATCGTGGAAGAGGGCACTGTGCTGTACACGGTGGATTCCTCCGATGCCACCACCAAGGTGGAGCAGGCAGCCATCACCCTGCAGCAGGCGCAGCGCAGTTACGACAAGACCGCCGACCGTCAGTATGTGCGTGCCGAGGTGGCGGGCGTCGTCAGCAGCCTGAAGGTGAACAAGGGCGATGAGGTAAAGAGCGGTCAGGAGGTGGCCGTGGTGCGGGACAGCTCCAAGATGAATCTGGTGCTGGAGTTCCCGGCTGCGGATGCCGCCAATTTCTCGGTAGGGCAGACCGCCCAGGTGACGCTGGACGGTACCTTTGAGGTGCTGCCCGGCACCATTACTGCTGTGACCGGCACCGATGCCCTGAGCACCGGCAATCTGCTTACCCGCACCGTGACCCTCTCGGTGTCCAATGCGGGCGGTCTGACCACGGCACAGGCTGCTACGGCTACTATCAACGGGGTGAGCTCCATTGCAGCAGCCAACTTCCAATATCAGGCCGAGCGTACCCTGACTGCGCTGGCTTCCGGTACCGTCACCGCCATCAATGTGCGGGAGGGCGGCAGCGTGAACAAGGACGACATCATCCTGACCCTCAGCGGTGAGGAACTGACCGAGTCCATCCAGTCTGCCTCTGAGACCCTGCGCGGTGCGGAGCTGTCCATGCAGAATATGCAGGATGCCATGGATAACTACACCATCACCTCGCCCATCAGCGGCACTATCATCGAAAAGAATGCCAAGGTGGGCGATGCCCTGAGCACCGGCAGCGACCTGTGCACCATCTACGACCTGAGCTATCTGGAAATGACTATCAAAGTGGACGAGCTGCAGGTCAGCAGCCTGAAGGTGGGGCAGTCCGTACAGGTGACTGCAGACGCCGTGAAGGATAAGACCTACGAGGGCGTGGTCACCCGTGTGTCCATGAAGGGCGATACCAGCGGCGGCACCACCACCTACCCGGTGACCGTGCGCATTGACGAGACCGATGGTCTGCGCCCGGGCATGAATGCCAACGCTGAAATCGTGGTGGCGCAGGCTAAAAATGCGCTCACCGTGCCCAATGCCGCCATCGTGCGCGGCGGCTATGTGCTGGTGCGGCAGGATTCGCCCAGCGCCGTGAATGCCGATGACTCCATGAGCGCGCCGGAGGGCTATGTTTACGTCAAGGTCAAGACCGGTGTCAGCGACGACAACTATACGCAGGTGACCAGCGGCCTGTCCGAGAGCGATACCATTGCCTACGACCCCAGCTCTGTGAGCAGCGACAGCTTCTACAACGTAGGCTCCGGCGGCTATGACGACATGGGTGATGGAGTGCTCGAGGATACCGGAAATGACGCGGACCTCACCGAAGGCGGCGAGGATGTGTTGCCGGAGGAGACGGAAAACGGCGAAGAGCCCACAGCAGACGGTGAGGAGCCGGTGGATGGCATCGACCCCGCCGAGGCTGGCGTGGTCGTGGTGGATTGACGCAGGAGGGATGAATGAGCGCTCTGATCGAGTTTGATGCGGTGTGCAAGTATTACCAGATGGGCGATACCACGGTAAAGGCTGCCGACCACATCAGTATGAAAATCGAAAAAGGCGAGTTCGTGGCCATCGTGGGCCAGTCCGGTTCGGGTAAATCCACCTGCATGAACATCATCGGCTGTCTGGATGTGCCCACCCACGGCACCTACCGCCTCAACGGCCGGGATGTGGGCAAGATGAACCGCAACGAGCTGGCCGCTGTCCGCAACGAGATGCTGGGCTTTATCTTCCAGCAATACAATCTGCTGCCCAAGCTGAACCTGATGGAAAACGTGGAGGTGCCGCTGGTGTATGCGGGCATCTCCCGCACTGAGCGCCACGTCCGCGCCCGGGAGGTGCTGGAGCAGGTGGGACTTGGCGACAAGCTGAAAAACCGTCCTAACCAGCTTTCCGGCGGTCAGCAGCAGCGCGTGTCCATTGCGCGGGCACTGGTGCGCAACCCGCCGGTCATTCTGGCGGACGAGCCCACCGGCGCGCTGGACTCCCATACCGGCCGCGAGGTGCTGGGGCTTTTGCAGCAGCTGCACCAGCAGGGGCACACTGTGGTGCTGATTACCCACGACAACTCCATTGCCGTGCAGGCCGACCGCATCATCCGGCTGGAGGACGGTCAGGTGGTGTATGACGGCGATTCCCACGCACCGGAGGCCATGGTGCAGCCCACCCTGCTGCCCGAAACGCCGGAAAAGGAGGAACAGGCATGATCTTTGAAACCTTCCGGCAGGCCATCCAGAACGTGTGGAGCAACAAGCTGCGCACTTTTTTGACCATGCTGGGCATTATCATCGGCGTGATGGCGGTCATCGTCATCGTAGGTCTAGGCAACGGCATGACCAAAAGTATGCGGGACAGCTTTTCCGCACTGGGCACCAACACCCTCAGCATTCAGGTGTGGGGCTACGGCTCCCGCACCGTGCCGGTGGAGGATATGTACGACATCTGCCAGCGGCATTCCGACCTGATCAAGGCGGTATCGCCTCAGATCGAAATGAGCGGCAGCGCCAGCGGCACGCTGAAGATCGGTACCATCAGCTACCGCTGGTCCAACATAAGCGGTGTGGACGAGAACTACACCGAAATGAAGAACTACCAGCTCGCACAGGGTCGCGGCCTGCAATACATGGATATGCAGGATAACAAGCAGGTCTGCATCATTGGTGATTACCTGAACCGGGTTGCCTTTGGCGGCAACGGCGTGGGGCAGACGCTCAAGATCGGCGCCAACAAGTTCCGCATCGTGGGTGTGCTGGCACCCAAGGTCAGCGACCCCACCATGCAGCAGGGCAGCGACGACGACTGTGTTTACCTGCCCTACACCACCGTGATGCGGCTTTCCAGCCAGAGCTCGGTGAACAACTATACGGCGGTGATGACCGACGAAAACTTTGCCAACGAGGCCAAGACCACGATGGAAGAGGAACTGATGTCGATCCTCAAGACCGAAAACGGCTACTATGTGTACAGCGCCAGCGAGTGGCTGGAGGAAATGAACAAGATGATCAACATGGTCATCGTGATACTTACCGGCATTGCCAGCATCTCGCTGCTGGTGGGCGGCATCGGCATTATGAACATCATGTTGGTGTCGGTGACCGAGCGTACCCGCGAGATCGGTATCCGTAAGGCACTGGGCGCAAAGGAGCGCACCATTCTGGCGCAGTTCGTGGTGGAAGCAGCCACCACCTCCGCGCTGGGCGGCGTTTTAGGCATTGCGCTGGGCTATGTGGTGTCCATGGCGGCAAACAAGGTGCTGCCCATGTTCATGACCGATACCACCGTTACGGTAAGCCCCTCCTTCAACTCCATTGTGGTGGCCTTTGGCATCTCGGTGGGCATCGGCGTGCTGTTCGGCTATCTGCCGGCACGGCGCGCAGCCCGGCTGAACCCCATTGAAGCATTGCGCTACGATTGATCGCGGCGGCGTGATAAACAAAGAACAAGAGGTACGACCAATGAAAAAACGGATTCTCGCATTTCTGCTGGCGGTCAGCATTGCGGTGTCGGTGCTGGTGCTGCCGGTCTCGGCGGCCAGCGTCAACAACACGGCCCTGCAGACGGCTATTACTCTGGGCGCTGTGCCCACCGGTCAGGAGCTTAGTGCCAACATTACCCGCGGCGCTTTTGCCAAAATGCTGGTGTCCTTTTCCACCTACCGGGAGAGTGTGGACGCGCAGGGCACGGTGGGCACCTTGTACCGGGATGTGCCCGGCAGTTCCCAGTGGGCACCCTATATCCGCATTGCGGTGCAGCAGGGCTGGATGAACGGCTATACTGACGGCTTCTTCCGCCCGGACAACACCGTCACGCTGGAGGAAGCCTGTGCTGCGGTGCTGAAGATGCTGAGCTATAAGACCACCGACCTGCCCGGCTCCTTCCCGCAGGCACAGCTGAACAAGGCGCAGCAGATCGGTCTGCGGGACCAGCTGACCTGCACACAGGGACAGGCCATGACCTACGAGCAGTGCACCCTGCTGCTGTACAACGCCCTGCGCGCCAACACCGCCAGCGGCGGCGCCTACGGCAGTTCGCTGGGCTTTACAGTTTCCAATGGTCAGGTGGATATCTCCTCGGTGCTGCTCAAGAGCCGCAAGGGTCCCTTTGTGGCAGAGGAGGGCACCCAGCTGCCCTTTACGCCGGTGAGCATCTACCGCAATGATAAGACCTCTGCCTCGGCGGAACTGAACAAGTACGATGTGTACTATTACAGCGAAAGCCTGCAGACGGTGTGGATCTATACCCGCCGCGCCGCAGGCCGCATTACGGCGGTATCGCCCAGTGCCAGCGCACCTACCGCGCTGACCGTGGCGGGCAGCACTTACAGCCTGGGCAGCGCTGCGGTGGCGTCCAAGATCTCCTCCCTGAACGGCGGCGGCGTGGGCGAAGTGGTCACCCTGCTGCTGGGCATGGACAACGAGGTGGCTGATGTGATCACTGGCGAGGAAGCCGACAGCGTGTTCTACGGCGTGGTGCAGACCGCCACCCGCAGCCTTGTAGAGGATAACGGCGCAGATGTGCTGCAAAAGATCTCGGTGATGTGCACCGACGGCATCACCCGCGCCGTGAACATCGACAAAAGCCTGAACTACCCCACCGGCTGGCTGGTGGAGATCAGCGTGACCCCCGAAGGAGAGCAGGTGACCGCTATCGAGTCCAAATCGGTCAGCGGCACTATCAACGACACCGCCACCGCGCTGGGGGACTATGCTCTGGCCGATGACGTACAAATCTTGGAAACAACATCGGAGGGGTTGGCTGGGACGGTTCGTCCCAGCCGAATAGCGGGGACGAAGCTGAATGCCCTGACGGTACGCTACTACACGCTGAATGAGCAGGGTCAGATCGACCGCCTGATTTTGAACGACGTCACAGGTGATCTGTGGAAGTACGGCGTGTTGGACGATGTGAAGAATCTGGCCTTCAATGCCAGCTCCATTCTGGGCACCCTGACCGGCAGCGGTTCCTCCGGCTCGGGGGACAGCTCTTCCGGCTCCGGCAGCGGCTCCACCGGGGACAGTTCTTCCGGTTCCGGCTCTACCGGTAGCACCACCAACACCACCACGGTGGTGGACGATCTGCGCAGCGTGCTGGTGCCCACCACCAGCGAGATCCTGTGGGGCGTCATTGACGGCTCGCTGCTGAGCACGGTCTGGAACCGCATCACCAGCAGTTCCGGTTCGCTGCTGAGCATCGGCCTCAAGCAGCTGGCCAACATCACCGGCCAGCCCATGAGCACCATCCTCAACTTTGTGGGCGGCGGCGCTACTTATATCTGCTACGTCAATGGCAGTCAGACCAGTTTTTCCACCTCCATCAAGTACCCGGTGCTGGCGGGCGGTCTTGCAGTGCGGCAGAACGTGAACGGCACGGTAAAGGCCATGATCCAGCTGATGCCCATGAAGATCGATCAGGTGGGGGCAGCCTCGGTGATGAGCAACGGCACCCGCTATGAGACGGCCGACGATATGCAGGTGTACCTGTGGTACAAGGGGCAGTATTATGCCACCAAGCTTTCCGAGGTGAACTCCGAGGGCTACTACCTGACTGGCTGGTACGATAACTTTGGCTGCGCAGCAGGCAAGCGCGTGCGTGTGATCGTGGCAGTCAAAAAGGACTGATGGACTATTATGACCCCCGACGCAGGGTGCTGCGGGCGGTACGGCAGCTGCTTTATCCGCGCGAGTGCCCCTTCTGTGGCCGGGTGCTGGGAGATGTACGGGATTGCCCGGACTGCGCAGAGCAGCTGGAAACGCTGCGCCGCAAGCCCGGTATTCGGCTGGACCCGGCACAGCACTATATCGGCAATCTGGCCGGTGCGGCTGCGCCCTACCGTTACAGCGGTTGTGTGCGGCGCGGCATCCTGAACGCAAAGTATCAGGGCAAGCCGTGGCGGGCTGTGGAGATGGGCAACCGTCTGGTGCAGATGGCTTTTGGCGGGGAACTGACCGTGCAGTACGGCGAGCTGCTCCCGCAGTCGGTGCCATGGGCAGCCATCGGGTACGATGTGATCGTGCCGGTGCCGGCCTCCGGCAAAAAGCGCGGCTACAACGTGCCGGAACTAATGGCACTGCCGCTGGCAAAAGCCATGGAGGTGCCGCTGGCACCGCAGGCACTGGTGCGCATCCGCGCTAAACGGCATCAGGCCGGTCTGCCGCTGGAGCAGCGCATGGCCAACGTAGCGGGCGCATTCCGGGCGGCACAGCCGCAGCAGCTGGAGGGCAAGCGTGTACTGTTGGTGGATGATGTCATCACCACCGGCACAACAGCTGCCGCCTGCGCGCAGGCGCTGCTTCACGCCGGGGCAGACAGCGTGTTCGCGCTGGCCTTTGCCACGGTGGAGTTTGGCGCACCGCCGGATGACACCACCCCCATCTGCGAGGATGACGAGGAAGATGTGTACAGAAATTTTTGAAAATAACGATCCTTCGTGCATCCTTCCTGCGGGCAAAAGTCGGGAAAGCAAAATGTAAAAACTGCATCAGAAATTTGGAAAAAGCGCTTGACAAAACGGGTAAAGTCGGGTATACTAATCAAGCTGTGAGCGACGAACGCAAACAGATATCCGGGTGTAGCGCAGTTTTGGTAGCGCGCTTGAATGGGGTTCAAGAGGCCGTGAGTTCGATTCTCGCCACTCGGACCAAACAAAAATAATCCGAACTTGTTTCCGATAGGAGATGGGTTCGGATTATTTGTTTTCTTCGGAAAATTTAATGCAGGTGTCCGTGGAAGATGAAATCCGAAATCATAGATTGACTGACATAAGCCACAACATGATTTCAGGAGGACGCGAGTATGAAGTGTAACCAAAGAGTTTGCTGTTTGATTTACATGAGACAGTTGTGTTTTCTTTGTAGTATGTTATAATGAAGAAAAACAGTGGAGGGTGTCATCCTATGGCAAAATACAATTATTATGCTGTAAAAATTGGCCGAAACAATGGGATTTATAGGACATGGGATGAGTGCAGTAAGCAAATAAATGGGTATCATGGAGCGCTATATAAAGGATTCATGACTTTGTCAGAAGCTGAAGCGTATCTTAATGGTACAAATTCAAATGGAGAGATAGCTGAAGTCAATAGCGTAATAGATACCAATACTCAAATAAGAACTCAAATAGAGAAGCTTTCTGAAGGTGAAGCTATTGCGTTTATAGATGGAAGCTACAATGCTACTGAAGATAGATCGGCATTTGGAGCTATTATATTCAGTGGTAGTGACAGAAAGGAAGTCCTTTACAAAGCGTTTTCGCCCCAAATTGTAGGTCAGAATTTTTTGAGCTTAAGAAATGTGTCCGCAGAGTTAGAAGGGGCAAAAGAAGTAATTAATTGGGCGATTCAATATAATAAAGCAAAAATTACGATTTACTACGATTATGCTGGCATTGAAAAATGGGCTACAGGCGAATGGAAAGCCAAAACAGTTATAACCCAAGACTATTCTCGTTTTATACATGAAAAAACTTCTAACTTGGAGATTTGCTTTGTAAAAGTAGAATCGCATACAGGCATTGAGTTTAATGAAGAAGCAGATAGACTTGCACGTAATGCACTTTTAGCAAAGGGATACAAGACATATGATGATGGCTCTGTTTATTTTGTTGGATACAATTCAGATGATTGGTCAGCTATAGTGGATTATATTAATGATGAAAATAATGAACTTTTACATGATTCCATCCCTGCAATCAATGTGCAGACTAGCTCTATTGGAAACCGTGAAAGAATAAAGCTTGTACAAGGAACAAACACAGTTGTTATTAATTGCTACCAACAGTCTAAATCTTATGTTCAAGGAAAACAAACAGTTTTGTTTCAAAAATTAATAGCAACGGCTATTGGTTTCATGAGTGATGATCAAACTGTTGTTGAAACGCTGAATAGTTATCATGCTTTAACACTAAGCATTGAAGATGTAGAAAATCAATTTGAGCAGCTACTACCGCATTATCGTATGGAAACTGAAAAGCAATATGCAAATCTTTTGTCGGCGGTATATAATACAATGTTGACAGGGTATATGCCAGATTATACATGCCTAGTTACACCTATTTTTAGAACATATGAATATTATCTCCATAGAATCTTGGGTTGTACTATGGGCTTAGCTACGGAAAAAGAAAACGGAACGAATAATTTTTCTTGTTTTTTGAAAAATAATATCGGAAAATATGAATGCAATAGTCCTAAAACTTCTCTACTGACATTGCAACAACAAGATTATTTGAATAACCTTTATACAAAGTATAATACTGTAAGGCATCCATATTCGCATTGGTCTGCGGAGGATGTGGAAACAGCGGTTATTCCGGATATTCAGACGGCAAGACAATTGCTATTAGAAGGAATCGAAATGATAGATCGGTATTACACAGTATTTTAAAAGCTATTATATTAGGAGAGGAGGTTACGTAGTATGGAGAAGTTTTTATATAATTTGATTGCCGATGAGAAATATTTCGCTATAATTACAGTCTTAGACTATGAACTTTCTCTCCGAAGTTGTTTGTCTGAATTTAAAATTTGCTCTTCGAGCTATGAAAGTAAGAAAATTCTAGTTGATTTAGCCTTAAAAGTTGGAATGAATAAATATCGCTTTGTAGAGTATGATGTTGGTGCTGATGGAAAATTGATTTGGAGTAGTAGTTCATATGTGACACCTCCTGCACGAATGATTACCTTAGCTAATCATTTTATTAGAAAAAAAGAAACTGTTCTTCCCAATTCAATGCTTCCTAGAAATGAGCAAATACAAATATTAACGATTTAGCAACAAAACAAAAACAGGGTGCGCCCAACCGGACGCACCCTGCCAAAAGCCACAGACAATAAGGGTATGTACAACAGGGAGTTCCCCGGCGGGAACTTCCTGTTTTTCTTTTCCTGCAAGATGAGCCTGTTCCACCTGCCACGCGGCAAACTCTCGCTGGCCTTCCTCGCTGCTCCAGCAGGCAAGGATGGCCGGGTAGAATGCCCGCGCCAGGCGGTCAATGACTTCATCGGGATAGGGGGAAGTGTTTGTGGACTTTTTCTTTTTGTTCAAACGCACGCTCCTTTGATCGTCCCACCGTGGCAAAGTCGGGCGAGAAAATCAAAGTTCCAATTTCATATCAGGCGCAAGGGCGCGGATGTTTTCCGCCCTGCACTTGTGGCTGGTGGCTCGTTGATGGCTTACAAGTGCCTGTCGTTATGCGATTTCTTTATCGTTCAGCATTTCTTCAAACTGTGCCATATACGCTTTGTGCTGCTTGAGGATTTTTAGCGTTTCAGTTTTGGCGTAGGAATCGTCCGGTAGCTTAGGCAAGTATCTCATCAAAAAATCAAAGTCCTGCTGAATCCGCCGGACAGCGACTTCCAGCGCGGAGTAGTTGATTCCAGAGTAGTGTGAGTAGCTCGACTGCGGAGCGGGACGGTCTTCCGGGTGCAGAATCTCGTGCACGATCTGCTTGCGGTTCGGAAAATCAGCTCTGGCGAGGCGGTGCATATCGGCATCACGGACTTTGAATTGCCCGGACAGGATCTTTTCTTTTGTACCGGGCATCATCTGCTCCATGATCTCCACGCCCCGCATGAACTTTTCAGAACGGGCAACGTAGGATTCGCTGACATTGTTCCGCTCTGCAATCTGCTTGCGGATGCTCGCTTCCGCAGAGGTGGGAGGAATTGTGTCAATTTGACACAATTCCTCCGGGGCGGTTTTCTTGGCAGCAGCCGAGTGCTGATTGTTGCCGTTTCCACCGGGCTTCCGATGTTCCACACTGTACTGCTTTCCAATGAGGAACTTCTTTTGCTCCGGGGTCAGATTACGCCTCCCCAGCTGATTTTTGCAGATCCATGCGAGGACTTCTTCTCTGCTTTCAAACGGGAGCGGCATGGTGGAGAAAGAGATTTCGGGATGCTCCTGAACGATTTCATAACGATTGTGGCCGTCAACAAGGGTATTACCCCAGACAATCAAAGGAGAAATCAGCTTGCCTTCTTTCAAGATGTTTTCTTCAAGCTGCTTAAATTCATCATCGGTCAGAGGGGGAATCTGAGACTGGAACTCCGGGTCGATTTTCAGGTTGATCATACGCACACTCCTTTATCTCTCCTGCTGCGCCTGTTCTTCCTCCCGGAAAAAGGACGCAACATTCTGCTTTGCGGTTTTCAGCTTGAGCAGTTCCTCTTTGGCTTCCTTGTACTGCTCGTAGAACTTTGCTTTTTCGGATGCAAGCTGCGCATACTCGGCCTCCAGCTTTTTCGGGCTGGGCAGCTTTGTGATGTTGTTTGCCTTGAAATAGGCTGCTGCCGCCCGGTACGCTGTCAGATCTGCACGGTGCTGCTCCTCAAAGGCTGCGGGTCGCTTGGCGGTCTTTAACTGCTGCGCGACGCTCTTGGTGCTGGCGTAGGTTGTGACCTGATAGCGCAACTCTTTGTTGGCCTTCATGCGACCTTCGAGGTCTTTCACCACTGCCAGTGCGTCGTGATACTTGGTTTCCAGTTCAGCGATGCGTTGGTTCAGATCATCCTCGTTGAGCAAATCCTTCTCCTGCAAGAGGATCAGAGTTTGTGCCATGGCTTTGAGGTTGAACTTCTTCGCCCAACGCTCGTAGCCTGCGCCTTTGCCCTCGGCCAGCTTTGCTTGAATGTCAATCAGTTTCCCGATGGTATCCTGCTTGAACTGAACCTTGGGTTTGCGCTCGGCGTTTGCCTGCAACGTGGCAAGCACTGCCGCCTTATCGAACTTGTCACCGAGATGTTTCGCCCGGATAAACTTCGCTCTGCCAGAGGGCAGATAACTAAACTGTCCACGGCTTTCCTTGACAGTGATGCCGTACTGCTGCACGAGCTTGTCAGAGAAATCTTCAAAGCTGGTAGCACGGTACAACACAGACGAGATCTGCTTCCGTAAAGTGTCTTTCACGGTTTCAAACTTCTTCTGCTTGGGCTGCTGTCCAGTTGCGACAAGGGCTGCGTTCTCGCGGTCAAGTTTCATTTGGCCGCGCCTGCGCGCCCAATACTCCGCTTCGCTGACACGCTCCTTCGAGCCGTTGAGCAGGTCGATCTGGTACAGTCCAGCACCCTCGCACAGCTCCATGACCTCGACACGCAAGTGCCGCATGGTCTGGGCGGTGCTGGAGTGCTTCATACCTTCCCGCCAGTCGCGGGGCTTCTGCATATAGGGCTTGCGTTCCACTTCGCGTGTTCGGATGCTGCCGATCACGATGTGGACATGAATATTTCCCGAATGGTTATGTCCATCGGGGTGAGTGCAAACGATGGCAGGATGACCGGGGAAATTTTCAGAACAAAACTTCAGGCCAAGTGCCTGTGCCTTTTCCATGGTCAGGCCGTTGTCGGCTGCATCTCTGGGGTCAAAGCTGATGATATATTGATGGCTCTTGATATCATCGCGCTGGGTGTTCTTGCCATACTTGCGGTTCGCCAGCAGACAGGCCGTTGCAAACGAGAAATCGCCACACTCAAGGGTGTCGAGCAGGTAGGATTCCCGCAGCATGGGTCGGCCTTGTGCGTCCGGAATTACCTTGCCGGAAAATTCATCGTGCTGGTAAACCAGATAGGATTCAATGGCGGTGTAGTCTGAGTTTTTAGAGGCGATATGCTTGAGCGTTGCCATACAGTTCACCCAGAACTTTCTCGGCGTGCAGCCGAAATGCGGTCAGGTCTGCAAGTTCGTCAAGGAGTTTCGCTCGTATCTGCTCGGTGTCTGCACCGCCAGAATTGAAGTGCCTTGCAAGCTGGTTGAGGTTAGTGCCCACCTTGCTGCACTGCGCAAGCAGAGTGGAAACGGCGGTCAGGGTCTCTTCGCCGCCGCCTGCAACGATGACCGTTTTCTCGATCTTGACGTTGTGGATGGCGCGGCGGATGAAGGTGGAGAGGGAGAGATTCAGGAGTTTGCAAGTGAGTTCCAGTGACGCTTTTTCCTCCGCTGTCACACGGAACTTGATGACGTGCGTTTTGTTGTTCGGCGTGTCGTGGTGCTGGGAATTGCTAGGGGTCAGTTGAACATTCGTTTTGGTCATTGTATGATATTGTCAATATCAGTTGACAGATAAAACTCAAAGAATATCCATATCATGCAGCTACCATCTGAGCAACATAG
>CAKTGQ010000023.1 GCA_934561555.1 uncultured Faecalibacterium sp. | reverse complement strand
TTTTCAAGGGCTTCCTGCTGAGCTTTCAGAAGTCATTCTTTTGTCTCAGCGCTTGGCGCTCAAGTATAATACCACACCCCGGTGCACTTGTCAACACTTTTTGACATCTTTTTCAATTTTTCTTTTTGGAAAACCCAATCTTTGCTTTGTGTTATGCACCGGGTCTTCTTTCTTCCTATTACAAAAGGCTCTATCCAGTGTAATGATACACCAGACAGAGCCTTTTAACTTGATCTTTATTTCAATTTGGATAGCTGTCTTTCCCGGTTATGCCTACATACGTCTGTTGATATTTGTTCGTTGACTCGTTATAGGTTACATCATACTGCTTATATCCCTCCGGGACGCGCAACAAATCCGGGTCAAAGCTGGAAGTCACCTCATCAATCTTTATAAAGTCAGTCGTGCTACGTTCATTTACAATATACTTCAATTTCAAGCCTTCTATGTCCGTTTTTTCAAAACAGTAATAGCGCAGCGTCTGATATTTTGTATATTGCTCGTTGTCCCGCTCACAATAATATTCCACGTTATCGATGCGTATCGGTTCAACCGGCGTTGCCGAAAAGGTAGAAAAATCTTCCGGAAGATAGGAAAGATTGCTCACCCAAATCTTTGTAACGGTATCACTGTCTTTGGTAATGCTTTTCCCGCTATCAAAAACATGCCAAGTATAACATGTATTTTCTTTGCAGTCATACAGTTCTGCTTTTATATACTCTGTATACTCTAGATAGTCCCCTACAGGATGCTGACAATATTTTCTCCGACCATCACAGGCCTCGATCCAATCTCCGTTGAGCCAGTCGGGCGAATAATTCCCTTTGTTATCAAAATCCCAACCAACAGTATACCGCATATACTTTTTCTGCCCGTTTACTCCCTGCCGCGCAAAATACTTTGCCGCACGGCTGGTCAACTTACTGACATCTGTGGTCGTATCGTCTTTTCCTGTTCCCGGCTTTGTCTCCGTATTCGTTTCACCGTTTGAGCCGCTGTTTGCTTCTGAATTGGAGCCTGTGTTTCCGCCCGTAGACGAACTTCCGCTTCCATTCCCATTTCCGTTGCCGCCGCAAGCCGTCAACATGGAAACCGCCAGCAACGCCGTTAATGCGCATACAGCGATCCGCTTTGTTAGTCTCATTTCGTTTCCTCCTTGTTCTCCTTGCCGAAGGCGTTTTTTCCATTGTACACCTTCCATACATTTTGTCAATTATCTGATACAAAAAGGCCGTCCATGCACTGCACAGACGGCCTTAGGTCTATATATAATTACTTATATAATAAGCTTTTAGCGGATCTCGATACCCAGCTTGAACTTCAGGTTGCCGAGGATCTTCTTGACCACGCGCTCCACTTCCTCAGCGGAGACTTCCTTCTTGGGGTCAGACAGGGACAGGCTGAAGGCCATGCTCTTTTTGCCCTCGCCGAGGTTTGCACCGCGATAGATATCGAACAGCTTGACCTCGCTGACCAGCGGGCTAGCCTTGCGGATAGTCTCCTCGATTTCGCCGCAGGACACAGCCTCGTTGCAGACCAGAGCCAGATCGCGCTTGACCGGTGCATAGGGGCTGAGGGGCTTATAGCGCAGCTCGCCCTCTACGCAGGACATCAGAGCCTCGTAGTCCAGCTCGCCCAGATAGATATTCTGGCTGTCCTTCTGCTCCTTGGCGATCTCCAGTTCGGCGTTGATCTCGTTAGCAAGCTTGCCGAACACGCCCAGACGCTTGCCGTTGCAGTACACAGCGGCGCTGATGCCGGGGTGCAGCCATGCGGCGGTCTCGCGCTGATAATCAAAGGTCAGGCCAAAACCGGCTGCCAGTGCTTCCAGTGCGCCCTTGACGGTGAAGAAGTCCTCCTCAGGGCCGAAGGCACCGATGCAGAGGGTCTGGCGCTCGTGGGGGTGCTCATTGATGGGCAATTCCTTGGCCAGATAGACCGGTGCCATCTCGAACAGGCGGCCCTCAGCGTTGCCCTTTTTCAGGTTGTCCACGATGACGTTCAGCATGGAGGGGGTCAGCAGGGTGCGCATGATGGACAGGTTCTCACTGATGGGGTTCAGGATACGGATGGCCTTGCGGGCTTCGTCCTCGGCGGGGATATGCAGCATATCCAGCTCGGCGTTGGAGTAGAAGGCCAGCGTGGAGGCCTCGTAGAAGCCCTGTGCAGCCAGCAGACGCTTGGTCTTGAGCTGCTGCTTCTGGTCGTAGTTCAGGCCGCCGTTGGTGACAGAGGCAGTGTTCAGGAAGGTGGGCACGATATGGTCGTAACCGTACTCACGGATGACCTCCTCGGCCAGATCCGGGAAGCTTTCCACGTCATCACGGTACAGGGGTGCGGACACATCCCAGCTGCCATCGGCCTGCACGTCCACAGTAAACTCCAGACGCTGCAGAATGTCGATCATGGTCTGGTCGGGCACGGTGATGCCCAGCACGCCGCAGATCTTGGCCGGAGTGGTGACGATGTGCTTGCGCTCCAACGGGCGGCCATCGGTCAGGTCGTATTCCAGCGTGGTGATATCACCGCAATCCAGCTGCTGGATCAGGTGCAGAGCGCGTGCCAGACCCAGCTGCGGAGAATAGCGGTCCACACCCTTTTCGTAGCGGGCAGAGGAATCGCTGTTCTGGCCCAGTGCGCGGCTGGTCTTACGCACGCTGTCGCGGGCAAAGGTTGCGCACTCAAATAGCAGGCTGGTGGTGTTATCGTCCATGCCGGAGTTTGCGCCGCCCATGATACCGGCCAGTGCCACCGGCTTTTCGGCATCGCAGATGACCAGATTGTTGGGGTTGAGGGTGAATTCCTTCTCGTCCAGCGTGACGATCTTTTCGCCCTCATGGGCACGGCGCACATCGATGGTGCGGCCGGCGACCTTGTTCAGGTCAAAGGCGTGCATGGGCTGACCCATCTCCAGCAGGGTGTGGTTGGTGATATCCACCACATTGCTGATGGAGCGCAGACCGCACAGCGCCAGATGGCGCTTCATCCAGCGGGGAGACTCGCCCATGCGGATGTTGCGCACATAGTGTGCCATATAGCGGGGGCACAGCTCCGGTGCCTCCACCTTGACGGTGATGGGAGCGTCCGGCTCGCAGACCGCCTTATAGTCCATAGCGGGCATATGCAGGGGCTTGCCCAGAACAGCAGCCACCTCGCGGGCGATACCCAGAACAGACTGGCAGTCCGGGCGGTTGGCGGTGATGGAGATATCAAAGATGTAGTCATCCAGACCCACCACAGGGGCAATGTCGGTGCCGGGAACAGAATCCTCGGGCAGGATGAGCAGGCCGTAGACCTCAGAGCCCGGGAACAGATCATCGTTCAGACCCAGCTCTGCGCCGGAGCACAGCATACCGTTGGACTCCACGCCCTGCATCTTGCGGGCCTTGATAGTGATGCCGCCGGGCAGGGTGGAGCCGTCCAGTGCGGTGGGCACACAATCGCCCAGCTTCATGTTGGCGGCACCGGTGCTGATGCGGACCTCGTGGCCGTAAGCGCCGCAGTCCACCACACACTTGGTCAGGTGGGTGCCCTCCTGCTTTTCCATCTCCACGATCTTACCGACGACCACCTTGCTGATGCCGGCATCCAGCGGGATGAGCTCTTCCACCTCGAAACCGCAGGAGAACAGCTTCTCCTCCAGTTCCTGTGCGGTGACATCGATATCAACGAATTCTTTTAACCAACTGAAAGGTACTTTCATTGTTTGTTCTCTCCCCTCTTATTCGTGGAACTGCTTGAGGAACTGCAGATTATTCTCGAACATCAGACCAATGTTGTTGATGCCGTACTTCAGCATGGCGATACGTTCGATGCCGATGCCGAAGGCGAAGCCGGAGTACTCGTCCGGGTCGATGTTGCAGTTTTCCAGCACCTTACGGTTGACAACGCCGCCGCCCAGCACCTCGATCCAGCCGGTGTGCTTGCACAGGGGGCAGCCCTTGCCGTGGCACTCGAAGCAGCTCACGTCCACCTCCACGCTGGGCTCGGTGAACGGGAAGTAAGAGGGACGCAGGCGGGTGCGGGTGTCGGCACCGAACAGCTTCTGCACGAAGGTGTTCAGCGCGCCCTGCAGATCGCCCAGCGTGATGCCCTTATCCACGACCAGACCTTCCATCTGGTGGAACATAGGGCTATGGGTAGCGTCCGAGTCAGAGCGGAACACGCGACCGGGGATCAGTACCTTGATGGGCGGCTTCTGGCTGTCCATGGTGCGAATCTGACCGCCGGAGGTCTGGGTGCGCAGCAGGAATTCATCGGACAGATAGAAGGTATCCTGCATATCGCGGGCAGGGTGATCCTTGGGCACGTTCAGGCGGGTGAAGTTGTGGTCGTCATCCTCGATCTCCGGGGCATCTGCCACGGCAAAGCCCATGCCGGAGAACACATCGATGATCTGGTTGGTGACCAGCGTCAACGGGTGCAGACCGCCCACAGAGCGGGTCTTGGCGGGCAGGGTGATATCCACCGTCTCGGCGGCGTTGCGGGCAGCAAGTTCTGCCTGCTTCACGGTCTCGGCGGCGGCATCGTAGTCTGCCTGCACCTTCTGCTTGAGTTCGTTGATGATCTTGCCCATAGCGGGGCGCTCTTCCGGCGCAACGGTGCGCAGGTTCTTCATCAGGGCAGGGATCTTGCCGTTTTTGCTGAGGTATTCCTGCCAGAAGGAAGCCAGCGTCTCCTTGCTGGACACCTGACCAAGGCTTTCAGCGGCCTGCTTGGCCAGCTCATCGATCATTGCTTGCATGGATTTTCTCTCCTTTATTCTTTGTGTTCATGGAGCGGAGTATAACAAAAAAGCTCCGTCCCCTGCCCGACTGCTCAGGCAAAAGGGACGAAGCTGTAACTATTTCTGCTCCGCGGTACCACCCGGTTTCCGTCTGCGCAAAGGCAGACGGCACTCAAACGCCGTAACGGGGCGCAACCGTTCTGTGCTAATAGATGCCCTTTGCATCGTTCGCGCAGACCGCTCGGGAGCGAACTTCAGCCCCTGCCGCACATGGAAGCCCTTTCAGCCGGTGAAGCTTCTCTCTTTGCCGTGCAGACAGCGCCTACTCTCTCCGTCGCTGCGTTTGGTAATATGATAACCAAGAATTATGTTACCACATTTTGCGGCGGTTTGCAAGCCGCTGAGCGGTTTTTGTTTGCCGGAGCTGCATTTTTCGCCTTTTTCCCGGTCAGGCGGCAGGCCTCGCAGGCCGTGATGCAGCACACCGCAAACACCAACAGGGCGCAGTCTGTCGGCACCCGCTGCATGGGCACCACCCGGGCGCACAGGGTATTAAAGCTTTCCACAGCGCTCTGCGGCAGGCCCAGATAAAACAGCGCCAGCGAAAGCGGCAGATGCAGCACCCTGCCCCACAGCAAGGGTTTGAATGAGACCTCCGGCGGGCAGAGAGTGCGCACTTGCAGCAGCACCGAAGTGCCCTGCACACTGAGCGCGGCGCAGCACAGCCCGCTTGCCCACAAGCCGGTGCGGGCGGCGTAGTCGCAGCCGGAGCACACCTCCAGCAGCATCGCCGGAAAGGGCGCAAGCGCTGCGGGCAGCAGCAGCCCGCAGCCTGCCGCCAGCATCCTAAAATACAGCACAAAGCCGCATAATTTCAGGTAGGTCACCGCCGCCTGCGCAAGGACGGCATCCAGCGTAGGCGGCGGTGCTGCTTGCACGGCGGCGGACGGTGCGGACAAAGGCTCTGGTATGCCGCGGACACGGCAGAGCAGTGCCGCCGTCAGCCAGCCTGCCAGCACCTGTGCGGCAAACAGACACACCCCCGCCGTGCGGCTGCCCAACAGCTGCTCCCCTACCGTCAAAATGACAAAAGACGGCCCGGAGCAGATGCAGGCGGGCAGCAGAGCCGAAGCCTCCTGCGGGGTCAGCTCTCTGCTGCGGACTGCCTCGGCAGCAGCGGCGGCGGCAGGGGCAAAGCCGCCTACAAGACCGATGAGCAACACGCTGCCCGCGCTGCGGCTGCGCAGACCGATACAGCGCACCACCGGCCAGAGCAGCACGCCCAGTACCTCGCCCGCACCGCTGCGCATGATGAGCGCCGACACCACCAGAAACGGAAACAGCGACACCAGCAGCGGCCCGCCGCAGAGCACAAGACCCTGCCGCAACGCTGCCGCACAGGTCTGCGGCGCGGCAAATACCAGCACCGCCGTGGCTGCACCCAGCAAAAAAAGGCCCGGATGCAGCGGTTTGCAGCTTTTACTCATAAGCACGCCCTCCCCCTCCATATATATGGAAGTATGGGCTGTGCAATGTACAAAGCGCGGGACGGGAGGGACAACGATGGCCAGAGCACACCACGACCGGCGCACCCCGGGCGACTGGCTGCGCGGGCTGTTCCGACAGCCGCCGCCCGGGTTTTACAGCCGCCCTGCCGTATACCTGAGCGGCGACCGGATGGAAATAGAGCACTTTTGCACGGTGTTGTTTTTTGATGAAAACAAGCTGTGCCTGCGGCTGGCGAAGGGGCGATTTACCGTATATGGCAGCGGACTGCGCATCTGCACCCTGACCGCCGCCCGGCTGACGATACAGGGACAATTTTTGCGCACCGATTTTTCCGATGATTAGGAGGCCGTCATGGAAGCTGCAAGCCTTTGGGCCGGGGTGCGCTTTACCGCCCGGAACGGCAGCCCCGAGGCGCTTTTGACCGATGCCGCCGGGCAAGGGCTGCATTTATATGGCATCCGTGCCCTGCCCGGGGGCTTTTGCGCCCATTGCGCAGCGTGGCAGTACCGGCGACTGGCCGCACTTGCCCGGCACAGGCGGGTTCGGCTGCGGATAGAAAAACGGCAGGGGCTCTATTTTTTGCTGCGTCCGCTGCTGCGGCGCAAGGGGCTTTGGGTAGGGCTTGTCGCTTGGGGGCTGGTGCTGGTCTGGCTGCAAGGGCTTATATGGGCGGTGGACTACGGCAGCCTGACCACTGGGCAGCGGGCGCGGGCGGGTGCAGTGCTGCGCAGCTGCGGCTTGCAGCCCGGCACTGCCGTAACCGAGGAGCTGCTACGCGCCGGAGAATATGCCCTGTTGGAAAGCGGCGAGTTCTCTTGGGCAAGCCTGAATTTTGAAAAAGGGCGGCTTGCGGTAGAGGCCGCCCCTGCCCATGCACGGCCTGAGATCGCCGCTGGCACCCTGCACGGGCTGCGGGCAAAGTGTAATGGGACGGTACTGCGTACAAATCTTGCCAGCGGCACCATGCTGGTAGCCCCCGGACAGACCGTAGAGGCCGGGCAGGGGTTGATCGGTACGGCGCGCAGCGAGCGGGACGGCACCTTGATCTTTGCCCCGGCGGCGGGCACGGTGGTGGCGCAGCTGGAATGGGAGACAAACCAGAGCGTTCCTCTGGCAGAGACGATGCCGCAGCTGACCGGCGAAAATACAACAAATTACAGGCTATTTTTTGCGGGGCATTCTGCCGCGCTTTCCCCCTCCGCGCCTGATGGGGACGGGCTGTGCCGCACCCGGCATCTGCAATTAGAGGTTTTCAGTCTGCCCCTGCCCTGCGCGGTGGAGGAAACCACCTATTACGGGCAGCAGCAGGAAACGATGTACCGCACCGAGGCGCAGGCACTTACGCTGGCACGGTTACAGGGGCTGCGGGCGCTGCACGAGGCTTTCCCGGATGCGGAGATCTTCGCCCGCCGGGAGGAGTGCACGGTACAGGAGGAAACCTTGCATTACAATGCCGTGTACACTGTGGCGGCAGATATCTGCACATAGCAAAAGGCGGCTGCACCTAACTGCACAGCCGCCTTTTGAAAAGCGTTTTTTATTTTGATAGTTCGAGAAAATCCGTGGAGTTTCCCGAACTATCTTTATCACTGGATGGGCTGAGCGTTTTCAGAAGCCTGTGCGGCCTGTGCATCGTACTCAGCAAGCAGAGCGTTCAGGTCGTACTGATACTTACTGTGGCAGAAGTGGCACACCACCTCGCAGGTGGGGTCCTCGTCCCGCATCCGCTCAAGCTCGGCACGGCCAAGGCTGAGCAGCATCTCCTTGGTGCGCTCGGCACTGCAATCACATTGGTACTGCACCGTGCGCTCGTCCAGCACATTGGGGTTGAAGCCTGCCAGCGCCATCTGCATCATATCCTCGGGGGTCTTGCCCGCATGGAGCAGCTCGGTGACAGAGGGCATGGCGTTGATGTTCTTTTCCAGCTGGTCGATCTCGGCATCGGTAGCGCCGGGCAGCAGCTGCACCATAAAGCCACCGGCGCAGAGGATGGACAGGTCTTTGTCCACCAACACGCCCAGCGCCATCACGGTAGGCACCTGCTCGCTGTACGCATAGTAGCTGGTCAGATCCTCGGCGATCTCACCGGATACCAGCGGCACTTGCCCGACTGTGGGCTCCTTTTGCAGGCGGTTGTCCCGGATGACGGTCAGCACGCCGTCCTTGCCTACGGCAGTGCCCACGTCCAAGTGGCCGTTGGCTTTTGCGGGCAGCTCCACCAAGGGGTTGTCAATGCAGCCTTTCACGTTGCCGGTGCCATCGGTGCAGGCGATGAGCACGCCCGCAGGGCCGCCGCCCGCCACACGCAGAGTGATGCGGTCGCGGTCATCCTTGAGCATGGAGCCCATCAGGGTAGCACCCGTGAGCAGACGGCCCAGTGCCGCGCTGCAGGTGGCGCTTGTGGTGTGAAGCTTTTCTGCTTTACGGACGATATCGGTAGAATCCACACCGCAGAACACGACACCGCCGTTCTCGGACAGGCCGCGGATCAGGTTTGCCATAGGTTATTCCTCCAGTTGTGTATACTGTTTTGTTGCGCAGAAAAAGTAGCGCTGGCTTTCCTCGGTCAGCGGGCCAAAGGTTTCACCATCGCAGACTGTTTCCAGCGCAAAGCCGTGCTTTTCCAGCGATGCACGAATAGTATCCAGATCATAGGTATACTCGCAGAATTCTTCGTGGAAATGCTCGCCGGTCTCGTGATAATCAATGTCCACCGTGATCTCCACCTTGCGGTCGGCAGCGTTATAGTGGTTGCGCCACACGCAGGAGGCATCCTCTTCCTCAAAGGTAAATGCGTTATCGCCCAGAACCTTCTGATGCTTATAGGGGGTGTTCATATCAAACAGGAACACGCCGCCTTTTTCCATAAAAAAGCCCGCATTGGCAATGGCGGTATCCAGATCCGGGATGTGGTTGAAGGTATCAAAGGTGGATACCGCCGCCCGGATGGTGCCGTAGAGATCCAGCTTGAGCAGGTCCTGCCGGAGCAGCAGCAAGCGGCCGGAAAGCCCCAGCTGCTCGGCCTTATCCCGCACCACGCAGAGCATCTCCTCCGACTGGTCGATGCCGATCATATCGTAGCCCGCCTGCGTCAGCATCAGGGTCAGTTCCCCGGTGCCGCAGCCAAGGTCGGCTACAATGCCGTCCTGAATGCCATGGGCTTCCAGCTTTGCATGGATCTGGCTGTACAGGGCGTCGTAGTCCGCTTCGCCGTTGAATTCATCGTAAAAGTAGGCAAATTCGTTGTAAGCCATAGCGTTACTCCGCTTCCTCGTTTTCCGCAGCCACCGCGGCGTTGAGCACCGCTTGCAGTTCCGGGATGCCGTAGCCGTTTTCGCCGCTGGTCAGCACTACCTTCTGGCAGCCGTAGGGGCGGCAGATGTTTTCAAAGTCCTCCTGCGTTTTGGCAAGCTGGCTCTTTTTCAGCTTATCCGCCTTGGTCAGTGCCACCACATAGGGGATGCGGTGATAGTGCAGATAGCGCAGCATCTGTAGGTCGTCTGCGCTGGGGGCGTGGCGGCAGTCCAGCAGCTGCACCAGCAGGGTATGGTGGCGGGGCGCCTCGAAGTAGCTGTTGATGAGGTCATCCCAGCGCTCGCGGTCGGCATTGCTCACCTTGGCGTAGCCGTAGCCCGGCAGATCCACAAAATAGCAGTCATCCACCGAATAGAAGTTGATGGTAGCCGTCTTGCCCGGCGTACTGGACACGCGTGCCAGATTTTTGCGGCTGCACAGCTTGTTGATGAGGCTGGATTTACCCACATTGGAGCGCCCCGAAAAGCTCAGCTCTGGGCGGTCGCTTTCGGGCAGCTGGCTGGAAATGCCATAGCTGGCAATAAAATCAGCTTTATTGAAGATCATGGCGTGTTCCTTTCTGTTTTTTCAGCAGACAGCGCCCGGCTGGTTCTTCTCAGGCGCGGCGGGGATGCGGCTCTCCCCCGCCTTGGACTTTTTGGTGCGGGGACGGCCTGCGGTGCTTTTAGCCGCCTTCGGCTTGAGCAGGGCGGCAGCCAGCACCTGTGAGAGGTTCTGCATGGGCAGGAAGGTCAGGTTCTTCTTGACCTCCTCGTCTACATCGTACAGATCAGGCTCGTTGTCCTTAGGGATGAGCACGGTCTTCATGCCCTCGCGGTAGGCAGCCATGCTCTTTTCCCGCAGGCCGCCGATGGGCAGCACGTTGCCGTGCAGGGTGATCTCGCCGGTCATGGCCACATCGCCGCGCACCGGCACGCCGGACAGGCAGGACACCAGTGCCGTGGTCAGGGTGACGCCGGCAGAAGGGCCGTCCTTGGGCACAGCGCCCTCCGGGGCGTGGATGTGCAGGTCGCACTTTTTCAGCCGCTCGGGGTCGATACCGTATTCCTCGGCATGGACGCGCACCCAAGTAACTGCCAGCTGTGCGCTCTCCTTCATCACATCGCCCAGCGAGCCGGTAACGGTGATCTTGCCGGTGCCGTTGTCCATGACCTGCACCTCGATGGGCAGGGTCTCGCCGCCCACGCTGGTCCATGCCAGACCGTTGGCAATGCCCACGGCATTGGTGCGGTTGAGGAAGTCCGGCTTGACGATGCGGGGACCCAGCAGTTCCTCCAGCATGGTGGCGGTCACCGCCACGCTCTCCACCTCGCCGGAAGCGATCTTGCGGGCACACTTGCGCAGCACACTGGTGATGGTGCGCTCCAGATTACGCACACCGGCCTCGCGGGTGTAGCCGTCGATGATGCCGTAGAGTGCGCCCTGGTTCATGGTGACCTTGCCGGTCAGGCCGCAGGCCTTGAGCTGCTTGGGCAGCAGATGCTTGCGGGCAATGTTGTATTTTTCCACGCGGGTATAGCTGGGCAGCTCGATGACGTCCATGCGGTCGCGCAGCGGGCCGGGGATGCTGCCCAAGTCGTTCGCGGTGGTAATAAAGAGCACATGGCTCAGATCAAACGGGATATCAATGAAATGATCGTTGAAGGTGCTGTTCTGCTCCGGGTCCAGCGCTTCCAGCAGAGCTGCCGCCGGGTCGCCCCGGAAGTCCCCTGCCAGCTTGTCGATCTCGTCCAGCAGCATCAGGGGGTTGGAGGACTTGGCGGTAATCATGGCGCTGATGATCTTGCCGGGCATGGCACCGATGTAGGTGCGGCGGTGGCCGCGGATCTCGGCCTCATCTCGCACGCCGCCCAGACTGATGCGCACATACTTACGGCCAAGGCTTTCGGCGATGGAGCGTGCAATACTGGTTTTACCCACGCCCGGAGGGCCTACCAGACAGATGATCTGCGCTTTCACGTCCGGTGCAAGCTTGCGCACAGCCAGCGTTTCCAGAATGCGGTCCTTGACCTTTTTCAGACCGTAGTGATCCCGGTCTAAGATCTGCTGGGCGCGGTGGATATCCAGATCATCCACGGTCATGGTGTTCCACGGCAGATCCAGACAGGTGTCCAGATAGGTGCGGATGACCGTTGCTTCCTGATTGCTGCTCTGCATCCGGGAAAGGCGGTCTACCTCCTTGAGCAGCTTTTTCTCGCTGTCCTCGGCAAGGTGCAGTTCCCGGATCTTGCGGCGGTAATCATCAGCTTCAGCGTGGGTATCGTCCCCCTCGCCCAGCTCGTCGTTGATGATGTGCAGCTGCTCGTGCAGGTAGTAATCGCGCTGGTTCTTGTCCATGGACTCGTTGACCTTTTCCGCGATCTCCTTTTCGATCTTCATCACCTGACATTCGCGGCGCAGCATCTCCACAAGACGCTGCAAACGGCCGTTGAGGGTGTTCTCGTTCATCACAGCCTGCTTGTCCTCGTAGCGGAACAAGAGGTTTGCCGGCATATACTCGGTGAGGAACATGGGGTCATCGCTGGAAACGATGGTGAACACCACGTCCTTGGCAAGGCGCGGGTTCATGCCCAGATACTCGTCAAAGCCAGTCTTGAGGGCGCGGAGCATCGCTTCGGTCTCCACAGCTTCTTCGGGCTTTGCGGCGCGCACCGGAGCGGAGCGCACAGCAGACAGCAGAAAATCGCCGGTGGTATCCAGCTCGGTCAGCTTGGCGCGGTACTTGCCCTCCACCAGCACCTTGACCAGCTCGTCCGACACGCGCAGCACCTGCTTGACCTCGGCCACTACGCCATAGGTGTACAGGTCCTGCTGGGTGGGCTCGCTGGTCTCCATCTCTTTCTGGGCTACCAGAAATACGTTGGAGTTATTGGCCATGGCCCACTCCACGGCGGCAATGCTCTTTTCCCGCCCGACTTCAAAATGAACAAGGTTGTTGGGGAACACCACCAGCCCGCGCAGTGCGATGGTGGGCAGATGGAGCTCCTTCCGCTCGACCTTGATGGTAACTTTTTCAGACATATACAAACACCTCCCGACTGCCGCTCAAGTTCCCATGCTGCGGCAGCGCTATCCTTTGGGGTCTTTTAAGGTGCATCTGAAAACAAAGAAAATGACGAATATTTCGCAAGCACAAGCGGGATTTAAGGCAAATAGCCGCAGGAATCCTTTGTGGATTTCAAGGCTGTTTAACGCAAAATCCGGCTGTGCTTGTAGAAATAGACTAAATTTTCGACTTTTCAGATACACCCTAGATAAAAATACAGTTGTTTCCTTATTATACAGATTTCCGGCCAAAATGCAACTGCCTTGCCGGAATGGTCGGTCATTCAGGGCGGTTTTCGTGGGTGTTGAAGCCCATTTTGCCCAGCGCGGGCAGCAGCGCCCGCAGAGTGACCGAGGTAAGCGCGCCCATGACAAGCCCCAGCACCAGCATGACCGGCGCATAGTACAGCGACAAAGACGAGGAGATGATGACCCCCGCGCCCAGCAGCTGCCCAACGTTATGCGCCAGTGCACCGCAGACCGACAGGATGAACCATGTGGGATGCACCGGCAGAAGATAGTACAGCACCCACATCACCGCAAGGGACAAAAGGCCGCCGCACAGCGAGAGGAAGCCCGCCGTAAAGCCGGATACCAGAAAGACGAACAGCGCCTTGAGCACATCCAGCACCAGCGCCTGCCGGGGGCCCATGAAGAACAAGGCATACATGACCACGATGTTGGCAAGGCCCAGCTTCATGCCCGGCAAAAGCCCCGGGATAACCAGCGTGCCCTCGATGAAGGAAAGCGCCATAGCCAACGCAAACAGCAGGCCAGACAGGGCGATGTGCCGTGTTTTTTGATAGTTGCGGTGATTTTTAGGCATAGAGGATACGCTCCTTTATTCTTCGGGCTGCTGCGTCTGCTCGTAAGCTTCCTGCTCTTCCATGGCAGCTTCCCAAGCGGCAAAAAGTTCCTCCTGATGGAAGCGCAGGTCGCTCAGCTCATCGCTTTTCTGACGCAGCAGGTCGGGGTCGTTGTAAACCTCCGGGGAGTTGATCTCGTTGTCCAGCTCCACCTCGCGTGCGCCGCAGGCTTCCATCTCGTCCTCGCAGGCCTTGATCTTGGCGCGCAGCTCGGCGCGGCGGCGGCGCTGCTCCTTGCCGTAGCCGGTCTTGGCGGGCTCGGCAGCCTTCTGGGCGGCCTGCACCGGGGCGGCACGTCCCATCAGGGCATCGTAGCTGGGGTAAAGCACCGCCTTGCCGTCCTCAAGGTAGAGGATGGGACAGGCCAGACTGTTCATCAGGTGACGGTCGTGGGTAACCAGCAGCAGAGTGCCGGTGTAGGCCATCAGTGCTTCAGTCAGGTTTTCGCGGGTATAGATGTCCAAGTGGTTAGTGGGCTCGTCCAGAAACAGCAGGTTCGGCCGTTCCAGCACGATTTCTGCAAAGCGCAGACGCGCCAGCTCGCCGCCGGACAACGCTTCGCAGGGCTTGAACACGGTATCGCCCCGGAAGCCCAGCTTTGCAAGGTGGCTACGCACCTCCAGCTCGGTCATGCGGGGGTACTTGTTCCATATTACATCAATGACCCTGCCCTGCCCCAGACGGTTCTGCTGCTGGGCAAAAATGCTGGGACGCGCCCCGGTGCCCAGCCGCACCATGCCGCCGGAGGGGCGGCGCTTGCCGTCCAGCACCTGCATCAGGGTGGATTTGCCTGCGCCGTTGGGGCCGGCAATGATGAGCCGCTGCCCGCGGCAGACCGTATAGGTAAAGGGCTCCAGCAAGGTGCGCTCCCCGATCTTGATGCTGAGATTTTTCAGCATCACCAGCTCATTCCACGGCTCTACGTCATATTCAAAGCGGAACTTCAGCTGGTTGGTCTCGTCTTTGGGTGCCTCGGTGATCTCCAGCTTTTCCAGCTGCTTGCGGCGGCTCTGCGCCATTTTAGTGGTGGAGGCGCGCACAAGGTTGCGGTCCACATAGTCCTGCAGCTTTTCAGCCAGTGCCACATCGGCATCGTGCTGCTTCTGGCGCAGAGCATCGGCGGCTTCCTTCTGGGGCAGATAGGCCGAGAAGTTGCCCTTGTAGGTGGTCATGGTCTGGAAGGATACCTCCCAGATCTTTGTACACACATTATCGAGGAAATAGCGGTCATGGCTGACCACTAGCACAGCGCCGGAGTAGCCCTTGAGGTAGTTTTCCAGCCATTCCATGGTGGCAAAGTCCAAATGGTTAGTAGGCTCGTCCAGAATGAGGACATCCGGTTTTTCCAGCAGCAGCTTCGCCAGACGCAGCCGCGTCAGCTCGCCGCCGGAGAGCACCGCAATGTTCTTTTGCCATGTGTCCTGCGCAAAGCCCATACCGGACAGCACCTTTTTGATGTTCACGTCCATGTTGTAGCCATCAGCGGCGTCCACGATGTTTTGCAGGGCATCGTGCTGCGCCAGCAGGTCGGCGTTATCGGGCTGGGCAGCCATGCGGCGTTCTAAAATCTGCATCTGCGCCATAGCATCCAGCACCGGGGCAAAGGTGGCGCGCATCTCGCCGTAGATATCCAGCGTGGCGTCCAGCTTTGCGTTCTGCTCCAGATAGCCCAGTGTTACACCGTGGGTCACGCTGAACTCGCCCTCGTAGTCCTGATATTCGCCGGTAAGGATCTTGAGCAGGGTGGTCTTGCCTGCGCCGTTTTGTCCCACGATACCGATGCGGTCCTCCCGCTCGACACTGGCGGTCACATCGTGCAGCACCACCTTTTCGCCAAAAGTCTTACCCAGTTTTTCCAAATGTATCAGCATAGTTTTGATCCGTTATCCGTTCTTTTTTAGTTACACCATAGGTTTCAGCACTGGTGGCGGCGGTTCTTCAGGCCAACATTGGCCAGTTCCTCCGGCTCCATCACCAGCGGATACAGTTCTTCCAGACTGGCGATTTCGTAGGTGGGGATCACCTTACCGGGATTCTCGGCGTGGTGGGGATTGTACCAGCAGGTATCCAGCCCGGCGTTGCTGCCGCCCTGAATATCGCTGGGCAGGCTGTCACCCACCATCAGAACGTGCTCCCGGTTCTCCACGCCCAGCGCGCGCAGGGCGGCATCAAAGATGCGGGCATTGGGCTTTTCGCAGCCCATTTTCTCAGAGATGAACACATCCTCCATAAAGTCCATCACACCGCTTTCCGCCAGACGGCGGGTCTGCACCTTCTGGGCACCGTTGCTGACGATGGCCAGCGTTGCCACCTCGGAAAGCTCGCGCAGCACATCCAGCACCTCGGCGCTCATCAGGTCCGGGTGGGTGGAGAGCTGCTCCAGATAGTAGCGGTTCATCTCCACGCCGTCACCGGCGGCATTGATGGCCTTTAAAAAGCGGCTAAACCGCTCGCCGAACAGCTTTTCGCGGCGAATTTGGCCTTTTTCCAGCTGCCGCCACAGCTCCTCGTTGATGGTGCGGTAGGTCTGCACGGTCTCGGCGTCCGGCTCGATGCCGTAGTTCACCAGCGTTTCGGCCAGCGCCTTGTTTTCGGCTGCGTCAAAGTTGAGCAGCGTATTGTCCGCATCGAACAGGATGCAATAATATTTTGCCATAGTATCTCACTTTCTTTTCAGCATTTCCCACTTTAGTGTATCAACAGGGAGAAGCCAGCCCCACCCCCGGCAGAGCTGGCTTCTCGTTATTCAGAAACAATTTCATACGCAGACAGGTCTGTTTGTGCCGGGGTATTGTCCGGGCACGTCGTCTTTCCCTCGCAGGGCGTCAGACCGCATTTCTGCATTTCTTCCTCCAGTGCGCTGTTATCCACGTTTTCCCAGTCGGTGTCGTAGTAATCCACGCTGCCGTTGGTCACGTCATTCTCCCCGGGCAGGGAGGGCGTGCGCATCTCTTGCCAGTACATAGGGCTCCACCTTCCTCTCACGCCAGCCTATGCGGCGCGGGCGCGGAGTGTGCCCTTAGTTGGCAGCTTCCTTGCTGGCGCTGGCCTCGGTCTTGGAAGAAGCGGGCTTTTCTTCTTTAGAAGAAGCCGGTTTTTCTTCCTTGGAGGAAGCCGCGTGCTCCTGCTTAGAAGAAGCCGGTTTGTCCTCCTTGGAGGAAGCCGCGTGCTCCTGCTTAGAAGAGGCCGGTTTTTCCGCCTTGGAAGAGGAGCTGCTCTGCGAAGAAGAGACGGGCTTTTCTACTTTAGAAGAGGCCGCAGAAGATGCGGGCTTCTCCACCTTGGAGGAACTGCCAGTGCTTTCGGAAGTACCGTTCGAGGAGGAAGAAGCGGGCTTATCCTCCTTGGAAGAGGCCGGTTTGTCCTCCTTAGAGGAAGACGTTTCATCCTTGGAAGAAGCAGGCTTATCCTCCTTAGAGGATGCACTGGAACTGCTGGTGCCGCCGGACGGTGCACCGCTGACCGTGAATTCCAGCTTGTTGCTGGTCACGGTGCAGTCGTTATAGCTGGCGGTGGCGTACACCCGGAAGGTGCCACCCACCATGGAGGGGTCCACCTCGCCTTTTACGGTGGTTTTACCGGCAGCCTGTGTTACCTCGGTGCCGTTGACATACCAGTGGATGCTGGAAGCATTCAGATACTTGCCCTTGAGGACAGCTTTAAAGGTGTAGGCATCCCCCAGCACAGCCTTGCCGCTGCTGCTGATTTGGATGGAAGCAGCAGCAAACACAGCGGTCACATCCACATTCTGGTCAAAATTGGTATCGGTGCGAGTGCGCTTGGTCACACCATCGCTCCATTTGACGAACACATAGCCGTCCTCCGGCACAGCGGTAACAGTCACGCTCTGGGCGGCGCTGGTCACCTTGACCGTAAGGGAGTTGCCGCTCTCATTGCCGCAGGTCAGGCTGCCGCCGCCGGTTTTATCCACACGGTAACCGGCCTGATACTCCGTTTTTTCCTCAACGACCGAGGAAGAGACTTCCTCCGAGCTGCTGGGTGCTTCCACCGCAGAACTGGGGTTGGCGGTATACTCGGCACGGGTGGGGATATTATTGGTATCCGGGCGGCGATCCTCAGTCTCATAGGCGTGGGTGCGCAGATACTTCAGCAGCACCTTCAGGCCTGCGGGCTTGAGGTGGATATCCCCGCTTTGGTAGTAATCGACATTGCCGTAGCCGTTGGCGTCCTTGAGTGCCTCGGCAGAGTTGAGGAACTTGACGCCCAGCTGCTCGCACATGGTCAGCAGCGCCATGTTGAAATCATCAATGCGGGTCTGGTCCATGTTAGGGTAATTGGAGTGATTGGACGGGACCGGCGGCACCGTATTGACGATGATATCGGTATAAGGATAGCTGGCCTGAATGGCCTGCACCAGCGCGGTGTAGTTGCTGATGAAGTCCTCGGTACTCATGCCGTTATCGTTGGTGCCCAGCATGATGACCACCCGGCGGGGCTTCATTTTTGCCACTGCCTGTGCGATGGTATAGCGGTTATCGTCCCGCTTGAAGGTGACGATGCCCTCGTTCAGGGCGGCACCGGTGCCAATGCCTTCTTTCGCGCAGAACTGCTGCAACGAAATCAGACCGTTGGCGTACAGACGCACCGTGTTGGAATCGCCGATAAAAAGGGTCTGCTCCTGATAAGCATTGCCTGCATCGGCAGTCCCGGTGAGCAGTGCGCTGGAGGTCTTGTTGATCTGGTAGTGGTCGGAAATATCCTCCTCCCCTTCCGGGGCGGGCGCAGGGGTAACAATGGAAGAATCCCCCGGCTGCTCTGTCGGGTTCTTGCCCCGCTTGAGCATGGTAAGGGTGATGCCGATGGTCAGCAGCGCCGCCAGTGCACACACGATGCATACCAGCACCGCCTGCTTCTGCATCGGGGTCAGCGCCTGATTCTCCTGTTGGTTATTGCTTCTCATATTCTATCCATTCTCCTTCCGAAGGAATGAAAATTCCTGTCATACCCGGGCTGCCAGCAGCCGGTCGGTAAGGTCGGCGCAGCTTTCGGCCAGCAGCACCGGATGGAAGGGCTCCAGCTCTTCCCGGCTGCCGTAGCCGTACAGCACACCGGCAGCATCCAGACCACAGTCGGCAGCGCCCCGCATATCATCGTTGCGGTCGCCCACCATCAGCACCCGCTTGCCCTGCAAGGCGGACTGGCTGAGCACATAACGCACGACTTCGGTCTTGGTGTCTCGACTCTCGTCCATGGAGGCTCCGCCGATAAAATCAAAATACTGTGCCAGTCCCTGCTCTTCCAGAATGGGGGTGACCACCTTGGTGGGCTTAGACGTAGCGGTGCACAGGAGAAAGCCTGCGTCCTTCAGGGCTTGCAACATCTGCGGAACATCCGGGAACACAGCACACTCGTGGCTGCCCTTCACCGCGTAGCTCGTGCGGTAAAGGTCGGTTGCTTTTTCGATCAGCGCCGGGTCGGTAAAGTGCTCGCCGAAGCTTTTGCGCAGGGGCGGGCCCAGATAGCGGCGCAGGTTTACGCCGGATACATCCACACCCATGGTGCAGAAAACCTCTTGCAATGTATGAATGATACCGGGGGCTGAATCGATCAGCGTCCCGTCCACATCAAATAGGATCGCATCATAATGCAGCAATGTTTTATTCCTCGCTTTCATGGTGATACATCCAATAGTATAGCACAGATTTGATACATCAGCAATTCCAACAAAAGATTTTTCTGTCTCTTATGCAGAATTTTCCTAAAAAAGGAGGCTGCTGCACCGTATTTTATGCAGCAGCCTTTCATACGGCAGAGCGGGACAGCACAATGCCGGGCAGCCTGCGGGCTGCCCGGCATTGTATTTTCACGGGTCAAATTGCAGCAGAAATCGTCCCCTGCAAAAGCGTTACTGCGCAGGCGACGGACAGCTGCTGTCCCCCGGGACGTAGAGGTTGTTGGAGACGAACTCCAGCTTATCCTTGAGCACCAGCTCAAGGTTTGCGACGGCGTGCACCATATTGGTAGCAGAGTCGTTCACCTCCAGCAGCTTGCAAAGATCCAGACCGTCCAGATCCATGGCCTTCTGCATCTTCCGGCTTTCGGCACACAAAATGTGGCTGAGCGCCGTTTCCTGCAAAGCAATGCTCTCCATCAGGTCCACAACAGCCTGATCCAGGCTGACTTTGGGCATCTCCGGGCACTGAGAACGGGCGCAGGGTGTATCGATCATCATAGAGCAAAACCTTCCTTTCCGGTCGTGTGCCCTATCCTATGCTGCGGCAGGTGCGGCTGTTACTGCTTTTCCGCCTGTGCGCGCACCTTTTCAATGGTATCGCGGTAGCCGCCGGAGCCGTACTGGATGCAGCGGTTGATGCGGCTGATGGTAGCAGTGCTGATCTCCACCGCCTTGACGATCTGCTCGTAGGTGGCGCCGTCCAGCAGCAGCTTTGCAGCCTGCAGGCGCTGTGCCATATCCGAGATTTCCTTTACAGTGCACAGATCCTCAAAAAAGGCGTAGCAGTCTTCCCTGCTCTCCAGACTGAGGATGGCATCAAAGAGCGCATCCGTTGTCTCGTTTCTTCTGGAATTTTTTTCAGCCATTGTTTTTCTCCTTATTATAACAGCGGCGGCAGCGGGCAAAGCAGACAGTTCTGCCGCGCGGAATATTCTGCACGCTATTACTTTAGCACTTCAAAGTGTGAAAGTCAAGACCCGTGGGTGAATGGTTTTCAATTATAGCTGTGTTCAGTTTTATTCTCTTCACACATGAAAGAAAATCACCTAAAAATTATTCCCAGAAAATGGCTTGAATTGGCGCATCCTCTGAACTTGTTACAAGAATATTGACAATTGATGAAAACGGGAATAAAGTAGGACACAATCATTCAGCAAATGCAAGGAACAGGACATGATCTTCTGCATCACCCTCTTTCAGCGAGCCGCTTCTCGGGTGAAAAAGCGGCAGTCAGGAGCAGAAGACCCTCACCTGCGAGCAGCCTGTGTGAACCGGGTTTTGTGCCCCCAAGTAGCACGGTGCCGTCCAGCCCACGTTATCGGGCAGCATGGCAAATGTGCCATGCGTGGGAGAGTGGCTGTTTTAAGACAGCAAGCGAAGTGGTACCGCGGAGTTATTGCCCCTGCCCTGGCAGGCGGGAGCAGAAGCCTTCGTCTTCGGAGTGTGGCCGGAACACCGGTCATGTGCTGAGGACGAAGGTTTTTTACGCTCCGGGGCAACGCTTTGCCGGACGGCAGTCTAACGTTCCGAGCCTGTTGCAGAGTGAAAAAAGGAAAGAGGTAGAAAACTATGAATACGCTGGTCATCGTATTGATCGCAGCGGTGTGCCTGTTTGGCGCTTATGTGCTTTACGGCCGCTGGCTGGCTAACAAATGGGGCATCGACCCCGCAGCCAAGACCCCGGCAGTCGTCCACGAGGATGGCCGGGACTATGTGCCCACCAACGGCTGGACGGTGTTTGCCCACCAGTTCAGCTCCATTGCCGGTGCAGGCCCTGTTACCGGTGCCATTCAGGCCGCAGCCTTCGGCTGGCTGCCGGTGCTGCTGTGGGTGCTGCTGGGCGGTATCTTCTTCGGCGCTGTCACCGACTTTGGCGCCCTGTATGCTTCCGTTAAGAATGACGGCAAGAGCATGGGTATGCTGATCGAAAAGTACATCGGCAAGACCGGCCGCAAGCTGTTCCTGCTGTTCTGCTGGCTGTTCTGCGGCATCGTTATTGCCGCCTTTGCGGATATGGTCGCCGGCACCTTTAACGCTTTTGGCGCAGACGGCGCAATGGTCGAGGCTGCCAAGACCAACGGCGCTGCCGGTATGGTTTCCATCATGTTCATGGTGTTCGCCGTTGTCTTTGGCCTGCTGCAGAAGAAGTTCAACTTCTCCGGCTGGAAGGAAAGCGTTATCAGCATCGTGTTCATCGTGCTGTCCTTTGTCATCGGCGCAAACCTGCCCCTGATCCTGGGCAAGGCCGCTTGGAGCTACATCACCTTTGTGTACATCTTCTTTGCTGCCGTGCTGCCCATGTGGCTGCTCAAGCAGCCTCGTGACCACATGACCACCTTTATGTTCGTGGCCATGATCGTGGGCGCTGTGGTTGGCCTGCTGGTTGCACACCCCACCATGAACCTGCCTGTGTTCACCGGCTTTACCAACGAAAAGCTGGGCACCATGTTCCCCATCCTGTTCGTCACCGTGGCCTGCGGTGCAGTTTCCGGCTTCCACAGCCTTGTTTCCTCCGGTACTTCCTCCAAGACCGTTGAGAACGAGAAGGATATGCTGAAGGTCGGCTACGGTGCCATGATCCTTGAAAGCCTGCTGGCTGTTCTGGCTCTGTGCGTTGCCGGTGCTGCCGCAGCTGCCGATGGCACCCCTGCCGCAGGTACTCCGTTCCAGATCTTCAGCCGCGGCGTTGCCGGTTTCTTTGAGATGTTCGGCGTGCCCGCCTACGCTGCTACCGTGTTCATGACCATGTGCGTTTCTGCACTGGCACTGACCAGTCTGGATGCCGTGGCCCGCATTGGCCGCATGAGCTTCCAGGAGCTGTTCAGCGTGGACGACATGGAGCACGCTGAGGGCTGGCGCAAGCTGTTCTGCAATGTGTACTTCTCCACCTTCATCACGCTGGTGTTCGGCTTTATCCTGACCAAGATCGGCTACGCCAACATCTGGCCGCTGTTCGGTTCTGCCAACCAGCTGCTGAGCGCACTGGTGCTGGCTACCCTGTGCGTGTTCCTGAAGGTGACCGGCCGCAGCAACAAGATGCTGTTCCCCCCGCTGATCATCATGCTGTGCGTCACCTTTACCGCACTGGTGCAGCGCCTGATCGCTATGGTCAAGGCCATCAGCACCGCTGCTTCTGTCACCATCCCTGCCGGTGAGACCACTTGGGGCGCTGTGTTTATCGCAAACGGCCTGCAGCTGATCCTTGCCGTGCTGCTGATCGTGCTGGGCCTGAACATTGTGTTCCACTCCTTCTCCGCTTACAAGAAGGCCGAGCACAACAGCGAAGCAAACGTCTGATCTTAATCTGCCATTCACAATCCTGTTTTCAATAAACAAAACGCCGCTGACGATGCACAAAGTCGTCAGCGGCGTTTTGTTATAAAAGGATATCAGCGCCCTCTCAGGCGCTCCCGCGCCAGATTCCCCTTTTTGTCACCTATGGCGACATCTTCCCCCGGAGCAGGGGAAGTCTTTCCTCAAAGGAGGAGCCAAGCCTCTAGCCCCATTACTGAAGTCTGGAGAAAAAAGTTTGCTTCTAGGCGCAACGACCAGCCCTATCTCCTATTATAAATGATAGCTTTCCCAGCCTTGCAGAGCGGCGAGCTGGGTCTCGGTATGGAACCAATGCTCCCCGCCCTCCAGAATGGTCAGGTGCACCCCGGTCTGCTGTCGGAACTGCTCCATGGCGGTGTGCCCGGTAAAGGGGTCTGTATCGGCATAGAGCACCTGTGTGGGCACCTTCCAGTGCAAGGGGTGCTCCCTTACCCAGCACAGGTACGGCCACGAGAGGGTCTCGCCCGTGTCTGTGGGGATCTCCCCTGCCGCGCGCAGCTGCTCCTCCGTTACACCTGCCTGCTGCATCAGGTCAAGGATAAGCTTTTCCATATCCACCAACGGGGAGACAAGCAGAGCCTTTTCTGGCTTTTGCGTCTGCAACGCCTGCATAGCAAACCACGCCCCGATACTGACCCCATACACCCGGATGTGCTTCCACACCGGCTGCATCCGGGCGTAGACTGTCTGCAGCTCCCGGGTGACCACCCACGGCACCAGCTTTTCCGGGCTGTTTTTCCGGGTGCCGTGCTCCGGCAGGTCAACAGCCAGCACCTGCCAGCCTGCCGGGCAGGCAGTGCGGGCAAAGCGGGCTGCCTCGGCCGCGCTGCCGTTTTTGCCGTGGACATAGAGATAGACCTTACGGCTGCGCTTGCCGTACAGGACAGCCGGGATGCCTGCAACCTCAAGCTTGATTTTTTCCATAACGGCTCCCTCCTGTTTTGGGGCGTTTTGCGCCCTGTTTTCTCTATGATAGCACAAGCAGCTGACAAACACAAATAAGAAAAGAGTTGCCCGGTTATTATTTTTGTGTTTGTCGCAAGAGAGACAAAAAGAGCCACCGCACAGACTTGTGCGATGGCTCTTGGGATAGTACTTCAGGTTTTGCTTAGCCGAAGATGTTGATCAGGATACCAGCAGCAACGGCAGAACCGATAACGCCGGCCACGTTGGGGCCCATGGCGTGCATCAGCAGGAAGTTGGAGGGGTTCTCGCTCTGACCGACCTTCTGAGAAACACGAGCGGCCATAGGCACGGCGGAAACGCCGGCAGAACCGATCAGGGGGTTCACCTGGCCGCCGGTCAGCTTGTACATGACCTTGCCGCACAGCACACCGGCTGCGGTGCCGAAGGAGAAGGCGATCAGACCCAGCACGATGATGAACAGGGTGCGGGTGTTCAGGAAGGTGTTTGCACTGGTGGTGCAGCCAACAGACAGAGCCAGGAAGATGGTGATGATGTTCATCAGCTCATTACCGGCAGTCTTCTGGATACGATCCACAACGCCGCACTCCTTCATCAGGTTGCCCAGCATCAGCATACCGACCAGAACGGCGGCATCAGGCACAATGAGGGAAACGATGATGGTGACCATGATGGGGAAGATGATCTTCTCGGTCTTGGAGACGGTGCGCAGTTGCTTCATGACAACAGAGCGCTCCTTGGAGGTGGTCAGCGCCTTCATGATGGGCGGCTGAATGACGGGCACCAGTGCCATGTAGCTGTACGCTGCCACGGCGATGCTGCCCAGCAGCTCAGGTGCCAGACGGGAGGTAACGAAGATAGCGGTGGGGCCGTCGGCACCGCCGATGATGGCGATAGCGGCGGACTGCTTCTGGGTGAAGTCCACCAGACCGGTAGCGGCCAGCAGACGGGCGCCCATGTAAGTACCGAAGATACCGAACTGTGCGGCAGCGCCCAGCAGCAGGCTCTTGGGGTTAGAGATCAGGGGTGCAAAGTCGGTCATGGTGCCGATGCCGAGGAAGATCAGCGGCGGGTAGATGCCCAGCTTAACGCCCATGTAGAGCATATCGGCCAGACCGCCGTTGTTCAGGATCTCGACCCACATGGGGTGCTCCAGACCGTCACCGACAAAGTACTGCATGTGGATGATGCCGCTGCCGGGGAGGTTGGCAAGGATCATACCAAAGGCCATAGGCAGCAGGATCAGGGGTTCGAACTCCTTGACGATAGCGAGGTACAGCAAAAAGCAGCCCACGCAGATCATCACGGCGTACAGCCAGCCGCCGGGCTGGCCAAACTGTGCAAAGCCGGAACTTTGGAAAATACCGACCAGAGTATCAATAAACTGTGTCATGCTCTTCCTCCTGTGTTAAAACGGGGCCGTGGTGTCGTTCACGCCGGCCTTGCCCCAGCCATTTTTGCCACGACGCACTGCTTTAAGGGTGTACTTGCCGTTGCCCATTGCATGGATAGCAGCCATAATGGCAGCCACCACATCACCGGGGATGCCTTCCTCTACCTGAGGAGCGGGCGCAGCCTGCTGTACCGGAGCGGCAGCGGGCTTTGCGGCGGGTGCCTGCACAGCAGTCTTGGCGGCCTTCTTCTTGGCATCCATCGAGTCGAAGATCTTGCCCTCCAGCGTGATGATAGCCATCAGCAGCACGAGGATCAGGAACACCAGCACGATACCAGTAATGGTAACGACCACATCGAAACCTAAGTCCATGGTTTTTCCTCCTGTTTGTTGGATACTGCAAGCGATACAACATCGTTAGCAGAAAATCAATTTGGGTATAGTATACCGTATTTTGCCAATCATTTCAACAAAAATTAACAAATTTTATTTTTGCTGCTTTGTGATATGACATGGACAAAACGAACCAAACTTAGCGGCGGCCGATGCGCGGGGTAGCGTCCGTAAAGCCGGTTTCCAGCTTATCACCGATGGAAAGGCTCTGCGCTGTGCCCAGTGCAACACAGTTTACGGGGTCCGGCGAGACAGTGACCTCCACCTTCAGCTCCTGGCTCAGATATTCGGTCAGGCCGTGCAGCTGGGCACCGCCGCCGGTCAGCATGACGCCGTTGCGGTAGATATCGCCTGCCAGCTCCGGCGGGGTCTTTTCCAGCACCTGATGGGCTGCGGTGCCGATCTGCTCGCTGAGCATCATCACCGGCTCGTACAGATCATCGGTGGAAACAGTCACGCGCACCGGCAGACCGGTGAGCAGGCTGCGGCCCTTGATCTCCATACTCTCGTGGAAATCCGTTTTCTGGGGGCAGCAGGCAACGTGCTTCTTCAGTTCCTCGGCGGTGCGCTGACCGATGGCAATGCTGTATTTGTTGCGGACATGCTTGAGGATCTCCTCATCGTAGTGGTTACCGGCCACGCGCACACTGGTAGCCTTGACCTTGCCGCCAAGGCTCAGCACGGCGATATCCGTGGTGCCGCCGCCGATATCAATAATCATGCGGCCGTCCGGCAGGGTGATGTCGATGCCTGAGCCAAGGGCGGCGGCAATGGGCTCGTCGATCAGGTACACCTGACGGGCACCGGCTGCCACCACAGCCTCCACCACGGCGTCGCTCTCGATGCCGGTAATGGCGGCGGGCACGCACACGGCCACCCGGGGCTTGACCATGTGGGAGCTGTACACCTGCTTGACAAAGCGGCAGATCAGCTCCCGGGTCATGGTGTGGTCGCTGATGACGCCATCCTTCAGCGGGAAGATGGCGGAGATATAGTTGGGCGTGCGTCCCACCATGGCCAGTGCCTTGTCGCCAGCCTCCAACACGGTGTTCTTGCGGGTGTCCATTGCCACAACGCTGGGCTGGTTGAGCACCACGCCCTTGCCCTCCTGCGCAATGATGATGGTAGTAGTACCAAGGTCGATGCCGATATCATTCTGTGCCATAATTGCCTGATTCCTTTCTCTGCGTTCCTCTATCATGTATGTAACGCCCGCAGCTGCGGGCAAAAAACAAAGACCGTTTTAGTATAACATAGTTGCGGCAAAAAGTATACAAGCTTTGCCGCCGTTCTGCGCGGTTTTATCAGGGGCTCTCCCCTTCTGTGCTGAGCTGTTCCGGCGGCTGTCCGGCCTGCAGCAGGGCGCACAGGCCGCTGTAACGCAGGTTCTGCCGGATGTTGCTCATCATGCTGTTCACCACATCTCGGCGGCCCGCCACAACGCACAGCCTGCGGGCGCGGGTGACACCGGTATAGAACAGATTGCGGTAGCACAGCCTTGGCGGCACCTGCGCCACCGGCAGGATCACCGCCGGGAACTCGCTGCCCTGACTTTTGTGCACCGTGATGGCGTAGGCGATCTCCAATTCGTTCAGGTTTTCCGCCGGGTAGAGCAGCCGCCGGTCATCCATACGCACCACCATGGAGCGCTCCCGCACATTGATGCTTTCCACAATGCCGATATCACCGTTATAGGCACCCACGCCCTGCTCGCCGCCGATGCGGTTCCAGACGATCTCGTAGTTGTTGCGCACCTGCATCACTTTGTCCCCTACCCGGAACACCCGGGCGGCGCTTTGCAGCTGGGGCTTGCCCTTCTGGGGCGGGTTGAGCAGGTTTTGCAGTTCCACGTTCAGTGCCTGTGTGCCGGTGGGGCCAAGCTTTGTGGGGCACAGCACCTGAATATCCCGGATGGGGTCAAAGCCGTAGCTCCGGGGCAGCCGGGTGGTGACAAGGTCGCACACCAAACGCTGCGCAGCCTCGCCGTCCGTTTCCAGAAAGAAGAAGTCGTCGGTCCTGCTGCCCTTTTGCAGCGGCTCACCGGAGATGATATGGTGGGCGTTTTCCACAATGAGGCTGCGCTTCGCCTGCCGGAAGATCTCGTTCAGGCAGACGGTGGGCACGCAGCCGGAGCGGATGACCTCGCTGAGGATGTTGCCCGCACCCACGCTGGGCAGCTGGTCGGCATCGCCTACCATAATAATACGGCAGGTGTAGCGCAGCGCCGCAATGAGCGCCTGAAACAGCTTGACGTCCACCATGCTCATCTCGTCCAGAATGACCACATCGCACTTGAGCAGGTTTTTGTCGTTGTGGATAAAGCTGACCACGCCGCCGGTGTAATCCACCTCCAGCAGGCGGTGGATGGTGCTGGCCTTGCGGCCGGTCAGCTCGCTGAGCCGCTTGGCAGCGCGGCCGGTGGGCGCGCACAGGGCTACCCGCTCGGCCTGATTTTCCAGCAGCTGCAAAATGGCGTTGACAGTGGTAGTCTTGCCGGTGCCGGGGCCACCGGTGAGCACAAGGCAGTTCTCCGTCATGGCCTTGCGGATGGCTTCCCGTTGCAGGGGAGCGTAGGCAAAGCCCTGCGTCAGCTCTAAGATCTGGATGTTTTTATCCAGATCCCGGGCGGTGTTCTTGCCGCGCTTTGCCAGCAGGTTCAGCCGGTCGGCAATGTCCTGCTCCGCCGCCAGAAGATCCGGCAGATAGATATAAGGTACAGCATCGAACATTTTTACGCACAGTTCTTCTGTTTCGATGCAATGATCCAGTGCCCGCGCCAGCTTTTCCGGCGGCTGGTGGATGAAATTGGAGGCCGTAGTCAGCAGCTGTGCCCGGGGCAGACAGGTGTGGCCGTTGCCCGCGTTGTGACGCAGGGTGCGCAGCAGGGCGGCTTCCAGCCGCTGGGCACAGTCCCCTTCCATGTGGTAATACTGGGCGATGCTGTCCGCGTGGCGGAAGTCCAGCTGCAACGGCTCGCCGCACAGCAGATAGGGGTTTGACGCAATGGCCTGCATCGCCCCCACGCCAAAGGCCTTGAACACCTCCATGGCCTTGCGGGGGCTGATCTCGAACTGCGCCAGATAGGCGATGAGCTCCCGCATTCCGAACATCCGCTTGAATTCCTGCTGGATGCGGTCGGCTTTATCCGGTGAGATGCCGGGGATCTTGGTCAACCGGGCGGGGTCGTTGGCAATGACCTCCAGTGCCTCGGCGCCAAACATATCAATGATCTTATCCGCAGTTTTTGCGCCGATATACGGCAGGGAGCGGCTGGCCAGAAAGGCATATACCGCTTCCAGATCCTTGGGCATATCGGTCTCGCATTCCTGCGCGTGGAACTGGCGGCCATAGGTGGCGTGGTTTTCGTACCTGCCGCGGCAGATGACGCTTTCGCCCGCATGCAGCTCTCCCACGATGCCGCAGACCACCGTAAGCACCCCGCCGCCGGAGATCTCAAACACCACATAGCCGTTATCCTCGTTCTCGTAGATGATATCCTCCACGACGCCTTCGATCTGTTCCAGCTGCTGCTCGTCCACCAGCTCCACCTCCTTTTGCACAGATATTATAAGTATAGCCCTTTTGGCGGGATTTGTAAATTGTTGAATCCGCAAAATCCCCGGGCGGCTCTCGCCTTTTTCCGGCGGTTGTGCTATACTGGGCGCAAACACTACGTCACGAAATGAGGAGCAACAATGGAGATCATCATTCATCAGGCCATTCTGCACGTTCTGGATACCACCATGGATGCGCCGGTGCTCAGCGGCGGGCCCATGGAGCTGACCGCCGAAAAGAATGCCTACCTGCAGAACCACATTGAAAAGCTGCTGGCCAGCGACGATATCCGCCAGTGCCGCCCACTGCCGGACTCGGCCTTTAAAAATGAGTTGGAGCACAATCAGGACTTTGTGGATCTTTCCTGCCGCATTGCAGGGGTGCTGTTCGACTATATGCACGCCCACACCACCATCCCCGGGGCAGACCTTGCCGTGGTGGATTTCACCCGGGACGGTGCGCCGTGGCTGGGTATTCTGAAGCTGAACTACAAAAATGGCTACACCCACTATACGGAGACCGTGGAGGGTGCGCCGGTGAACTCCATCATCCAGCAGCGCGCCTGCCTGCCCACCCAGAGCGGCAAGGTGGAGGAGGGCGCACTGGTAGATCCGACCGATTACTCCATGCGGCTGCTGGAAAAGAAGTACGATATTGACGGCCACAAGGAGTTTTATCTTTCCACCGTGGTGTTCCAGTACACCACCGCCCAGCCGGAAAAGAAAAAGCTGCAGGCCATTCAGGAAGCCGCCGTGCAGGCTGTGCAGGAAAACTACGCCGAAACGCCCCATGTGGAGGCACAGGTGGCCATGATGATCGCCAATCAGGCTGCCGACAACGACAATCAGGTGTCCATCCAGCAGGTGCGCCAGCAGTTGGAAGAGGAATACCCCCTCGCCGCCGTGCCCTTTGACGACTATGTGGAAAAGAGCGATGTCATTGACAGCGCCGCCCAGCCGGTGACCGTGACCCCCGCCCGCATCCGCCGGATGGAGAGCCGCAGTCTGCGCACCGCCAACGGCATTGAGGTAAAGATCCCCACTGAGCTATTGAACGCCGAATCCGAGGTAGAGTTCCTGCACGCCGATGACGGCAGCATTTCCCTGCTGATCAAAAATGTCATTTTGTAAGCTTTAACTGCAAAATCTTGCAAAGCCCTGCGTTTGGTCTTGCCATCCGCAGGGTTTTGTGCTATACCTGTGTTGTATCTTTCGTGGTATACGCGTTATGGCCTAGAGGAGGAAATTTTATGGAACTGGCTCTCATCACCGCGCAGCAGGTCGCGGTCTTGTTCCTGCTGATCGGCACAGGCATGGTGGCGGTCAAGACCGGCGTGCTCAAGCTGGAAAACAAGCAGGCGCTTTCCAATCTGCTGGTGTACATCATCGTACCAGCCATGGTGGTAAACTCTTACCGCATGGAGTTCAGCGCCCAAATCTTGCGCAATCTGCTGGCGGCCTTCGGCATGAGCGTCCTTTCTGTGCTGCTGGGCACCGTGATCACCCTGCTGCTCACAGCACGCAAGACCGGCAGCCGGATGCCTATTTTCCGGTTCGCCTGCATTTTTTCCAATGCGGCATACATGGGCTTCCCGCTTATTTCGGCACTGTTCGGCTCTGAGGGTCTTTTGTACGCCAGTGCCTACGTTACCGTGTTCAATATTTTGCTGTGGACACTGGGCTACGGTCTTGTCAGCGGCGGTTCCAGTGTAAAGGAAGTTGCCCGCAGTCTGGTGCGCACCCCGGTGCTGTACGCCATTGTGGTGGGGTTGGGCATCTATCTGCTGCAGATCCCGCTGCCTGCCCTGATCACCCAGCCGCTGGAACTGCTGGCCGGGGTGAACACCCCGCTGTCCATGCTCATCACCGGTATGCTGATCGCCGCCGGTGACGTGCGCAGCATCGTGACCGACAAGCACATCTGGAAGCTTGCCTCCGTGCGTATGCTGCTGATCCCGGCGGCTACGCTGGCATTGTTCGGGGTGCTGGGCTTCCACGGCACTGCCGCACAGGTGGTAACGCTGCTGGAATGCTGCCCGGCGGCCGCCATCACCTCGGTATTTGCGGTACAGTTCGGCCACGATGAGCATTTTGCCGCCGGGAGCGTGGTGCTGACCACCCTGCTCAGCATCGTCACCCTGCCGCTGTGTGCGCTGATCATCACCATGGTGATGTAAGACGCCCTGCGGCGGTGCTGTTATATTTATATTGTAAGAAGAGCCGCCGTGCATCGTGTTGTACGGCGGCTCTTTGCTTTGGTATGCGGGACCATTTGGAATGGCCTCCGCTGCGCTCTAGCCATGTTCAGCGGAAAAAATATTTTAAATTTCGCGTTTGTCGCGCTCTGCGGAGCGCTCCAAACGCATTTTCACGGGAGGGGGCGTAGCGGAAAACGGCAGCTGCAAACTTTAGCAGGCTCGCCCTCTCCGTCATCGCTGCGCGATGCCACCTCTCCCAAAGGGAGAGGCTCTGGCGAAACCACAAGCTTTGCACCTGAGCATGAAACTTTGTCTCCATGCCAAGGGCTCTCCCTTTGAGGAAAGACTTCCCCCGCTCCGGGGGAAGATGTCACCACAGGTGACAAAAGGGGGAGTCTGTCACCGTAGGTGACTGAGAGGGCGGACAGGGCAAAACAAAAAAGCCATCGTTTTTGCATTTCTGCATCAACGATGGCTTCGTATTGGAGCGGCCGACGAGGCTCGAACTCGCTACCTCCACCTTGGCAAGGTGGCGCTCTACCAGATGAGCTACGGCCGCATATCCGGTGCATTTATCCCTGCACCCTCCCGAGCGATTCTTGCGAATTTCGGGGCCCCCGCGAAAGCTTGCGGAGCAAGATTTTGTGGGGAAAAGGAGAAAATCTGGTATTCATCACAGAAGTCTTGCTTGCAAGACTTCCCGATGAATGACAGGATTTTCGACGTGGTGCCTCCGATCGGAATCGAACCAATGACACGGGGATTTTCAGTCCCCTGCTCTACCGACTGAGCTACA
>CAKTGQ010000022.1 GCA_934561555.1 uncultured Faecalibacterium sp. | reverse complement strand
AGTTAAGCTTACTTGTGCCGAAGATAGTTAGCTGGAAACGGCTTGTGAAAATAGGTAGTCGCCGACTTAACAGAAAGTCCTGAGATGAAAGTCTCAGGGCTTTTTTGTTGCATAAAAATATGGCATGATTTTTGGCCGAAATGCTAATAGGTCAGGGCTTGACAGAACTACTACTATGCATTACAATGTAGATAAGCTACTACGCATTACATATTAGCTGAAAGGAGGACTTATGGAAAACAATGCACAGCTTCTAAAGGGTGTTCTGGAATACTGTGTCCTGAAATTGATTGCGCAAGAGCCGACCTATGGCTATGAGATCGTGATGCATCTGAAACAGGTCGGGTTTTCTGACTTGAGCGAAAGCACACTCTATCCGCTGCTATTGCGCTTGGAGCAGCAGGGAAAGGTTACGGTAGAGCGCAGACCTTCTCCCAAGGGACCGAGCCGAAAATACTACATTGTAACGGAAGAAGGGCGGCTGGCGCTTCTTGAGTTTCGACAGGATTGGAGCCGGCTCTGCCAGCTGGTGGAAAAAATTTTTAAGGAGGAACCAGATGAATAAGTATTTTGCATTGCGAAAAACAAACCGGATGCGTACTAAGCTGTTGACCGAAGAAAGTCAGGAGCAGCTTAAAGAAGTGATTCGCTATCTTCGTCGGGTCAGCTGGGACTTCTGTGGCATCGAACTGGTGCGCAGTGATTTGCTTGATATTGCCATCCAAGCCAATGCAGAAAATCAGGAATTGTTCCATTCGATCTCGGACGCAAAGACCTTTGTGGAAGAGGTCAAGCCAAGCTTGAAAACACTGAGAGCCGGGGATTACTTCTGGTATGTAGCACCGCTGTATTTCTTTTTTGGGTGGGGCGTTGAAGGATTGCTACTCTATCCGCTAATTGGAAATTGGGTCTTTGAGCTTTCGGTAGGCTATCTAATACAGTTAGCTGTTGCATTGACCGCATTTTGCCTACTGTTCCGCCGGATGATGGAGCAGGTAGGTTTTCCGCCGCGAGAGCATTGGCTGAAATATGCTGCATGGCTGGTGCTTTATATCGTAATTTTGTATGGAACGGGCTGGTTCTTTACCCAAATCGCAGGTAAGATTGTACTGCTGCGGCTTCCGATTCTTAGCTATTCGATCTTTTGTCTGCTTCTGGGTGCGGGACTGTATATGATTCATTTCTGGCAATATGGAAAAGACCCACGTCTGAGTGCTCGCATATAAAACAAAAAGCGGCCCCGCTGCACTGTGCATAACAGTGCGGCGGGGCCGCATACTTTATTGGGTGGTGTACCGGTTACGATACAAGCCTCAGCTTAGCCCTTGCCTGCGCAGCCGAACAGCTCGATCTTCTCCTTGCACTTGGCCTCGATGGCCTTTGCGCCGGGAGCCAGCAGCTTGCGGGGGTCGAAGCCCTTGCCCTGCTGATCCTTGCCCTCTTCGATGTACTTGCGGGTGGCCTCAGCAAACACCAGCTGGCACTCGGTGTTGATGTTGATCTTGGAAACGCCCAGGCTGATGGCCTTTGCGATCATCTCGTCGGGGATGCCGGTGCCGCCGTGCAGGACCAGAGGAATGTTGTTGGTGGCCTTGTGGATGCGGTCCAGAGCCTCGAAGTCCAGACCCTTCCAGTTTGCAGGGTAGACGCCGTGGATGTTGCCGATGCCGGCAGCCAGGAAGTCGATGCCCAGAGCGGTGATCTTTGCGCACTCCTCGGGATCAGCGATCTCGCCGGAGCCTACAACGCCGTCCTCAACGCCGCCGATGGAGCCGACCTCGGCCTCGATGCTCATGCCGTGAGCGTGTGCCAGAGCGACCAGCTCCTTGGTCTTTTCCACGTTCTCCTCGATGGAGTAGTGGCTGCCATCGAACATGATGGAGGAGAAACCGGCCTCAACGCAGGCCTTGCAGCCCTCGTAGGTGCCGTGGTCCAGATGCAGAGCAACGGGAACGGTGATGCCCATGGAATCGACCATGGCGCTGACCATAGCGGCAACAGTCTTGAAGCCGGTCATGTACTTACCTGCACCCTCGGAAACACCCAGAATGACGGGGCTCTTCATTTCCTCGCAGGCGGTCAGGACTGCCTTGGTCCACTCCAGATTATTGATGTTGAACTGCGGCACACCGTAGTGGCCATCGCGTGCCTTGAGCAGCATTTCGGTTGCATTTACCAACATTATTCATTACCTCCAAAAATTATCGGGGTTCCGGCTCTGCCACACACCGCATTGTGCATGGTTTAACGAGCCCACATGGCTAGTATACCCCAAATTGCGCCTAAAATCAATCCGAACAGGCGCTTTTTCTTGCATAGAGCTGCTGCGGAACGGGCACGGCACAAAGCGGTTCCTGCGACAGCGGCAGAAATGCTCTACGATTGGCGACAAAAATCCATATACGCAGCAACATCTGCCTTGTGCGGAAGCGGCGCGTGTTTTCAACAGATTTTAACATTCGTCAAAATGATGTTGGAGGAAATTGCAAAAGTGGACATTTTCCGATTAAAAAAATTGTCATAATTCCGACTTGAATTTTACAAATTGTAAGGCTTTTGCCAAGATATGGGGGAGCCTGCTGTTGAAAACCTGGTGGAAACTGTTTAATTCCACCCGAAAAACAGGCGCTGCGGCTGGACTTTTACACACTTTCCACCGGGTTTTCAACTTGTGGAAAAATTACAGGCTGTTTACGGAATGTATAGCCTCTTTTTGTGGAAAACTTTTTGCCTTGGCAAAACAGCGGAAGTGAGCCCCGACGCCCGGGCAGAGGGCAAGACATTTTTACAGATGCCGAAGTGGGTAGGAAAGTCACTTTCTGTCGAAAAAATTTTTAGTGTCGAGAGAATAAAATCCCTGCAATTTGTGGCGAAGCCGGGCAAGATATGGTATACTTTATTTTGGATTATCATGAACATAATAAAACGCTCCGGTGCGGCACAGCCCGTCCGGAACGGAAGGAGTATAAAAAGATGGAAGAACGTAACCAGCCGCGCCGTCCGCGCCGCGATGCGGAGCAGCCGCAGCAGAAAAATGAGAGCCTGATCTATGGTAAAAACCCTGTGACTGAGCTGCTCAAGAGCGGTTCCGGTGTGGACACCGTGCTCATTGCCGAGGGGATGGCCCCGGCAGTGGCGGCATACTATACAGCACTGGCCAAGGAGGCCGGTGCAACAGTCAAGCGGGTGCATCCCAACAAGCTGCGCCTGATGACCGGCACCGAGAGCCATCAGGGTGTGGCGGCCTTTGCAAGCGAGATCGAGTACGCGACCGTGGAGGACCTGCTGGCCGCAGCCAAGGCCAAGAGCGAGCCGCCTTTCTTGGTGCTGAGCGATGGCATTGAGGACCCCCATAATCTGGGCGCAGTCATGCGCAGCGCGCTGCTGTGCGGTGCCCACGGCATCGTCATCCCCAAGCGGGGCGGCGCATCCGTCACCCCCACCGTCATCAAGTCCAGCGCAGGCGCTGCCGAGCGTCTGCCGGTGGCGCGTGTGGCCAACATTGGCGAGACCATTCGCCGCCTGAAGGAGCAGGGCGTGTTCGTCTACTGCGCCGACATGGACGGTGTGTCTCTGCGCAAAAATAACCTGACCGGCCCCATCGCGCTGGTACTGGGCAGCGAGGGCAGCGGGGTATCCCAGCTGGTCAAGAAGCTGTGTGACGGCGTGGTGCGGCTGGATATGGCTGCTCCCGGCACCGGCGTGGACAGCTATAACGTTTCGGTGGCGGCTGGCATCATCCTGTACGAGATCCAGTCGCAGCGCGCCGTAGAAGAATAAAATAAACGGTAAACTCCATCCAGAACAGTGGGAGGGACAAGGATGCCGAACAATAAAAATGAACGCAGGGGAAAGCTGGCGGAGGAACTCTCGGCAGAAGAGCGGTTCCGCAACTTTTTCAGCACCAGCGTGATCGATCTGCCCGAGGAAATGACCCGCCGGGACGAGCCTGCCCCGGTGGAGGAAAAGCCCAAGGCCGGGCTGCTGGGCAAGCTGTTCGGCCACGATAAAGAAGAGATGCCCGCTCCGGCACAGCCGCCGCTGGAGATCCCCACCGGCGAGATCCTGCTGGGGGCGGATGCAAAGCCGGTGCAGCCGGAGCAGGAGGATATGGCACTGGAGCTGCGCACCGCAGACCCCATTCCGGCTATGCCGATGCAGTCTGCCCGGCCGGAGCCTGTCAAGGCCATCCCGGCAGAGCCGGTGCCTGCACCCCAGCCGGAGCCGCAGCCTGCTGCTGCCCCCAAAAAGCAGCCTAAGGCGAAGAACGCCCCGGAGACGCTGCTGCCGCAGGAGGAACTGGAGCAGCGGGAGATGCAGCAGCTGAAAGATATGCTCAACGGCATGAGCGCCAAGGCAAAGCCTGTCCCGCAGCCCGCAAAGCCTGCGCAGGAAGCGCCGCAGCCTAAGGTACAGCCCGCGCCTGCACAGCCCGCTGCAGAGCAGGAGAAAGCCCCGGTAAAGGCCGCACAAAAGGCCAATGGGAAGCTGCCATCGGCGGTGTTTGCCAACGCTCCGGCAGACCCGGAGACACTGCCGAAAAAAACTGAGAAAAAATCGATCTTCCAGATGTTCGGCACGGCAGAGGACGAAAAGCCCGCCGCCCGCAGGCCGAAAAAAGAGGATACCATGAGCCTGCCGCTGCTCCCGCTGGAGCAGGACGGCGCGCCTGCTGAGACGGCACCTGCACCGGCAGCTACCGCCCCTGCGGCCCCGACACAGCCGGAGGACGCACCCGCTGCAGAAGCAGCTGCCCCTGCCGAGGAGGCCGTACCGGAATCCACCGCTGATAAGCTGCACCACATGGCCGCAGAGCTGACTTTGCGGTGCGTGCTGGCGGGCATTCTGGCCGTGGTGCTGCTGCACCTTGGGCTGACGGCAGAGCGTCTGCTGCCGCCGCTTTCGGTGCTGGACCCGGACGCAGCCCCGGCGGCGTTCTATGCTGCCAATCTGCTGCTGTTTGCCGCCAGCCTGTTTGTGGGCTACCCGGTGCTGCGGGACGGTCTGACCGGTCTGCGCGGCCGTCCCAGTGCGGACACCATGCCCGCGCTGGCCGCTGTGGCAGCCCTGCTGCAGGCGGTGGTGGCCATGCTGAATGCCAACGCCTACCGCAGCACTGAGGGCATCGGTCTGCTGACCGGTATGGCGGCGCTGGGGCTGTTTCTGGCGCTGGTGGGCAGCCGGGTGATGCTGGCTGCCGTGCAGGGCGGCTACGCGCTGGCCGCAGAGGGCGGCGAACAGCGGGGCGCTTACCGCACCCGCGATAAGGACCTGATCCGCGCCCTCGCCCGGGATCTGGAGCAGAAGGACCCGTGGGTGCTGCTGAGCCGCCCGGTGCAGACCGCCAGCAATGACTTTGTGGAGCAGAGCCTCAGCGAGCGCGCCAGCGAGCGCCGCGCCCGCAAGGTGGCCTGTATCCTGCTGGCGGCGGCAGTGCTCAGCGGCATAGCCTTCCTGCTGTTTGGCGGCGGCATCAACTGCGCCGTGGCTGCGGTTGCGGCTGTGCTGTGCATGGGCGCGCCCCTTTCCTCGGTGCTGGTGCCCGGTCTGGCGGCGCTGCGGCTGCAAAGAGCGGCTGCCGCTGTGGGCGCTGTGGTGCCCGGCTGGGCAGCCATTGAGGAGCTGGGCGGCATCGACACCATTGAGCTGGACGCTGACGACCTGTTTACCGCCGACAGCGTGACGCTGGAGGATATCCGCATCTTCAAGGGCGGCCGCATCGACCGCGCCATCCTGTATGCAGCCAGTGTGCTGAACGAGAGCTGCGATACCCTGCGCGGGCTGTTCAGCCAGATCATCGAGGACCGCACTGATATCCTGTTCCCGGTCAAGGATCTGGAACAGCACACCGGGCTGGGCTTCTCGGCGTGGTGCGACAATAACCGCATCCTCATCGGCACCCGCCGCTACATGGAGCAGGAGGGCGTGACCCTGCCGGAGCAGGATTACGAGGACAGCCACTCCAAAAACGGCGAGCTGCAAATTTTGTATCTGGCGGTGTCCGGCAACCTGCACGCCATGTTCGTGCTGCGCTATGTGGGCGGCCGCAATGTGGCACGCAGCCTTGCCTCCCTGCAAAAGGAGAACATCCGTCTGCTGGTCACCAGCAAGGATCCCAGCCTGACGGCGCGGCACATCACCGAGGCCTACCATCTGCCGGAGGGCATGGTCACCGTGCTGGACGGCGAGCAGTGTCAGGCCATTGAAGCCGCTGATGCTGCTCCGGAAAAGCCCAAGTGCTGCCTGTACCACCACAGGGGCTTTGCCAGCCTGACCGGCGGCTTGCAGGCTGCAGATCAGGCACAGAATGCCGAGACCAGCGCCACCACGGTGCAGCTGGTGTCGGTGTGCTTCTCGGTGTTTATTGCAGTGCTGCTGACCTATGCGGGCAGCATCTGGCAGCTTTCCATCGCCACGGTGCTGATGTATCAGGCCGCATGGAGCGCTTTGAGCATCGCCGTCTGCGCCCTGAAGCAGCATAGCTGAAAGTTTTAGCATATCACAAAACGGGCTGTTGCACAGAATCTTGTGCAGCAGCCCGTTTTTGTGTTCTTATTTCATTTTTTGCGTTTTTCGTAGTCGTTCAGGGCGGCAAGCGCCTCGCTGGAAAGGGGAATGAGCGCCAGCATATTAAAGATGGTCATCAGCCCAATGCCCACATCGCCCAGATCCCACACCACGGTGTAGGCCTGTGTGCCGCCGATCAGCAGCATGGCCAGCGCCAGCAGCTTGTAGGCGGTCTGGCTCCACCAGTTGTCGCCGCACAGGTAGGCCACGTTGCCCCGGGCGTAGTACAGCACCCCCAGAAAAGTGGAGAAGCTGAACAGCGCTAAAATCACCGCAATGAACACGATGCCGAAGCCGCCCAGATGGTACTGCATGGCGGTCTGTAAAAGATCCATGCCGGTCAGCCCGGCGGTGATGTCCTGCGGGACCAGCAGCATCAGAAAGGCGGTGCAGCTGCAAATGACCACCGTGTCGATCAATACGCCCAGCGCCTGCACAAGCCCCATCTTTACCGGGTCGTCGCACTCGGCAGCGGCAGCGGCGCAGGGGGCAGAGCCGCTGCCGGCTTCGTTGGAGAACAGCCCGCGCTTGACGCCGTTCATCAGCACCGCGCCAAAGCCGCCTGCGGCCACCTGACGCAGGCCAAAGGCCTCGGCAAAGATGCGTGCCAGCACGGCGGGCAGCTGCCGGAGATTCAACACCACGATGCCCACCGTGATGACAAAGTAGCACACCGCCATGACCGGCACAATGAAGTCAAGGCTTTTTACGGTGGCATTCTTGCGCAGCACGATCAGCGCTGCCAGCAGGGTAAGCATTACGGTGGTGGCCAGCGGCGGGACGTGAAAGGCGTTTTCAAAGGCAGAGCTGACCGAGTTGGAGATCACTTGGCTGATGCCGCACCAGCAGATCAGGCCGGACACTGCAAACAGCGCTGCACACACGGAGCGATTGAGCTTTTTGCCCCGCTTGCGCTCGGCCAGCACATGGAGATAGTAGGCCGGGCCGCCACGCCAGCCGCCGTACAGCGGGTCCGGCACGCGGTACTTCTGCGCCAGAGTGGACTCCACAAAGGAGGTGGAAGCGCCCAGCAGCGCAGTGACCCACATCCAGAACACCGCGCCCGCACCGCCCGCCGAAACAGCGGCCACCACGCCCACAAGGTTGCCCATGCCCACCCGAGTGGCAGTGGAGATAACCAGCGTCTGGAAGGAGGAAAGCCCGCCCGCAGCCTGCTTTTTTTCGCACACTGCGCCGATCATATCCCGGAACAGGCGCACCGGCAGCAGCCGGGTGCGCAGGGTAAAACCGATACCGGCTGCAAACAGCAGCACCACCATAAAGGAGATGCCAATACCGCCAGCCACCGGCAGGGTGAATAGATCGCCCCACAGCAGGCGGTAAAGCGCTTCAATCAGATCAACTATCAAGAAAACAGCCTCCTGTACTTTTGAGAAATAAAGTTGTTACTTCATTATAGTACAGCACAGAAGAATTGTAAAATCTAAAATATTGATAGAAAGAATCGATAGAACGGGATAGCTTGACAAATCACATAGCTTCGATTATACTACAAACAGAAGGGGCGCTGACTGCAAGGGTCAGCTTTCCATCCCGCTAGTCAAAAAGATTGACCGCTCGAGTTGGGGAACTGTTAGGCGGTCAATCTTTTTTGTTATCATCGTTTTTCATCTGGGAAAACTTTGCCATGACCTCAAGGGTCAAATGGATCACATCCACGATCAAACTCAGCAATGCGAGGATGAACGTGAGAAGTGCGAGAGTCTCCAACAGAGTCATTCGATATCCCTCCCTTCGCCTTCAAGGCTCCGGGCAGGGCACTTCAAAAAAGTTTCTTCCCGGAACCTCTGCTTGTTCTATGTAAAAATAGAAAAACAGCGACGCGGGATAGAAAGCATGACCACCAATTTTGCAATCAGCGCCTTATTGTTATTTTAACATAATCTTTTATAGATTACAACATAAAAGCCGCCCGGCATAACCGGGCGGCAGAGGAAGAAGCGCCTTTCAGCGCGGGAAAAGCTTACAGGATATCGATGTATTCACCGGCCAGCGCCTTGTTCATGCTGCGCACGGCGCAGAACTTGCCGCACATGCTGCAAGTGTCGCTGTGGTCGTCCTCGGGCAGGCGGGCGTCGCGGATGGCCTTGGCGGTCTCGGGGTCCAGCGCGCAGGCGAACTGTGCATCCCAGTCCAGTACGCGGCGGGCATCGCCCATCTTGTCGTCAATGTCCCGGGCGTGGGGGATGCCCTTGGCAATGTCGGCGGCGTGGGCGGCAATCTTGGAGGCCACGATGCCCTGCTTGACGTCCTCCACATTGGGCAGTGCCAGATGCTCGGCGGGGGTCACATAGCACAGGAAGGCCGCACCGCTGGCGGCTGCCACTGCGCCGCCGATGGCAGCGGTGATGTGGTCGTAGCCGGGGGCGATATCGGTGACCAGAGGTCCCAGCACATAGAAGGGGGCGCCCATGCAGATGCTCTTCTGCACTTCCATATTGGCGGCGACCTGATTCAGGGGCACATGGCCGGGGCCTTCCACCATCACCTGCACGTTGTGCGCCCATGCGCGCTTGGTCAGCTCGCCCAGACGCACCAGCTCTTCGATCTGGCACACGTCGGTGGCGTCAGCCAGACAGCCGGGACGGCAGGCATCGCCCAGAGAGATGGTCACATCATGCTCGGCGCAGATCTCGCAGATCTCGTCAAAGTGCTCGTAGAAGGGGTTCTCGTTGCCGGTCATGCTCATCCATGCAAATACCAGAGAGCCGCCGCGGCTCACGATGTTCATCTTGCGCTTGTGCTTGCGGATCTGCTCGATGGTCTTGCGGGTGATGCCGCAGTGCAGGGTGACAAAGTCCACGCCGTCCTCTGCGTGCAGACGCACCACATCGATGAAGTCCTGTGCGGTCAGCTCTGCCAGATCCCGCTGGTAGTGGATGACCGAGTCATACACCGGCACAGTGCCGATCATCACCGGGCACTCGTGGGTCAGCTTCTGGCGGAAGGGCTGGGTGTTGCCGTGGCTGGACAGATCCATAATGGCTTCTGCGCCCATGTTCACGGCGCTCATCACCTTCTGCATCTCAATGTTGTAGTCCTTGCAATCGCGGGAGACGCCAAGGTTCACGTTGATCTTGGTGCGCAGCATGGAGCCCACGCCCTCAGGGTTCAGGCACTTGTGGTGCTTGTTGGCGGGGATGGCTACCTTGCCCTCGGCGACCCACTGGCGGATCTCCTCGGTGGTGCGGTATTCCTTTTTGGCTACGATCTCCATCTCCGGGGTAACGATGCCCTTGCGGGCGGCATCCATCTGGGTGGTATAAGTCTGCATACGCTGTGTTCCTCCAAATGACAGTTTATCTCTGAACAGCAGGGTGCTGGTCATACATTGTAGCAGGGGCGAACCGCTGGTCGGAAGTTTCTCCGAGGACCGTCCGCTGGGGTGGGACCCTGCTGCCGCAGGCAGTAGGGCGGGCGATGGAATGGCCCGATTCGTGTCCGAGGAGAAAGCTCCCGGCCAGCAGACAGGTAGCCGCCATTCAGAAAAAACAAAACGCTCTGGATGCCGGCACCTGCGCAAAATACGCTTTTCATGTTGATTTTCCCCATGAATTTTGTAACGCGGCCCAAGGTGGTGCCCCCGGTTTGCCGCGGGATGATAATTTATGATCCGCAATACCGCAAAAGCCTTCACCCCTTGGGGGGAAGGTGGCGCGTTAGCGCCGGATGAGGGGTAATGCCCCGTGATATGCAGCTTGCCTGCGCCCTCATCAGTCACCTTCGGTGACAGCTTCCCCCGACCGGGGGAAGCCTTTTACAGCGGCATTTTTTGTTTATTTTATGATCTGCTCCGAAAGGGCGCGCAGTTCCCGGCACTCGGCCTCAATGTCCTTTGCGGCAAAGATGGCACTTACCAGCGCTACGCCGTCCACGCCGGTGCCCTTGAGCTGCAGGATGTTCTCCTTGTGGATGCCGCCAATGGCCACCACCGGCACGTCTACGGCGTTGCAGATGTCCAGCAGGGTCTGCCGGGGCATCTCGCTCACGTCCGTCTTGGTGTGGGTGGCGAACACCGCGCCCACGCCCAGATAATCCGCGCCGTGTGCTACAGCGTCCAGTGCTTCCTGCACCGTGTGGGCAGAAACGCCGATCATTACGCCGTCGCCCACGCGCTGGCGCACCTGTGCAGCGGCCATATCGTCCTGCCCCACATGGATGCCCTCGGCGTGGCACTGCAAGGCCACCTCCACGTTATCGTTGATGAACAGCGGCACGCCGTACTGCTGGCACAGGGCGTGGATCTGGATGGCCTCCTGCAGAAAATCGGCATCGCCCAGCTGCTTTTCCCGCAACTGCACGCAGGTGGCACCGCCCTTCAGGGCACTTTCCACCTGCTGATACAGAGTCTGCTCGCCCACCCATGCACGGTCGGTCACCGCGTACAGGAGCATGGTGTGTTTATCGCACTTCATAGTTTGCGCCTTTCTCCAGCTGTTCGGGGGTCATGTTGTAAATGGCATCAATGATGTAATTGCGGTAGGTGGCGTTGCCGTCCTGCGGGGTGAGCCGCCGGTGGGCGATCTCGCCCGCCAGACCCATGGCGCACACCGCTGCAGCGGCAGCCTCCAGCGGCTGGCCGGGGTTGGCGGTGACAAAGGCCGCCGTCAGGGCAGAGAGCTGGCAGCCCGTGCCGGTGATGCTGCTCATCATGGCGTTGCCGTTGCGGATGCAGTAGGCCTTTTGTGCATCGGCTACGATGTCAATAGCGCCGGTAATGGCGATGACCGCACCGGTGCGGGCGGCAAAGGCCTTGGCAAAGGCCACGGCGCTGTCCAGATTTTCCTCGGTCACCTTGTCGGCTACGTCTGCATCCACGCCCTTGGTGGTGCCCGCGCCGGAGGCAAGGGTCTTGATCTCCGAGATGTTGCCCCGGATCACGGTGAACTGTACCTCCCGCAGCAGGCGGAAGGCAGTGTCGGTACGCAGCTGGGAAGCGCCTGCACCCACGGGGTCCAGCACCACAGGATGACCCAGCTGATTGGCCTTTTTGCCCGCCAGCAGCATACTGGTGACGGTGCGGCTGTTCAGCGTGCCGATGTTGATATTCAGCCCGCCGCAGATGGCGGTGATCTCCTCCACCTCGGCAGCATCATCGGCCATGATGGGGGAGGCACCGCAGGCCAGCACCATGTTGGCGCAGTCGTTCACGGTGACGTAGTTGGTGATGTTGTGGATCAGCGGGCAGCGGCTGCGCAGGTTCTCAAAGGTGGTCTTGAGCATTCCGGGTACCTCCGCTCAGGAAAGGCTGCTCTGCATGGAGCGCAGAGCACCGGAGCGCTGCAGGCTGAACACCACAGCACCGGCAATCACCGCACCCACAGCGGTGGAGATGAGGAAGGGCACGATATAGGCGTAGAAAGCGATATCCGCAGCACTCTTGCCCATCAGGAAGATAGCCACAGGCCATGCGCACAGGCCGCCCAAAATGCTGGTGCCGAACACCTCACCCACCACGGTGGCGATCAGGTTTTTGGTCTTGTGGTATGCAAGGCCGCACAGCAGCGCACCGAACATACTGCCCGGGAAAGCCATCAGGCTGCCCAGACCCAGCAGGTTGCGCAGCAGGGAAGCCACAAAGGCTACGCCGACGCCCCACCAAGGCCCCAGCAGAACAGCGCACAGCACGTTGACCATGTGCTGTACCGGGGCGCACTTGCTGCCGAACATGGGAAAGCTGAATACGCTGCCCACCACGCACAGGGCACAGAACATACCGGCGAGGGCAAGCTTTTTGACAGAGAGATTCTTCATGATAAATTGGCTCCTTTTCAACCATCTGCGGCAGCGCAAGACGAACACCGGCGCTCCCGCAATAAAACAGCCCGTGCCCGCAGCAAGGCGGGAACAGGTACGGAAGGTGCGGTCGAAACTTACTGGTTTCCTCTCACGCCGGAACACGGCTTCCCATCGCTGCATTCATCCAAGGCTCAGGGCGCTCCCCCTCAGCCGGCTGCGGAACCTCCGCAGAGGTACAAAAAAACAGGAGGAGCCCGGCGCGGCTCCTCCTGCAAAAAATCATAAACGGTATGACTTCCTACGGCGGCATTATCCGCATCAGGTAAAAGGGTCGAAGCTTGCTATACTTCCTCTCAGCCCGCTGCACGAGCTCCCCTGTGTTTGATTGTGACTGTATTCTACACCTCTTTCCCCAAAAATGCAAGAGGGAAGGGGGGACGATTTAGAATGGCCTCCGCGTTGCTCTGCGCATCTTCAGCGGAAAGATTATTTTTATTTCGCGTTTGTCGCGGCCTGCGGGCCGCTCCAAACGCTATTTTCACGAGAGGGGCTGCAATGGTTAAAGGGCGGTCTGAATTATAAATGCAGTTGACCGCTACGACCCCACTGGTGAAAAGGGGATTCAGAAAAGCCCGCGTTTGCGCAGCAATGAAAGCCCCAGTGGGGCTTTTAAGCGGCAGAGCGGTCTGCGTTAGCAGATGGAGGGGCTTTGCCCCGACAAGCTCCGCAGGCTTTTCTGAATCCTGAATAAAAAACGATTCCGCTATCTATGCGCAGAGCAACGCGGAGCGCATTTTTTGATCGTTGTGCTGTCAGATAAGCTGTAAAACCAAAGCCGCCGTGCAGGGGTCTGCGCGGCGGCTTTGGTCACGGAAAGGAGAATAATATGAAAAAGCAGAGGATCTCGGTTTAACCCATGGTCACCTGTACCGTTACCTCAGCCCCGGCGGCGGCCAGCGGCAGAACATTGCCGGAGATGGCCTTGCCGTCTACGGTAACGGCCTTGATGCCGTGCTGCACCCCGGCGGCGTTATCCACCGTGATGTGGTACACAGCACCGCGGAAACGGCGGGTCACGGTGAAGCCGGACAGGGTGTGGGGGATGCAGGGGTCTACCTTCAGGCCGTCCAAGGTGGGCTGGATGCCCAGAATGTACTGGCTGATGTTGAAGAAGGTCCATGCCGCCGTGCCGGTCAGCCAGCTGTTTTTGGCTTCACCGAAGGTGGGGGCGTCCTTGCCGGCTACCATCTGGCTGTAAACGTAGGGCTCGGTGCGGTGGATCTCGGAAATGTCCTCGATATAGGCGGGGCAGGTCTTGCGGTACACCGCAAAGGCGCGATCGCCGTGACCGAGCGTTGCTTCGGCGCAGCTGATCCACGGGTTGTTGTGGCAGAAGATACCGGCGTTCTCCTTGTATCCCGGAGGATAGCTGGAGATCTCGCCCAGATTCAGCTGATAGCTGGTGTAGGCAGGCTGCAGCAGCACCACACCGTATTTGGTGTCCAGCCGCTCCTCCACGCTGGCAAGCGCCTGCGCGGCCTGTCCGCTCTCCTTGCCGATGCCGGCCATGACGCACATGCCCTGCGGCTCAATGAAGATCTGACCTTCGGTACACTCCTTGCTGCCGATGGGCTTGCCAAAAGCATCGTAGGCACGGCGGAACCATGCGCCGTCCCAACCGGCGGTCAGGGTGGCCTGCTCCACGGCATCAATGCTCTTGCGGGCGGCAGCGGCTTCCTCGGTCAGGTTCAAATGGTCGCACAGCTGGGCGTATTCATGGCCGTACTTGACGAACATACCGGCAATGAAAACGCTTTCGGCCACAGGACCCTCGCTGGGGCCGGTGATCTGGAAGCTCTCGCCCGGGTGCTCGGAGAAGCAGTTCAGGTTCAGGCAGTCGTTCCAGTCGGCGCGGCCGATCAGCGGCAGACCGTGGGGGCCCAGATGGGTGCAGGTATAGTTGAAGCTGCGGCGCAGGTGCTCCATCAGGGTCTGTGCCTTGGTGGCGTCGTTATCAAAGGGCACCTGCTCCTCCAGAATAGACCAGTCGCCGGTCTCACGCAGGTAGGCGGCAGTACCGGCAATGAGCCACAGCGGGTCATCGTTGAAGCCGGTGCCGATATCCCGGTTGCCCTTTTTGGTCAGGGGCTGGTACTGGTGGTAGGCGCTGCCGTCCTCAAACTGGGTGGCGGCGATATCCAGAATGCGCTCCCGGGCACGGGAGGGGATGATGTGCACAAAGCCCAGCAGATCCTGACAGCTGTCCCGGAAGCCCATGCCGCGTCCGGTGCCGCTTTCAAAGTAGCTGGCAGAGCGGCTCATGTTAAAGGTGACCATGCACTGGTACTGGTGCCAGATGTTGACCATGCGGTTCAGCTTTTCCTCGCCGGAGTCCAGATGGTAGGTGGACAGCAGCTGCTCCCAGTGGGTGCGCAGGGCGGCGCGGGCGGCATCGATCTGTGCATCGGTGGCGTAGCGCTCCATCATAGCGTGGGCGCGGGTTTTGTTGATAACGCCCGGCGCAATGAACTTTTCCTGCTGCGGGTTCTCGATGTAGCCCAGACCAAACAGGATGCTGCGGCTCTCGCCGGGGGCAAGGGTCAGGTGGATGTGCAGGGCACCCACCGGTGCCCAGCCGTGGGCAATACTGCCGGAGCAGTGCCCAGCGCGGACGGCCTGCGGGTCTGCCGGGCCGCCGTACACGCCGCAGAAGGCATCCCGGGTGGTGTCAAAGCTGTCCACCGGGCAGTTTGCCCAGAACACGGCGTAGTGGTCGCGGCGCTCGCGGTACTCGGTTTTATGGTAGATGACGCTGCCCTCTACCTCCACTTCACCGGTGGAGAAGTTGCGCTGGAAGTTGGAGCCGTCGTCCACGGCATCCCACAGGCAGAACTCCACGTAGCTGAACAGGTCCAGCTCCTTGACGGTGGTGCCGCCGTTGCACACCGTCACCCGGTCCAGCTCACAGGCATCGCCCTTGGGAACGAACAGTTCCTGCCGGGCGGTCACGCCGTCCTTTTTGCCCTCCAGAATGGTGTAGCCCAGACCGTGGCGGCAGCTGTAACTGTCCAGTGGGGTCTTGGTGGGCTGCCAGCCCGGGTTCCACACGGTGTCGCCATCCTTGATGTAGATCCGGTGGCCGTCCATGTCCAGCGGGGAATTGTTGTAGCGGTAGCGGGTCAGGCGGCGCATCCGGGCGTCCCGGTAAAAGCTGTAACCGCCCGCCGTGTTGGAGACCAGACTGAAGAAGTCCTCGCTGCCAAGGTAGTTGATCCACGGCAGGGGCGTCTGCGGGGTGGTGATGACGTATTCCTTATTCTGGTCATCAAAATATCCGAACTTCATAATGCTTCCTCCTTAAAACTGCGCCTTGTCGGGCAGGCAGTGCATTGACTGCGAAAACGATTAAGGCACTGCGAAAGAAGCAATCTCATCACGCTAAGCATACCCTATCCCATCCAAAAATGCAAGAGCTTTTTGCAAAAATCTCAGCGGAAATTTTAAAATAATCTGCGCAGTTCAGGCTATTTTTAACGGCTTTCGGCACGGTGCACACCGGAGAAAGGGCAAACGAATGACCCGAAAACCCATTTTAAAAGTAATATATACATGCGGCCTCTGGCACCGAAAACCATAACGAAACTGCAACGAAATTTTTTTCATTTTAATCGAAATGTAACGAAAGTGAATCGAGATGCACAATTTTTACAGACTACATTGGAACGAAATGCCAAAAGTGATGCAACGAAGCTAAAACTTTTTCGTATTCGCTTGATTTTTGGTGTAGAATGCGATATATTGAGATTGCGAAAACGATTAAGGAACTTGCGAGAAACATCCCGCAGCTCCTTTTCTCGGAAGGAGGCTACAAGATGCCGTCCCTGAAGGATCTGGCGAAAGAATGCGGCGTATCCGTCGCAACCGTCAGCAAGGCTTTAAACGACCAGCCGGACATCGCACCGGCCACGCGGGAGCGCATCCGTGCAGCGGCCCGCCGCATGGGGTACCTGCCCAACGCAGCGGCCCGGGCGCTGAAAACCAACCGTACTTATAACCTTGGCGTTCTGTTCGTAGATGAAAAGCAGAGCGGCCTGACCCACGAGTACTTCTCCGCAGTGCTGGACAGCTTCAAGGTAGAAGCAGAAAAGCGCGGCTATGATATCACCTTCATCAACCACAACATCAGCGGCAGGTCCATGAGCTATCTGGAGCATTGCCACTACCGGGGTGTGGACGGCGTGGTGATCGCCTGTGTGAACTTTTACGATCCGCAGGTGGTGGAGCTGGTCAACAGTGATGTGCCGGTAGTGACCATCGACCATGTGTTCAACAACCGGATGGCGATCCTCTCGGACAATGTGGCTGGTGTAAAGGCTCTGGTACAGCAGGCATGGGCCTGCGGACATCGGCGCATCGCCTTTATCCACGGCGAAAAGACCGCTGTTACCGAGAACCGCTTGGCAGGCTTCTATCAAGCCTGCGAGGAACTTGGGCTGAAGGTGCCGGAGGAGTACGTCCGCTGCGGTGTGTACCACGATGTGGACCGCTGCGCAGAAGAGACCCGGGCGCTGCTGGCACTGCCGCAGCGGCCCACCTGCATCATCTTCCCGGATGACTTTTCCGCACTGGGCGGCTACAACGCCCTGACCGAAGCGGGTCTGAGCATCCCGGAGGACATCTCGGCGATGGGATATGATGGCATCTATCTCTCCCGGGTGGTCAAGCCCTCGCTGGTGACCTATCAGCAGAACACCAAATCCCTTGGCAGGCTGGCAGCGGATAAGCTGATCGAGCTGATCGAGCATCCGCGTGTGACCCTGCCGGAGCAGATCCGGGTGTCCGGCAAACTGCTGGACGGCGGCTCCGTCCGCATCCTTTAACAAAGGCCCACAACTCCCGGCGCGGAGTTTTTGAGAATGAATTTTTTAATTGGAAAACCATGAAGGAGGTTTGCCCTTATGAAAAAGATCTCTCGTCGTAATTTTCTGCTCGCTTCCGGTGTCGTGACCATTGGTGCTGCTCTGGCAGCCTGCGGCGGCAGTTCTTCCAGCAGCACTGCTGCATCCTCCGCTCCCGCATCCTCCGCTGCCGCTTCTGCTCCGGCTGCTGCCGAGGGCAAGGTGCTGAACATCTGGTGCTGGAATGATGAGTTCCAGAGCCGCTTCAACGACTACTATCCCGAGGTCAAGGAGATTGCAGCCGACAAGTCCACCACCACCCTGAAGGACGGCACCACCGTGAAGTGGACTATCAACGCCAACGAGAACAACAACTACCAGAACAAGCTGGACGAGGCGCTGCTGAATCAGGATTCCGCAGCCGATGACGACAAGATCGACATCTTCCTGATCGAGGCTGACTACGCTCTGAAGTATGTGGACTCCGACTACGTTCTGGATGTCAAGAAGGATATCGGCCTGACCGATTCCGATCTGGCCGGTCAGTACCAGTACACCAAGGATATCGTTTCTGTGGATGGCAGCCAGCGCGGCACCACTTGGCAGGCTACCCCGGGTCTGTTCGCATACCGCCGCAGCATTGCAAAGGCAGTGCTGGGCACCGATGACCCCGCTGAGGTGCAGACCTACCTGTCCGACTGGGATAAGTTCAACGATGTAGCTGCCAAGGCTGCTGCCAAGGGCTACAAGATGCTGTCCGGCTTTGACGATGCATACCGCACCTTCTCCAACAACGTCTCCGCACCTTGGGTCACCGGCACCACTGTTACGGTCGATCCTAACCTGATGAAGTGGGTGGATCAGACCAAGGAGTACACCGACAAGGGCTACAACAACAAGTCCAGCCTGTGGGACAGTCAGTGGGCTTCCGATCAGGGTCCCACCGGTAAGGTGTTCGGCTTCTTCTACTCCACTTGGGGCATCAACTTCACCCTGCTGGGCAACTCTCTGGCAACTCCTACCTCCGAGGGCGGCAAGGAAGAAGTTGGCAACGGCATCTACGGCGACTACGCTGTGTGCGAAGGTCCTCAGCCCTACTACTGGGGCGGCACATGGATCTGCGGCGCAGTCGGCAGTGACAACCTTGAGACCATCAAGGATGTTATGCTGAAGCTGACCTGCGATGAAGCCATTATGAAGCAGATCACTATGGATACGCAGGACTACACCAACAACGAGAAAGCCATGAACGAGATCGCCAACAGCGATTACAAGTCTGACTTCCTCGGCGGCCAGAACCACATCGCTCTGTTTGCAGAGGCTGCAACCAAGATCGATATGTCCAACGCCGGCCCCTACGATCAGGGCTTGAACGAGAGCTTCCAGACCGCTTTCAAGGATTACTTCACCGGTAACGTAAAGGAGGATGCCGCCAAGGCGAACTTCGAGACCGCTATCAAGGAAAAGTACCCCGAGCTGACCGACGTGGTATGGCCCGCATAAGTGGTTCTACTCCGAACTGAAAACTGAATCAGAGGGGCGGGCGGCATATCTCGCCCGCCCCTTTGGTTTTGCTGTGACCCGGCAGGAGGGATGATCGCATGGGAGAAAAAACAAAGAAGAAAGGGTCGATCAGCTACGCGAAATGGGGCTATATCTTCATTGCACCGTTCTTTATCATCTTCGCGGTATTCCAGCTGATCCCTCTGGCGTCCACCATCTATTACAGCTTTTTTGAGTATTACCGCAGCGGCCTGAAGATCATCGGCCCCAACTTTGTGGGTCTGAAAAACTACATCACCCTGATCGCTACCGATCTGCCCAAGTATTTTGGCAACACGCTGATCCTGTGGATCATTGGTTTTATCCCGCAGATCATCGTCTCGCTGCTGCTGGCGGCATGGTTTACCGACCTGCGGCTGAAGCTGAAGGGACAGACCTTCTTCAAGACGGTCATCTACATGCCCAACCTGATCATGGCCTCGGCTTTCGCCATGCTGTTCTTCGCCCTGTTCTCGGATAACGGCCCAGTGAACGCAGTGCTGCTGAGCATGGGCTGGATCAAGACCCCCATCAGCTTTCTGAATACCGTGTGGGGCAACCGTGGTCTTGTAGGCCTGATGAATTTCCTGATGTGGTTCGGCAACACCACCATCATGCTGATGGCAGCCATTATGGGCGTGGACCCCACCCTGTACGAGGCCGCGGAGCTGGACGGCTGCACCCCGAACCAGATGTTCTGGAAGATCACCCTGCCCCTGATCCGCCCCATTCTGGTCTATGTGATGATCACCTCCATGATCGGCGGCTTGCAGATGTTTGATGTGCCGCAGATTTTGACCAACGGCAAGGGCGGCCCCGACCGTACCTCCACCACCATGATCATGTACCTGAATAACCATTTGTTCAGCAAGAACTACGGCATGGCCGGTGCAGTATCTGTGGTGCTGTTCCTTGTGTGTGCAGTGCTGTGCGTCGTCGTGTACTTCTCGCTGACCAAGGAGGACGACGGTCTGACCAAGGCTCAGCGCAAGGAACTGAAGGCAGCCAAAAAGGCTGCTGCCAAAGGAGGGAAATAAGTATGGCACATACGCCTAAAAACCAGTCCGAAAAGGCGATTTTGACCGCCCGCCGTGCGTGGTGCTATCTGGTGCTGGTGCTGATCAGCTTTCTGTGCCTGTTCTTCTTCTATGTTCTGATCATCAACTCCACCCGCACTCACTTCGAGATTCAGAAGGGCTTCTCGCTGATGCCGGGCAAGTCCATCATCACAAACTTCCGCAACGTGCTTACGGACGCCAACATCCCTGTGATAAGCGGCATCCGCAACAGTCTGCTGGTGTCTGCCTGCTCGGCAGCGCTCAGCGTCTATTTCTCGGCGCTGACGGCCTACGGCATCTATGCCTATAACTTCAAGTTCAAAAAAGCCGCCTTTGCCCTGATCCTGCTCATCATGACCATGCCCACACAGGTGTCCGCACTGGGCTTCCTGCAGTTAATTTCCAAGATGGGCTTGAAAAACAGCTTCATCCCGCTGATCGTCCCCAGCATTGCAGCGCCTACCGTGTTCTTCTTCATGAAGCAGTATCTGGATGCCTCCCTTCCCATGGAGATCGTGGAGGCCGCCCGCATTGACGGCGCAGGCGAGTTCTATACCTTTAATAAGATCGTGCTGCCCATCATGAAGCCGGCGCTGGCTGTGCAGGCCATCTTCTCCTTCGTGGCCAGCTGGAACAACTACTTCATCCCGGCTCTGGTGCTGGACACCGCCGACAAAAAGACCCTGCCTATCCTGATTGCCCAGCTGCGCAGCGCGGACTTCCTGAAGTTCGATATGGGCAAGGTGTACATGATGGTGGCCATCGCTATTCTGCCGGTCATCGTCGTCTACCTGTTGCTATCCAAGTTCATTGTCCGCGGCGTTGCGCTGGGCGGTGTTAAAGGCTAAAATTCCGACCGCGGCCTGCGGCCGAAACAGGGAGGAATTTTTGGCGCAGCGGTCTGCAAGACGCGAGACCCGCCCAAGGGTCGAAGCGGATGCAGGGCACCGCAAGAGGTTTTACACGACCGAACAATAACACCTTCATTTCTCTGTTACAGCATAGCAAAGCCCCCGAGGGACACACCCTCGGGGGCTTTGTGCTCTTTCTGTGAAAAGGTAACTCTGGAAAATCCGCAGATTTTCCAGAGTTACAACTATAAAAATATTCTTTCCGCGCGGGAACCATGCAATGGGATTCAGATCAAGATCCCATCGCAATGGTCGATCTCGTGCTGGATGATCTGCGCCGTCCAGCCGGTAAAGGTTTTGATGCGCGGTTTGCCGTCCATGGTCTGGTACTGCACCTTGATGCTCTGGTAGCGCTTTGTTTTCCGCACGCCTTCCAGCGAAAGACAGCCCTCTTCGGCTTCGTACTGGCCGGACTTTTTCAGGATGACTGGGTTGAACAGCACCAGATACCCGTCCTCGGCCTCCACCGCAATGATGCGCTTGAGCACGCCGATCATGTTGGAGGCCATGCCCACACAGCCGTCGGCGTGGGCGGTCAGGGTGTCCAGTAAGTCCCGCGCAATGGGGGCATCCTCCGGGGTGGCAGGGGCGGACTTTTGCGCCAGAAACAGCGGGTCGTGCATGATGGGCTGGATCATAGTAAAATCTCCTTTATTTTTCAGTGCAGCTCAAAAGGATGCCTGCCAGCAGTCCGGCAGCAGCCGGGAGCACCCAGCCAAAGCCCAGTGCCGCCAGCGGTAGGGCGTTGGCAAGGGCAGAAAGCGGGCCAAGCGGTAGTGCGGAGGCAATGCTTTGCACGGCGGTGCAGCCGATGCACAGCGGGTAGACCCGGCGGCGCTGCTCCAGCCCGGGCACGAAGGAAAGTGCGATCAGCACAATGGCCACCGGGTACAGGGCGTTGAGCACCGGGACGGATAAGCGCAGGATCTCTGCCAGCCCCAGATTTGCAATCAGCATACTGGCAACGGCAAAAAAGGCGGCAAGGGCAGGGTAGGGAATGCGGGGCAGCAGGGTGTGGAAATACTCTCCCACACAGGCGATCAGCCCTACACAGGTGTTGAAGCAGGCCAGCATAAAGATGGCCGCAAGCAGCACCAGCCCTGCTTTGCCGAACAGCCGCTCGGCCAGCACGGTCAGTACCTCGGCACCGGTAGCAAGGCCGGGCACGGCGGCACCGGTCAGCGCTCCGGCGTGCCCCAGCATGGCGTAGACCGCCAGCAGCAGCCCGCCCGCCACAAGCCCGGCGCGGATGGCACTGCGCTGCACGTCCTGCTCCCGGGCAACGCCCTGCGCCCGGATGTTCATGGCGATGACTGCGCCAAAGTTCAGCGCCGCAAGAGCGTCCATGGTCTGGTAGCCGTACAGTACGCCCTGTAACACAACGGCGGAACGATACGCCTCGGTGGGCGCACCGTACTGTGCCGCCAGCGGGTGCAGCAAACAGCCGCCGAACAGGATCAAAATCAGTACCAGCAGGCAGGGACAGAGCAGTCTGCCCAGCCAGCGGGTGAGCCTGTCCGGGTGCAGCGCCACCAGAAAGGCCGCACTGAAGAACAGCACGGAGTACCCCAGCTGCAGCCCGGCGCTGCTGCCCAGCAGCGGGGTGAGCATGGCAAAGGAGGTGCTTGCGGTGCGCGGAATGGCCAGACACGGCCCGATGGACAGGTAGATCAAAACCATGAACACCTGCGCGAACACAGGATGCACTCGCCCGGCAAGCTTGCCCAGACCGTCGGCGCGTGCCACCGCGATGACCCCCGCAACGGGCAGACCCACGGCGCTGAGGGCAAGCCCCAGAAAGGCGGACCAGAAGTTTACCCCCGCCTTTGCACCCAGATCGGGCGGGAAGATCAGGTTGCCTGCCCCGAAAAACATGGAAAACAACGTAAAACCGACAAGCAGCAGCTTGCGGCCCTTGAGCGCTTGTGTCAATACCGTCTCCTCTTTCCTGAGCCGGTGCCAAGGTGCACCGTATACTGTATCCAGTTTACACTGGATACAAATTCATGTCAAGCATGCAATGGTTGAATAAAAGTATATACGAAGCGAGCCGACCCGCCGCAGGTGGTGCACAGGTCATTCCCCTTTGCGGGACGGTATGATATACTATACCTTATAATAGGCAGGGGAAGAGGGCAGTTTATGAAGCAGAACAAGCAGTTTTTCCGCCGTCTGCTGGCGGTGGCGTTCTGGCTGGCGGTCTGGCAGGTCGCAGCCATGGCCATCGGGCAGGAGGTGTTTTTGGTATCGCCGGTGCAGGCGCTGCGCACCTTAGTGCAGCTGCTGCCAAGGGCAGATTTCTGGCAGCGGGTGGGCTTCAGCTCCGGGCGCATTTTGCTGGGCTTTTTGCTGGGCGCAGTGGTCAGTGTAGTGCTGGCGGTATGTGCCGCCCGGTGGAGCGCCGCCGATGCGCTGCTTGCCCCGGTGATGCAGCTGGTCAAGGCTACGCCGGTGGCAAGCTTTATCATTCTGGCACTGGTCTGGGTGCGGGGCAGCGCCCTTTCGGTGCTCATCAGCTTTTTAATGGTGTTGCCGGTGCTGTACAGTGCGGTGCGCACCGGCATTGCCGGGGCGGACGTGCAGCTGCTGGAGATGGCAGCGGTGTTCCGTCTGCCTGCGAGCCGCCGCCTGCGGTCGATCTGGCTGCCGGCGGTGCTGCCGGCCTTTCGGCAGGGGTGTAGCGTGGCGCTGGGCATCTGCTGGAAAAGCGGCGTGGCGGCCGAGGTCATCGGTCTGCCCAACGGCAGCATCGGGGATGCGCTCTACCGTGCCAAGATCACCCTTGCCACCGGGGAGCTGTTTGCGTGGACCTTTGTTATCATCCTGCTGAGCGCCGGCTTTGAAAAGCTGTTCCTGTTTGCGCTGGACAAAGCCGTAAGCGCGGTACTGGGAGAGGAGGGGACAAAATGCTGAGGCTTCAACACCTGACAAAACAGTTCGGCGCAGCGCCGCTCTTCACCGACCTGTGCATGGAGGTGGATGCTCCCGTGGTACTGTGGGCACCCAGCGGCTGGGGCAAGACCACCCTGCTGCGCATCCTGATGGGGCTGGAACGCCCCACCACCGGCAGCGTGGAGGGCGTAGGCCGGGTGGCAGCGGTCTTTCAGGAAGACCGCCTTTGCCCCCAGCTGAACGCGGTGCAGAACGTCACTTTGGTGCTGCCGGGGGTGGAAAATCAGTACAAAGAGCAAATTGTAAACGATTTTCAACAACTTGGAATGGAACTTGCCGCCTTGCAGCTGCCTGCCCGCAAGCTTTCCGGCGGGCAAAAGCGGCGGGTGGCGCTGCTGCGGGCGCTGTGGGCCCCCAGCGACACCCTGCTATTGGACGAGCCCTTTACCGGCATGGACCCGGATACCTTGCAGCGGGCGGCGGCGCTGCTGCGGCAGCGCTGCGCGGGCAAGCCGGTGCTGCTGGCCACCCACGACGAAAGTGCCATCCGCGCCCTTGGCTGGCCGGTGGTGGAGCTGGAAAAGCTGGGAGGATAAAAATACAAGGACGTGCCGCCCGCGGGCGGCACGTCCTTGTATTATAGAATATTCTTTACCCGAACAGGCTTTTGGTGTTATGGGAGTATACAGATAGTACTAAACCGACACAGATATACAGCATAAGCACCGAGCTGCCACCGGCAGAGTAGAAGGGCAGGGTGACGCCGATGACCGGCAGCACCCGCAGGTTCATGCCCACGTTCACGGCGATCTGCGCCATCAGCGCACCGCCGATACCGGCGCAGATGTAGCTGCCCAGCAGATCCTCGCTGCGGGCACCGGTGGCAAAGGTTTTGATCACCAGCGCCAGCAGAACGCCCAGCACCACGCAGCAGCCCACAAAGCCCGCCACATTGCCGATCCAGCTGAGGATGAAATCGTTGTGGGCGTTGGGCACGCTGTAATACCGGCCGCTGAACAAGCCGTTGCCAAAGATGCCGCCGGAGCCCAGCGCGATCTCGCCGCGCTGCTGCTGGTAGATGATGTTCTTCCACACCGTCTCGCTGGGGGCCCAGCCGGTGGTGTTTTCCGGGTCCAGCACCGCCAGAATGCGGTACCACTGGTACCCCTTGCCGATCTTATCACTGAAAAAGGCAAAGGCCACCGCCACGGCAGCACCCGCCGCCGCAAAGGCTGCAAAAATATACTTCCAGCTCAGCCCCGCCGCAAACATCATGCAGCAGCCGATGATACCGTAGATGATGGCGGTGCCATCGTCGCCCTGCACATGGATGATGGCAATGGGAACCAGCAGGTGCAGCAGCAGCTTTGCCAGCTCCTTTGGCTCGTTGATGCGGCTGCGCACATTGTTCAGGTGCATGGCAAAGGTCAAAATAAAGCTGATCTTTGCCAGCTCTGTGGGCTGAAAGGTAAAGCCGCCCAGCTTGTACCAGGAGTAGTTGTCGGTATCACCGGCGTTGTAGCCGATGGTCAGTGGGCCGATGGATACGTTGCGGATGACCAGCGTGGGCAGCACCAGACCCCACGTCAGCACAACGTGCACCGGCCACACCTTTACAAGGCTGCGGTAGTCCACGCAGGAAAGCAGCAGCGCAATCACGATGCCTATAGCGGCAGCGCCCGCCTGCACCAGTGCGCGGCGGTAGTCGCCAATGCCGATGATGGCACCGGTCACCTCGTCGGTGGCAAAGCCATTGCCCTGCTTGGCTGCCCAGGAGGACAGCGCCAGCACCGCCATTACGCTGCTGAAAATGCACAGCAGCAGATAGATCTTATCGCTGCGCTTAAAATATTGTCGAATGCTATCCAAGGAAAGCACCGCCTTTCGTCAGAACAGTCTGCCGGGGCGTGCCTGCATACAGGCGATAAAAACCCAGCATATCGCTATTATACACAAATCCCCGTGCCAATGCAATGCGCCGGGTGTGACGGAATGGTAAAACATTGCCGGGATGCTTGACAAAGCCCCGGTTGCATCCTACAATGAACCTGTGGACGCTATCTTGCGCACAACAGCCCCGGCAGTGTGCCGGGGGAGAGGAACGGAAAAGAAGAAATGGAACATACAGTTTATCGCCGCCTGCTCAGTGCGGTGTGCGCCATTGCGCTGGCCTTTACGGCAGTGTGCCCGGCAGTGGCTGCTGCGCCGGAGGACACCACCGGCACCCCCCAGACCCTGACCGCCTCCGAGGTACAGGAGATGCAGCAGACGGATGCCGCGGTTACCGCCCTGACCGATAGCGCCGCTTACGCCGGAATGTCGGAGGAAGAGCGTCAGGCCGCAGCGCTGGCGCAACTGGACGAGCTGACGGCGCAGGGGCTTATAAAAAAAGACAGCATCTATGTGGATGCGGAAAACGGCATGATAAGTTTTACTTACAGCTGCGGTGCACTGGGCGGTATTCTGCTCACCGACACCGAGAGCGAGGCGGACGCCGCCCTGCCTGGGCCGGAGATGGAGGACGCGCCCGCCCTGCTCGCCGCCGAGAACGGCACGGTGGGCAATGCGGTCATCTACTATGCCTTTGATAACGGGGTCAACAGCAACCGCTACCCCTACTATTCTTATATGAAGGACTACTGGAGCGGTTTCGGGCTGGACACCCATCTGGACATGATGGTGACCGTCTCCGACCTGAAGCGGATGGCAGACTACGACCTTGCCATCCTCAGCGCCCACGGCGCGTACTATACCTATGAGTATGGCTGGCTGTGGAAGAAGCAGACCACCACGCCCATCCTTCTGCTGCTGGAAAAATCTGATTTCTGGAATGACCTGCGCTACGGCATGGATCTGCTCAGCCACCGGGTCATCAAGGTGAACGGCTGCTACGCCGTCACCGGAGGCTTTTTCAGCAATGCCTACCGGGGCGGTAAGCTGAACGGCACCATCGTGCTCTCGGAGACCTGCGAGTTCTACGGCCGCAGCGGTCATGTGGACACCGCCCTTTCGGACGGGCTGCTCTCCGGCGGGGCAAAGGCTGTGGCTGGCTTTGTGAACAACGTGTACAGCGTGTATTCCCGCAGTATGCTGTGGGCGACCGTGAACCGCCTGATCGAGGGCAAAACTTTGCAGCAGGCCATTGATTACAGCCTTGAGGTCTACGGTGAAAACGACATCGTGTGGTACCTCAACCAGAACACAGGGCGGCATCCCCACCCGGCGGCGTCCTACCCCATCATTCAGGGCGATGCCGCCGCCCGGCTCACCGCGCCCGGCACGGTGACGAACGGCGCAGCGGAGCAGCAGACCCCAGCCGCCGCCTGACCATTGCACTTTTGCAGGTTTTATATTATACTTAGGGATGGCAGAGCGTCTGCCATCCCTTTTTTGAAACGATGAGGTAACCTTCATGTCAGAATATATCACCCATTCCCGCGCCGAGACGGTGGCGCTGGGCAAGCGGATGGCCGCTGTGCTGGCCCCCGGGGCGCTGATCGCCTTTACCGGCGGTCTGGGCGCGGGCAAGACCGCCTTTACCGAGGGTCTTGCCGAGGGTCTGGGCTGCACCGACCCGGTGTCCAGCCCCACCTTTGCCATCGTGAACTACTACCGGGGCCCGCGCCCGCTGGCGCACTTCGACCTGTACCGCATCTCCACCGAGAACGATCTGTGCGCGGCGGGCTTCTACGATTATCTGGATCAGGGCGCTGTGGTGGCGGCAGAGTGGAGCGAAAACTTTGCCGACCTGCTGGCGCTGGAAAACCCCATCCGGGTGAACATCGACCGTCTGGACGATACCACCCGTAAGATCACCATTGAGGGGGTGACGGTATGAATATTCTGGCCGTGGATACGGCGGGCAAGACCGCCGGTGTGGCTCTGCTGCAGGACGACCGCCTGCTGTACGAGGTGTATCTGGACGGTGGCATGACCCACAGCGAAACGCTGATGCCCATGATCGACACCTGCTTAAAGATGTGCGGGCTGACCTGTGCGGACATCGATCTGTACGCCGTCAACGCAGGTCCGGGCAGCTTTACCGGCCTGCGCATCGGGCTGGCCGCCGTTAAGGGTCTGGCCTTCCCGCGCGAGACGTTGTGTGCCCCGGTGTCTACCCTGGAAGCGCTGGCTGCTGCCCATACCGGCGAGGGTACGGTGCTCTGCGCACTGGACGCCCGCCGCGCACAGGTATACAGTGCAGCCTTTGACCTTGCCACCCACGCCCGCCTGCTGGACGATGACGCCCGGGCGGTGACAGATCTGGCGGATTTTGTAGAAAATTGCAAAAAGCCTCTGTTTTTTGTTGGTGATGGCGCGGGTCTGTGCTATAATAAATATAGTAATGTGCCGGGCGTGCTGCAAACACCCCCGGCGCTGCGGGGCGGCCGTGCCGCTGCCGTAGCACTTGTGGCAAAGCAGATGGCCGCAGCCGGGCAGGCTGTGCTGCCGGAGGCGCTGCTGCCGGACTACCACCGTCTCAGTCAGGCGGAGCGGGAGCGGGCGGAGCGTCTGGCTGCCGAAGCTGCAGCAAACAAACAATAAAAGCGGAACTGTGACCACTCACAGGGAAAGGACGTTTTTCCATGGCAAAACCCATCGCACTTGCCGCCGACCACGGCGGATTTGAACTGAAAGAGGCTGTCAAGGCACATTTGGAGGAGCTTGGTCTGGAGTATATCGACTTTGGCACCCACAGCACCGACAGCGTGGACTATCCCGATATGGCTGTGCCCGCCTGTGACGCAGTGGTGAGCGGTCAGTGCGAGAAGGCACTGTTGTTCTGCGGCACCGGTGTGGGCATCAGCATGGCTGCCAACAAGATCAAGGGCATTCGCGCCTGCTGCTGCTCCGACAGCTTCAGCTGCGAGTATACCCGCCGCCACAACGACGCCAACGCCCTGTGCATGGGCGGCCGCGTGGTGGGTGCAGGTCTTGCCTGCCAGCTGGTGGACATCTTCCTGAACACCGAGTTCGAGGGTGGCCGTCATCAGCGCCGCATCGACAAGCTGACCGCACTGGAAAACCGCTGATTGAAATTTTGTGATTTCACAGAGAAGCTTGCACTGCAAGCTTCTCTGTGAAAAAATCCTTTCAGTACCCGATAGAATGTTCTATATAAATTAAGGAGCGTGTTTTTATGACCCCGATGATCGTTGAACATCCGCTGCTGCAGCACAAGATCAGCCTGCTGCGCAACAAACAGACCGGCACCAAGGAGTTCCGTGACCTCGTTGGCGAGATCGCAACTCTGCTGTGCTACGAGGCTACCCGCGATCTGCCGCTGGAAGAGGTGGAAATCGAGACTCCCATCACCATGGCAAAGACCAAGGTGCTGGCAGGCCGCAAGCTGGCTCTGGTTCCCATCCTGCGCGCCGGTATGGGTATGCTGGACGGTATGCTGACCCTGCTGCCCGCCGCTAAGGTCGGCTTCATCGGCCTGTACCGCGACGAAAAGACCCTGCAGCCCGTGGAGTATTTCTGCAAGCTGCCGCAGGATATCGCCGAGCGCGATGTTCTGGTGCTGGATCCCATGCTGGCTACCGGCGGCAGCGCCATCGACGCCATCACTCAGATCAAGAAGCACGGCGCAAAGCGCATCAAGTTCATCGGTCTGCTGGGCGCACCGGAGGGCATCAAGGCTCTGCACGAGGCACACCCCGATGTGGACATCTATCTGGGCGCACAGGACGACTGCCTGAACGAGAACGGCTACATCGTGCCCGGTCTGGGCGATGCAGGTGACCGTATCTACGGCACCAAGTAAAACATATCTATAAAAAACAATGCCGGAGCGTTGATGCTCCGGCATTGTTTTTTATGTTACATCTCGCTGCTGCGCAGAAAACGCACCAGCAGGGGCAGCTCGTACAGAAGCATCAACAGCCAGCCAACGGCATAGCTGAAGGGCAGGGCCTCAATATCCATCTTCATCACCAGCACAAACAGTGCGGCAGCAGCCACACGGCCGCCCATGTTCAGCATACTACTGTTCAGAGTGACCTTCAAATCGCCCATGCCCCGGAAAAAGCCCTGAATGCCGTTGGTGGCGGCGGGCATCAGATAAAACAGCGAGATGGTGCGCAAAAACCGCACGCCAAGGTCCACCACAGCCGGGTCAGCGGCAAACAGCCGGATGATGGGCTCGGCAAACAGCAGGCAGACGGCGGTAAGCAGCAGCGCATAGGCAAACTCGATGCGCATACCGCAGTGGTAGCCCTGCCGCACCCGGTCGGTCTTGCCTGCGCCACGGTTCTGTGCCATCAGGGTGGTCATGGCGTGGCCGATGTTCTGCTGCGGGGTGTAGGCGAAGTCGTCGATGCGGGAGGCGGCGGTAAAAGCCGCCATAGCGTTGACGCCCATGGTGTTCACGATGGCCTGTACCGCAATTTTGCCCAGCTGCACCGTGGCCTGCTGCATGGCACTGGCCCAGCCGTAGCTCACGGTCTTGCGCAGCAGCTTGCCGTCATATACCAGCCACCGTCTGCCCAGCTGCAGGACCGGCACCTTATACCGGATGTACACCACGCACAACAGACAGCAGGCGGCTTCGCTGAGCACGGTGGAAAGAGCGCAGCCCTCGCTGCCCCAGCCCAGCGCCTCCACAAAGAACAGGTCGCCGCCAATGTTCAGCACTGCACTGATCATCAAGAAATACAGCGCGCTCTTGCTGTCGCCCAGCGCACGCATGGTGGCAGCCAGAAAATTATAGAAGAAGGTGAAGATCAGCCCTGCAAATACGATGCGCAGGTAGTTCACCGCAATGGGCAGAATGGCGGCGGGTACCTGCAGCAGCCGCAGCAGCGGGTCTGCCAGCAGCACGCACAGGGCAGAGAAGGTCAGGGAGAACACCGTGCCCGCAATGGCGGTGGTGGAAACTTGCCGCTCCACCAGCTCGGTATCCCCCGCGCCAAAGGCGGTGCTGACCAGAATGCCCGCGCCCAGACACATCCCGTTGATGAACAGGATGGCAAGGGTCATCAGAGGGTTCGAGGTGCCCACGGCAGCCAGTGCGTCCTCGCCCACAAACTTGCCCACGATGATGCTGTCGGCGGCGTTGTAGGTAAGCTGGAACAGGTTGCCCAGCACCAGCGGAATGGTAAATTTGATCAGAAGCGGCGTAATAGCACCGCTGGTCATGTCCTTGGTCATGAAAAACGTCCTTCTTTCCTATTTATAGAGACAGCTGCTTATAGGATGCTTGCGCGTCCGCTGAAAATGGCCAGCGCGGCGCGGCTGTTGCAGTTGGCCAGCAGCTGGGCGGCGGCGTGCAGGGCAGCACCGGCGCTGACCGAAGCAGGGATGGCATCGGTGCGCAGCACCTGCTGGGCGGCACGCTGGGCGTCCCGGCTGGCCACGGCGGAAACGTTATCCACCACATAGCTGTTGTAGTTTTCCGGCACGATGCCATAGCCGATATCCGGGATGCCGTGCGGGCCGGTAAGCCCGCCGCCCAGCACCTGATTTTCATACGGCTCCACCGCCACGATGCGCACATCGTTCGTCCATGCCTTGATGGTCTCGCCCACGCCGGTCACTGTGCCGGCACTTCCCACCCCGATGGTAATGGCGTCCACAAGGCTCTTGTTCTGCCGGGCAATGCTTTGCACGATGGCAGGGCCGGTGACCCGGCGGTGGTACTCCGGGTTGTCGTCGTTGGCAAGCCAGTTCATATAGTACCAGCCGTTTGCGGCGGCGGTCTGCGCCGCCAGCGCCCGCGCCCCGGCCAGACCGCTGCGGGCGGAGCTGTGCCGGATCTGTGCACCCAGCCGCAGCAGGTACTCCTGCCGCAGGGCAGGGGCATCCTCCGGCATCACCAGCACGATGGGGTGCCCGGCGGTCAGGCTGGCCAGCGTCAGGGCAGTGGCAAAGGGGCCGGAGGCAGCTTCGATGATGGGCTGCCCCGGGGCAAGCTGCTTTTTTTCGATGGCAAGGGCCAGCATCCCCTCGGCAAGGCCATCCCGGGCGGTGCCGGTGGGGCCGTTAAAATCCAGATACGCGTACAGGTGTCCCTTTAACCCGCAGGCGGCGGCGTAGCCCCGCAGCTCCACAATGGGGCAGGCAGTGGTAAGGGTCTGGTAAAAATTGGGATAGATCGGCACGGAAGAACTCCTTTCAAGAGGATGCGCCCTGCCAGACCGTGTTCGGGGAAACTTTGGCAAAAAAGCTCGCCCTTCGGGAGAGCTGCCGAACGCAGTGAGGCTGAGAGGGTTTATTGGGATACAACACTATTATCCTAACGCAAAGCCCCCGGCTGCGTCAAGATGCCTTTTGGCAAAAACAGCGAATTTTGGGCAGATATTTCAGAAAAAACTCCGAAATCCCCTTGACAAGGAGCAGAGGTTCTGGTATACTCCATCCGTAAAGCAAAAAAACTTTACAACATAGCAAGTACAGACGGCAGAGCACCGGGGGTCAACAGCAATGGCAAAAGATCTGGAAATGGGGTATCTGCTGGATTTTTATGGCGAGGTGCTTACCCAGAAGCAGCGCGAGATGCTGCGCCAGTATTACAACGATGACCTTTCGCTGAGCGAGATCGGTGAGAACTTCGGCATCACCCGGCAGGGCGCGCGGGACGCCATCAAGCATGGCGAGACCACCCTGAAGGAACTGGAAGAGAAGGTAGGCTTTGCAGCCCGCTACCGGCGGGTGCAGCAGAAGCTGGAGCAGCTGGAACAGCTGGTCATCGACACCCGGTTCGAGTGCACCGGCCCCCGCGCCAATATCACCACCACGGAGTATGTGGAAACGCTGACAAAAATGCTGGAGCTCATCCGCTCGATGGATGAAGCAAACGAAAGCTGATCGAATTTTGAAAGGAGCACCGCACAATGGCATTTGAATCCCTGACCGACCGCCTTGCCGGTGTATTCAAGAAGCTGCGCGGTCACGGTAAGCTGACCGAGGCAGATATCAAGGCCGCCATGCGCGAGGTGCGGATGGCTTTGCTGGAAGCCGATGTCAACTACAAAGTTGCCAAGGATTTCTGCGCAAAGGTGTCCGAGCGTGCCATGGGTCAGGAGGTCATGGAAAGCCTGACCCCCGCCCAGCAGGTGGTCAAGATCGTCAATGAGGAGCTGGTAGCCCTCATGGGCGGCACCGAGGCCGCCCGCCTGAACATCAAGAACAAGGGCCAGACGGTCATCATGCTCTGCGGTCTGCAGGGCAACGGTAAAACCACCCACGCGGCAAAACTTGCCAAGTTCTATATCAAGCAGGGACGCCGTCCCATGCTGGTAGCCTGCGATATCTATCGCCCTGCGGCGATTGACCAGCTGCAGGTGGTGGGCAAACAGGCCGGTGCACCGGTGTTCACCCTGCCCGGCGCAAAGCCGCCGGAGATCGCCCGCAAGGCGCTGGCACACGCCAAGGACTACGGCAACGACATCGTGATTCTGGATACGGCAGGCCGCCTGCAGATCGACGAAGTGCTGATGCAGGAGCTGGTGGACGTCAAGGCCGCCGTTCCCGTGGACGAGACCCTGCTGGTGGTGGACGCCATGGCCGGTCAGGATGCCGTCAACGTGGCCAAGACCTTCAACGAGACGGTGGGCGTGGATGGCATCATCCTGACCAAGACCGACGGCGATACCCGCGGCGGTGCAGCGCTTTCCGTGCTGGCCGTTACCGGCAAGCCCATCAAGTTCCAGGGCACCGGCGAAAAGCTGGATGATCTGGACGTGTTCCACCCGGACCGCATGGCAAGCCGCATCCTTGGCATGGGCGATGTGCTCAGCCTGATCGAGCGCGCACAGGATGCCGCCGACGAAAAGGCCGCCGAGGAGACCGCCAAGCGGCTGATGGAAAACAAGTTCGATATGAACGATATGCTGGAGCAGTTCGCCCAGATCCGCAAGATGGGCGGCGCAGGCGCGATGCTCAGCATGCTGCCCGGTGCTTCCGGCATCGACGCCAGCCAGATCGACGAAAAAGCCTTTGACCGCATCGAGGCCATGATCTATTCCATGACCAAAGAGGAGCGGGAAAAGCCTTCCATCATCAACCCCAAGCGCAAGCGCCGCATTGCCGCAGGCAGCGGTACCCGCGTAGAGGACGTGAACAAGCTGCTCAAGCAGTACGAGATGATGCAGAAGATGATGAAGCAGTTCAAGAAGAGCCCCAAGGGCTTTGCCCGCCGTCTGGGCGGTATGATGGGCAACCCCAACGCCTTCCGCGGACTGAAATAACAACGGTATACAACCCCGGCGGGGTTTGTAACATATATCAAAAACAACAATTTTTGGAGGATATCTATTATGGCAGTTAAGATTCGTCTGCGCCGCGTTGGCGCCAAGAAGGCTCCCTTCTACCGTGTTGTCGTTGCTGACAGCCGCTTCCCCCGCGATGGCCGCTTCATCGAGGAGATCGGCACTTACGATCCCAACAAGGAGCCCTCTGAGGTGAAGATCGATGCCGAGAAGGCAAAGCAGTGGATCGCTAACGGCGCTCAGCCCACTGATACCGTTCGTGTCCTGCTGAAGAAGTCCAACATTCTGTAAGTAGGGAGGGCTGACTCATGCAGGAGCTGTTGCTGGCAGTTGCCCGCGGTCTCGTGGAGGACAAGGACGCCGTCAAGGTCACGGTGGACGAGCCCCGCGAGGACGGCACCATCGTCTACCACCTGAGCGTGGCAGAGGGAGATATGGGCCGTGTCATCGGCAAGCAGGGCCGGATCGCAAAAGCCATTCGTGTGGTGATGCGCGCGGCTGCTGTGCGGGTCGATGAAAAGGTCCTTGTTGAGATCGACTGAGCACCCTACGGGCCCTTTGCCTTTGCGGCAAGGGGCCTTTTTGGTTATAGAAAACCCTCTCAGGCGCTTCGCGCCAGATTCCCCTTTTTGTCACCTACGGTGACATCTTCCCCCGGAGCGGGGGAAGTCTTTCCTCGAAAGGGGAGCTTGGAACAAACCGTACACAGGAGCGTTCTGGACAAACAAGCAATACACCACCTCTTCGTCAAAAAGCTCCCCCCTCGGGGGAGCTGGCAATGCCGCAGGCATTGACTGAGAGGG
>CAKTGQ010000021.1 GCA_934561555.1 uncultured Faecalibacterium sp. | reverse complement strand
CTTTTTTCTACTATTGATTCGCATCTTTGGGAGAGCTGGCAAAGCCGTCAGGCTTTGACTGAGAGGGCGCACGCCGTCAGCCTCGTTTCCTAAAGTGTTAAATGCAGGGAGAAAACTTCCGGGCGCGCCAAAAGCTCCCCCTTCGGGGGAGCTGGCAAAGCCGCAAGGCTTTGACTGAGAGGGTTCGTACCTTGCAAAAAAAAGCTGCCGCACAAAATGCTGTGCGGCAGCCCGGGTCAGTCTGTTGTTTTGTTTTTTAAGATATCCTCCCAGCTGCGGGCTCTGCCGTAGTAGCGCCCGTAGGGGTTATCAAGGTCTGCGGCGCGGGGACTGGGCGGCGCGGGCGGCTGGGGCTTTGGGGTGCGGTCAAAGGTAAACCGTGCGGCGGGGCCGCCGGTTTTGATGCGGAAGCGCATCTTTAGTGCCCCTCCGCGGCGGTGGAGACTGCCCCGGCGGTCAGGTTTGCCCAAAGGGTCTCGCTGTTTTCCAGCAGGGAAGCCGATTCCTTCAGCCATGCGCCTCGGATGCCGATATAGTAATCTGCCAGCAGCTGCTGGCTGTCGCCGCTGGCGCTCTGCACCGCGTCCGAGGTGTAGCTGCCCAGCTCCATCCCGGTCAGCACCGGGCAGTCCGTCCAGCGGTAGACCATGTTCCACCAGTCGCTGTCGGCATCGGATTTGGGCAGATGACCGTCCAGATACCGCAAAGTGCCGGTGGTCTGCTGAAAGCCTGCGGGGTCGTAGAGGATAAAGATGGAGCTGAGGGAGCTCTGGATATCGGTGGAAAGCTTGGTGGTGCCCGCCATATCCAGATAGGCGTCCGAGTCCTCGCTGTTGAAAGCCATGGTGTACTGGTTCAGCTTCACCACCACCTTGCCGTCTCCGTTGCAGTCCTCGCCGTAGGCGGCAAGCTGCTCTTGCAGGGCGGTGACGGTGGCTTCGGGCAGGTAGTAGGGGCTTACCACCGCCACGTTATAATCCGGGTGGGTGGTCAGGAAATACTGCCCGATAAAGCAGTACGCCACGAACGCACCGGCAATGCCGAAAATCAGCACCCATTTCAGGTTGTAGTCCCACCAGTTCGCCCAGCGCTCTTTGCGGCTGTACTGCCGCTCCTTGCGGGGCTTGAGGTCCTTGGGGTCGATGTTGCGTTCGTAACGGTAGCTTGCCATAAAATAGTTCTCCTGTGTGATAAGGTCGGGCAGTAGTGTGAAGCCGGTTCCCAAAGCCTTCACCCCTTGGGGGGAAGGTGGCTGCGAACGCAGTGAGCAGACGGATGAGGGGTGATTTCCCGCAAGTTGCTGTTTGCCTGCGCCCTCATCAGTCACCTGCGGTGACAGCTTCCCCCGGTCGGGGGAAGCCTTTAAGTGAAACGGTGATTAAAAACTGTTACTTCAGCGCAGCCAGAATGCTCTGGCGCACGGCATCGGGCAGCTGCTTCTGCTCGGCCTTGCTCATGCCGGCGGTCTGGATGGGGGGCATGACCTTGATGCGCACACTGCCCGGGCGGCAGCGGTTGCCATTGCTCTCAAACAGGGCGCGGGCACCGGTCACTGCCACAGGCACCACCGGGGCACCGGTCTTGACCGCAATGCGGAAAGCACCGGCCTTGAACTCGCCTGCGCCGCCCTCTTCGCCCTTGTAGCGGGTGCCCTCGGGGAAGATGACAAAGCTGCGGCCGCCCTCCACGATGGCGGTAGCATCGTTCAGTGCCCGCACCGAGGCGCGCACATCGTCACGCTGCACGAACACGCAGCCCAGCAGCTTCATCCAGCGGTTGAGCAGAAAGATCTTTTCCAGCTCCTCCTTGGCAAGGATGCCGTGGGGCTTTTCCAGTCCGGCCAGCAGCAAAGGGATGTCGTAGTAGCTGCGGTGGTTCGCCACAAATACGCAGGGGCGGTCCTTGGGGATATTTTCCAGTCCGTCTACGGTCAGGGCAACGCCGGTCACCTTTAAGATGCCCCGGCTCCAGCGGGGGATATGCTGGTTCACGATCTGCTCCACGGTAGCCATATCTCCGGCGGCTGCGGCGCGCTCGGCGCGGCGCAGGATGCCGTAATGCAGGATCATGTATCCGAACAGATAAATAAACATCGCAATGGTGCGAAGAATGCTCATAATAGTTTCCTCCTATTGCAAAAAATGCCATTGTCATTGTAGCACACTTTGCGCAAAAAAGGGAGAGATAAATATTTTTTTACAATTAGCCCCGGTTGTATCTTGCAAAGTTGACAAAATACAGGTATATTTATATCTGTAAAGCCAGCACAATGGCACTTTCCAGACAAAATGCCTGCGGTGCCGGTTAAAAACGTAAGAGAGGTACCGCAGTTATTATGGGTCTTTTTCCTTCTGCCAATGATTTCAAGGCCGGTAAGGGCGTCGAAAAGGACGCCCCCCGCAAGACCGGCATCGGCCGCTTTTTTGAGCTTGTAGGTCGTGATATGAACGGCATGTTCCTTGCAAACCTGCTGACCTGCATCGGGTTTGCACCGGTCATCTGCTTAGTGTACATCGGCTTTTTGCAGAACAGCCTGCCGGTGATGCTGGGCAGCGCCGCCGTGGGCGGTCTGCTGGCAGGCCCGGCACTGGCAGGAATGTACGATACCGTCCTGCGCGCACTGCGCGACGAGGCGGGCTACTGGTGGGTGACCTACCGCAAGGCGTTCAAACGCAACTTTAAAGCCAGCCTTGCGCCGGGTGTGCTGTACACCGTGGTGGTCACGCTGCAAATTTTCCTTGTCTATTTCTGCTTCAATATGCTGTACCACGGCACGAATGTGGGCATCCCGCTGTGGGTGGCTACGGTGCTCAATCTGGTGCTGTTCCAGATGCTGTTTGCCTATATGTGGCCGCAGGTGGTGCTGCTGGACCAGCCGTTGAGCCTGACTTTAAAAAACAGCATCAACTGCATGATCGCCTTTTTGCCCCACGCACTGGCTGCCGCCATCGTGCAGGTGCTGTTCTGGGGCGTGGTGATCCTGTGCATGCCGCTGGGTCTTTTCCTGATGCTGATCTTCGGCTTCTGGTTCGTCACCGAGGTTTCCTGCCAGATCGTGTACGGCGATATCGACCGGGTGTTCCACATTGAAGAGAACATCCGCAAAATGAAGGACGCCGAACTGGAGGCCGCCCTGAAAGAGGACTACACAGACGACGACACCCCGGAGGAATAAGCGATAATGCTGCGGAAAGGAGCGATGTCCCATGGAACAACGGAATAATCTTGTGCTGCAGGGGACAGAGACCTTTTCCCGCGGGCAGCTGGACAACGTTGCGCTGGAAAACGGCGCACTGGTGCTGGACAGCGTGGCCGGACGCAGCCTTTTGTACGGCAGCTACACCACCCCGGAATTTGCCATGCCGGCCTTCTGCAACCTGAACGTCAGCTGGAACGCCCATGCACCCCGGGACACCATGGTGGAGGTGCGCTGCCGGGTGTATGCGGCAGGGGCGTGGACGGGCTGGATGAGCTTTGGCAAGTGGGCCCCGGATTACCCCCGGTGCAGCGTATCCAGCCACAGCGAGGACGGCATGATCTTTTTGATGGGCGATACCGTTACGGTAGCCGCCCCGGGCGGCGGCACCGGCGTGCAGCTGCAGGTGAACCTTTCCACCAACAACGATAAAGTCACCCCGGCGGTGCGTCTGCTGGCGGCGGCGGTGCGTCCCCTTGCGTGGGAAAAGCACAACGGACACCCGCTGAACCGGCGGCTCTATCTGCCGGAATACTGCCTTTCTGCCCACGACCCCAGCTTTGGGCGGGAGATGGACCTGCCGCTGGTCATGGCGGCGCTGATGAACCGCTGGGGTGAGGATATCCTGCCGGAGGAAGTGGCCTACGCCATGGAGGACGGCAACACCCGCAGCACCGGCAACACCGCCTTTGCGGCGGCCGCCGCAGGCTGCTGCGGCTATCCCTGCTGGCAGGCATGGATGGACCTTGCCGACCTGCGGGAGCAGATCCACGACGGCTGCTCGGTGGCCGTGCAGGTGGAGCGGCGGGTGCGCGGCCAGCGTGACCCGGTGCGGCTGTGGATGGGCTTGCGCGGCTTTGGTCACGATGACGCCGTGATGGCAGATTTTGTGCTGCTGAACGACCCCACCGCCGATACCGACGGCGCAGTGAACTGCACCATGGCGCTGGTGGATTTTATGCGTTACTTTACCGGCAAGGCCATTGCCCTGCGGCCAAAGCAGCGGGAGGCCGAGGCCGACCGTCCCCGGCGGCTGCGCTGCGATCTGCGCGCCGGCACAGAGCCGGGCGTTTACTACTTTGAGCGGCGGGGAGAGCCCGCAGACCTGCCGGAAAACTTTTCCGGCTGGATCGCCTGCGCGCCCCACGACGGCGTGGCGCACGCCACCACCGCCCACCGGACCTTTTTGCGCTGTACCCGCACCGAGGACGGCGGGGTACAGTTCCCGCCGGAGCTGCTGGCCGCAGGCGGGCGCTGCAGTGTGTATGCAGTGGATCAGACCGGCACCATGCGGGTGGCAGAGGCACGGCTGCCGAAGCCGAAGCCTGCGCCCGCGAGCACAGCACCCCAAGCCACCGGCCGGACCGGGGACGCCCCGGCACAGCCGTAAGCTTTTTTCAGGGCGATATATGAAACAGGAGGAACACATTATGGCAAAGACGATCATCACTTTGGGCCGTGAGTACTGCACCGGTGGACGCTACATCGCAGAGGACGTAGCAAATGCGCTGGGCATCAAGCTTTACGACAAGGAGCTGATCACCATGGCAGCAAAGAACTCCGGCTTGTCGGAGGAGGCTGTTGCCGCCAGCGAGAAACGGCATACCCACAGCCTGCTGTACAGCCTGTACACCATGGGCAACGAGCTGCCGCTGGGCGATCAGGTGTTCATTCTGCAGAGCCGTATCATCAAGCAGCTGGCCGAGGAAGGCCCCTGCGTGATCCTTGGCCGCTGCGGTGACTACGTTCTGCGGGAGCGCAAGGACGTGCTGCGGGTGTTCGTGTATGCACCCAAGGAGTGGCGTTTGCAGTACGCCAAGACCAACCCCTTGGTAAAAGCCAAGGACGAAAAGGGCATCAAGGACGAGGTGGAAAAGACCGACCGCAACCGTTCGGCCTACTACAACTACTACACCCAGAACCGCTGGGGCGATGCCCACAACTACGATCTGGCCATCAACGCCGCCCTTGGCCGCGAGACCTGCGTAAAGATGATCTTGGACGCAGCCGCCGCAAAGGAAAAGACGCTGTAAACCCCGGTCAGACTCAATAAACAACGACAGAACGTGGGCAGGGCGCTTCTGCGCCCTGCCCATGTTTCCGGCAAGGAGAAATCGTGAAAACAAATCAATCGCAGACCGCACCCGCCGAGGTGCGGGAAAACATCATGGGCACCATGGAGATTAACCCCCTTTTGCTGAAACTCAGCATCCCGATGATGATCTCCATGCTGGTGCAGGCGCTGTACAACGTGGTGGACTCGGTGTTCGTGTCCCATGTCAGCGAGAGCGCCCTTACCGCCGTATCGCTGGCCTTTTCATTGCAGAACGTCATGATCGCTGTGGGCGTGGGCACCGGCGTGGGCGTGAACGCCCTGCTGAGCAAGAGCCTTGGCGAAAAGAACCAGAGCCGCGCCAACGCCACCGCAGAAAACGGCATCTTCCTTTCCCTGTGCAGCTTTGCGGTGTTCTTTGTCATCGGCCTTACCTGCATGAAGCCCTACTTCTACGCCCAGACCAGTGACCCCGTCATCGCGCAGCAGGGCATCCGGTATCTGGCGGTGTGCTGCATCTTCAGTCTGGGCATTTTCACCCAGACCATGGGCGAAAAGCTGCTGGCTGCCACCGGCCGCACCCATCTGAGCATGATCAGCCAGCTGGTGGGTGCAGTAGTCAACATCATTCTGGACCCCATCTTCATCTTCGGCTACTGCGGGCAGGCGCTGTCCGGCACCACCGGCGCGGCGGTGGCTACGGTCATCGGCCAGTTCTGCGGCGCGGGCATGACCTTGTACTTCAATACCCGCAAAAACCCGGATATCCAGATCAGCTTCAAGGGCTTCCGGCCCAGCGCCAAGGCCATCGGCCGCATCTACACCGTGGGTCTGCCCAGCATCGCCATGCAGTGCGTGGGCAGCCTGATGACCTTCGGCATGAACCTGATTTTGATGGCCTTCTCTGCTACGGCGGTGGCGGTGTTCGGCGTCTACTTCAAGCTGCAAAGCTTTGTGTTTATGCCCATTTTCGGCCTGAACAACGGCATGGTGCCCATCATCAGCTACAACTACGGTGCCCGCAGACCGGACCGCGTGAAAAAGACCATCAAGCTGGCGGTATGCTACGCCGAAGGCATCATGCTGGCAGGCTTCTGCATCTTCCAGTTCGCGCCCGGGCTGGTGCTGAGCATCTTTGCCGCCAGTGACGCCATGCTTGCCATCGGCATTCCGGCCATGCGCATCATCTGCCTGCATTTCCTGCTGGCGGGCGTCAGCATCGTGCTCAGCTCGGTGTTTCAGGCGCTGGGCAACGGCGTTTTCAGCCTCATCGTTTCGGTCTGCCGCCAGCTGTTCGTGCTGCTGCCGGCCGCGTGGCTGCTGGCACAGACCGGCAGCGTCAACAATGTCTGGTGGGCCTTCCTCATTGCGGAAGTCGTCAGCATCCTGATGAGCCTGGCCTTCTATGCCCGTATCAATAAGACCACCATCGCACCCCTGTACCACTGACCCGGGTGCGGGCAGCGGCCCTGCAAACGAAAGGAACGTGATCTCTATGGTAAAAAAGCTGAAGTGGAACCTGATCCTCATGAGCCTGCTGTATGTCGGGCTGGGCATTTTTCTGGTCATGAAGCCCGGCACGGCGCTGAACATCGTCTGCTATGCGCTGGGCGGCGTGGTGCTGGCCTGCGCAGCGGTGCAGCTGATCCGCTACTTTGTGGTGGAGCGCGGGATCTTCCAGAGCCAGCTTACCCTGATCTCCGGCCTTGTCTGCCTTGCACTGGGCGTTTTTCTGCTGCTGCGCAGCGATATCGTGGTAAGCATCCTGCCCATCGTGTTCGGCCTGTTCGTCATCTTTGACGCCATCGGCCGGGTGCAGAACGCTTTGGACCTGCGCCGCTGCGGCTACGACAGCTGGAAGGGCTTTCTGCTGCTGCCGGTGCTCAGCGTGGTGCTGGGCGTGGTGCTGATCCTGAACCCCTTCGGCGCCATGGAAACGCTGGTGATGGCCATCGGCGTCATCCTGATCGTGGAGGGTGCCATCAACCTGCTCAGCGCTCTGTATACCGTGCTGGCAGTGCGCCGTTTTGCCAAGCTGCACCCGGAGACCCAGTCTGTGCTGGAAAGCATCACCGGCGAGGACCTGAACGGCGACGGCGTTGTCGCCCCGGATGTGGCGCATGCTGATGTAGAGGCTACCGCCGTGGAGCTGGATGATGTGGACGAGAGCGCCACCGTGGAGCAGGAGGAACGGGAGTAAGAGAAACCCTCTCAGGCGCTCCCGCGCCAGCTCTCCCGGAGGGAGAGCCAAGCCATTACGTTCGTTGCTAAAGTGTTAGGAGAAACGAGGAAGCTTTCGGCAGTGCTCTTGCCTCTCCCTTTGAGGAAAGACTTCCCCCGCTCCGGGGGAAGATGTCGCGCAGCGACAAAAGGGGGAGTGTGGCATCGCGCAGCGATGACGGAGAGGGCGCACGCCGTTGACCGCAGCACTAAAGTATTAGGTGCAATGAGAAAGCTTCTGGCAGATACCCAAAAAGCTCCCCCTGAGAGGATAGATTTCCCCCGGCCGGGGGAAAATGTCACCGCAGGTGACAAAAAGGGGAATCTGGCAACGCCGTCAGGCGTTGACTGAGAGGGTTCTACACCAATTATCAAGAAAAGGAAAAGGAAAATCATGGAAAAGTACGATCTGATCATCGTGGGTGCGGGCCCTGCCGGCATCTTTACCGCTGTGGAGCTGCTGCGCCACGGCAGCAAAAAGAAGATGCTGCTGGTGGAAAAGGGCAAGCCGGTGGAAAAGCGTCACTGCCCCAAGGCAGAGGTAGGTCACTGCGTCAACTGCCGCCCCACCTGTGCCATCACCACCGGCTTTTCCGGTGCGGGCGCGTTCTCGGACGGCAAGCTGAGCCTATCTTATGAGGTGGGCGGTGACCTGCCCACCCTCATCGGGGAGGAGTTTGCGCAGGAGCTCATCGACTACACCGATAAAATTTATCTGGAGTTCGGTGCCGACCCCCATGTGGAGGGCATCTACACCGGCGAGGACATCAAGGAGATCCGCAAAAACGCCATCCACGCGGGTCTGAAGCTGGTGGATTGCCCCATCCGCCATCTGGGCACCGAGAAGGCGCAGGAGCTGTATCTTGCCATCCAGAACTATCTGGCAGACAACGGCGTGGAGATGCGCTTCAATACCGAGTGCGAGAACATCATTCTGGAAGAGGACGGCTGCAAGGGCGTGCTGCTGAAGAACGGCGATGACCTGCTGCCCGTGTACGCGGACGAGGTGGTCATCGGCACCGGACGGCGTGGCGCAGACTGGCTGGAAAAGCTCTGCGCAGAGCACCACATCGCCCACAAGCCCGGCACGGTGGACATCGGCGTGCGCGTGGAGTGCCGCAACGAGGTGATGGAAAAGGTGAACAAGGTGCTGTATGAGTCCAAGCTCATCGGCTACCCCAAGCCCTGGAAGAACAAGGTGCGCACCTTCTGCCAGAACCCCGGCGGCTTTGTGGCGCAGGAGAACTACGACAACGACCTTGCCGTGGTCAACGGCCACAGCTTTAAGGAAAAGAAGAGCCCGAACACCAACCTTGCCATTCTGGTGTCCCACAACTTTACCGAGCCCTTCAACCAGCCCATCGCCTACGCCCAGAAGGTGGGCGAGCTGACCAATATGCTGGGCGCAGGCCACATCATGGTGCAGCGCTACGGCGATATTCTGGACGGCAAGCGCACATGGCAGAAGGAGCTGGCACAGTCCAACGTGAAGCCCACGCTGAAGGATGCCGTAGCCGGTGATATCACCGCCGCCATGCCCTACCGCGCCATGACCAACATCATCGAGTTCATCAAGATGCTGGATATGGTCGTGCCCGGCTTTGCCGCCAACGAGACCCTGCTGTACAGCCCGGAGCTGAAGTTCTACTCCAACAAGGTGAAGATGGACGAGAACCTCGACACCAACATTCAGGGGCTGCACTGTCTGGGCGACTCCTCCGGCTGGACGCGCGGCCTGATGATGGCTTCGGTCATGGGCGTGCTCATGGGCCGCAAGCTGGCTGAAAAAGAAGGCTGCTAAAAGCTATCTATAATAAAAATCCCGACACCGCAAGGTGTCGGGATTTTTATTATCAAATTTTAGCCCTCAATGAGCTCCACGGTCTTCATCTTGACCGGGGTGGTGGGCTTGTCGTTCCAGTCGGTGCGGACGGCAGCGATCTTATCCACAACGTCCATGCCGGCAACGACCTTGCCGAAAGCGGCGTACTGGCCGTCCAGATGGGGGGCATCCTGATGCATGATGAAGAACTGGCTGCCTGCGCTGTTGGGGTTCATGCTGCGGGCCATGCTGATCACACCGCGGGTGTGCTTGAGGGGGTTGTTAACGCCGTTAGCGGCAAACTCGCCCTTGATGTTCCAGCCCGGGCCGCCGGTGCCGGTGCCCAGCGGGCAGCCGCCCTGGATCATAAAGCCGGGGATGACACGGTGGAAGGTCAGGCCGTTGTAAAAGCCTTCCTTGACCAGCTTCTTGAAATTCTCACAGGTGATGGGGGCAACGTCCTCGTTCAGCTCGATGTCGATGATGCCGCCGTCTTCCATAGTAATGCGAACCATAACGCTACAATACTCCTTTTGTGTTGACCCCGCAGCGGGGGTGTTGGGGGGCAGAAATGCCTGCCCGGATATCCCTTATAGTATACCATAGGTTTTGCCCGTTGCAACGATGCAGATGCAACGTTTTTGTGAATTATCTGCCCAAACAGGCTAAAAATACGCGCCGCAACCGGAGTTTACGCTCTGGTTGGTGGACGCAACTGGGCTTTTGTGCTAGAATCGTGCCACAAAAACCACAAGAGAAAGCTTCCAAAGGAGGAAACGAAGATGAAAAGTGATTTTCTGACCAACCTTTTTTTCAGAGCGCTCCAAACGGTGAGCATAGCGACGATGATCGTGCGGCTGCTGCTGCCGGTAGCCATCGTGGCTGCGCTCTATCTGCTCTGGCGCATCGCCCGCAATCTGGAAAAGCCGCCCAAACTCACGGAGGAAGTCAAGATCGTGCGCAAGTCGCTTTCCGAGATGCTCAAGGAGAACCGCACCCGCTGCAAGATGACGCAGGAGTTCGTGGCTGAGAGCATCGGCGTAAGCCGGCAGGCGGTGTCCAAGTGGGAGAACGGCACCTCGGAACCGAACACCTCCAACCTGATGGCGCTGGCAAGGCTGTACGGCATCCCGGCAGAGGATCTGCTCAAGGGCGTGGAAAGCGCACTGGAAGCGCAGGAAAAATAGTTACAGCTCCCCCTGCATTTCCACCATATCGCCCCAGAAGCGCTTGGGGCAATGGGTCATGCGGCCTTTTTCGTTGTGGCGCGCTTTGATCTCCAGCGTTTTATAAAACTGCGTCCACAGCGCCTGAAACTGCTGCTCCCGTGCGCTGGGCGGCGGCAGCTCCAAGGGCGCTGCCAGCTCCAGCAATTGGGTCTTATGTCCCTCGTGCAGCAGCACCGCCTGATGGACGGCATCGTAGATCATAAAGTCCTCCTCCGGGAAGCGTCCGCAGAAGTGCGGGCGCAGCAGGGGGAGGATATAATTTTTGGGGTGGATGACCGCGCCCAGCATCCCGTCGTGCTCTTCGAACCGCACAAAGCCCTGAAATTTGTCTACCTCCCAGTCCAGACTTTTTTTCATGGCGTAGAGGGGCGCGACCACCGGGTGTCCCTCCCGCCTGACCGTGCCCGGGCCCAGCGCAAAGGCCAGATGCAGAAAGCGGAGCAGAAGCAGCTCCTTGTCCTCCTGCCCGGAGAGAAAATCCCGGCTGACAAGGTACTCGGTCTCTGGGCCCAGCTTTTTGCCAAAGCTGGCAAATACCCGCCGGGCAATGGCGGGGTCGGTGGGGATGTCCTTGACCGGGTAGAGGGTGGCAGTCTCCTGCTGGGGCGTCCACACCGCGAAGGGAAGCTCATGCTGCGCAAAGCTTTCGTACACGCAGCACAGAAAGCCCTCAAAGCTGCCGTCGTACAGGTAGACCACGTCGGCATCATGCAGCTTGCGCGCCCCCTTGGGGCTTACAGTGCCTTGGCAAGACATTGCACGGCCTCCTCCCTTACCATGCGGACAGCCGCCCGGGGCGGCACGCCCTGCCCGATGAGGTTATCCACAGCGGGCGGGCTGAACAGGCTCAGCTGCTCGCAGCTGCCGCTGAATACGTTGGGGTCGATGAGCGCCCGGGTAATGCGCTCCCGCCCGGCGGTGCCGCGCCCCGGGTGCGCCCCGGAAAAGCCCCGGCAGGTGATGAAATACTGCGCCCGCTTGAGCACCACGCCCATGCGTTTCAGTTCGTCCAGCCCCAGCGCCGCCTGTTTGCGGGCGCGCCAGATGCGCCGGGCGCTTTTCGGGCCGATGCCCGGCACCCGCAGCAGCATCTCGAAGGGGGCGCGGTTCACGTCCACCGGGAACAGCCCGTAGTGCTGCACTGCCCAGTTGCATTTGGGGTCCAGATAGGGGTTGAAGTTGGGGTTGTCTTTATCTAAAATCTCGTCCGCCTCGAACTGGTAGAACCGCAGCAGCCAGTCTGCCTGATACAGCCGGTGTTCCCGCAAAAGGGGCGGCTTTGTGTCCAGCGCGGGCAGGCGGGTGTCCTCGGCTACCGGGATGTAAGCGGAGTAGAACACCCGCTTCAGCCCGTACTTCTGGTACATCCCCTCGGTCAGCTTTAAAATGTGGTAGTCCGTCTCCGGCGAAGCGCCCACGATCATCTGGGTGCTCTGCCCGGCGGGGGCAAACTTGGGCGCGTGGCGGTAGAGGGTAAGTTCCTCCCGGCTGGCGGCGCCGGACACCGCGATCTGCTTCATGGGACGGAAGATGGAGTGCCGCCCCTTGTCCGGGGCAAGCAGATTCAGGCTGCGCTCGCTGGGCAGCTCCACGTTCACGCTCAAACGGTCGGCCAGATACCCCAGCTGCTGCAAAAGCTCCGGGCTTGTGCCCGGGATGGCCTTGGCGTGGATGTAGCCCCCAAAGCGGTATTCGCCCCGCAGCAGCCGCAGCACCGCCAGCATCCGCTCGGTGGTATAGTCCGGGGTGCCTAGCACCGCGCTGGACAAAAACAGCCCCTCGATGTAGTTGCGGCGGTAGAACTCCATGGTCAGCTCTGCCAGCTCCCGGGGCGCAAAGGTGGCGCGGGGGATATCGTTGGAGCGGCGGTTGACGCAGTAGCCGCAGTCGAAGGAGCAGCAGTTGGTCATCAGCACCTTGAGCAGGCTGACGCAGCGGCCATCGGCGGTAAAGGCGTGGCAGCAGCCCGGGGCGTAGCAGCTGCCCACCGTGCCCGGGCGCGCGGAGCGGGACGCCCCGCTGGAGGTGCAGGCAACGTCATATTTGGCGCTGTCCGCCAGAATGGTCAGCTTGTCCATCAGGGTCTGTTCCATGCAGAATGCACCTCCAAAAAGGATAAAACCGGGAAAAAGGGTCAAAAATAAAGCCATGCGCAAAACAGCAGATGGCTTTATGAAAAACAGGGGAAATTGTTCAGTTTACCACTTGGCCTTGGTCTCCACCACGCGGCCAGCAATGTGCAGGTGGTTCAGGTCCTCGCCCTTGATGACCATTTCATGATAGGCGGGGTTGAAGGGCTGCAACACCACGCAGTTGCCGCGCTGGATGTAGCGCTTCAGGGTGCCCTCGCCCTCGTCGCCGTAGATCAGCACGCCCAAGTCGCCGTTTTCCAGTGTGTCCTGCTTGTGCACCAGCGCAAGGTCGCCGTCCTGAATGCGGGGCTCCATGCTGTCGCCGCGCACCACCAGATAAAAATAATTGGCGGGGTCCTTCACGCGGGCGTACTCCTGCCCGTAGTCCTCTTCAAAAGCCAGTGCGCCGTAACCGGCCTTTACCGTGCCGATGACCGGGATCAAGCTCTCGGTATAGCTGCCGAAAAAGCGCTCCTCGGGGGCAGAAACGTTGCTGACCGGGCGGTACAGCCCCAGCAGATAGTCCGCCGTGGTGTTCAACAGCTCCGCAATGCGGGCCACGGTGGAGGGGTCGGGGGAGGACTTGCCGCTTTCCCACTTGCCGACAGCCTGCTGGGTGACCCCCAGTCTGGAGGCAAGCTCCGCTTGGCTGACGCCCTGCTTTTTGCGGCACTGCTTCAATAGCTCTGAAAACGACATGATGATGCTCCTTTTCCCAATGGGTGGTTTATGTTGGTTTCATTATACAACAAAAAGGTGTTTCTGTAAAGAGAAATTCCAAAAAAACTTCGAATAAAGGTTGTGATAAATGCGCCTGCTGTGCAGCTGCCGTACAGAAAAAAGAAAAAATTTGCATAAGGGCTTGACAGAACGGCGTAAATCTGGTAAAGTAAGTAGGCATTCGACACGGCGTAACGCGAGTGTCCACAAGGAGAGATGTCCGAGTGGTTTAAGGAAGCAGTCTTGAAAACTGCCGTACGGCAACGTACCGTGGGTTCGAATCCCACTCTCTCCGCCATTTTTTATTGAATAAGTGTAACACACTTTGCTCTGGAGTAGTACTCAAGAGGCCGAAGAGGCGCCCCTGCTAAGGGCGTAGGTCGTCTAAACAACGGCGCGAGGGTTCAAATCCCTCCTACTCCGCCAAGAAAATCCCTCGTAGTTTCGTGAAAACTGCGGGGGATTTTCCTTTTTTACGCCTTAACTCTCTCAGTCAAAACCTGACGGTTTTGCCAGCTCCCTCGGGGAGGGAGCCTTTGGCATGGCGGGAAAGTTTCTTATTGTGCTTGAAACTTCAGCAACAGGACTAGCGGCGTGCGCCCTCTCAGTCAAAGCCTACGGCTTTGCCAGCTCTCCCAAAGGGAGAGCCAAGAGCACTGCCGGAAGCTTCTTCATTATGACTAATACTTTAGCAACAAGCCTTAGACCTTGGCTCTCCCTTTGAGGAAAGACTTCCCCCGCTCCGGGGGAAGATGTCACCGCAGGTGACAAAAGGGGGGATCTGGCGCGGGAGCGCCTGAGAGGGCGAACCTCCTATAAAATACAATGCCGGACAGCCCGCAGACTGTCCGGCATTGCGCTATTTATCGGTAAAATTACAGCAGCAGGTTCGTGATACCTGCCAGCACCAGCAGGTGCACCGGGTAGAACCAGTAAAAGGCCTTTTTCTGCAGCGGGCTGCACGCGCCGCGCTGCCCATTGTAGAACCAGACCAGCACAAAGGCCAGCGGAGCGGTGAGCTCGAACATAAACAGCAGCGCGCCTGCAAGGCACTGCCGCTTGCGGTTTGTACGGGTGAGGTACAGCGCGCAGATGATGATCACGCCGATGGCATGGTAGTCGGTGCTGGCAGCCAGCGCCAGTGCGGCGCACCCGCCCGCCCATACAAGCCCCTGCCAGCCGGGCAGGCCGTTTTCCTTTTCAAAGCGCTTGAGCCCTGCCATGGCCAGCACACCCAGCGCCAGCGTCCAGTAAACGTTCTGCGCACTGAAGTCAAAGGGGGTGCGGGCGAACGCAAGGTCAAAGGGTACTTCGCTCAAAAGGCCGAACAGCACCAGCCGCCCAAGGTAGCCTTTGACGTTGTGGGTGTGCACAAAGCCCTCCACCAGCAAAAAGCAGAACAGGGGAAAGGCCAGCCGTCCAGTGAAGCGCAGCACCATGTCCAGCCGGTACAGCGGATAGGTAGAAAGGGTGTCCTGCGAGAGGGTGCCGAGGTCCAGCCCGGGCGTAAGGATACCCGCCTCAATGCAGGACGCGCCGATGTGGTCCACCAGCATGGTGACGCAGGCAATGGTTTTAAGAGTAGTGCCGCTGAAGCTGCGGCGCGGGGAAAGTGCGGTCATAAAAACACCTCGGTCAGTTTGTAAAAAATCGTTATAAAACTATAACGGAAGAAAGGCGGCATTTCCTGCAGCAATTGCGGCAAAATCCGCACAGAGCGTGCAAAAATCGGGGCAAAATGCTTGACAGAAAAGGCGCGGGATAGTACAATCAAGAAGATAATTGAACTGACTCAAACGAAAGATGAAAAAGATTCACAGAGAATCGGGCGTCTCCGAACCAGTAAAGACGGAAGGAGGCTTTGGGCATGACGCTATTTTCTTACGAAATTTTTGATGCCGTGGCCCGGCAGGGCAGCTTTAACAAAGCGGCACAGCAGCTGCACCTGACCCCCTCGGCTATCAGTCACGCCATTGCCGTAATGGAGGAGGAGCTGGGCTTTGCCCTGTTTAATCGCGGCAAAAACGGCGTATCCATGACCAGTTACGGCGCTTCCCTGTACCCCTCTATCCGCGATGTGCTCAACAGTGACGAGGCGCTGAAGCAGAGCATCGCCCGCCTGAACGGCTTGGAAAAGGGCAAGGTGAAGCTGGGCGTATTCAACTCGGTGTGTGCATCGCTGCTGCCCGGGCTGCTGAAAAGCTTTTCGGCGCATTATCCGCAGATTGAGATCGAAGTATATCAGGGCACCTACGATGATGTCAAGGAATGGCTGCGCACCGGTCAGGTGGACATTGCCTTCCTGTCCTCCACCTGCCGGGAGGAGTTCAGCCTTACCGAGCTGTTCCGGGAGCCGCTGCTGTGCATCGTGCCGCAGGACTGGCCGGAGCCGCAGGACGGCGTGATGACCCCGGCACTGATGAACGGCCAGAGCTTTGTGGTGCAGTGCGATGCCACCGACGCCGAAATGCGCCAGTTCCTCAAGAAATACAAGATCGGCACCGAGCGCCGCTGCCACGTCATTGACGACCAGTCCAACATTGCCATGGTGGAGGCCGGGCTTGGCATCTCCATCATGCCGCAGATGCTGCTGCGGGACTGCAAGGCCGCCGTCAAGGTGTACCCCATCGAGCCGGAGGAGTACCGCGTGGTGGGTTTGGCCGTGCAGCGTCCGGCCTCCATGGCTCCCGCCGTGGAGCAGATGTTCCACCATATCGTGGAGTACTGCCACGAGCTGGATCTTTCGCTGTAATAAAGCATATTCTTGTATCTGTCAACCGGGAAGTTCTGCGGAGCTTCCCGGTTTTTGTTGACTACCGCAAGTGAAAATTGCATCCGGCGGCAAAAAGGATTATACTATAAAAAAGCCTGTGGTGTACAGACCGCAGGGTAGGATGCGGGGGGAGAAAGCATGAAACGACGGGATTTTTGTAAGGGTCTTGCGGTGACCCTTGCGGCGGGGGCGCTGGCTCCCGCTGCGGCGCTGCCGCAGGCCGGGGCGGCTACGGCTTTGGTCGGCCGCGCTGTGCCGGACGACTACTATACCCTGTGGTACCGCAGCGACCGCTGCGGTGCCGACCTGCGGCACGACTACTATTACAGTGACAGCCTGTTCGACCACCCTGCCACGGAGTACGACAACCAGCTGGCACTGGCCACCATGGGTATGGCGGTGGCCGCCAACTGTACATGGGAGAGCGACCAGCGCTATTGGATGGAGGGCGAGGTCGGCCGCGCCGACCATATCCGGGACGCTTTTGCAAAGCTGGGCTTTACGGAGGTACAGCTGTTCAACTATACCCACAGCCTGAACGACACCCCGGACACCGTGGCCTGTGCCATCGCCCGCAAAACGCTGGTGCGCGGCGGCAGACAGGTGACCATCATCGGGGCGTTCCTACGCGGCTCCGGCTATGGGGCCGAGTGGTCCGGCAATCTTCATGCAGGGCCCGGCAGCGCCCACACCGGCTTTGTGACGGCGGCGCGGCAGCTGGTTGAAAAAATACGCGGATACGTTCAGGCGTCGGCAAAGCGTCAGCCGCTGGGTACCCTGAAGCTCTGGATGGGCGGGTACAGCCGAGGCGGCGGCGTGACCAACCTTGTGGCGGCACGCCTGCCCGCCGTGCTGCCGCAGCTGGAAAAGAAAAACACCTACGTCTATACCTTTGCCGCCCCGGCAGCCCTGACGGCGGCGGACTGCCCCGAATTACAGCAGGATTTTGACAACAACCACGCGGCAGACGGCAGGCTGAAAAAGAACTGGGGCACCAGCAATATCTTCAATATCATTTCCAGCGGCGACGTCATCCCCCGCATTCTGCCCGCAGAGTGGGGGTTTTACCGCAACGGCAACGACCGCTTTCTGCCCTCTACGGTCGTCCCGGAGGAGCTGGAGACACTGAATGACCGCAGCGCACGGATGGAGGGCACGCCGATAGACTTCGGGCGGCTGGCTGTCACGGAAGAGACCGATGCTGTGCTGCAATCCATGCTGAACCTGTTCTGCGACCGTCAGACCTACTACGAGGACTACGAGGACGCCATGCGCTGTATGCTGCAATGCGCGACCACCCGCACGGAGGAAGAAGTGACCCGGGGGATCGTGCGCGACGATGCCGCCGTGGTGGCGCAGCTGCGCAGCATGGAGCTGATGCAGCGCTTCCCGCAGGAAAAGGTGGAGCGCTGTGTACAGGCGGCTTCGGCGCTGAGCCGCCCGGTGCTGGAAAAGCTGGGCAGCGCGGTGCCGCTGCAGGCGCAGCAGGTCGTCATCCCCATGCTGGCGGTCGGCCTGTGCTTTGAATTGCAGCCGGATACCGTGCAGCTGGTGACGGACTTTGTTCTGTCCACCATCACGGTAAAAGGGCAGCTGAACGGCATTTTAAAGACCGTGATGTGCCACTTTGTGGAAAACTACATGACCGTGCTGGAATTCTACGACCCCGCCGACCACGGCATGGAGCCCTATACCCGGCAGGAAGAGCTATAAGCAAAAAGCCGCTGCGCAGACATCGCGCAGCGGCTTTGGCTTTTTACAGATAAGCTCAGAACTTGAACAGGTTCAGCCCGGTAACAGGGTCGTATTGGCGGTCTACCGTGCCGTCCAGAACATCCACCACCATTTCACAGGTGGCGCTGACCACCGCCCGGTTCAGGTGCCCGCCGAACACCTCACCCTTGTCGTTGCCGGCGCTCATGTGCAGGTGGGTGTAAAATGCGCCGTTCATGGTGTTGATGGTGCCAGTCAAGGACACGATCTCAAAGCTGCCGCTGAAGGTGTTGGCGTAGTATTGCTTTTCTGCCACATTATATACGCCCACCGTGAAGCTGTTGGTGGCGCCCAGCGCCTGCACGGCGGCAAGGCGGATGTTTTCCTTCAGGGCAAGCTCTTTGACCTGTTCAAGGATCTCCTCGTCCTTGTCGATGCGTACAATGATCTTATTGCCAAAACGTTTGTATTCCATGGTGAAGGTTCTCCTTTATGTGGTTTTTGTGCGCTGCTCTTGTTTGGAACGCGTGCAGATCTATTGATCTTCTGAATCCGATCCGAGTTCTTCCAACTCTTTTTCGTTTTGGATATCTTCATCGGTTTTCTCGCCGGTGATAGCGCGGTAGGCTTCCTTGATGCCGTTTTTCACTGCCCATTTGATAACATAATACAGCGCGATCAAAATAACGATCGCGGTTCCTCCGCTGATGCCTAATTCATTCCACATGATTCGAGCCTCCAAATTTCAATATGTTGAATTAAACCGAGTATACCACACCCGCCAAGGAAAGAACACCCCCGATAAGAGTGAAATTCTCGGCTTGCTGTTCCGGGCTGGCGAATGACACAAAAAAATCCCTAGACCGAATGGTCTGGGGATGTGGTGGAGCATTGTCCACAGCACTCGAACCTTTAAGCAGGCATATCGTTGCTGCGGTCAGAGCGCTTCAAACCGAGAAACGGCGGCACCTCGGAGCGCTTCAGCCCTTGCTCGTGTGCTTTTTTCAGTTGGTATTCGTGCAGGGCAATGCTATCCAGTAGATCACGCTGATTTTGGGAGGCTGCATAATAATCGACTCCGAACCGTTTGCAGACTGCGCTGAGTTGGTCAAGCATTTCAATAGTAGTAGGAGACATTCGTTTTACTTCAATATCCATAACAAGACCCACCTTTCAGGAAAGATATGTATTGAAGAGTGAAAGCGCCGCGTTATCTGCAATCATCAGCATAATTGGCCCACCGGATTGTTTGGCAAAGACCTGAATTGCGCCAAAATCCCGGATATAATGTTTTGCAAGTTCATCTGTTTTAGCTTCAAAGGTGACAACACCGTTTTTACCGGAATCAATGGAAAGCTGGATGCCGAATGCGATCATCATGCGCCCAATGTCCAGATATTTGCGCTTTACAGTTAACGTAGGGTTGCTTTCCGGGTGACTTTCGATGTATTCAATATATACGAACATACTAGCTTCTGTTTCGCGGTAAGCACCCAATGCTATGATTTCGCCGCCTTCGGTCTTGGCGGTATACTTTTCCAGTGCGGGGTCACCAATGAACTCACTTGTCCAGTCGGTCTGCCAGCTTTCTTTGGTTGCAGCAAGGTCGGCAGAAGTTGACTTGTCGATTTCGACCGGGATCTTATTGCCCGTATCGGATGATGTGACAAAATATTGCAAAATCATTGTGCCCACCTTCTTTCAGTTCTATTATAACGAAAACACGGTGGATTTACAAGCGACACGGCAGCCGCAACAAAAAATCCCCAGACCGAATGGTCTGGGGATGTGGTGGACGGTACAGGACTCGAACCTGTGACCTCCTGCACGTCAAGCAGATGCTCTACCAGCTGAGCTAACCGTCCATATTCTGTTTTGCCGAAATCAGCTAGATTATAATACCATACCCGATGCCAAAAAGCAAGACCTTTTTTCAAAAATTGTAAAACTTTTTTGAAAAAGCACCCCGAAACCCGGCTTCTGTGCGGTGCAGCGCGGGTTTTAGGGTTGCGGGCGACAGCTTTCTTGTTGCCCCCAACCAGACGTTGTGCTATAATAGAAAACTATAATAGGAGTAGTGTCGGAAAGGGAACGCAGCATGAGAGTTTTGGGCATCGACCCCGGTTACGCCATTGTGGGCTGGGGCGTGGTGGAGTATGCGGGCAACCGCTTTGCGCCGGTGGATTTCGGCGCGGTGTGCACGGACGCGGGCGTGCCGTTTGAGCGGCGTCTGGACGAGGTGTATACCGGCATCAAGGAGGTCATCGAACGCACAAAGCCCGAGGTGCTTGCCATCGAAAAGCTGTTCTACCAGCACAACCAGACCACCGTCATCGGCGTAGCCGAGGCGCGTGGGGTCATTCTGCTGGCGGCGGCGCAGGCGGGGCTGCCCATCTACGAGTACACCCCCATGCAGGTCAAGCAGGCGGTCACCGGCTACGGAAAGGCCGTGAAAAAGCAGGTGCAGGAGATGACCCGGGTGCTGCTGCATCTGCCCGCCGTGCCAAAACCGGACGATACCGCCGATGCACTGGCCATGGCGATCACCTTTTGCCACACCAACGGCAACCAGCTCAACCGCTACACCCGCCGGGTGGCGGGCCCCATCTGACCGCATACCACAGCCGCCCTGCGGGGCGGCGGGTCTTGACTGAGAGGATTTTATGATCTACTGTCTGACTGGAAAAATCGTGAAAAAAAGCCTGAACGCCGTTGTGCTCAGCTGCGGCGGCGTGGGCTACTATACCCAGTGCCCGGCCAGTGTGGCGGGGGCACTGCCCGGTGTGGGGCAGGAAGCTACCCTGTACACCGTGATGAGCGTGACCGAGAACGATGTAAGCCTGTACGGCTTTGCCACCGAGGAGCAGCAGGCCTGCTTTGAGATGCTGACCGCCGTGTCCGGCGTGGGCCCCAAGGTGGGGCTGGCCATCCTCAGCGTCATGGAGCCGCAGCGGGTGGCGCTGGCGATTTCGGCGGGGGACCACAAGGCCTTCAAGGCCGCTTCCGGCGTGGGGCCGAAGCTGGCACAGCGCATCGTGCTGGAACTGAAGGATAAGGTGGCGCGGGGCTTTGTGGACGGCATCTCGCTGGAAGATGTGGCGGGCTCTGCCGCCGACACGCCCGCGACCCAGAGCAGCGCACAGGCCATTGCGGCGCTGGTGTCGCTGGGGTACAGCCAGAGCGAGGCGGCGCTGGCCATCGCAAAGATCGATGCCGCGCTGCCGGTGGAAGAGATCATCAAGCTGGCCTTGCGCAGCATGGCAGGCAGGAGGTAAGCAATGCAGGACGATACCGCGCTGTACGGCGCAAAAATGATGCAGCCCGTCATGACCCCGGTGGACAGTGAGGAAAATAACCTCCGCCCGCAGCATCTGGAGGACTACATCGGGCAGGAAAAGGCCAAGCAGAACCTGAAGATCTATCTGGAAGCCGCCAAGCGCCGGGGCGAGCCGGTGGATCACATTCTGCTCTACGGCCCGCCGGGTCTGGGCAAGACCACGCTGGCGGGCATCATCGCCAACGAGATGGGGGTGCAGATCCGCATCACCAGCGGCCCGGCCATTGAAAAGCCCGGCGACCTTGCCGCCCTGCTGACCAACCTGCAGGAGGGCGATGTGCTGTTCATTGACGAGATCCACCGCCTGTCCCGGCAGGTGGAAGAAGTGCTGTATCCGGCGCTGGAGGACTACGCGCTGGATATCATGATCGGCAAGGGTCCCAGCGCCCAGAGCATCCGCATCAATCTGCCCCGGTTCACGCTGGTGGGCGCTACCACCCGCGCCGGACAGATCACCGGCCCCCTGCGCGACCGCTTCGGCGTGCTGCTCAAGCTGGAGCTGTACAGCCCGGACGAGCTTTCCCGCATCATCATGCGGTCGGCGGGCATTCTGGATCAGCCCATCACCCCGGAGGGCGCTTACGAGCTGGCAAAGTGCAGCCGTGGCACCCCCCGTGTGGCGAACCGCTTTTTGAAGCGCATCCGCGACTTTGCCACCGTGCTGGGCGACGGCATCATCGATCAGGACGTGGCGCTGCTGGGGCTCAAGCGGATGGACGTGGACGCGCTGGGTCTGGACGAGCTGGACCGCAGCCTGCTGCGCGCTATCATTGAGATGTACAACGGCGGGCCGGTGGGTCTGGAAACGCTGGCTGCCGCGCTGGGCGAGGAGGCGGTCACGCTGGAGGATCTGTGCGAGCCGTATCTGATGCAGATGGGCTTTTTGACCCGCACCCCCCGCGGACGCTGCGCCACCCGCCTTGCCTACGAGCATCTGGGCATGAAAGCCCCGGAGACCGGCAGCGCCGAGGAAAACGGCCAGCAGAGCCTGTTCTGACTTTTATATAAAGAAACATTGAAGCAGTAAACGGAAGGAGGACGCTATGCGCCCTGCAGATACTTGGAAAGACTATGAACTGCTGGATGCCACCGACGGCAACCGGCTGGAACGCTGGGGAGAGACCCTGCTCATCCGCCCCGACCCGCAGGTGGTGTGGAAGACCCCCAAGCAGAGCCCCCTGTGGGCAAAGGCAGATGCCATCTACCACCGCTCCAATCAGGGCGGCGGCGAGTGGGAGTATCGCCGCCGTCTGCCGGAAAAGTGGAAGATCAGCTGCGGCGAAGGGGAGGATAAGCTGACCCTCATCGTCAGCCCCACCGGCTTCAAGCACACCGGCGTGTTCCCGGAGCAGGCGGTCAACTGGGCGTGGTACCAGCAGAAGATCCGCGCCGCGAACCGCCCGGTGAAGGTGCTGAACCTCTTCGGCTACACCGGCGGCGCTACGCTGGCCTGTGCCGCTGCCGGTGCTACCGTCTGCCATGTGGATGCCTCCAAGGGCATCGTGGCATGGGGCAAGGACAACGCCGTGGCAAGCAACCTGACCGACAAGCCCATCCGCTGGCTGGTGGACGACTGCGCCAAGTTCGTGGCGCGGGAAAAGCGCCGCGGCAACACCTACGACGGCATCATCATGGACCCGCCCAGCTACGGGCGCGGCCCCGGCGGCGAGATCTGGAAGCTGGAAGATTGCATCTACGACCTCATCAGCCAGTGCGAAGAGGTGCTCAGCGATACTCCGCTGTTCTTTGCGGTCAACAGCTACACCACCGGTCTGTCCCCGGCGGTCATGGAGTATATGCTCAAGACCACGCTGGTGCCCCGCTTTGGCGGCAAGACCAGCTGCGACGAGATCGGTCTGCCGGTGTCTGCCACCGGCGGCGTGGTGCCCTGCGGCGCCACCGCCATTTGGGAAGAATAAGGAAAGAACCCTCTCAGTCGCCTTGCGGCGACAGCTCCCCCGAGGGGGGAGCTTTTATCCATCCTACCGTAGCTCCCCCTTTCGGGGGAGCTGGCACGGCGTCAGCCGTGACTGAGAGGGTTATTATATGATTCAAGAATGGGGTACAGCCCCTTTCGGAGGGGCGCACCACCAGAAAGAGAAACAAAGCATGAGTGAAACGATTTTAACTGCTGAAAATTTGAAGTTCCGCTACGATGCCGAGCAGCCGGTCTACGCGCTGGACGGCGTATCTGCGCAGGTGAAGCGCGGGGAGTTCGTGGCGGTGCTGGGTGCAAACGGCTGCGGCAAATCCACGCTGGCCAAGCACTTCAACGCCATCCTGCTGCCCGAGAGCGGCAAGGTGTATGTGGAGGGCATGGATACCGCAGACGAGGACAAGCTTTACGATATCCGCCAGACTGTGGGCATGGTGTTCCAGAACCCGGACAACCAGATCGTGGCCACCGTGGTGGAAGAGGACGTGGCCTTTGCGCTGGAAAACCTCGGCGTGCCGCAGGATGAGATGCGCCGCCGGGTGGACGACTCCATGAAGATGGCTGGCATCTACGAATACCGCGAGCGCGCACCCCACAACCTTTCCGGCGGTCAGAAGCAGCGTGTGGCCATCGCCGGTGTGGTGGCCATGCGCCCGGACTGCCTGATTTTAGACGAAGCCACTGCCATGCTGGACCCGCGCGGCCGCGAGCAGGTGATGCAGACCATCCACTACCTGAACAAGAATATGGGCATCACGGTAGTGTCCATCACCCACTATATGGAAGAAGCCGCACAGGCCGACCGTGTGCTGGTGATGAGCAAGGGCCATGTGGTGATGGAGGGCACCCCGAAAGAGGTGTTCAGCCAGACCGAAAAGGTGCGCAGTCTGCATCTGGACGTGCCGCAGGCCGCTGAGCTGCGGGACGAGCTGGTGAAGGCCGGCATCCCGATGCCGGAGGGCATTATCGACACCGGTGCCTGCGCACAGGCGCTGTATGAGCTGCTGCAGTAAGGGGGCGGACGAAATGGCAGATATCATTAAGGTAGAACATCTGAGCTACGTCTATAACCCCGGCCTGCCCACCGCAGTGACCGCGCTGGACGACGTGAGCTTTACCGTAGAAGAGGGCGATTTTGTGGGCATCATCGGGGCCACCGGCTCCGGCAAGAGCACCCTTATCACCCACATGAACGGCCTGAATAAGCCCACCAGCGGCAAAATTTTCATTGACGGCCGCGACCTGTGGGCAGACCCGGAAAAGATCCGGGATTTCCGCTTCCTCACCGGCCTTGTGTTCCAGTACCCGGAATACCAGCTGTTTGAGGAGACCTGCTACAAGGACATCGCCTTTGGCCCCAAGAACATGGGCTTGGACGAAGCCGAGGTGGACCGCCGCGTCCACGAAGCCGCAGACTTTGTAGGCTTAGACCCGGCGCTTTTGGAGCGCAGTCCCTTTGAGCTTTCCGGCGGTCAGAAGCGCCGGGTGGCGGTGGCGGGCGTGATGGCCATGAAGCCCCGCATCCTTGTGCTGGACGAGCCCGCCGCCGGTCTTGACCCGGAGGGACGGGACGATATCCTTTCCGAGGTGAAGGAGTACCACAAAAAGACCGGCACCACCGTGCTGCTGGTGTCCCACAGCATGGAGGATATCGCCAAGTACGCCAACCGCGTGCTGGTGATGAGCAACAAGAAAATTGCCATGTACGACACGGTGGAAAAGATCTTTGCCCGCGCCCCGGAGCTGCTGGAGCTGGGGCTGTCGGTGCCGCAGGTGACGAAAATTTTCCTCAAGCTGCGGGAGATGGGGGTGGACGTCCCGGCGGACGTGTACACCATTCCCTACGCGGTCAAGACCCTGCTGGAAGCCAAGCGCCGCCGCGATGCCGGGGAAAGCCTTGTGCTGCCCCGCAGCGCTGCCCAGAAAGGGGGTGCTGTCTGATGCTGCGAGATATCACCATCGGTCAGCACTTCCCGGGCAACAGTCTGGTGCACCGGTTCGACCCCAGACTGAAACTTGTGCTGACGGTCGCCTATATCGTGCTGCTGTTTGCAGCCTCCAACCCCTTGGGGCTTACCCTGTCCATCCTCTTTTTGGGGGTCATGTATAAGGTGGCAAAAATTCCGGTCAAGATGATCGGTAAAAGCCTGAAACCCATTCTGCCCATCGTGCTGTTCACGGCGGTGCTGAACCTCTTCTTTGTCTCCGGCGAGGGCGACCCGCTGGTGCATTTCTGGTTCTTGACCATCTACGCCGAGGGCGTGCGCTACGCGGTGCTGATGGCAGTGCGCGTGATGGCGCTGATTGCGGGCACCAGCCTGCTTACCTACACCACCAGCCCCATCGTGCTGACCGATGCCATTGAGCAGCTGCTCAAGCCCTTGGGCAAGCTGCACTTCCCGGTGCACGAGCTGGCCATGATGATGAGCATCGCCCTGCGGTTTATCCCCACCCTCATCGAGGAGACGGATAAGATCATGAATGCACAGAAGGCGCGCGGCGCACAGCTGGACACCGGCAAGATGACCGACCGGGTCAAGGCGCTGGTGCCGGTGCTCATCCCGCTGTTCATCTCGGCCTTCCGCCGCGCAGACGAGCTGGCCATGGCTATGGAATGCCGCTGCTACCGCGGCGGCACAGGCCGCACCCGCCTGAAGGTGCTGCGCTGCGAAAAGCAGGATTATATCGACCTTGCGGTCTGCATCGCCTGCTTTGCCGTCATCCTTGCCTCCCGGCTGGTGTTCCCGAACTATTAAAAGAGGAGAACCCTCTCAAAAGGAGGAGAACCCTCTCAGTCAAGGCCTGATGGCCTTGACAGCTCCCCCGAAAGGGGGAGCTTTTGGCGGTGGTGGGAGAGTTTCTCATTGCACTTGATACTTTGGCAACGGAGCCAACGGCGTGCGCCCTCTCAGTCACCTGCGGTGACAGATTCCCCCTTTTGTCACCTACGGTGACATCTTCCCCCGGAGCGGGGGAAGTCTTTCCTCAAGGGGAGAGCCAAGAGCACTGCCGGAAGCTTTCTCATTACACCTGATACTTTAGCAACAAGCCTTACGGCTTGGCTCCCCCTTCGGGGGAGCTGGCGCGGGAGCGCCTGAGAGGGTTTTAAACTATGAACTTTTTACTTACCCTTGCCTACGACGGCACAAATTACTGCGGCTTTCAGGTGCAGCCCAACGGGCGCAGCGTGGCGGCCACCTTTCAGGATGCACTGGAAGCGGTGCTGGGCAGCCGCCCTGATATCAAGGGCTGCAGCCGCACCGATGCCGGGGTGCACGCGCTGGGCTTCCGGCTGAACTTCCACGCCGAGACCCGCATCCCGCCCCAAAAGCTGCCGCTGGCGCTCAACCAGCATCTGCCGCCGGATATCCGGGTGCTGGCGGCGCAGACCGTGCCGGAGGACTTCCATGCCCGGTACGCCGCCCATACCAAGACCTATCTGTACCGCATCCATAACCACCCCATCGACTCGCCCTTTGATGCCGCCTACTACACCCGTGTGCCCCGGCGGCTGGACGAAGCTGCCATGCAGGCGGCGGCGCAGCAGTTCGTAGGGACGCATGATTTTCTGGCGCTGTGCGCGGCGGGCAGTTCTGCCGCCGCCCATGGGGACACCGTGCGCACCATCACGGACTGCCATGTTACCCGGCGCGGGGATGAGGTGGACATTGAGGTGACTGCCAACGGCTACCTGTACAACATGGTGCGCATTCTGGCAGGTACTTTGTGCGAGGTGGGCGCGGGACGGATGCGCGCTGCGGACATCCCCGCCATTCTGGCAAGCCGGGACCGCAGCCGGGCAGGCCCCACTCTGCCCGCAAAGGGCTTGTTCTTAAAGTGTGTGGATTACCCGGAAAGGAAGGAAGAGCAGCCATGAAAAAGCTTCATCGCGGCGGCAGCAACCCGGACGGAGAGCCGCTTTCTGCCGGGCGTGTGGAATATCTGGAAGCAGCGCGCCAGCGGGTGCGCCGCCGCCGTCTGCGCCGCACCGCCATTCTGCTGGCGGCGCTGATACTGGTCACTCTGTTTGCCACCGGCGCGGTGGGCGCGTCCATCGCCCGGGTGAAGGACATGGTAGATACGGTGCATATCGCTCTGTCCCCGGCGGTGGGCTGGCCGCAGCAGACCGGCCTTGGCGATTTGACCGCCGTGCAGCCCATGTCCGGCAGCTTTGTAGCCATGGACGAGGATGCCTGCGCAGTGTACAGCCTTGGCGGCACCCGCCTTGCCAGCATCCAGAGCGGCTATGCCCGCCCGGCGCTGGCTGCGGGCAAGACCCGCTTTGTGCTGTACAACCGCTCCGGCAACGAGCTGCGGGTGGAAAGCCGCACCCAGAACCTGTATAGCAAAACGCTGGAAAACAGCATCTATCTGTGCGCTATGTCAGACACCGGCACGCTGGCAGTGGCCACCGATTCCGCCGACAGCACCGCCCGGCTGACCGTGTATACCCCCACCATGAGCGAACAGCTGCACTGGGATATGACCCGCGCACAGGGCACCCCGGTGCGGATGGCCTTTGCCGCCGACAGCCGCCGTCTGGCGGTGGCAACGGTCACTTCCAGCGCCGGACAGTTACAGGCAAACCTCTTTGTGCTCAGCCTTGCGCAGGGCGACCCGGTGCAGCTGAGCAGCGGGGACAGCGTGCCCCAGTGGCTGGGCTGGCTGAACAACGACACCGTGCTGGCTGTGTACGAGAACTGCGCCGTGGTGTACGGTGCGGACGGCGGCGAGCGCGGGCGCTTTGACCTTGGCGGCGGCAGTCTTGTCAGCGTTTCGCAGGATGGCGCAAACGCCGCCCTGCTGCTGGAAAACGGACAGGTGTGCACCGCCGTGCTGCTGGATAAGGATCTGAACGTGCAGTACAGCGGCAATGTGCCGGCGGCAAACCAGATCCTGCGCCGGGGGCAAAACTTCTATCTGCTCACCGACAGCGGCGTGGAATGCTTTGCCGCAGACGGGGTGTACCAGTGGGGACAGACGCTCTCTGTCCGTCCGCAGGCGCTGATTGCGGGCAAGCAGCTGCTGGTGCTGTGCGGCAACACGGTGCAGCAGATCGCTCCGCCGGAGCAAACGGCTTCCAGCGCCCAGTGACCGGGGAAAAAACAGTATTTTTGCGGGGAAAGTGATCTTTATAACAGGGAAAACAAGATATGTTCAAGAATCCGTCATTTCTTTTTGATATCCTATGTACGGTGGTCTGGCTGGTGCTGATGGTGCGCTACGCCCGCAAGGGCTTTCTGGCGTCCATCGTGCAGCTGTCCGGCAACCTCATTAGCCTGCTGGGCGCACGGCAGTGTTCTGCCGCCTGCGCGGGCTGGGTGTTCGAAAATCTGCTGGCCGGGGGTTTCCGCACCCAGATCGCCGCCCACCTTTCGGAGGACGGCGTGGTCAACCTTTCCGGCATTGCCCAGCAGTACGCGGGCTTTCTGCCCGAAAGCTTCCGCGCCTCCATCGTGGCGGCGTGCGAGCGCAGCATCAACGCCGTGCTGGCAGATAACGCCGTGGTGCTGGCCGATACCATCGTGGAAAAAGTATTGCAGCCGCTGCTCACCCCGGTGATCATGCTGGTGCTGTTCTTTGTGTTCTACGCGGTGCTGCGGCTGCTGGTCAGTATGCTGGTCACCGTGCTGGGGCTGGTGAATAAGCTGCCGGTCATTGGCACTGTCAACCGGGGCCTTGGCTGGCTGACCGGCGGCATGACCGCTCTGCTGGACTTATACCTCGTGCTGTGCGTGGTGTGGGGCCTTGTGGTCATCACCGGCGGCAACTTAAATGTGCTCAACGACACTGTAATGCGCAGCAGTCTTTACTATAAAGCGTTTAATATGTTCAACCCCTTTTTGTAACAGGGGCGACAAGGAGGAACTATGGTCTGTATTCGATGCCAGAAGCGTCCGGCGATCATCTTTATCCAGCGGATGGAGAATGGTCAGATGAAGCAGGAGGGGTACTGTCTGCACTGTGCCCGGGAACTGCACATCAAGCCCGTGGACGACCTGATGAAACAATTCGGGATGTCGGAACAGGATCTGGATAACATGGAAAACCGCATGGAGAGCATGATGGAGGAGCTGGGCGATTCCAATCCTCTTTCCATGCTGATGAATATGTCCGGCAGCGGCGAGGATGCCGATGCGGAGAACATGGACGAGGATCTTGTACCCGGCAGCAATGCCACCTTCCCGCTGGGCTTTACCGGCACGGAGAAGCAGGACGGCGAAAAAAAGGCTGACCGCAAAAACGGCAAAAAGCCGCCCAAGCGCAAGTTTTTGGATACCTACTGTGAAAACCTGACCCGCAAGGCGCGGGAGGGCAAGCTGGATGATATCATCGGCCGCGACCGCGAAATTTACCGTACCATCCAGATCTTGAGCCGCCGCCAGAAGAATAACCCCTGTCTCATTGGTGAAGCCGGTGTGGGCAAGACCGCCATCGCCGAGGGCATTGCCGAGCGCATTGCCAAGGGTCAGGTGCCCATCGGCCTGCGGGACAAGGAAATTTTCCTGCTGGACCTCACCAGCCTTGTGGCGGGCACCCAGTTCCGCGGCCAGTTCGAGCAGCGGGTCAAGGGTCTGCTGAGCGAGGTAAAGGCCGCAGGCAACGTGATCCTGTTCATCGATGAGATCCACACCATCACCTCTGCCGGTGAGAGCGAGGGCGCCATGAATGCGGGCAACATCTTAAAGCCTGCCCTTTCTCGCGGCGAGATCCAGGTCATCGGTGCCACCACCTTTACCGAGTACCGCAAGTACATTGAAAAAGATCAGGCGCTGGAGCGCCGTTTCCAGCCTGTGCGGGTGGAAGAGCCCAGCGTAGCCGACACCCTTGCGGTGATGAACGGCATCAAGCGCTACTACGAGCAGCACCATCATGTGCAGGTGCCCGCCGAGGTGCTTTCGGCAGTGGTCACCCTGAGCGAGCGCTACATCACCGACCGCTTTTTGCCGGATAAGGCCATCGACCTGCTGGACGAAGCCTGCGCCTGCTGCAATCTGGCGCACCCGGTCATCTCCGAGTATCTGGGGATGCAGAAAGAGCTGGACGCCCTGAAGCAGGAAGAAGCCGAGATGGAAAGCACGGATGTGAACGAAGCCATCGACTACGAGCGGGTAGCCGAGCGCAAGACCCGCATCGCCAAGCTGGAATCCGAACTGCCCGCAAAGCAGGCCGCTGCCAGCGAAATTCAGGTGACCATGGACGATGTAGCCAAGGTCATCGAGCTGTGGACGGGCATCCCGGCGGTGAAAATTCGGGAGACCGAGTTCGTCAAGCTGGCAGGGCTGGAAAACGCCCTCAAGCAGAAGGTCATCGGTCAGGACGAAGCCGTGCATCTGGTGGCGCAGGCCATCAAGCGCAGCCGCGCCGACCTTTCCGGCCGCCGCCGTCCCGCAAGCTTCATCTTTGTGGGCCCCACCGGCGTGGGTAAGACCGAGCTGGTCAAGCAGCTGGCAGAACAGCTGTTTGACGGCCCCGACCCGCTCATCCGTCTGGACATGAGCGAGTACATGGAAAAATATGCGGTGTCCCGCATGATCGGTTCTCCTCCGGGCTATGTGGGCTACGAGGAAGCCGGTCAGCTCACCGAGAAGGTGCGCCGCCGACCCTACAGCGTGGTGCTGTTTGACGAGATCGAAAAGGCACACCCGGATGTGATGAACATCCTGCTGCAGATTCTGGACGAGGGCAAGATCAACGATGCGCAGGGACGCACGGTGGATTTTTCCAACACGGTCATCTGCATGACCTCCAACGCCGGCAGCAGCGACCAGAGCGCGGGCAGCCTTGGCTTTAACAAGAGCGACGCCCAGCGCAGCGAGGAAAAGACCCGCAAGGCGCTGGCACAGTTCCTGCGCCCGGAGTTCCTTGGCCGCGTGGACGAGGTCATCGCCTTCAAGCCCCTGACCGAGGAGACCCTGCAGGGCATCGCCGCCCTGATGCTGGACGAGTACAAGCCCGGCATGGAAGCCAAGGGCATCGCTTACAGCTACACCCCGGCAGCGCTCAAGGCGCTGGTGCAAAAGAGTCAGGGCGGGCGCTTTGGCGCACGCGACCTGCGCCGCACCATCCGCAAGGCGGTGGAGGACCCCGCCGCCGAGCGCCTGATCGACGGCACGCTGGTATCCGGCGGCACCCTTGTGGTGGATGCCGATGAAAACGGTGAAGTCGTGCTGAAATAATCATAACTGCAAAGCACCCCGGCTGGAAACAGCTGGGGTGCTTTTTGTCTGGTCATAAAAACTTTTTGTAATATATACTTGACATTTAGAATGGTAAATGATACTATATGTCTGGAGGATAAAACAAATGCCGACCCGGCAGGAAAGGAGCATATCGATGCCGAAGAACCTGAAATTAAAGGCCGCCCGTGCGGAAAAGGACATGACGCAAGGAGCGCTTGCCGAGGCGGCAGGGGTTTCGCGCCAGACTATCAACGCCATTGAAAAAGGGGAGTACAACCCCACCATCAACCTTTGCCGCAGTATCTGTAAAATTCTGGATAAGACACTGGATGAACTGTTCTGGGAGGAATAAACTATGAAATTTTCACTGTATAGCAAGAAAAACCAGTTGGACGAGATGCAGGAGCAGACCCTGCGCAAAATTGAAAGCCATGGCTTCTGGCTGCTGTGGGGCAGCCTTCTGGCGGCGTGGATCGTGCAGACGGTGTTCGGGGCTGCGGACAAGGCTGCCGGAGAGTGGGTCGTATTCATGATCGGCTGCATCTATATGGGTGTCGCGTGTCTGCGCAATGGTCTGTGGGATCGCCACCTTTCGGATACGGCCCCGGCCAATGCCGTGTTGTCTCTGGTGGCTGCGGTGGCGGTTACGCTGATCAGCGGTTTTTCCCGTGGATACTGGGTCGGTGCCGCTTTTACCGGTGTTTTTACCGGCATCCTGTGCTTTGCATTGCTGCAACTGTGCGCCGCATTGACACGCAAACGGCGCGAGCATCTGGATGACCCGAAGGACGGAGAATAATATTATAAAAAGGGGCTGCTGCACAGCATTTGATGCAGCAGCCCCTTTTTGCATGGGTGCATGATGTTATCCCGCATTGACAAAACTGCGCAGAATAAGTACAATAAAACATAGCTATCCGCAAATTTTTTGCATGAGAATAAAGGAGCGTTTTTCTATGCCGAGCAATAAAGTCCGCACCCGTTTTGCACCCTCGCCTACGGGTTATATGCACGTTGGCAACCTGCGTACCGCCCTGTACACCTACCTGATGGCCAAGCACGAGGATGGCACCTTCATCCTGCGCATCGAGGATACCGATCAGGGCCGCTATGTGGAGGGCGCTGTGGATGTCATCTACAACACCCTGCGGGAGACCGGCCTTTTGTGGGACGAGGGCCCGGATATCGGCGGCCCCGTGGGCCCCTATGTGCAGAGCGAGCGCATGGGGATGTTCAAGCAGTATGCCGAGCAGCTGGTGGCCGAGGGCAAGGCTTACTACTGCTTCTGCACCGAGGAGCGTCTGGAGGCCCTGCACGCCGAGCAGCGCGCCAACGGCGAGATGACCCACTACGACGGCTGCTGCCGCGACCTGCCCAAGGAGGAAGTGGAAAAGCGCCTTGCCGCAGGGGAACCCTATGTTATCCGCCAGAAGATCCCCCGCGAGGGCGTGACCGGCTTTGACGATGTGGTGTACGGCCACATCGAGGTGAACAACAGCGAGATGGACGACCAGATCCTCATCAAGACCGATGGAATGCCCACCTATAACTTTGCGAACGTTGTGGATGACCACCTGATGGGCATCACCCACGTCATCCGCGGCAGCGAGTACCTGTCCTCCACCCCCAAGTATAACCTGCTGTATCAGGCCTTTGGCTGGGACATCCCCACCTATATCCATTGCCCGCCGGTGATGAAGGACGCGCAGAACAAGCTGTCCAAGCGCAACGGCGATGCAAGCTATCAGGATCTGGTGGCAAAGGGCTACCTGACCGAGGCGGTGCTGAACTATATCTGCCTGCTGGGCTGGAGCCCCCGCGGCGAGTACGCCGAGCAGGAGATCTTCTCCCTGCCGGAGCTGGTCAAGACCTGGTCGCCGGAGGGTATCTCCAAGTCTCCCGCCATCTTCGACCCCCTCAAGCTGCGCGCCATCAATGCGGAGTATATCCGCCGCCTGAGCTCCGAGGAGTTCCAGAAAAAGGCCGAGCCGTGGATCGACAGCGCCGTGCACAGCGCCATCGACAAAAAGCTGCTGTGCGCAAACCTGCAGCCCCGGTGCGAGGTGCTGGGCGAGATCCCCGAGCAGCTGGATTTCTTTGACGCCATGCCGGAGTATGACGTGAGCCTGTACGCCAACAAAAAGCAGAAGACCACCCCGGAAACTGCCAAGGAAGCACTGGAAGCCCTGCTGCCGGTGCTGAGCGACGAGGCGCTGGATTTTGCAGACCGCGATGCCGTGTTCGATGCCTGCAAGGCCAAGGCTGAACAGCTGGGCAAAAAGAACGGCTGGCTGCTCTACCCGCTGGGCATTGCCCTTTCCGGCAAGCAGCGCACCCCCGGCGGCGGCACCGACCTTGCCTGCATGATGGGCCGCGAAAAGACCCTGCAGCGCGTGCAGGATGCCCTTGCCAAGTTGAACGGTTAAGTTTTACAAAATACCCCCAAAGCCCTGCGGCAAAATGACGGCCGCAGGGCTTTTTTGCGTCTTTGGGCGGGTTTGGGGCGGTTCTATGCACCGCGCCAAAAACTGCCGATGCCCCGCGTTACAGTATATGCAGACAGTGCGGGGAACAGAACAAAACTCCCCGCCGGAAAGCGGGGGATTTTTATGACAGAGCGGATGGGTGTTTTATCTTCGGACGGGCGGTGTTTGCAGCCATCGCCCTTGGCGGCACGGGCGATGCTGCGCCCGGCGGCGCGGCGGCTGGCAGCGGTGGGCATCGGCTTTGCCGGCGGCTGGGCGGTGCTGTACGGGGCGCTGATGCCCTTTGGGCTGGGGCTGACCCTTGGGCTGGCAGAGGACTGCTTTGCCCCCTGCGCGGCAGGAGCGGCGCTGGGGTTGCTGCTCCATGGGCTGGGGGCACTCTCGCTGCGCAGCCTGTGTCAGCTGTGTGCACTGGGCGCAGCCGTGGCAGCACGCTGGCTGCTGCCGCAAAGGTTTGTGCCCGCCGCGCTGGCGGGCTGCGGCACTCTGACCGGCATGGCGCTGTGCTTTGCGCTGGGCAGCAGCGGCGGGGCAGACCTTTTGCTGTACAGTGCGGCAGACGCCCTGCTTGCGGCGGGCATCGGCTTCGGGCTGCGCAGATTTGCCCCGGAGCGCCCGGGCATGGGCACGCTGCTGGTGGGCGCAGCCGTGGCGGCGGCGCTGGGCAGTGTGCGGTGGGGGTGGTTCTCGCCCGGGGTGCTGGCGTGTGCTGCCGCAGAGCTGGCGCTGTGCTGCCGGGCACAGAAGCTTGCCGCCCTGAGCGGCAGTGCGGTGCTGGGCGCAGCCCTCTGTGCCGCAGACCCTGCCCTTGCCCCGGCGGCAGCGGGGCTTGGCTGCGCTACGGCAGCGGCGGCGGTGCTGGCACCCGGACGGCGGGTGGAAACCCTTGCCGCCTACGCGGGCGGGTGTGTATCCGGGGTGCTCTGCGTGCAGCCGCCCGGAAACGCTTTCGGGCTGCTGTTCAGCGCCTGCGGCGGCATGGCGGTGGTCTGTCTGCTGCCCGGCGGGTGGCTGGCACCGGCAGCAGACACCTCACAGAGCGGGGAAAGCGCCCCCGCGCCCGCCCGCAGTGCGGCGGCGTCTACCCGGCTGGAAGCCGTGGCGCAGAGCCTTTCCTCACTGGCGGAGACGGTGAACGCGGTCTACGAGGGCTTGCCCCGGCGGCGGGAGGGTTTCCGCTGGGTCATAGACAATGTACATGATACCCTTTGTTTCAACTGCGGGCGGCGGGAGACCTGCTGGAAGCAGGAATACACTGCCACCATGGCGGGCATGGAGGCGCTGCGACCGCTGCTGGAACAGAATGGCAGCGTGGAAGCGGCGCAATTGCCCGGGCAATTGTCCCGCTGCATCCACCCGGCGGCGCTGTGCGCGGCGGCGGGGCGCAGCTTTGCGCTGTACCGCAGCCGCAAGGAGGCGCGCATCCACTCCGAAGCCATGCGCACCGCCCTGACCGAGCAGTACAGCGCCGTAGCCGAGGCGCTTGGGGTGCTCAGTGAGCAGCTGGGGCGCCCCGGCGACCCGGAACCCTATAAATCCAGCCGGGTGGCAGAGTTCTTCACCGGGCTGGGGGCTCCGCCGCAGGAGTGTGCCGTCACGCTGGACGACCTTGGGCGCACCCATGCCGCCGTCACCCTGCCGCGCACCCGGTTCACCCCGCAGGAGCTGGCAGCGCTGGCGGGGGAGGTGGGGCACATCTGCCGCCGCACGCTGGAAGTGCCGCAGGTGCTTTCCTGCAAGGGCATGACCACCCTGCTGTTCAGCGAAAGACCGGCGCTGCGGGCGGTGTTTGGGGCGGCAAGCGCAGCCGCCCGGGGCGAGGTTTCCGGCGATGCAGTGCAGCAATTTTGCAGCCCTACGGCGGCGCAGATGATCTTATGTGACGGCATGGGCACCGGACGCCCGGCGGCGGTGGACGGCAATCTGGCGGCAGAGCTGACCGCCCGACTGCTCAAGGCGGGCTTTACCGCCGAGCTGGCGGCGCGGCTGGTGAACGTGGCGCTGGCGCTGAAAAGCGAGGACGAGAGCGGCGCAACGCTGGACCTTATCAGCGTGGACTTATACACCGGCACGGCGCGGCTGTTCAAGGCCGGTGCCGCCCCGGGGTTTCTGGTGCACGGCGGGCGGGTGCGGGCTGTGGGCGAAGCTACCCTGCCCATGGGGGTGCTGGGCGGGGTGAACGGGCAGAGCCGGGTGGTGCACCTGACCGCCGGGGACTACGCGGTGCTGGTATCGGACGGCTTGCTGGTGGACGGCGCAGGCTGGGTGGCAAAGCAGGTGGAGCTTTCGGCGGCGGCGGGAGACGCGCCGGAAAAGCTTGCTGAGACGCTGGTGCAGACCGCCCGCATCCGCGCGCAAAAGACCGGCCGCCCGGACGATATCACCGCCGCCGTGCTCCGGCTGGAAAAGAGTGGATAACGGCGGCAGAGTTTCCGTTGCAATTTGCGGGAAGGAGGGGTATACTGGAAGCATATTTTTCAGCCCGGCAGTGCCGGGCGCAGGAGGCGGCTTATGCTTACCATCAATGTTGCACCCGACGGCAGCGGACAGTTTACCACCATTTCCGAGGCAGTGCTGGCGGTGCCCTACGACTGCCCTGCGGTCATTCGCATCGCGCCGGGTATTTACCGGGAAAAGCTGGTGTGCGAGAAAAAGGACATCACCCTTGCGGGCGCGGGCATGGATGCCACCCGGCTGGTATGGAACGACGGCGGCAAGCTGCCGCACCCGGACGGGCGTCCCACCCGCACCTTCCGCAGCTATACCGCCTTTTTCAGCGGCGAAAAGCTGCGGGTGGAGGATCTAACCATCGAGAACGACGCAGGCCCCGGCGCAAAGGCGGGGCAGGCCATTGCAGCCTATGTGGACAGCGCCCGGGCGGCGTTTGACCGCGTGCGGCTGCTGGGCAATCAGGATACCCTGTTCTGCGCCCCTCTGCCGGAGAAAGAGCGGGAGAAGGACGGTTTTCTGGGCCCGCGCGGGCTGGCACCCCGCCGGGCAAGTGCGCAGTATTACCACGCCTGCGAGATTGCCGGGGACATTGATTTTATCTTTGGCGGGGCAGACGCCCTGTTTGAGCACTGCACCCTGCGCACGGTGGATAACAGCCTTGCGCACAGCTGGGTCACCGCACCCTCCGGTGCGGCAGATGGGCTGGGCTTTGTGTTTTGGGACTGCGATTTTGTCTCGGACTGCCCGGCGGGCAGTGTGTATCTGGGCAGACCGTGGCGGCCTACCGGCAAAACGGCGGTGCTGGACTGCCGCCTTGGGGCGCACATTGCACCGGAAGGCTTTGCCGGCTGGAACGACCGCACCGACACGGCGCTGGCCGGCTTTGCCGAGGCAGGCAGCACCGGCGCGGGCGCAGGGGAGCGCCCCGGGTGGGTGCGGGCACTTTCGGCTGCCGAAGCCGCTGCGCTGCTGCGCACTGCCCGGCAGAAGTGCCGCATGGAGACTACGGAAAGGATAACAGGATGAAAAAATTACCCAATGCAGTAAAATGGCTCATCATTCTGGTGGTGCTGGGCGCCATGGGCGCTATGATGTGGGCGGTAAACGACCGCGCCTCCCGCGTGGAGATGCCCGCCCCGGACAACACCTTTGGCATTTACCACACAGCGGATTCCAATTCATGAACACAGAACAAAACAGGCTGTCCCAAAACAGCCAGAGGTGGGGAAACTCTGGCACAAAGGGACAGCCTGTTTTTATTGCAAGTTAAAGCTCCAGAACGAAAAACGGTTCAGCCGGTTCAGAGAGCGATGGTATGTGCACTGTAATAGACCTTATAATCAGCAGAACCGCCGGCGTTCCATTCCTCACTGCATTCGGTTTTCATAAAGCGCCGGATATCTGCGGGGAGAGAAAGATCCCGCATATCAAAGAAATCCCGCACCAAACCGATGTATTCACCATATCCATATGGATTATTCACGCTCTTGGTCTGGGTGGTTCCGTCATTTTTATGATAGGTTACGCTAGAAGATATGTAGGAGGCATCAGGGTCTTGCTCATACTGCTCCCACTGAACAGGAATTGCAAAGTAAACCTCATCGATGGCGCGAAGCACCTTGGAAATAGGCTGTGCGTAAGAAGGGTTGCAGCTTATATCCTGTGATACGGAAGAATATTCCATATTGATCTTTTCTATGAATTCGCCGGAAGGCTGTTCGATCCAGTCGGAATCTTTTCCGTTGGGAGTCTGCATCTGGACGTGTGCAGTACGGTTGCCTGCGTCTACCGTTACCTGTACCCGGCCGTTCCATGCTGTAAAGCTTGTGGGACTGCCGGACTTGTACCAGCGCTCGATCTCGTCAAGCTCCGCACGCTTGGCTTGCACCTCCTGCAGATCCTCTACGGCACTGGCGGCGTTGATACCGGCATCAAACCATTGGCGGGCTTCTTTTTCCTCTACGTCCAGCATGCTGCGCATAGCGGCAATGTAATTGTCCTGCTGGTAGAGTTCTTTCAGGTAGATAGCGGCTATCTTCTCGTAGCAGGGCAGAAGGACATTTGCAGAGCTTACTTTGTATAGGGTGTAGAACGTGTCCCGGGAGCGTTTCGCCAGCTGGATCACCTGCTCATACGCCGCCAGCTCTTCGTTCGGATCATCGTAATACGTGTGAGAAACGGCTTCATAGACGACGTCCGGGCGGTTCGGATACTTTTGGAGGAGCGCAGCGATCGCTGCCTCCCGTTCTTCACCGTTATAGAAAAACCAAATGGCATAAAGCTCCTCAGAAACCTGCTGATCTTCTGCTTCAGAGGCCGCAAAAACCGGGAAGGAGCACACACTTGCCAGCATAACAAATGCCAGCAGCATCGCCGCAAGACGCTTTACCGGGGTGGAACGGAATGATTTCATACGAAAATACCTCCTGAAATTTTTTGCAAAGCTTCCCCAAACATTTGCTGGTTTTATGTTACCTCTCCCGCCGGAAAAAAGTCAAGCTGTATGGGGCAATTTGTGGTTTTGCCAAAAACAGCAGGCGGCATTTGTGCAATGGGACTAAAAGCACGGATACAAAACAACCCGGAACGTTTTCAAAGCGTTCCGGGCTGTTCCAAAATGTTTTCAAATGGAGTCGTCCACATAGGGCAGATCGCTCATGACGAACCAGAAGGTGGTGCCCTTGCCTATGGTGCTTTGTACACCAAAGCGGAAGCTGTGCTGCTGGAAGATGGCCTTGGTGATGGAAAGCCCCAGACCGGTGCCCTGCTTGCCCGCGTC
>CAKTGQ010000020.1 GCA_934561555.1 uncultured Faecalibacterium sp. | reverse complement strand
TGCGGGGTGGGTGGAGTCCAGAGGTAGGGAGGGGGGAGTCGGAACACCCCTCCCTGCCTCTGGCCCAGCGGAGCGTCTTTGCACGCTGAAAGCAAGTAGAAACTTCCCCCGCGGAGCACATTCTAAATATTTTTATCCGTTTTCATCTGCTCCGCGTGCAGTTTGCCGTGCTCCACATAATGGGCGGCGTTGTGCAGGTTGGCTTCGACCTGTGCGGCGCTCACCTGCTTGATGACCCGGGCGGGCACGCCCACCGCCACCGAGTTGTCCGGGATGACCATGCCCTCCGGCACCAGCGCCCCTGCCCCGATGATGCAGTTTTTGCCCACCACGCAATGGTTCAGCAGGGTGGCGTGCATCCCGATGAGACTGCCGTCTCCTACGGTGCAGCCGTGCACCAGTGCACAGTGCCCTACCGTGACGTTTTCGCCAAGGGTCACACTGCCGCCGATGTCGCAGTGCAGCACCGCGTTGTCCTGCACGTTGCTGTTTTTGCCGATGGTCAATGTGCCGTCATCCCCGCGCAGCACCGCGCCGTACCAGACGGTGGAGCCGGGCTTTAAGACCACATCTCCCTGCACCGTAGCGCTGGGTGCTACAAAGGCTGCACCTTCATCGCGGGGTGTTTTTCCACAAAAGGATAAGAACATTGTTAAAAACCACCTTTCTCTTTTGGTTCTTTTATGGTATTCTTATAAGTAAGGAACAAAAATGTGCGCGCCGGTTTTGCCGGAGCGGAATTCAAGGGGGTACCTTCATGCTTCACAACACGTTCTGCCGCCGTCTGGCAGCACTGGTACTCACGTTGGCGGTCGCCGTCAGCGCAGTGCTGCCGGTATTTGCAGTATACCCCATGCCCATCCAGACTGCAACAGAGACCGAGGCGGTGTATCTGTTCAACGCGGACACCGGCAAGACCATCCTGAGCCAGAACGCCGACCAGCAGAAATATGTGGCCAGCCTGACCAAGCTGATGACCGCCCTGCTGCTGGTGGAAAGCGGCAAGGACCTGAACGGTGAAGTGACCGTGCCCACCGATTTAACGCAGGAGTTCAAGGATATCCAGAACGCCAACGGCACCACCATGGGGCTGCGCATCGGCGAGACCGTGCGCCGCATCGACCTGCTGAACGCCATGCTCATCGTCAGCGCCAACGACGCCGCCAGCGTCATTGCGTGGGACGTGGGAGGCAGCGTGGTGGGCTTTGTGCAGCAGATGAATGCCAAGGCGGCAGAGCTGGGCTGCACCGGCACGAATTTTACCTGCGCCCACGGCCTGTTTGACTACGGCAACGTGTCCACCGCACAGGACTTGGCAAAGATCGCCGCCGCCTGCGCGGAGAATCAGACCTTTGCACAGGTGGCGGGCACCGCCAGCTATGTGATGCCTGCCACCAATCTGCGCAAGGCGGAGTATACCATCAGCAGCTCCAACAGCCTGATGAACAGCGAAAGCACCAACTACCGGGAGTATGTCCAGTGGGTCAAGGGCGGCTTTACCACGCTGGCGGGCCGCTGCATCGTGGCCTTTGCCCAGCAGGACGGCCACAGCTACGGGCTGGTGATCCTTGGCTGCGACACGCTGGATCATCTTTTTGCCGAGTGTGACGACCTGTTTGACTGGGCGTTTGCCAGCTTTGCCGACCGTCCGCTGGTGGATACCAAGACCGTGCTGACCACCGTAGACCTGAACAAGTGCCGCACCGAGCCGTCTGTGGAGCTGTACGCCGCCGCCCCGGTCAGCGGCTACGGCCACAGCGATGATAAGGTAAGCTATTCCTTCGACCTGCCCGAGCGCGTTTCTGCCACCGTCAAGGAGGGGCAGAAGCTGGGCACCGCTACCGTCTATCTGGACGGCTACGAGGTGGGACAGGTAGACCTTGTGACCCACCGGGAGTATGTGTCGGATTTCCGCACCGATATCAAGGCTACCCTGCTGCTGCTCTGCGCCCTGATTCTGATTCTGTGCGTACTGGGCTTTGTCACCCTGCGCTGCGGCGGGTTGACCCTCAACCAGCGCCGCCGTCAGATGAAGCGGAGAAGATAAGGAAAACCCTCTCAGGCTCACTGCGTTCGCCAGATTCCCCCTTTTGTCACCAAAGGTGACATTTTCCCCCGGCCGGGGGAAATCTGTCCTCTCAAGGGGGAGCTTTTTGCATCTTCAGGTCAGCGCGAATAAAGCTCCCCCTTCGGGGGAGCTGGCACGCCGTCAGGCGTGACTGAGAGGGTTCAGGCGGGAGCTGGCTGCGAACGCAGTGAGCAGACTGAGAGGGTGTCCTCGCGGCGCGCATTCCAAATCGTCAAAGATAAAAGGGGCAGATGCACAACTGTGCACCAGCCCCTTTTTATAATTATACTGCCCCGTAGATGCCGTGCACCGACACTTCCCCGGTGAAAACGTGCTGCTCGCCGGCGTCAGTGCGCACCACTAAACGCCCTTCGGCGTCCACGTCCACGGCTTCGCCTGCGCCCTGACTGCCGTCCGGCAGGTCAAAGGTGACCCGGCGGCCCAGATTGATGCAGGCGGCTTTGTATTCCTCCCGGAAGGGCGCAAAGCCGTCCCGGGCAAAGGTGTACAGATTGCGGTCAAAGCCGAAATCGGTCAGACCTTCCGCCAGCCATGCGGGGTCTGTGGCAAGATCCACCGCAGCGCCCTGCAGCGCCAGCGAGGTGCCGTGGGGCAGGTCGGCGGCGTCAAAATAGCTCTGCGGCTGGGCAAGGTTGATGCCGATGCCGCACAAAATGCCGCGTCCCTGCTGCTGGTAGCCGTAGCTCACGCTCTCGCACAGGATGCCCACGATCTTTTTGCCGTTCAGCAAAAGGTCGTTGGGCCACTTGATCTGGCAGTCCACGCCGTAGCGCAGCTGCAATTGGCGGCGCACCGCAAGGCTTGCCAGCAGCGGCAGGGTGGCGGGCTGTGCCAGCGGCTCCTTGATGGCGACTGTGTAGTACAGTGCCTTGCCCTCGGCGTTTACCCAGCTGCGGCCAAGCCGCCCGCGCCCGGCGGTCTGGTTTTCGGTATACACCGCCGCAACGGGGCCAAACTCCTCGAAATGTTCTTTTGCATAGGCGTTGGTGCTGCCGCATTCCGGCAGATAGCGCACCTCGTTGATGCTCATTGCTTGGGTACCTCTTTGTGCTCATAGGCGGTCACTGCGCCGTTTTCCAGCGTCAGCAGACCGTAGGTGTCCGGGCCGGTGTAGCAGCGCCCGCAGGAGCCGGGGTTGAACAAAAACACCTTGCCCCGCTGCTCCGCGTGGGGAATATGGGAATGGCCGAACAGCGCCACCTCTGCGCCCCGGGCGGAGGCGGCGTCTGCCAACGTATCTAAATCGTATTTTACACCGTACATGTGACCGTGCGTATAGAAAACCACCGTCTGATCGAAGCCCGCCAAGCCATCCAGCGGCTCCAGCGCACCAAAATCGCAATTGCCGGCCACGGAATACACCCGCAGATGGGGGAAAAAGGCCAGCGTCTGCTCCAGATCCCGCAGGCCGTCCCCCAAAAAGATCACGGCATCCACGTTGTTCTGCTCTTTGTTCAAAATGCGCTCAATGGCGCCACGCGCACCGTGGCTGTCGCTCAGGACCAGTAGTTTTGTCACGGAAACATATCCTCCTCTATACTCATTCGGCATCCTGCTGCAACAGCAGCAGCTTGTACACTTCGCTCTTGGAATAGGCTGTGCCCTGCGCAGCAGCCTTGGCGGCGGCAGAGGCACTGAAGCCCTCGCTGGTCAGCGCAAAGGCGCGCTGTGCCGCCTGTTCCAGTGTCAGCGCCTCCTCGTCAACGGCAGCGGCGGGCGCACCTGCCATCACCAGCACATACTCGCCCCGGGGCTCGGCGGCGCGGTAGTGCTCCACAGCCTCGCCCAAGGTGGTTTTCCAGATCTCCTCGTGGAGCTTGGTCAGCTCCCGGCACAGGGTGATGCTGCGGTCTGCGCCAAAGGCGGCGGTCAGGTCGTCCAGCGTGGTGCGCAGCTTGTGGGGCGCTTCGTAAAAGATGACGGTGCGCTTTTCCTGCAAAAGCTCGGCCAGACGCTCCTTTTTCTGCTTGCGGTTCACCGGCAGAAAGCCCTCGAACACCCAGCGGGAGGTGTCCTGCCCGGAGACTGCCAGCGCCGTGACGCAGGCGGATGCTGCCGGGATGGGCACTACTTTAATGCCCCGCGCCAGCGCGTCCCGCACGATGACCTCGCCCGGGTCGGACACGCAGGGCATACCGGCGTCGCTGCACAAAGCGCAGCTCTCCCCTGCCTCGATGCGCTGCAAAATGGCTTCGCCCTTCTGCAAGGCGTGCTCGTAGTAGCTGACCATGGGCTTTTTCAGCCCCAGATAATTCAGCAGCTTCATGGTCACACGGGTGTCCTCGGCGGCGATAAAGTCGGCCGCGCCAAAGGTGGCAGCCACCCGGGGCGGCATATCCTCCAGATTGCCGATGGGGGTCGCCACGATGTAGAGAGTTCCTGCCATAATTACCTCCTGAATTTATCGTCCGTACAGCGCCGCTCCGGCGCGGATGAGCACGTCCGGCTCCACCCGCAGGCCGGTCTTACGGTTCTTCTGGGCTTCCACAAGGAACAGCCACGGGGCGTTTTCCGGGGCGTTCTTCACAAAGGCCAGCCGCTTGGGTTCCAGCCGGTGGGCGCGCAGCACAGCCAGCACCTCGGCCAGCCGCTCGGGGCGGTGGCACAGCGCCAGCCGCCCGCCGTCCTTCAAAAGCCGGAAGCCGCAGGCACAGACATCCTCTAACGTGCAGGTGTTTTCGTGCCGGGCAAGGGCGTGGGCGGCGTTGCGGCTCTGCGGCCCCTCGGTAAAATAAGGGGGATTGCACGCGCACACGTCAAATTGCCCTTCGTCCTGCCGCCATGTGCGCAGGTCGGCACAGACGGGGGTGATGTGGGTAAGCTGCTGCTCTTCCACCGCTGCCGCCAGCAGGGCGCTGCCCTCGGGCTGCAATTCCAGCGCGGTGCAGGGGCCGCGATGCCCCCGGTCGTGCCATTCCAGCGCCACGATGCCGCAGCCGGAGCACAGGTCTGCGGCTTTCTGGCTGCGCTTTGGCTCGCAGAAGCGCGCCAGCAGCAGCGCATCCGAGCCGAACCGGTGTTCCGGGGTGCAGTAGACCATAGTTCTATTATACAAAACTTCCGTAGAATGTTCCATAGACAGTGTGCCGTTTCCCTTCCAAAAAATGCAGGGTATTTTCCTGCGGAATTTGTGCATGAAACAAAAAGCGGGGCGGCTGCGCAGCGTTTTGTGCAGTGCCTCTTTTGCGGTGGACGATGTGAAAAATTTTTTGATTTCGCGGGAAGGAGCAAGTTTACTTTATGATACCACAAAAAAGGACTGCTGCACAGGTGTGCAGCAGTCCTTTTTAATGCGTTTTCAGCAAAAACTACTGATTATTCAGCAGCGATTGCACCAGTGGGGCAAGCACCCTCGCAAGCACCGCAATCGATGCAGGAATCAGCGTTCACAACTGCAGCGCCGTTCTCGATGGTGATAGCGCCAACCGGGCAAGCGCCCTCGCAAGCGCCGCAGCCAACACATGCGTCAGAAACCTTGTGTGCCATAATAAACTCTCCTTTTTTATCCCGTGCCGATGTAATGTATGAAGAAACGTACCTTGGCACGGCCACGCACGCCCCCCGGAATTTGTATCCTTGTCTGCATTCTAACAAAGCAGGCCGGAAAAGGCAAGACTAACCGTGTTGCCATCACAACAAAATAAAATATTTTGTGGGGTTGCACAAAAGCACGGCCTAACTTATAGCCAAAATTGCCGGAGATTTTTAGCAAAAATCACGAAATCTAGTTAGTTTTATGATACTAACCTCAAGCAAACCCTCTCAGGCGCTCCCGCGCCAGATTCCCCCTTTTGTCACCTGCGGTGACATCTTCCCCCGGAGCGGGGGAAGTCTTTCCTCAAAGGGAGAGCCAAGCCGTGAAGCTCGTTGCTAAAGTATTAGGTGTAATGAGAAAGCGTCCGCCGCCGCACAAAACCTCCCCCCTTCGGGGGAGGTGGCATCGCGCAGCGATGACGGAGAGGGTTCGGGCTAAGAGCAAGCCATTATGCTTATTCCTTTTCTGCGCGGCGGCGGGGGCAGGCGGGGCGCTTTTCGTCGTCGGAGCTTGCCACCACCGGGGCGGGGTTGCGCACGCCGGAGTAATCATCGTCCGGGTCGGGACGGCGGGGCGGGCGCTTGCCGCCGCTCACATACTCGCACACGCCCACCTTGTAGTACCGGGGGGCAAGGCTTTCGGTGCCGCAGCGCACCCGCAGGTAGCCGGACACCGGGTTCACCTCCAGCACGGTGCCCAGACCGTCCGGGGTGCGCACCGTGCTGCCCACCATGGGCATGATGCTGTTCAGGTACTCGTAGGCGCTCTCCTCGTAGGCAAGGCAGCACATCAGGCGGCCGCAGGCACCACTGATCTTGGTGGGGTTCAGCGAAAGCCCCTGCTCCTTTGCCATCTTGATGGAAACGGGCTGGAAATCCTTCAAAAAGCGGCTGCAGCAGAAGGGCTGACCGCAGATGCCCAGACCGCCGATCATCTTACTCTCGTCACGCACGCCGATCTGGCGCAGCTCGATGCGGGTGTGGAAGATGCCGGCCAGATCCTTGACCAGCTCCCGGAAGTCCACCCGTCCGTCAGCGGTGAAGTAGAACATGATCTTGGAGCGGTCCAGCGTGTACTCGGCCTCTACCAGCTTCATCTCCAGCCCGTGGCGGGCGATGCACTCCTGACAGGTGTGGAAGGCGCGCTTTTCGTCCTCGCGGTTCTGGCGCATCCGGCGGATATCCACGCTGTCGGCCATGCGGGTGATGGGCTTCAGCGCCTTGGGTACGGCTGCATCCGCCAGCTCCCGCACGCCCTGCACCACCTCGCCGCACTCCACGCCGCGGGCGGTCTCCACAATAACGTATTCCCCGGTGTGGATGGCGGCATCACCGGGATCAAAATAATAGCTTTTGCCGTTTTCTTTAAAACGGACCGAAATGACTTTTTTCATAGTGTTCCTCGTTTTTGTATCGGATAAGCCCCTTGCAGGGGGCAGCTTTTTTCAGTCTGCTGTTAGTATACCATAATCAAAAGCACATTTCTATGCAAAAAGAAAAGTCTTTTGGGGGGGCTCGCCCTCTCAGGCGCTCCCGCGCCAGCTCCCCCAAAGGGGGAGCCAAGCCATAAGGTTCATTGCTAAAGTGTTAGGTGTAATGAGGATGCTTCCGGCAGTGCTCTTGGCTCTCCCTTTGGGAGAGCTGGCAAGCCCGACAGGGCTTGACTGAGAGGGCGTACGGGGCTAATGGGTGCTGCCCCTCATCTGGCGCTGCGCAGGCGATGACGGAAGGGGTATATCCTAAAATTTTCCCTCCCCTGCAATGATTCCCACCGCTCAACCGTATGCAGTACGGGAAAGGTGTCGGAATTCTGTCCGGCGGCAGAGGGGAGGAACAAAGGCAGAATGCCGGTTTTGGGGCGGTAAAGTTGTGCGTTTCGCAGATTTTGACACAACTTTCGCAAAAGATTCGCCGCCCCGCTATTGAAAGCCCGTGCCTTGCGTGTATAATAGGAACGTTAGGAACCCATTGTCCCCACAAAGAGGGAGGAACTGTTGCGCCGGGCGGTGCGGCAGAGAAACGGTAGGATAAGATGGAAAAATTCAGTGTCAAAAAACCATTTACGGTGCTGGTTGCAGTCATCATGGTGCTGATGCTCGGCTTTGTGTCGATCACCAAGATGAAAACGAACCTGCTGCCGGATGTCAGCACCCCGTACCTGATGGTGGTCACCGTGTATCCCGGTGCCAGCCCGGAGCGTGTGGAGAGCGAAGTCTCGGACGTGCTGCAAAACGCGCTTACGGTGCCCGGTGTGGAAAAGATCACCGCCACCTCGGCTGAGAATTACAGTCTGCTGCTGATGCAGTTCGTGGATGACACGGATATGGACAGCGCACTGGTGCAGGTGTCCAACAAGCTGGACCAGGCCAAGAGCGACCTGCCGGATACCGCTTTGACCCCCTCTATCGTGCAGTACAGCATGAACATGAACGCCTTTATGACCGTGGCTGTCAGCCGCGAGGGCAGTTCGGTGTATGACCTTTCTGATTTCATCAAGAACACCATGACCCCCTACGTCCAGCGCAAGGGCGGTGTGTCCAGTGTGTCCGCCAGCGGCCTTGTGGAGCAGCTGGTACAGGTGCAGCTGAATCAGGAAAAGGTGGATGCCATCAACGAAAAGCTGATGGAGCTCATCGACAGCCAGCTGGAAGTGGCACACGCCCAGCTGGCGGAGGCCGAGGCCAAGATCGAGGCCGGCCGCGCAGAATACGATAAGCAGTTCAAAAACTTCGGCAACACCGTGTCCAACACGGTCATGGGCACCCTGAGCTCTGAGGTTGGCAGCGCCGTAGAGGTGGTGCGCAAGCAGGCCGAGGCGCTGCTGCAAAGCGTCAACAACCTGATCGCCGTGGTCAAGGAGCCTGAGGTGCAGCAGGCCCTCATCGAGGTGCAGGCAGGCTTGCAGCGGGTGCTGGATAAGTTCAACAGCACCGGTATGCGGGATATCGACTCCCTGATCGAGATCGTGTCCGAGCTGCGCGATATCACCGATAAGCTTTCCTCTGCTTTGCAGACCCTGCAGAACCGCATCAATACCGATACCGGCACGCAGGGCGAGGGCGCTGCGGATCTGGCAGATGAGTTGCAATTGCAGGAGAGCCTGAATGTCATCTATAAGACGCTGGAAGATACCATCAAGGCCATGGACAATGTGCCCGGTATGATGACCGAATTCTCCAAAGCACTGGGCACTTTTACCCAGCAGCAGCTGGCTGCTTATATGCAGTTTACCGAAGCCCGCGAGATGCTGAACGAGTACGAAAAGCAGCTCAGCGAAGCCAAGACCCAGTACGAAGCCGCCAAGGAAAAGGCACTTGCCAGCGCGGATGTGACCAAGCAGCTGGACATCAATACCCTTGCCACCCTGATCTACGCTCAGAACTTCTCCATGCCCGCCGGTTACGTCAAGGACGAAAGCGGTACCTCGTGGCTGCTGAAGGTGGGCGAGGAATACGACAGTGTGGACGATATCCGCGGCGCACTGCTACTCCATGTGGAGGGTTACGGTGACGTGCGCCTTTCCGATGTGGCAGACGTGGAGGTCATCGACAACGCCGCCGACAGCTATACCCGCCTGAACGGCGAGCAGGCCTCGGTGCTGAAAATTTACAAGGACGACAGCTCCAGCGCAGGTGAGGTATCCGCCAACTGTCTGGACGCTTTCAAGGAGCTGGAAGCCCAGTATGACGGTCTGCATGTTGTGGTGCTGTCCAATCAGGGCAACTACATCAGCATCCTCATCAAGAGCATCCTCACCAGTATGCTGGTGGGTGCCGCACTGGCCATCGTCGTGCTGGCCATCTTCCTGAAGGATATCAAGCCCACTCTGGTGGTCGGCGTCAGTATCCCCCTGTCGGTGCTGTTTGCCGTGGTGCTGATGTACTTCACCGGGCTGGATTTGAACGTCATGACGCTGGCCGGCCTTTCGCTGGGCATCGGTATGCTGGTGGATAACTCGGTGGTCGTCATCGAGAACGTCTACCGTCTGCGCGGCCGCGGCGTGCCCGCCGCCCGCGCGGCCGTGCAGGGTGCGCGTCAGGTGGGTATGTCGGTTGTGGCGTCTACCCTTACCTCGGTCTGCGTGTTCCTGCCGGCGGTGTTCTCTGCCAGCCTCATCCGCAGCCTGATGGGTCCCATGTCCCTGTGCATCGGCTACTGCCTGATGGCTTCCCTTATCGTGGCACTGACCGTGGTGCCCGCCGCCTCGGCTACCGTGCTGAAGAAAGCCCAGCCCAAAAAGCTGGCATGGTTCGATAAAATTCAGGACGCCTACGGCCGCAGTCTGGAAAAGGCGCTGAAAAAGCGCTTTGTGCCGCTGGCAGCCGCCGTGCTGCTGCTGGTGTTCTGCTGCTGGCGGGTGGTCTCCATGGGCATCGTGCTGCTGCCCACCAGCACCAGCAACGAGGCCATGATCACCCTTTCCACCACCGACACCCTCTCGCAGGACGAGTCCTACGATGTAGCTGGTAAGGTGGTGCAGGCCGTGATGGCCGTGGACGGCGTGGAGGAGGTAGGCATTACCCCCGACAACACCGTGGCGGGCATGGATGTTTCCAACCTTGGCCTGCCCTCCGCCATCACCGACCTGCTGAACGCCGCCAACGGCTACGGCAAGTACAAGATCAACGTCAAGCTCAACGAGGAACTCTCCTCTTCCAAGATCGACGCCGCCTGTAAAGCCATGGAGGAAGCCGTGGCAGGGGTCGCGGACTGCACCGCCACCGTCCAGCAGTACGGCATGACGGATGACCTGACCAGCCAGCTGTCCACCGGCCTGACCATCAAGATCTACGGCACCGATGCCGAGACCCTGACCGCCCTGTCCGAGAAGGTTATTGACATGGTGAACAGCACCGATGGCTTCCAGAACGCCACCAATGGTCTGGGTGCGGGCGATTCCACCATCATCCTGCAGGTGGACCGCGATAAGGTGCGCGCCAACGGCCTGACCGTTGCACAGGTGTACCAGCAGATCGCGGCAAAGCTGACCACCACCACCACGGCACAGACCCCCGTTACCGTGGACGGCACCACCATGGATGTGCAGATCAGCAACAATCTGGACCCGCTGACCAAGGAAAACATGATGGACATGACCTTTGAGACCACCGTCATGTCTGCGGACGGCACCACCGCCACCGGCACCTGCACGCTGGCAGATATCGCCAGCTGGACCACCGGCACCGCACCGGACTCCATCACCAGCGAGAACCAGAACCAGTTCGTCACCGTTACCGCCGAGACTGTGTCGGGCTACAACACCACGGTGCAGGCGCGTGCAGTGAAAAAGGCGCTGGACGCCTTTGCCCTCACCGACGAGATGCCGGAGGGCTGCTCCTTCTCCATGGGCGGCGAGAGCGACAGCGTCAACTATATGACCGACGAGATGATCCAGTGGATGGCACTGGCACTGCCCTTTGTGTACCTTGTCATGGTGGCACAGTTCCAGAGCCTGCTGTCCCCCTTCATCGTGCTGTTCACCGTGCCGCTGGCCTTTACCGGCGGTCTGCTGGGCCTGCTGCTCACCGGCCAGCAGCTGACCATGATCTCCATGATGGGCTTCATCGTGCTGATGGGTACGGTCGTCAACAACGGCATCGTGTTCGTGGACTACGCCAACCAGCTGCGCATGGGCGGCATGGAGCGCCGCGCTGCGCTGGTGGCCACCGGCAAGACCCGTATGCGCCCCATCCTGATGACCACCCTGACCACCGTGCTGGCCATGCTGCAAATGGTGTTCAGCAACGATATGGCAAGCCAGCTGATGAGCGGCATGGCCATCGTCATCATCTGCGGCCTGAGCTACGCCACCCTGATGACCCTGTATATCGTGCCTATCCTGTACGATATCCTGTTCAAGAAGCCGCCGCTCAACGTGGATATCGGCAGCGACGAGGACTTGGACGACATCCCGGACGATGCCGCCGAGTTCATTGCCGCCCAGTCCTCTGCGGCACAGCCTCAGCCGGAAGCATAAGCCTGTATAACCAAAGCGCCCCGCATTTCCACCGGAAGTGCGGGGCGCTTTTTGGTATTGTAGGCGCACGCCGAGGGATGTTCTCTTTTGACACCAAAAGAGAACCAGAAAAGTGCCAGCGATTTCGACGCGCTGGAGCCACGAAAAAGGGGCTGCTCGCCCCTTTTAACCCCAAAGAGGAGGGCTGCACCGGAAAAAACTGAAGATTCACGCCTGTTCGGCGTGAAGATCTTTTAACCGTTTTTTCCGGCTCCGCCGATTTATAGCCCCTCAGTCGCTGCGCGACAGCTCCCCCCGGGGGAGCAGGCACGCCCGTAGCGCCGCGCTTTCGCAGAAAGCGGCGCTGCAAATGCCGTTTCTCGTTACGACCCCACCCGTGAAAATAGCGTTTGGAGCGGCCCGCAGGCCGCGACAAACGCGAAATTTAAAATAATCCTTCCGCTGAAAATATCCAGAGCGCCAGCGGAGGATATTCAAAATCGTTTTTTCTCCGCAAACGCGCAGGCGGGAGCCACATTGTATGCACTTTCGATGATTCCAACAAAAAATCGCCGGAAAAATTGGATGGTAATTCTAAAAGGATTCCAACACAAAACCGTAAAACTGTGATATAATCATAAATACAGACAAGATGCAAAGGGGGTGGTCTGCCCCCTTTTGCATTTCCGAAAAAAGCTTTAGGAGGCGAGGCCCAATGGCACAGATCCGTTCCAAGCCCTTCGGTGTGACCAAAGAGGGCGCTAATGTTACCGAGTACATCCTCTCGAACCCCGGCGGTATGTCCGTCAGTGTGCTGGATTACGGCTGCGTGATCAAAAATATCATCGTTCCGGCCAAAAACGGCCCGGTGGATGTGGTGCTGGGTCACGACACCATGGCAGATTACGAAAACGACTTCACCTCGTCCGGCAGCACCTGCTGCGGCGCTTTTGTGGGGCGCTACGCCAACCGCATCGAGAACGCCGTCTTTACCTTGGGCGGCAAGACCTACCAGCTGGAAAAGAACAACGGCGAAAACCACCTGCACGGCTGCTTCTCCCGGAAGATCTATGAGGTGAAGTACTTCGGCGATACCCTGCTGATGGAGGCTGTAAGCCCCGATGGTGAGGATGGCTTTCCCGGCACGCTGAAGATCGCGGTGCGCTATACCCTCACCGACGACAACACCTTCCGCATGGACTACCGTGTGTCCTCGGACGCCGACACCCTTGTAAACCTGACCAACCACAGCTACTTCAATCTGGATGGCGGCGGCGATGTGCTGAACCAGAAGCTGCGCATCTATGCGTCCCGCTATCTGGAGGGCAACAACGCCACCTGCCCCACCGGCAACATCCTGCCCGTGGCGAACACCCCCATGGACTTTACTGCCGGTAAGATCATCGGCAAGGAGATCGACACCGGCTTCTCCCAGACCACCATGGTAGGCGGCGGCTACGACCACTGCTATGTCATCGACCGCGCCCGCGGTTCCAGCCAGAGCATCTGCGCTTGGGCTACCAGCGAAAAGACCGGCATCAGCATGAAGCTGTACACCACCCAGCCGGGCATCCAGCTGTACACCGGCAACTTTTTGCAGGACTGTCCCGCCCCGGGCAAGGGCGGCCAGCCGCTGCGCAAGTACGGCGGCTTTGCCTTGGAGACCCAGCACTATCCGTGCAGCCCCTCTCACCCGGAGTTCCCCTCCACGGTGCTGCGCGCAGGCAAGGTGTTCCGCGCCACTACCACCCTGCGGTTCTTCACCGGCAAACAGTGCGGAAAGCTTTAAAAATGATACATCCCGCAAAAAACGTCTGCTCCGGCAGACGTTTTTTGCGTAAATAGAGAACTCCCCCAGTCGCCTACGGCGATAACCCTCTCAGTCTGCTCCCGATGGTCGCAGCCAGCTCCCCCCTCGGGGGAGCTGGCACGGCGTAAGCCGTGACTGAGAGGGTTTGCCGTCCCCTTGGGGAAGGTGGCATCGCGCAGCGATGACGGAAGGGGTATCCTCCGCCTCCATTTCTATGTTTTGCACAAACGGCGCATTCTCTCCATGTGAATAGTGCGAAAAATCTCTGTCAATCAAAAGTGTAATGCGCGAAGATGCAACAAAAATATATCTGAATAAAGAAAGCGCCTCTTGCAGTCGGCGGAAAAAAGCGGTATGCTTTAAGCAGACCGGGCAGCGCCCGGCGCAAAGAGATAAAAGTGATAATACTATGTGAGAGAGGTACTCGGCTATGGCAATTTTGGTTTCCGGCGGTGCCGGCTACATCGGCAGCCACACCTGCATCGAACTGTTGAACGCTGGCTACGATATCGTGGTGGCAGATAACTATTACAACGCTTCTCCTGTGGTTCTGGACCGGGTCAAGCAGATCACCGGCAAGGATTTCCGCTTCTACAAGGCAGACATGACCCGCCGCGAGGACGTGGAGAAGATCTTCTCCGAGTGCCCGGACATCACCGCTGTCATCCAGTTTGCAGCCTACAAGGCTGTGGGCGAGAGCGTGTCCAAGCCCATCGAGTACTACTACAATAACCTCAACTGCACGCTGGTCATTCTGGACGTGATGCGCCACCATGACTGCCACAACTTCGTGTTCAGCTCCTCCGCTACCGTCTATGGCGACCCCGCCAGTGTGCCCATCACCGAGGACTTCCCTGTGGGCGCTACCACCAACCCCTACGGCACCACCAAGGCCTTTACCGAGCGCATCCTGCAGGACGTCTGCAAGGCTGACCCCAGCCTGAATGTGGCGTTGCTGCGCTACTTCAACCCCATCGGTGCCCACAAGAGCGGCCTGATCGGCGAGGACCCCAACGGCATTCCCAATAACCTGATGCCCTACATTGCCAAGGTGGCTGTGGGCAAGCTGGAAAAGGTGCACGTCTTTGGCAACGACTACCCCACCCCGGACGGCACCGGTGTGCGTGACTATATCCACGTTGTGGATCTGGCCCGGGGCCATGTGTGCGCCATCCGCAAGCTGGAGACCGGCTGCGGCCTCTTCATCTGCAATCTGGGCACCGGCAAGGGTTACAGCGTGCTGGACGTGATCCACGCCTTCTCCAAGGCCTGTGGCAAGGAGATCCCCTACGTCATCGAGGCACGCCGCCCCGGCGATATCGCCGAGTGCTACGCCGACCCCACCAAGGCCAAGAACGAGCTGGGCTGGGTGGCTGAGTACGGCATCGAGGAGATGTGCGCCGACAGCTGGAACTGGCAGAAGAACAACCCCGATGGCTACCACACCGTAAAGTAATCATGATTTGAACCGGAGCACCGCATATTCTCGCCTGAGAGTATGCGGTGCTTTTTTTGTGTCTATATTCTCTATTGACATCCGCTGTTAGTTAGTCTATACTACATTTGTTAACACAGACTAACACATGAGAACGGTACATATAAAGAAGGCAAACGGATATGACGTTAAAAGAGTTACAGATCGGCAAAAGCGCCATAGTGGATGCTGTGGGCGGTGCGGGCGCACTGCGGCAGCATTTTCTGGATATGGGTCTGATCCCCGGGGCAGAGGTCACGCTGGTAAAGCTGGCACCCATGGGCGACCCCATGGAGCTGCGCATCCACGGCTATGAGCTGACCCTGCGTCTGGATGACGCGGCACAGATCACCGTGACCCCCACCGAAAAGACCCCGGCGGTGCACGCCCCGGTGGACGGAAAGATGGTGGAGCACCCGGGTCTTGGCGAGGGCGGCAAGTACCACACCAAGGAGGGGGAGCATCCCCTGCCGGAGGATAAGACCCTGACCTTTGCACTGGCGGGCAACCAGAACTGCGGCAAGACCACCCTGTTCAACCAGCTCACCGGCTCCAACCAGCACGTGGGCAACTTCCCGGGTGTGACGGTGGACCGCAAGAGCGGCGCTATCAAGGGACACCCGGAGACCGAGGTCACCGACCTGCCGGGCATCTACTCCATGTCCCCCTATTCCAGCGAGGAGATCGTCACCCGGCAGTTCATCATCGGCGAAAAGCCCACCGGCATCATCAATATCGTGGACGCCACCAACATCGAGCGCAACCTTTACCTGACCATGCAGCTGATGGAGCTGGACATCCCCATGGTGCTGGCGCTGAACATGATGGACGAGATGCGCGGCAACGGCGGCACGGTGCGTATCAACAAGATGGAAGCCATGCTGGGCATTCCGGTCATCCCCATCTCCGCCGCCAAGAACGAGGGCGTGGACGAGCTGGTAGACCACGCCGTCCATGTGGCAAAGTATCAGGAGCGCCCCGGGCGGATGGATTTTTGCAGCGAGGACGACCACGGCGGCGCGGTGCACCGCTGCATCCACGGTATCCTGCACCTCATCGAGGATCATGCCAAGGCAGCGGGCATCCCGGTGCGGTTTGCCGCCACCAAGCTGGTGGAGGGCGACCCCCGCATTGAGGAAGCCCTCAAGCTGGACCTCAACGAAAAAGAAATGATCGAGCACATCATCGTGCAGATGGAGCAGGAGCGCGGGCTGGACCGCGCCGCCGCCATTGCGGATATGCGCTTCTCCTTCATTCAGGAACTGGTGGCGCAGACGGTGGTCAAGCCCCACGAAAGCAAGGAGCAGCTGCGCTCCAACCGCATCGACAAGTTCCTCACCGGCAAGTACACCGCCATCCCGGCCTTTATCGCCATCATGGGTCTGGTGTTCTTCCTCACCTTCAACGTCATCGGCCTGTTCTTCCAGAACCTCATGGAGATGGGCATCGACGCCCTGACCGGCGTTGTGGACACCGCCCTGACCAGCTGGAACGTCAACGCGGCGGTGCACTCGCTGGTCATCGACGGCATCTTTACCGGTGTGGGCAGTGTGCTGAGTTTTCTGCCTATCATCGTGGTGCTGTTCTTCTTCCTCTCCATGCTGGAGGATACCGGCTACATGGCGCGTGTCGCCTTTGTGATGGATAAGCTGCTGCGCCGCATCGGCCTGTCCGGCCGCAGCATCGTGCCCATGCTTATCGGCTTTGGCTGCACCGTGCCCGGCGTGATGGCAAGCCGCACCCTGCCCTCGGAGCGCGACCGCAAAATGACCATCCTGCTCACCCCGTTCATGAGCTGCTCGGCAAAGCTGCCCATTTACAGCCTGTTTGCGGCGGCGTTCTTCCCCAAGTACGCGGGGCTTGTGATGGTGCTGCTGTACTTCACCGGCATTCTGGTGGGCGTACTGGCAGCGCTGCTGCTCAAGAGCACCGTGTTCAAGGGCGAGGCCGTGCCTTTTGTCATGGAGCTGCCCAACTACCGCCTGCCCGGCCTGAAAAACGTGGCGCAGCTGCTGTGGGAAAAGGCCCGGGACTTCTTGCAGAAGGCCTTCACAGTCATCTTTGCCGCCACCATCGTCATCTGGTTCTTGCAGAACTTTGACTTGCAGCTGTCGCTGACCGCCGACCCGCAGGCCAGCATTCTGGCGCGCATCGCGGGCGATATTGCCCCGCTGTTTGCCCCGCTGGGCTTTGCGGACTGGCGCATCTCCACCGCCCTCATCACCGGCTTTATGGCCAAGGAGAGCGTGGTGTCCTCGCTGCTCATCCTCTTCGGCTCTACTGCTGCCCTGACCGCAGCCCTCACCCCGGCGCAGGCCGCACCGCTGCTGGTGTTCTGCCTGCTGTACACTCCCTGCATCGCGGCAGTGGCGTCGGTCAAGCGGGAGCTTGGCGGCAAGTGGGCCACCATCATGGTGGTCAACCAGTGCGCCGTGGCATGGCTGTGCGCTTTGCTGGTGCGTCTGGTCGCCGTGGCGGTGTTCTGAAATACTAGTTCAATTTTGGGTCCTGAAAAGCCGCAGGCTTTTCAGGACCCTTTTTTCTCTTGACATCTCCCCGCATCTGCACTATAATACTTCAAAAATGAACTATCCATATAAGAACAAAAGGAGCGCCCCATGAACCCTACCATAGAGATCAGCTTCAAGACCGCGCAGGCCTACAATGCCATGTGCAAGCCGCTGTGTCAGGAACTCAAGCTGCCCCAGACCGCCTTTGATATCCTGATGTTTTTAGCCAATAACCCGGACTGCACCACCGCCCGGGATATCGTGGAATTTCGCAAAATTAAGGCAAACCTTGTGTCGGTAAACGTGGACCGTCTGGTGCAGGAGGGGTATCTGGAGCGCCGCGCCGTGGCGGGCGACCGCCGCAAGACCCAGCTGCTGTGCACCGAAAAGGCGCATCCGGTCATCGCGCGGGGGCGCGCGGTGCAGGAGCGCTTTTTTGCCCGCCTGCTGCACAATACCGATGCCGCTACCCGGGAGGCGTTCTTCCGCACCATGGAGGTCATCGGGAAAAATCTGGACGAGATCTTAAAGGAGAATGGATAAAATGAATGTACTGTTTACGGTGCTTGTCACCTTTTTTGCCGGTATGGGTGCCGGCCTCGGCACCGGCTTTGCCGGTATGAGCGCGGCGGCGGCATGATGATGCTGCTCATCCTCACCAGCGTGCTGGGCGTGGTCATTATGGGCTTTAACCTTCTGACCTGAAGATAAAAATCGAAGAGGCTGCTGCAAAATAGCGCCAACGAAAAATGAGATAGGTTTCCCCGAAAGGGGCTGCCTATCTCATTTTTTTCAGATACACCGAAGAAACGGCTTGTTATGTTTATCAGACCTCCGGCGGCGGGCAGCAGCTCTCCCGGGGGATGAGCTTATGCGGCACAATGATCTTTGTTGCCAGAAGGTTCGGGTTCTCGATGTGGTTGATGGTCTGGCTGGCGGCTTCCATGCCCAGCTGGTAGGGGTTGACATCCACGGTAGTCAGCTGCGGGCTGGTGATGCGGGAGAACAGCGAGTTGTTGAAGGACACGATGGACAGGTCTTTCGGGATGCGCAGTCCCAGCTTGCCGCAGAACTGTTCCAGCACCACGGCAAGGATGTCATCGCTGACCAGCATGGCGGTGGGGTGGTCCGGCGCGGTGAGCAGGGCTTTCAGCGCTCCCTCATAGGCGTCGTTCAGGGTGTTGACCTCCACGCAGTCCTCTTCCCGGGGGGTGATGTCGTGCTTGAGCAGGGACATCTGGTAGCCCCGCTTGCGCTCTGCGGAGAACAGCATAGCGTTGCTGACCCCGAAATACGCAATGCGGCGGTGGCCCATCTCATAAAGGTAATCGGCGGCTTCCTCCCCGGCAAGGGCGTTGTCGTTGTCGATGTAGATGGTCTGGTTCGCGGACTGCGCCGCCTTGCCCACAATGACATGGAGCAGCCCTTCATTGCGCAGATACGCCGCCACGGGGCAGTCCTTTTTGGAGTAGAGCAGGATAAACCCATCCGCCTGTGCGTTGGCTACCATGCTCTGAATGGCGTCCAGCACCTCGGCATCGTCCTGCCCGGTGATGACCGTGTTCACATACCGCCGCTGGTTGCAGAACTGTCCGATGCCGCGGATGATTTCCAGATGAAAGGCGTTTTCGTAGACGTCCCGCTGGGAGGAGGGCAGAATAATGCCGATGGTCTTGGAAAAAGCCTCCACCGGCTCGGCTTCAAAATTCGGCTCGTAGCCTAGCTGTGCCATGATGCGGCGCACCCGCTCTTTGGTCTCCCGGCTGATGGAAGGGCTGTCCTTGCAGGTGCGGGACACCGTGGAGGGCGAGACCCCCGCTGCCGCTGCGACATCCTTAATGGTAACTGCCATAGTCTGTTCCTCCCTGATATAGTAGTTCTATTGTAAAGCCGTTTGCACGCAATGTCAATGTTTGCGCACGGGATTGCGTAAACTGTGCAACGTTGTGCCTGCGTACCTTCGACAATTTCCACAAATAAGCGTGCATCCACTTGTGTAAAACATAGAAAAATTATTTTCGCTCCAAAAAACTCTTGTAAAAATTGCGGAGTTGGATTATTCTTGTTGCGTAAAGTAGTGCAAACATAACGCAACGCTTGCACAAAACGATGCAAAAAGGAATAAGGAGGAACATTATGGCAACAACAAAAGCGGCCCCGGGCAAAAAGGGGCTTATCAACTTCGACTTCTTACAGAAGCTGGGCAAGGTACTGATGACGGTCATCGCCGTTATGCCGGCTGCCGGTCTGATGATCAGTCTGGGCAAGCTGGTGCAGATGGGCGGCGGCGACATCGCAGCGGTCATGACCATCGGCACCACCATGGAGAACATCGGCTGGGCGGTCATCAATAACCTGCACATCCTGTTCGCTGTCGCCATCGGCGGCAGCTGGGCAAAGGAGCGTGCGGGCGGCGCCTTTGCCGCCGTGCTGGCATTCGCCCTCATTAACGTGATCACCGGCAACATCTTCGGCGTCACCAGCGCCATGCTGGCAGACCCCGACGCCGTGACCCACACCCTGTTCGGGCAGGAGATCGCCGTCAATGGCTACTTCACCTCTGTGCTGGGCGCACCGGCGCTGAACATGGGCGTGTTCGTGGGCATCATCGCCGGTTTTGTGGGCGGCGTGGCTTACAATAAATACTACAACTTCCGCAAGCTGCCGGATGCGCTGGCTTTCTTCAACGGCAAGCGCTTCGTGCCCATGGTGGTCATTGCCTACTCGGTGGTCATTTCCATCGTGCTGTCGCTGTTCTGGCCTGTGGTGCAGACCGGCATCAACAACTTCGGCATCTGGATCGCCAACTCTTCCGAGACTTCTCCCGTGCTGGCTCCGTTCATCTATGGTACGCTGGAGCGTCTGCTGCTGCCCTTCGGTCTGCACCACATGCTGACCATCCCCATGAACTACACCTCTTTCGGCGGCACCTACACCATCGCTACCGGCGTCAACGCAGGCAGTCAGGTGTTTGGTCAGGACCCGCTGTGGCTGGCATGGGCAAACGACCTCATCAACTTCAAAAAGGCTGGCGATATGGCCGCTTACAACAACCTGCTGGCTACCGTCACCCCCGCCCGCTTCAAGGTTGGTCAGATGATCGGTGCTACCGGTCTGCTGCTGGGCATTGCACTGGCCATGTTCCGCCGGGTGGATGCTGACAAGCGCGCAAACTATAAGTCCATGTTCATCTCTACCGCACTGGCGGTGTTCCTGACCGGCGTCACCGAGCCGCTGGAATTCATGTTCATGTTCTGCGCTATGCCGCTGTACATCGTGTACGCACTGCTGCAGGGCTGCGCTTTCGCCATGGCGGGCATCATCCATCTGCGTCTGCACTCCTTTGGCAATCTGGAGTTCATCACCCGCATCCCCATGTCCCTGCAGGCGGGTCTGGGCGGCGATATCATCAACTTTGTGATCTGTGTTGTGGCATTCTTTGTTATTGGCTACTTCGTGGCATACTTCATGATCGGCAAGCTTCAGCTGGCAACGCCGGGTCGTCTGGGCAACTACACCGATGACAACGCAGACGATTCTGCCGCTGCCGCAAAGACCGAGAAGAAGGCCGGCAAAAAGGCTGACAACGGTCAGGCTGAGCGCATCATCGCCCTGCTGGGCGGCCGGGAGAACATCGTGCTGGTGGACGCCTGCATGACCCGTCTGCGCGTTACCGTGAAAGACCCCGCCAAGGTGGCCGACCTTGCCGCATGGAAGGCCGAGGGCGCTCTGAGCCTGCTGGTGAAGGGCGACGGCATTCAGGCTGTGTACGGCCCCAAGGCAGACGTTCTGAAATCTGACATCAACGATATTCTGTAAAAAACTATGAAACTGCTCACATTGAATACCCACAGCCTTATCATCCCGGAGCATGAGGCAAAGCGGGAGATTTTTGTAGACTTCATCGCAAAGGAGCAGCCGGAGGTGTTCGCCCTGCAGGAGGTGAACCAGACCGCCGCTGCGCCGCTGCTGGCAGAGGCTCCGGCGGGGTACTACCCCTGCCCCGGCAATACCGTGCTGCTGAAAGCGGACAACCACGCCGCAGCCGTGGCAAAAATGCTGGAAGCGCGGGGCGTGCACTACTATTGGAGCTGGCTCCCGGCAAAGGTGGGCTACGACATTTACGATGAGGGCGCGGCGGTGTTCAGCCGTGCACCCATCACCGACGCCGAAAACCTGCTGCTGAGCCAGTCTAGCGATTACAACAACTGGAAGACCCGCCGCACGCTGGGCATCTGTGCAGGAGATGTCTGGTACTATACGGTGCATCTGGGCTGGTGGAAGGACGAGATAGAGCCCTTCGCTCCCCAGTGGGAAAAGCTTTCGCAGGCGGCGGGTGCCAAAAAGACCGCCTTTCTGCTGGGCGATTTCAACAGTGAAGCCGATGTGCGGGGCGAGGGCTACGACCTTGTGCTCCGCAGCGGCTGGCAGGATACCTATCGCTTGGCACAGCAGCGGGACGATGGCTACACGGTGGTGGAAGCCATTGACGGCTGGCGGGATGCCCCGGATGCAGCGGCAAAAAAGCGCATTGACCAGATCTGGTGCTCCAAGGCGGTGGCTGTCAAGAGCAGCCGGGTGGTGTTTGGCGGCTTGCAGGAGCCGCAGGTGTCTGACCATGCCGGTGTTATGATCGAGTTATAAAGGAAGGTAAATGAAGATGCAGAGAAGTGCAGGCATTTTGCTGCCCATCAGCAGTCTGCCGTCCCCTTACGGCATCGGCTGCTTTTCGCAGGAAGCATACGACTTTGTGGACTGGCTCAAGGAAGCCGGGCAGACCTACTGGCAGATCTTGCCGCTGGGTGTGACCAGCTACGGCGACAGCCCCTACCAGAGCTTTTCCGCCTTTGCGGGCAACCCCTATTTCATCAGTCTGGACGCACTGGTGGAGGAAGGGGTGCTGACCGCCGCCGAGTGCAAAAAGGCAAACTTCGGCCGCAAGGCAGACGACATTGATTACAGCCGCCTGTATACCGAGCGCGGCCGTCTGCTGCGGCTGGCATACTCCCGCAGCGACATCGGCCACAACGAAGCGTTTACGGCATTCTGCGAGAAAAACAAGTGGTGGCTGGACGATTTTGCCCTGTTCATGGCGGTGAAAGGCCGCTTTGAGGGCAAGCCGTGGATCGAGTGGGCAGAAGATATCCGTCTGCGCTGGCAGCCCGCCATGGACTACTACCGCCGGGAGCTGTACTTTGAGGTGGAGTATTACAAGTATCTTCAGTTCAAGTTCGAGGAGCAGTGGCGCAAGCTGAAAGCCTACGCCAACAGCAAGGGCATCCAGATCATCGGCGATATCCCCATCTATGTGGCGCTGGATTCTGCGGACGCATGGGCAAACCCGGGGCTGTTCCAACTGGACAAGGACAATATTCCCACGGCGGTGGCGGGCGTTCCCCCGGATGGCTTCTCCCCCACCGGTCAGCTGTGGGGCAACCCGCTCTACCGCTGGGAAGCCCACCGCGCGACCGGCTATCAGTGGTGGATCACCCGGCTGTGGTACTGTTTCGAGCTGTACGATGTGGTGCGCATCGACCACTTCCGCGGCTTTGATGAGTATTTCTCCATTCCCTACGGCAGCGAGACCGCCGTGGATGGGCACTGGGAAAAAGGCCCCGGCATCGAGCTGTTCCGCGCGGTGGAGCAGGCACTGGGCAAGCGGGAGATCATTGCCGAGGATCTCGGCTACATGAGCGACACCGTGCGGCAGCTGGTGCGGGACAGCGGATTCCCCGGCATGAAGGTGCTGGAATTTGCCTTTGACTCCCGCGATACCGGCAGCGCCAGCGACTACCTGCCCCACAACTACCCGGTGAACAGCGTAGCGTATACCGGCACCCACGACAATGAGACGCTGGTTTCCTGGTACCAGACCATCTCTGCCGCCGAGCGCGCCATGGTGCGGGATTACCTGTACGACTACGCCACCCCGGACGAGCAGCTTTATAAAAGCATGATCGCCCTGATCCTGCGCAGCGCAGCGGCAAAGTGCATCATCCCCATGCAGGACTGGCTGGGGCTGGATAACGCCGCCCGCATCAATAAGCCCTCCACCGTAGGCCAAAACTGGCGCTGGCGGCTGAAAAAGACCCAGCTGACCAAGAAGCTCCAAAAAGAGATCTGCCAGCTGACCACCCGTTACGGCCGGATGAACTGGGCATGACCGCAAGAGACCTCTTTAAAGAATAGCAGCAGCACCCCGCACGCCTTTCCCGGCGGCGGGGTGCTGCTTTTTGTGCTGCGCCGCTTGTGCACCTTGCTAAAGGAAAACCGCAGGATTTGGTAAAACCGGCAAAAAAGGGGTTGACACACCCGTTTGCGTATGGTATACTGCGGCCATTGAATCTATAACCAATCTTCCTTGTTGGTTTATTCTAAAAAGAAAGGGGCGTTCTGCCATGCATAAGTATTTTGGTGCTCTGCTGCGGCAGAATTTTCGATGTGGACGAATGTCCTGCTCCCGGGCGTATTGCACTGACCGGGCACAGGGCTTTGCCGCTGTGCCCGCAGAAAAGCTGCACAAGGGATAAAGCCATCCCTTTTCAGCAAAAGGTCAGTTTGTTTTCGCCCGGGAGCTTTGCAAAAAGCCCCCGGTTTTTTGTTGCCTGCAATGCGGCAGGCACACCGGAAAAGAGAAGGATCCAAGAGAGGGAAAGTAATTATGAGTGACGAGATCAAGACCTGCGGTTTCAGCTGCGCAAACTGCGCGGTGGGCAACTGCGCCAACCACCTGAAAGCCTACCCCAAGGAGTGTCTGACCAGCACCGGCGACACCGAGCTTGTGGAAAAGACCCTGCACCACTACCGGCACAGCCGCACCGACCGCAAGATCGCGCTGACCGCTGCCAGCATCGAGGGCGAATTTTACGGCCGCGCCACCCGCGTGGAGGAGACGCTGCTGTTCATCAAGCGGATGGGCTACAAAAAGGTGGGCGTAGCCACCTGCATCGGCCTGCTGAACGAGTGCAACGCCTTTGCAAAAGTGGCCCGTACCAAGGGCATCGAGGTCTACGGAGTAGCCTGCAAGGTGGGCTCCCACGATAAGACCGAGATCGGCATCCCGGAGGAGGGCAAATTGCAGCCCGGCAACTTTGAAGCCTTCTGCAACCCGGTATTGCAGGCCGAGATCTTGAACAAAGCCGGTACCGAGCTGAACATCATCATGGGCCTGTGCGTAGGCCACGATACCCTGTTCATCAAGCACTCCAAAGCGCCGGTCACCTACCTCATCGTCAAGGACCGCGTGCTCTGCCACAACCCCGCCGGTGCCCTGTACACCACCGGCTCCTACTACAAGCGGCTGCTGACCGCCGACCTGCCCAAGAGCAAGTACGAGCTGGACCCGGCATCTGCACCCAAAGATTATAAGCCCGAGGAGGACAAGTAAAATGAAAAACCGTATTTCCCGCCGTCAGTTCCTTTCCGTTCTGGGTGCAGCCGCTGCTGCCGCTGCCCTGACCGCCTGCGGCGGCGCGTCCTCTGCTGCATCGGCTGCTTCCGGCAGTGCATCTGCCTCCGGCATCGACCTTTCCGGCGTGACACTGCGCATTGCAGCGGCCTCTGCCTCCAACGGTCATGGCCTTGTGCAGGCCGCAGGGCTGGACGATACCCCCTACAAGGTGGATTTCACCGTGCTGCAGGGTGGTAATCTGGTCATGGAGGCGCTGGCTGCCGGGCAGATCGATCTGGGCACCGGCAGCCAGATCCCGCCCCTTGCAGCCAGTCAGGCGGCCAACGGCGGCAACTTCAAGATCATCGGTGTGCGCCGGATGCACACACTGGATCAGGAACTCATCATCCCGGCAGGCTCGACCTTGACCGAGGTGTCCCAGCTCAAGGGCAAGACTGTGGGCTACGTTAAGAACACCACCGCCCATTACTTCTTGGAAAAGATGCTGGAGGAAGCCGGGCTGGAATGGACGGACATCGACGCCGTTGCCCTGACCACCTCGGACGGCCTGTCCGCTGTGCTGACCGGTGAGGTGGACGCGCTGGCCAGCTACGGCAATGCCATCCGCACCGCAAAGGCTAAGGGCTGCACCACCCTGCGCTCTGCCGCCGACATCCTCAGCGGCGACTACTACTGGTACGCCACCCCGGACTCCATTGCGGATGCCGCTACCCACGCCGCCCTTGTGGACTGGCTGAGCCGCTACAACGAAGCTGCCGAGTGGGCGCGCCAGAACCCCGAGGCGTATGCCAAATTCTACGCCGACCTGACCGGCGAGGACAAGGACGATGTGCTGGAGCGCTTTACCGAGGAGGAAGCCCAGACCCATCTGAGCGTGCGCCCCGTCAGCGACGAGACCATCGCCTCCGAGCAGGATATTGCCGATACCTTCTATAAGCTGGGCGTGTTCGCTTCTCCCATCGACGTGACCCCACTGTTTGACCATTCCTTTGATGCAGAGCTTGCCGCCCTGCCCCAGTACTGAGGAGGCTTTTCCATGGATCGCAAGCTGCTGAACCGTATCCTGCCCTTTGTGGTGCCGGTGGCGCTGCTGGCGGTGTGGACACTGGCCACTCTGCACGCCACCGGTGCAAGCCTGATCCCCTCCCCTGCCGCCGTGTGGAAAGCCTTTCTCCGCCTGCTGCGCAACGGCACCCTGCTGGAAAATATCCGCATCAGCACCGTGCGTGCCTTTGCGGGTCTGGCGCTGGGCGGCAGCATCGGCTTTGTGCTGGGTGTGGTCAACGGCCTTTCGCCCACGGCAGAAAAGCTGCTGAACACCCCGGTGCAGATGGTGCGCAATGTGCCCTACCTTGCCATGATGCCCCTCATCCTCGTGTGGCTGGGCATCGGTGAGGCCACCAAGATCGTACTGGTGGCCATCGGCACCTTTTTCTCCATCTATCTGAACACCTTCCACGGCATCCGCTACATTGACGCCTCCCTGCTGGAAATGGCAAAGGCCTACGGCCTGCGCGGCTTTGCGCTGTTCCGGCACGTCATTTTTCCCGGTGCGTTCCCGTCCATTCTGGTAGGTCTGCGCCAGTCGCTGGGCCGGATGTGGGTCACCCTGATCGTGGCCGAGACGGTGGCCGCAAAATCCGGCATCGGCTACATGGTCACCAACGCCCGCGAATATATGCTGATGGATGTCATCGTGCTGGGCGTGATCCTGTACGGTATTCTGGGTGTGCTGTCGGATCAGCTGGCTTCGCTTCTGGAGCGCAAGCTGCTGGTCTGGCGCAAAGAAGGGAGGGGCTGACCATGGCCGCAACAACTACACCGCGCCTTGCGCTGCGCGGCATCACCAAGCAGTTCGGGGACCATAAGGTACTCAAAGGCGTAGACCTGACCGTAGCCCCCGGCGAATTTATTGCCATCGTGGGGCGCTCCGGCTGCGGCAAAAGCACCCTGCTGCGCATCATCTCCCAGCTGGACGCCCCCACCTCCGGCACTGTGGAGATCGATGGGCAGCAGGTCAAAGCCGCCGACACGCCGGTCAAATTCCTGTTTCAGGAGCCGCGTCTGCTGCCGTGGAAGCGCATCTGGGAAAACGTGGCGCTGTTTGCCTCTGACCACAGCCGCGCCGCCGCATTGGATACGCTGCGGCTGGTAGGTCTGGCCGACCGGGCAGACGAGTTTCCGGGTATCCTTTCCGGCGGGCAGAAGCAGCGTGTGGCGCTGGCGCGCGCACTGGCTTCCGACCCCAAGATCCTGCTGCTGGACGAGCCGCTGGGCGCGCTGGATGCGCTGACCCGCATGGAGATGCAGACTCTGATCGAGCGGCTGTGGGCAGAAAAAGGCATCACCGCCCTGCTGGTCACCCACGATGTGGGCGAGGCGGTGTATCTGGCAGACCGGGTCATCCTGATCGAGGAGGGCGAGATCACCATGGATCAGCCCATCGAGCTGGCACGCCCCCGGGAGCGGGATCAGTCCTTTGCATACTACGAACAAAAAATTCTGGATCGGGTGGTGCACCACAAAGATGAGCCCCAGCCCGACCAGTACACCATCTGAGGAGGAACTGCCTTATGAAGATCACACAGGTCACGATCTATCACGTCCACAAGCGCCCCACCACCGGGCAGCGCCCCATTCTGGTGCGGGTGGATACCGACGAGGGCATTTACGGCGTAGGCGAGGTGGGTCTTGCCTACGGCGTGGGCGGTGCCGCCGGTGCTGCCATGGTCAAGGAACTGGCTGCCCGCATCATCGGCAAGGACCCGTTCCGTACCGAGGCCATCTGGGAGGACTTTTTCAAGCACACCTTCTGGGGACAGGGCGGCGGCACGGTGGTGTTCTCCGGTATCAGCGCTATCGACATTGCGCTGTGGGATATCAAGGCCAAGGCACTGGGCGTGCCGCTGTACCAGCTGCTGGGCGGCAAGACCCGCGAAAAGGTGCGTGCCTACGCCAGCCAGACCCAGTTTGGCTGGAACCACCCGGGGCGTCTGGTGCTGACCTCTGTGGAGCAGTACGCCGAGGAAGCCCGCCGCGCCGTGGAGGATGGCTATGATGCCATCAAGGTGGACGTGCTGGCACACAACGCCGAGGGGCAGCCCACGAAGGAAGCGCTGACCGGCCGCCTTTCCCAGCAGACGCTGCGGCTGGGCATTGCCCGCGTTGCCGCCATCCGCGAGGCGGTGGGCCCGGATGTGGATATCATCATCGAGAACCACGCCAACACCGACACCGGTGCCGCCATCCAGTTTGCACAGGCGCTGGAACCCTATAACATCTATTTCTATGAGGAGGTCAACACCCCGCTGAACCCGGAGCTGACCCTTGCCGTCAAGGACAAGACCACCATCCCGCTGGCAGCCGGTGAGCGCATTTACAGCCGCTGGGGTTATCGTCCTTTCATCGAAAAGCGGGCGCTGGATGTCATCCAGCCCGATATCGGCAGCTGCGGCGGTCTGACCGAGTTTTTGAAGATCGCTGCCGCCGCCCATGTGTACGATATTACCGTGCAGGCGCACACCGCCGGTACCGGTATCGCCGAGATGGCAGCCGTCCACGCCGAGACCGCCATCCCCAACTTTATCATCCACGAGCATCACCAAAAGACCCTGCTGGATGAGTACACCCAGCTGGTCACGCCGGTCGTCCAGCCGGTGAACGGCTATTTCACCGCCCCGGAGACCCCGGGCATCGGTGTGGATTTTACAGATTATGTGCCGGATCACGCGGATACCGCAGTCGTCCGATAAAAACTTAATATCCTCTCCTGAAACTGCAAAGGGCAGGGTGGCCTGTGGGCTGCCCTGCCTTTTGTGCGGATGCCCCTTGGCAAACCCGGCGTGATTGCGCTATAATAGAGCCGTAACAGTTCCACAAAGGTGTGGTAAGGGAGGTGCGGTCATGATCCGGGTGGCGATCGTAGAGGACGACGCGGAGGTACAGGGGGTATTGCAGGAGTATGTCCGGCGGTATACCCGGCAGTACGGGACAGAGTTTGAGGTATCAGTCTTTGCGGACGGCGTGGATATTCTGGACAATTACCGCGCGGTCTACGACATTATTTTTCTGGATGTGGAGATGAAGCATCTGGACGGCATGACCACGGCAGAGCGCATCCGGCAGATGGATGCAGACGTCATCCTGATCTTTATCACCAATATGGCGCAGTATGCCATCCGGGGCTACTCGGTGGGGGCGCTGGACTATGTGCTGAAACCGGTGCCCTACTTTGCCTTTTCGCAGCAGCTGCTCAAGGCCGTTGCCCGGCTGGAAAAGCGGGAAAAACGCTACCTGACCGTGTCGGTGGAGGGCGGGCTGCGGCGGTTGGACACCGCAAGCATCTATTATCTGGAAAGCGAGGGGCACCGGGTGAACTTTTACACCGATGAGGGCAATTTTTCCGCCCCCGGCGCCCTCAAGACCTTTGAGGAAAAGCTGGCGGACTGCCCTTTTGCCCGGTGCAACAGCGGCTACCTTGTCAATCTGGCACAGGTGCGGGAGCTGCGGCAGAGCACCGTACAGGTGGGCCCCTGCGAGCTGCAGGTCAGCCGCCCCAAGCGCAAGACCTTTCTTGCCGCACTGACCGATTACATCGGAGGTGAGGGCTCATGACCGTGCTGCCGGATATCCCCCGGCTGTACACCGCCCTTGCCGAATGTCTGGCGGTGTTGTTGTTCACACCGGCACTTGCGCCCCGCTTTTCCAAGGCAGCTACCGTGGGCGTCACCCTGCTGTGGGTGGTGGTGCTGTCGGCCTTTCTGGGGCTGACAGGCAATGTGCCCGGCGGGCTCTGGATCCCCTGCATGATAATAGCCATCGGGTTTTCCTACCTATATCTATGGGGTATGTGGAGCATCACCCTGCTGGAGGCCGGGTATCACTGCGCCCGGGCGTTTATTCTGGCAGAATTTGCCGCCAGCGTGGAGTGGCAGCTGCACTGCGCCCTCTGGCCCGCCCGCAGCCCGTGGGAGCCACTTTCTTTGCTGCTGCTGGCGCTGGTGTACGGGGCGCTGTTCGGGGGAATGTGCTATTGGCTGCATATCAGCCCCCAGCCCGCCAGCCATCTGCAGATCAGCGGCAGCGCCGCCCTGACGGCGGTCATGCTGGCGCTGACCGCCTTTGCGGTGAGCAATCTGGGCTTTCTGCCGGGCAGCGATATCAACATGAGCATCTTTTCCATCCGCACGCTGGTGGATTTTTCCGGCGTGCTGATCCTGACCGTGCAGCATGAGCAGCTGCGGGAGAACGCCTTGCACAGCGAGCTTGCCGCCATGGACGAGGTGCTGCACCGCCAGTACGAGCAGTACAAGCGCAGCAAGGAGGGCATCAACCTCATCAACCGGCGGTACCATGAGTTGAAAGTCCAGCTTGCCCGCATCCGGGAGGAGCAGGACCAGACCAAGCAGAACGCCGCCATTGCTGCCATGGAGCAGAACATCCGCCAGTACGAGGCCGAGAACAAGACCGGCAACCCGGTGCTGGATACCCTGCTCACCGCCAAGACCATGGAATGCCAGCAGGAGAACATCACCATCACCAGCGTGGCGGACGGCAGGATGCTGAGCTTTCTCACCATCCGGGAGCTGTGCACCATCGTGGGCGTGGCGCTGGACAACGCCATTGCCGCTGTCCGCGCCGAGCCGGACCCCGAAAAGCGGCTCATCAAGGTGGCGGTGTACAGTCAGGGCGGCTTTGCCATGCTGCGGTTCGAGCATTATACAGAGACAGCCCCCGCATTGGATGCAGACGGTCTGCCCAAGCAGGGGTCGGATCTGAAAAGCGTCCGCACCACCGTCGGGCAGCACGGCGGCAGCATGACGCTGCACTGGGAAAACAACTGGTGCACCCTGCGCATCCTGTTCCCGCTACCCAAAAACAAATGATTTTTTACGGCAGGCATCCCCTGCCTTTTTTTTGTTGTCTGGCAGGGTGCACAAATACGACCCGGTAATATTTGTGTATTAGCACAATAAAATTTGAAATCATCTTGTAACTTTTGCAAATTGTGCGTCCAAAACGACAGTTTGTGAACAAATTGAAAATTCTCCGGCAATTTCTGGTATCATAAAGGCAAGCTGGCAGGGGCGTCCCCTGCCGTTGTCCGATTCGACAAAACAAGGAGGAGAAAACTATGTTGTCCATCAATATGGATGACGTCATCAAGGTTCTCAACTCGATCAAATCGCAGTTGATCGGCTTTGGTGTCGTAGCAGTTCTGCTGATCGCAGTCATGATCGCCTGCCGTAAGCAGAGCAAGTCCAAAAAGTATTTGATCCGCTGGCAGGCGGGTCTGGGCATGGTGCTGGCGCTGGCTATCACCGTGAACCTGATCCTGACCGGCCCCATGTACTCCATGGTCACCCTTGCCACCGGCAACGGCAAGGTCAGCGAGGAGAACGTGGCATCCGCTACCCAGCTGTGCGAGAACATTGCCGATGAAGGCATCGTCCTGCTGGATAACGACGGCACCCTGCCCATGGCCAAGAACAGCAAGCTGAACGTTTTTGGCTGGGCTTCCACCAACCCCTGCTACGGCGGCACCGGTTCCGGTGCGCTGTCCGACGCCTACCCCACCGTTACCCTGCTGGAGGGCCTGAAGAACGCCGGCTTTGAGCTGAATACTGAGCTGAGCGACTTCTACACCTCTTACCGTGCTGACCGCCCGGAGGTGGGTATGTTCGCTCAGGACTGGACCCTGCCGGAGCCGGAGGCTGCACAGTACACCGACGAGATGATGAACAACGCCAAGGCTTTCTCTGATACCGCCATGGTAGTCATCACCCGCGTGGGCGGCGAGGGTGCTGACCTGCCCACCGATGTGTCTCAGGTCACCTACGACGCAGGCCACAGCTACAATGACTTTGAGCCCGGCGACCACTACCTGCAGCTGTCCAAGACTGAAAAGGACATGATGGACCTGGTCTGCAAGAACTTTGATAAGGTCGTTGTGGTCTACAACAGTGCCAACGCCATGGAGCTGGGCTGGGTCAAGGACTACAGCCAGATCAAGAGCGTTATCTGGTGCGCCGGCACCGGCCAGAGCGGCTTCAACGCACTGGGCTCCATCCTCTGCGGTGATGTGAACCCCTCCGGCCGTACCATCGATACCTTTGTGTACGACCTGACCCAGACCCCCACTGCGAACAACTTTGGCAACTTCACCTACACCAACATGGATGAGTTCAAGGCCAACGCCTTTGGCACCGACACCATCCCTGCTTTCGTGAACTATGTGGAAGGCATCTATGTGGGCTACAAGTTCTACGAGACTGCCGCCGCCGAGGGCCTCATCGACTACGACAAGACTGTGGTGTATCCCTTCGGCCGCGGCCTGAGCTACACCACCTTCACCCAGACCCTGAACAGCGTTACCGAAGCTGACGGCACCATCACTGTGGATGTCACCGTCACCAACACCGGTTCTGCCTCCGGTAAGGAGGTCGTGGAGGTCTACTATAATCCTCCGTACACCAACGGCGGCATTGAGAAGGCTTCTGCAAACCTGATCGGCTTTGCAAAGACTTCTGAGCTGGCTCCCGGCGCTTCCGAGAACGTCACCGTTACCTTCAAGGCCGAGGATATGGCCTCCTACGATACCTACGGCAAGGGCTGCTATGTGCTGGAAAAGGGCGATTACGTCATCAGCATCAACGCCGACTCCCACACCGTTCTGGATTCCAAGGTCTACAATGTGGCTTCCGACATCGTCTACGACGCTTCCAACAAGCGTGAGAGCGATGTGGAGGTCGCTGACAACAAGTTCGACTTTGCCGAGGGCAATGTGACCTACCTGTCCCGCGCAAACGGCTTTGCCAACTACGCCGAGGCTACCGCTGCTCCCGCAGACTTCGAGCTGCCGGCAGAGGCTAAGGCTACCTTCTACAACAACTCCAACTGGAACCCCGAGGACTTCAACAACGCCGACGATGTGGCTCCCACCACCGGTGCCAAGAACGGCCTGAAGCTGAAGGACATGGTGGGCGTGGATTACAACGACGCCCAGTGGGATACCTTCCTGGATCAGCTCACTGTCTCTGACATGGACAAGCTCATTGCTCTGGGCGGCTTCCAGACTGTGGCAGTGGATTCCATCGGCAAGGTGCAGGCCATCGACTGCGACGGTCCTGCCTCTATCAACAACAACTTCACCCGGCAGGGTTCCATCGGCTTCCCCTCCGCTGTGATGATCGCAGCCACCTGGAACACCGATCTGGCACACGACTTCGGCACCTCCATCGGCAAGATGGCCGACGACATGAATGTTTCTGGCTGGTACGCACCGGCTATGAACATCCACCGCTCTGCCTTTGCAGGCCGTAACTTCGAGTATTACGCTGAGGACGGCGTACTGTCCGGTGCGATGGCTTCCAACGCCATCATGGGCGCTCAGGAGCAGGGCGTTTACGCCTTCATGAAGCACTTTGCCCTCAACGACCAGGAGACCAACCGCTACGGTATGCTCTGCACCTGGTCCACCGAGCAGGCCATCCGCGAGATTTACCTGAAGCCCTTCGAGCAGTGCATCAAGGCAGCTGACTGCCACGCTGCCATGTCCTCCTTCAACTACATCGGCAACACCTATGCCGGCAACTGCTCTGCCCTGCTGAACGATGTCCTGCGCGGCGAGTGGGGCTTCGTGGGCATGGTGCTGACCGACTACTACGGTGTGTACGGCTATCAGGATTCTGACCGCCTGATCCGCAACGGCGGCGACTTCTGCCTGGTCAACTACGACACCGAGACCAACCACCTGACCGATACCACCAGCGCTACCGCTCTGGTGTCCGCACGTCAGGCCTGCAAGAACATCCTGTACACTGTGGCAAACTCCCGTGCTTACTACCCTGAGAACCTGAACCCCGGTATGCCCGGTTGGGAAAAGGTGATGATCGGTGTGGATGTTGTGCTGGCAGCCGCTCTGATCGCACTGGAAGTTCTGGTGGTCAAAAAGGGCTATGCAAAGCGCAAGGAAGAGGAAGTCAACGCCTGATTCCGGGCAAGACATTCTGAACGGATGCAGCACCTGAACTGAAACCAGATAAAAGGCCCGCTGCGTAAAAAACAGCGGGCCTTTTCTGGATTTGAAAAGGCAAAGAGGAAAATGCCATGAAACATACAGATATCATCAACAGCTTGAATCTGGAACAAAAATGCGCCCTGCTGAGCGGCGGCACGGTGTTCACCACCCGGGCGCTGCCGGGCAAGGGCATCCCGGCCATTACCCTGTCGGACGGCCCCAACGGCGTGCGCAAGCAGGCGGGCGCTGCCGACCATCTGGGTCTGAACCCCAGTGTGCCCGCCACCTGCTTCCCCACCTCGGCCACCGTTGCCAACAGCTGGGACCCGGAGCTTGGCGAGGCTGTGGGCGCAGCCATGGGCGAGGAGGCCGCGGCACAGGGCGTGTCGGTGCTGCTGGGCCCCGGCCTGAACATCAAGCGCAGCCCCCTGTGCGGCCGCAACTTCGAGTATTTCTCGGAGGACCCCTACCTTGCCGGTAAGATGGCTGCGGCCTACGTCCGCGGCATCCAGAAAAACGGCGTTGCCGCCTGCCCCAAGCACTTTGCGGTGAACAGTCAGGAGCTGCGCCGCATGGCCTCGGATTCCATCGTGGACGAGCGCACCCTGCGGGAAATCTACCTGACCGGCTTCGAGATGGTGGTCAAAGAGGCGCAGCCCAAGACCATCATGTCCGCCTATAACCTCATCAACGGCACCTACGCCAACGAGAACACCCACCTGCTCATGGATATCCTGCGCGGGGACTGGGGCTTTGACGGCGCAGTAGTCACCGACTGGGGCGGCAGCAACGACCACGCCCTCGGCGTAAAGAACGGCTCTACGCTGGAAATGCCTGCCCCCGGCGGGGATGCCGTCCGGGAACTGATGAAAGCGGTGCAGACCGGCAAAATCACCGAGGCGGACGTGGACGCCCGGCTGGACGAGCTGCTGGAACTGGTGTTCACCACCAAGGCAGCAGTGGACGCCGCACCCGGCAAGTTCGATGCTGACGCCCACCACGCACTGGCACGCCGGGCTGCTGCCCAGAGCATCGTGCTGCTGAAGAACGAAACCGGCCTGCTGCCCCTTGCAAAGGGGGAAAAGGTGGCGGTCATCGGCGACTTTGCCCAGACGCCCCGCTATCAGGGTGCAGGCTCCAGCGCCGTCAACTCCATCAAGGTGGATTCCTTCTTGGACTGCCTTGCCGAGAGCGGCCTGAACAGCGTCGGCTACGCCAAGGGCTTTGACCGGCAGGGCAAGCCCGACGAGGCACTGAAAGCCGAGGCGGTGCAGCTGGCAAAGAACGCCAATGTGGTGCTGCTGTGCATGGGTCTGGATGAGATCAAGGAGAGCGAGGGCATTGACCGCGCCGACATGAAGCTGGCCGAAAACCAGCTGGAACTGCTGTCCGCTGTGGCGGCGGTAAACCCCAACGTGGTGGTGCTGCTGAGTGCGGGCTCCTCGCTGGAAAGCGGTTGGGTCAAGGACTGCAAGGCGCTGGTCTACGGCTGTCTGGGCGGTCAGGCCGGTGCGGGCGCACTGGTCGAGGTGCTCACTGGCGCGCAGAACCCCTGCGGCAAGCTGGCAGAGACTTGGGCGCGCAGCTACGCCGATACCCCCGCAAAGGCGCATTTCGGCGGCGACGGCCCCACTGTGGAGTACCGCGAGGGCCTGTATGTGGGCTACCGCTACTACGACACCGCCGGTGTGCCCACCGCCTTCCCCTTCGGCTACGGCCTGAGCTACACCAGCTTTGCATACAGTGACCTGAAGGCGGACGAAAAGGGCGTGACCCTGACTGTCACCAACACCGGCAGCTGTGCAGGTGCCGAGGTGGTGCAGCTTTATGTGGCAAAGCCGGATGCAACGATTTTCCGCCCCGCCAAGGAGCTGAAGGGCTTTGTGAAGGTGCAGCTGGAAGCCGGAGAGAGCAAGACCGTCACCATCCCGCTGGACGACAAGGCGTTCCGCTACTGGAACGTCAAGACCGACCGCTGGGAGGTGGAGGGCGGCAGCTATCAGCTGCTGGTGGGCGCTTCCAGCGCCGACATCCGTCTGACTGCCGCCGTCACGGTGGCGGGCACCGGCGCACCCGACCCCTACGTGGGCAAAAAGCTGGGTCATTACTGCACAGCCAATATCCAGAATGTACCGGATGATGAATTCGAAGCGCTGCTGGGGCGCGCCATCCCAGAGAACAAGGTACACATCGACCGCAACATGACGCTGGGCGAGATGGGGCACGGACGCAGCCCCATCGGCTGGCTGGCGGCTGCCGTGCTGGGCGCCCTGCTGCGCCGCAGCATCAAAAAAGGCAAGCCCGACCTGAACATCCTGTTCCAGTACAATATGCCCCTGCGGGCGCTGGCCAAAATGACCAACGGCGCCATCAGCATGGGCATGGTGGACGGCATCGTGATGGAGCTGCAGGGCTTCTGGGTCATCGGCCTTGTGCGGGTGATCCTGGAGGCCGTGAAGAACCTCGTGCTGAACAGCCGCATGGAAGAGCGCTTGAAAAACAGCTGAAAGGAAGCAGGCTATGAATTTCTGGAATAACTTCGCGGCAAAGCACCCCGCCGCTGCCAAGTGGGTGCGCGAGGGCGGCCTGTTCGTCATCGTGTCCAACCTCATCACTGTGTTCAAGTACCTGCTGCTGCAGTTCCTGCCCAAGGCCTTTGCCAGCCTGCCGGTGGTGGATTTCGGCTGGCCGGGCATCGACATCACCCTCTTCGGCGAGACCTTCAAGTGGAACATCCTCGGCTACGACGCCGCCCACGGCGGTCTGCCCTACTTCTGCGCCTACATGATCGCCATGGTCATCGGCGAGTGCATCAACTTCCCCATCCAGCGCAATTTCGTGTTCCGCAGCAAGGGCAATCTGGCAAAGCAGATCGGCTGGTATGTGCTGGCGTTCTGTGTCATCACCTGCATCGTCAACTCCATCAATTGCATCTGGGTGGCAGTGGCTGGTCTGCTGGTACCGGACTTCATCTATAACATCGGCACCACCGTGCTGAACGGCGGTATCTCCATGGTCATCTTCTTCTTCGTGAATAAGATCATCTTCCCGGAGGGCGAAAAAGCCGCCAAATAACAAGCTATCTCCTTCATTTTCTTCTTTTCATCACAAACCAGAAGGGCTGCTCCGTTCTCCGGGGCAGCCTTTTTGGTTTGCAGGGGTGAGAATGAACCCTCTCAGTCACGCCTGACGGCGTGCCAGCTCCCCCGAAAGGGGGAGCTTTATTGGCGCTGACCGGAAGATGCAAAAAGCTCCCCCCTCGGGGGAGCTGGCGCGGGAGCGCCTGAGAGGGTTCGTTCTTATTTTTGTTTTTCTGCACAAAATGTTCTGCGGGCAGGGTTTTCCTCTTGACAAGCGGGCAAATGTTTCGTACTATATTTAGTAGTATGGAATCAAAGACGCTGTACGCAGGTTTGTGTGTGACCCTGTACCCGTTTCAGGCAAAGCGTGCCTGTTTGATATAAAATGGAACCGTAGAGAGAAAAGCCGTATGCTTTTGCCCGTGCCGCCGGTTTTTGGTGGTGCGTATGGTTTTGGTGTCACTTTTTGCATTGAAAGCTCTTTCTATATCATTGCCCGTGTCCTGCTGCGCAGCGTCTCCTGCTTTAATTTGCATTGAATTGAAACAAAGGAGAGTGAACGCAATGATCGCGATCGGAGTGATCGTGGTCTTGATCGTTGCTGCTGTCGGCGTGGCTGCGGGCTATTTTATTGGTTACAACAACCGTAAAAAGACCGCCGAAGCCCAGATCGGCAGCGCCGAAGCCGAGGCTACCCGGCTGGTGAACGAGGCGATCAAGACCGCCGACCAGAAGCGCAAGGAAGCGGTTCTGGAAGCAAAGGACGAGGCTTTCCGTCTGAAAGCCGAGGTCGATGCCCAGAAGGCAGAGGCCGACAAGGAGATCAAGCAGCGCCGTGCGGAGATCAGCCGTCAGGAGAACCGCATCGACCAGAAGGAAACGGCTCTGGACCGCAAGACCGAAGCGCTGGAAAAGAAGGAAGAAGAGCTGAAAAAGCGCGCCGCCGAGGCCGAGGAGCGTCTGGCAGAGATCGACGCTCTGCGCGCCAAGGAGATGGAGCGTCTGGAAACGCTGGCGGGCTTGAGCCAGGAGGACGCCCGCGAGGTGCTGCTGCACAAGGTGGACGAGGAGCTGACCCACGAAAAGGCCGTGCGCGTTGCCGCCTACGAGACCGACCTGAAGGAAAACTGCGATAATATCGCCCGCAACCTCATCGGACAGGCCGTCAGCCGCTGCGCTGCCGACCATTGCAGCGAGACCACCGTCAGCGTGGTGCCGCTGCCCAGCGATGAGATGAAGGGCCGCATCATCGGCCGCGAGGGCCGCAACATCCGCGCGCTGGAGACTGCTACCGGCGTGGATCTCATCATCGATGATACCCCGGAGGCCATCACCCTGTCCTCCTTCGATCAGACCCGCCGCGAGGTGGCCCGCATGACGCTGGAGCGCCTGATCGGCGATGGCCGCATCCACCCCGCCCGCATCGAGGAGACGGTGGAAAAGTGCCGTCACGATCTGGAGCTGCAGATGAAGCGCGAGGGCGAGCGCGCGGTGATGGAGCTGGGCATCCACGGCCTGCACCCCGACCTGATCAAGCTGATCGGCCGACTGAAGTACCGCACCAGCTTTGGCCAGAACGCCCTGACCCACAGCATGGAAGTGGCTTGGGTGGCCGGTCTGCTGGCAGGCGAGATGGGCGTGAATGTCACCATGGCACGCCGCGCCGGTCTGCTGCATGATATCGGCAAGGCACTGGATCACGAGATCGAGGGCAGCCACGTCCAGATCGGCGTGGACATCTGCCGCAAGTACAAGGAGAACACCCAGATCATCCACGCCATTGAGGCACACCACGGCGACGTGGAGCCCAAGACCCCGCTGGCCTTCATCATTCAGGCTGCCGACGCCATCAGCGCCGCCCGCCCGGGTGCCCGCCGCGAGAACGTGGAAAGCTACGTCAAGCGCCTTGAAAATCTGGAGGAGATCTCCTCCGGCTTCGAGGGTGTGGAGCAGGCTTTTGCCGTACAGGCAGGCCGCGAAGTGCGCATTCTGGTCAAGCCCGACGTCATCAGCGACGATCAGGTCATCCTGCTGGCACGTGCTATCGCCAAAAAGATCGAGGACACGCTGGATTACCCCGGCCAGATCAAGGTCAACGTCATCCGCGAGAGCCGCGCTGTGGAGTACGCAAAATAAAACTTTTTCGCAGGCTGCCGTGTTTTTGCACGGCAGCCTGTTTTTTGCGCCAAAACGATTGCATTTCCCGCTAAAAAAGGGTATCATGGATGCAGAAGAAAGCAAAAACTGCGTCTGCCGCACCGGATGCAGACCCGCAACGGAAAGGAGCATCGTTTTATGAAAAACTGGAAAAAACTGCTGGCCTGCCTGCTGGTCGGCCTGATGGCACTGACCGTGTTCACCGCCTGCGATGCCAGCGTGGGCGCACCCATGGGTCCCAAGCACTCGGACGCCGATAGCGCAAAGGCGCTGTGCGGCAAGTTCGGCGTGACCTATAACGCAGAACTGAGCGAAAAGGCTTACAGCATCGCAAGCTGGGTCGCAGATACTTCGGTGTCCTGCTCTGTCAATGCAGAAAAGACGGAGCTTTCCCGCATTGGCAGTGCCAATGACAGTGCAAAAATCAAACTTTTACAGCACAACTATGCCGCTGCATTTGAAGATATGAGCATGGGTGTTTATGGTGCAAACGATTTTGTCCCGGGCTTTTACATTGACACGGATCTGGATTCCAGAAAAGACTACATCCGCTTTGTCCTGCCTAAAGATGGCACCGTGACCGACACCATGAAGTCCGCTGCTGTCGGCAAAACCAAATTGGGCGTTGCCTATGTGGTAAAGGACGGTGTGCGCTACGCCGTAGTGCTGTTTGGGGAATAAACTCTCTCAGGCTCACATTCGTTCGCCAGATTCCCCCTTTTGTCACCAAAGGTGACATTTTCCCCCGGCCGGGGGAAATCCGTCCTCTCAAGGGGGAGCTTTTTTGCGTGGCGGGAAGGTATCTCATTACTTTTGGTACTTTAACAACAGGGCTAACAGCGTGCGCCCTCTCAGTCAAGCCCTGTCGTGCTTGCCAGATTCCCCCTTTTGTCGCTGCGCGACATCTTCCCCCGGAGCGGGGGAAGTCTTTCCTCAAAGGGAGAGCCAAGAGTACTGCCGGAAGCTTTCTCGTTGTTCCTAACACTTTAGCAACGAGCCTTAGACCTTGGCTCTCCCTTCGGGAGAGCTGGCGCGGGAGCGCCTGAGAGGGTTCAGCCCGCTGAAGGTCAGCAGGAAACCTTTCCGCTGAATATGGTCAGAGCGCCAGCGGAGACCATTCTCAATCGTCCCACATAAAAAGCAGCCGCCGCACTTTCTCGTGCAGCGGCTGCTTTGCTTATGCTATAAGGTTATCAGCCCTTCAGGAAAGCCGGCAGGGGCTTGCCTTCCTTGAGCCACTGGTGATACTCGGCGGTGGCGGCAAATTCCACGTCACCGGCAGAGTTCAGCGCGGTCTCCACCGAGTCCTGCACCACGCCGATGATGAAGCCTACGCCCACCATCTGCATGGCGATGTCGTTGGAGATGCCGAACAGCGAGCAGGCCATGGGGATCAGCAGCAGAGAGCCGCCGGCCACGCCGGAAGCGCCGCAGGCGCCCAGAGCGCTCATGGCGCTCAGCACGATGGCGGCAGGCAGAGACACCTGAATGCCCAAGGTGTTGGCCGCTGCCAGCGTCATGATAGTGATGGTGATGGCTGCACCGTCCATGTTGATGGTAGCACCCAGCGGGATGGATACGGAGTACATGTCCTTGTCCAGACCCAGCTTTTCACACAGGGACATATTCACGGGGATGTTGGCGGCAGAGCTGCGGGTGAAGAAGGCGGTCAGACCGGACTCCTTCAGGCAGCGGAATACCAGCGGGTACGGGTTGCAGTGCAGGTAGATGAACATGATAAAGGGGGAGACGATCAGCGCCATGAACAGCATAGTGCCCACCAGCAGCGCCAGCAGCTTGCCGTACTGGGTAAAGATGGCCAGACCGTTGCCGGAAACGTTGGTGTACACCAGACCCATGATGCCGAAAGGTGCCAGATTGATGATCCAGCGCACGATCCGGGAAACGGCATCGGCGGTGTTGGCCAGAAAGACCTTGGTGCTCTCTGCGCCGATGTTTTTCATGGCAATGCCGAACATGCAGGCCCAGAACAGGATGCCGATGTAGTTGCCGCTCATCAGGGCGCTGACGGGGTTTGCCACAAAGTTGGTCAGCAGGGTGCTCAGCACCTCGCCCAAGCCCTGCGGGATCACGTCGGACTGTGCCGCATCGGCCAGCACCACCGTGACCGGGAACATAAAGCTGGTGATGGCCGCGATGGCTGCCGCCAGAAAGGTGGTGAGCATGTACAGCCAGATCACGGTGCCGAAGCGGCGATCCAGCTTGGACGAGCCCTGTGCCAGCGCGCTTGCCACAATGACGAACACCAGCACCGGGGCAATGCCCTTCAGCGCACCGACGAACAGGTTGCCCAGCTCGCCTACCCAACCTGCGCCCGGCACTACCAGTGCCAGCACCGAACCGACTGCCAGGCCGATCAGGATGCGCAGGATCAGGCTGGTCTGGTTGTATTTTGCTACAACCGCTTTCAAGGTTTTCATATCGTAACACTCCTCTTACACTGTACGCCTAGTGCGTACATTTTCCTGTTTCTTACACGAGAACAGTTGTCATTATAGCATATACGGCAAAAAAGAGGAAGTGCTTTCAGGCATTTTGCAGCCCAAAACGGCGTTTTTTGTAAGCTTTTGCAAAACTGCCCCGAAAACTGTTCTTGTATGAAATACAGTCTTGCGGTTTTGACGAGGAACAGAACCCTCTCAGTCATCGCTGCGCGATGCCAGCTCCCCCGAGGGGGGAGCTTTTGGTATGGCGGGAAGGTTTCTTATTTGCACTTGACACTTTAGCACTGAGAGCAACGGCGTGCGCCCTCTCAGTCAAAGCCTGACGGCTTTGCCAGCTCTCCCAAAGATGCGAATCAATAGTAGAAAAAAG